>JBBQNK010000014.1:0-93405 GCA_038329865.1 Tepidisphaerales bacterium | reverse complement strand
ATAACACTGATTATAGGACGTGAAAGGGGAGTTACGTCTGGGTCCAATATGCCTGCCTCGGATCGGTTCGCGTTATGAAATGCCCGCGCCCGGGCTTGCCACTTCAGTGGCAAGAATGCTCGCACTAAACCTCACGCCTTCGCCACGCCGTTCTTCGCGATCTCGTCCAGACGTTGGTCGATCGCTTTACACGCGGCGATCGCGTCGAACGGCTTGAGGATCTTCGTCACGTCGGCGGCGTAATCGGTGGGCTTTTCGATGTACAGATGATCCTGAATCCGGCTGGCGAGCGTGTCGGCATCGGCATCGTACAGGCAGGCGGAGTGAAGCTTCTTGGGGATCAGGTCGAGGTACACGCCGGACTTCGGCACGATCGGCCAGCAGTCGGCCGTCAGGGCGCGGATGGCGTGCAGGTCGCACGGCGTGTGGGGTTTGGCGCTGAGGTAAATCCCCGCCTCGTACATCGCCTGGATTTGGCCGACGTCGTCGGTTTCGCTGAGCGTTCGGCGCGGCAGGTTGGCCGATAATTCTTCGACCGGGCCGACGGTGATCAGATCGAACGGCTCGCCGCGCCGGGCGACGGTGGCGAGGGCTTCGTTGAGCAGCGGCATGTCGGCGTCGCGCGTGTCGATGAAGATCAGCCGTTCTTTCCGCGGCGACTGAACGGTTTTCCCAAGCTCGCGCACGAAACTTAAATCCACCGGCGGGGGCATCAGGTGTGCTTTGGCCGTAAGGCTCGCCATCGGGCTTTGCGACGAAAGCTCTGCATGTCGATCCACCAATGCCGACGCCTTGGCGAGAAAATTCTTCAGATGAAAGAGCGAGTTGAACCAGATTTCATTCGCAGCCGTCGCGGTGGAGAGATTCACCAGATCGTGAGGCCCCTGCTGTCCCACATTCGGCTCGGGCAGTTGATTGGCGTGGAAATACACGACGGCCGGCTTCTGCATCAGCGTCGGCGAGAGGCGGTACAGGTCGGCCAGGTTGAGCGCGTCGCTGGTGTAAAGCAGATCGAGCCGCCCCACCCAGTGACGCGTGAGTTGCTCCGAGAACCAATGTGCCGCCGCGGAAAGCCGTCGCTCCATTCTTCGCGGCGGGAGCTTGAGCACGGTCCAGCGATGACGTGAGCAGCGCACGATGATTTCCAGCATCGTCCGCCGCATGCCGCCGTAAAACGGCTCTAGGGCGAGAATGTCGAGTTGGGCGGGCATAAGGGTTTGGTATTTGGTATTGGATATTCGGTATTAGGGTTGGAGGTCGAAGTTTGTTACCGCTTTCAATTCACTTCGATTTCCCATCCAAATACCTGATACCCAATTCCAAATAACTCATCTCTATTCTTCAATTTTAGCCGCCACGAACGCGCCGACTTTGTCGATCGCGATCCGCTCCTGCAGCTGGGTGTCGCGATGGCGGATCGTCACGGTCTGGTCGCTGAGCGTCTGCGTATCAATCGTGATGCAGAACGGCGTACCGATTTCGTCCATACGGGCGTAGCGTTTGCCGATGTTCTGCTTTGGATCGTACTGGCAGGTGAATTTCTGCCGTAGCTCCATGTAGAGTTTCTCGGCGATTTCCGGCATGCCGTCTTTGTTGACCAGCGGGAAGATGCCGAGTTTGATCGGAGCGAACTTCGGCTTGAACTTCATATACATCTTGCTCGGCCGCGATTCGTCGATCGTGTACGCCTCGCACAGCAGCACGAGGACCGCCCGCGTCAGGCCGCTGGCAGGCTCGATGACGTGCGGATGATAGCGCGACCGCCGTTTGATTTCTTCGTCGGAAACGCCTTCCGCTTTGAGCTTCACTTGCAAGTCCTGATCGAAATAGTCCAGACGCTGACCGGAGTCTTTTTCATGAGCTTTCAAGTCGAAATTGGTGCGGTGAGCGATTCCTTCGAGTTCACCGTATTCCGGTGCGGTGAACGGATACTTGTATTCGATGTCAGCCGTCCCGACGCCCTCTTTTGCGTAGTGACTGAGCTCGTCATGGTCGTGTTGGCGGAAACGCAGATTGTCTTCGCTGACACCCAGCGACCGCCACCAGTTCATCCTCTGTTCTTTCCAGAAGTCGAACCACTTCTTTGCATCATCGGGATGACAGAACCATTCCATCTCCATCTGCTCAAACTCGCGCGAGCGGAAGATGAAGTTTCGTGGCGTGACTTCATTCCGAAAGCTTTTTCCAACTTGTGCAACACCGAATGGAATTCGGACTCGCGTCGTATCAACAATGTTTTTGAAGTTGAGGAAAATGCCTTGGGCCGTCTCGGGTCGGAGGTAGACCTTCGCATCTTCATCAGCCAGTGCGCCAACGAAGGTAATAAACATCAAGTTGAACGCGCGGGGTTCAGTTAACGTGCCAGCGGCTTTCGCAGCAGGTGCCACGATGTTGCCGTACTGGTCAACATTTAGTGAGGTGAGCGCAACGCGTTCGTAATCGGAGGGATTGCGCTTGGCATCGCGTTTGATCTTCTTTTCGGCGGCTTCTTCATCACCCGGCATGAAAGCGAAGGCGTGACCCTGCCCGTCCTTGGGCACGTAGACCATGACGTGATCGGCGCGATAGCGTGCTTTGCTCTCGCGATCATCCACCATCGGATCGCTGAACCCCCCCACGTGGCCACTGGCTACCCACGCCTTGGGATTCTGAATGATGGAAGAATCCAAGCCGACCAACTCCACGGGATGTCCGTCCGGCCCGATCGGCGGACATTCGACCATGTTTCGCCACCACCAGTCGCGGATGTTGTTCTTCAGAAGCACGCCGAGCGGGCCGTAGTCCCAGAAGCCGTTGATGCCGCCGTAGATGTCGCTGGCGGGGTAGACGAATCCGGTTTTTTTGCAGAGAGAGACGATCTGTTCCATCAGATTGGCGTCGGCCATGGGAGGATCTCCAGAAATGCAAATTGCAAAATGCAGAATGCAAATTTATGAATCAACTGAATCTTTTTCTCAATTTGCAATTTGCATTTCGCATTTTGCATTCAACAAAAAAACGGCACTCGGCAATCGGCACCAATCACACGGCGCTTCCGCCGGAGCGGAAAAACGTCGTCTGCTGATGCCTATTGCCGAATGCCGTAGAGTTTACGGGAAGCGTGTTGGGTCGGCTATCGTGAGGCCGCGATTAGGCTTTCGCGGCCTTTTTACCGGCGCCCTTGCCGGCGCTCTTGGTGGTCGCCTTGGCGGCTTTGGGTTTGGCGGCGCCTTTGACGACGGCCTTGGGTGCGGTGCCGGCCTTGAGTGCGTTCAGGCGGCGCGTCAGTCGGCTGCGCTTGCGCGAGGCGGCGTTCTTGTGGATCGTGTGCTTGCTGGCTACGCGATCTAGCAGGCGAACGGTCGACCGCAGTTCGGTCTCGGCCTTGGCGGCGTCGCCAGCGGCCAGGGCGCTGAGGAAGCCCTTGGTCGCCTGCTTGATCGAATCCTTGCGGGCACGATTGCGGGCCTTGGCTTTGATGTTCTGGCGGATGCGTTTTTGTGCTGACAATGAATGGGCCACGTGAATCTCCTGGGTCGCTTCAAAATTTGCCCCGGCCGCGAAGTTCCGCGGTTCAAGGGGAGGAATATATTAGTGGGACTGGGCTAAATGTAAAGCGAACGTTCCCACTCTCACGCCGACGATCGCCGAAACCGTTATCAGACTGCAAATAATCCTGCGTCTACTCTCAAATGAGTGAATCATTAGGACGATACGCAAGTTATAGATCGGATAAACTTTATCGAAGGAGCTTTTCGGTGAAAACGGCGAAATTTCACATCTTGAGACTGCTGAAGGACGAAAATGGCGGCGAAGTGCTCGAATACGCACTGATAGCCGGACTCATCGTCGTCGCGTGCATTGCGCTGATCACCCGCGTCGGCACGAAAGTGCTTGCACGCTGGTCATCCTTGAACAGCAGTTTGTAACGCGAACCGCTTGTAGGGGAAGTTCTGGGATTCGTCTCGCAATTACCTGCGGCTAGTTCGTGCCGCCGCTGCGGAGTTTTTTGATCCGGGCCTGCACGTCGCGGTAGTGGAATTCCATCATCGCCACCTGGCTGTAGCTCTTGATCGCATCGGGGATCTCGCCCTTCTGTTCCAAGGCGCGGGCGTACCAGTAATTCATCCGCTTGCTGCGGTCGTCCCCTTTCAACTGGTACTCGTCAATAATGCCCTTGAGCGTATCGATCGCCTCTTCCACGAAATCCGCCCCAAGAAAGCACTGCCCGAGGAAGATGCCGGCATCGACGCGGTGCTTGGGATCATTCCGCACCTGCTGGAAGACGGGGATCGCCTCGCCGTATTTTTTAAGGTCAAACATGCGCTTGGCGACTTCCATGCGGTACGTGGTTTCTGTCGGGTAATTCTCCACCCAGAGCTTGAGTTCTTCGAGCTCTTCCTCGGTCTTTTCCTGGATGAACTGGGCGTACTGATTGCGGACACTGACATCGGTCGGGTTGGCCTGCAGGTTGGTGCGAAGCGTGCGCTCCATTCGTGAAAGCTGCGCCAGCTTGATCTTGCCGACATTGTGGCGGTAGCGGAATTGCTTGGTCCGCTGATACGCCGCCTCGAGCAGCTCGATGGCGCGGTTTTCGTAATCGGGCGATTCGCTCTTGACGAGCGCATCCACCAGCTTCATCAGCTTTCCGGGCTCGTTCGGGTCCTTGGCGAGTTCCGCCTCGGCGTCGGAGATAATGCCGGCCATGACATCGACGTTGCGGATGTCTTTGTCCCCCGCCATCAGCTTCACCTGGCCGGACATGTCTTTGATGCTGTCGCGGAAGCTGCCGGCGTTGCCGTACTTGCCTTCGGTCATGGTGTGCTGCGCGCCGAGGTTTTTCATCTCGGTTTGCAGGTCCATGTCATCGGGCCGCAATCGCAATGCGTAGGTGCAGGCGTCGGTGGCGAGTTTCCACTGCTTGAGACTCTTGTAGGCGTCTTTGAGAACGATAAATTTATTGAAATCCGGCGACTTCGAATCGGCGTTGGCCTTTTGCAGAATCGGGCCGAGCCACATGACGGTATCGTAGAATCCCGCCCGCAGCGCGGCCTGCAGGATGGCGATCATCCGATCGGTATTACCCGGATCGTAGCTGAGCAGCTTGGTGGCGTTCAGCATCGATTCGCGATCTTCCTTGGACTTGCCGAGCTTCATTTTTTCCATGAAGCCGAGATCTTTTCCGCCGCCCGCTTTACGCTTGAGGGAGATATCGCGCAGCTCCTGGTGGGCGCGCATGGCATCGGGATCGAGAGCCAAACCCTGCAGGTACATTTCGATGGCGTACTCGTAGTTGCCGGTGCCGGCGACCGTCTGGCCGCGGTCGAAAAAGACCTTCGCCTTCGCCTGGTCTTCCGGAGGAATGTCTCTATAGCCTGGGGGAACTTCTGCCACGTTGAATACCTGCCGATTGTTTGCAGCTGCCAAAGATGTAGATCTGATCGCCGTCCGCTGTGTTGAAGACCCGCAACGGGCGCGAGTTCCTAATCTAAACGGAATGGGTTGAAGCTGTCAACCAATCGGTTACGGTCTGACATCTAAAGTCAGTTGCCACTAGAGTATAGGCCGAGTTTAGGGATTGCAGTATGTATGACAACCTGAAAATCATCCTTTGGCCCGACCCCCGGTTGCGAAAAATCAGCACGCCGGTTGAGGTTTTCGACGAGTCGCTTGCCGTCCTATCGGCGCGCATGCTGGAGCTGATGCGGGAAGCCAAAGGCGTAGGTCTGGCCGCCCCGCAGGTTGGGTTGAACATCCGGCTGTTCGTCGCCAACCCCACTGGCGAACCGGAGGATGACCGCGTCTTCGTGAACCCCGTATTGAGCGATGCCGAGGGAGAAGCCGAGGCCGAGGAAGGTTGCCTCAGCCTTCCTGGAATCGAGGGACTGATCCTGCGCGCCAGATCGCTTGCAGTTACCGCCAAGGACGTGAACGGCCAACCCTTCGACCTCCGCTCCGACGAATTCCCCGCCCGCGTGTGGCAGCACGAATTCGACCACCTCAACGGAACGCTACTGATGGACCGCATGGGTCCGGCCGGCAAAATCGCCGCGAAGAAAAAGTTGCGGGAGCTGGAGGAGAAGTATGAGGAATCGCAGCCGAAGAAGAAGAGGTGAACCACGGAGGCACGGAGGCGCGCTCGAAGTTTCAATCGATTTGACCTGACTCCGCTTTATATGGCTTGGCGCGGACAAGCCATGCTCGAATGACGAACGTGCCTCAGTGCTTTAGTGCCTCCGTGGTAAAAATCCGAATGGACTTGCTAAAAATCATCTTCGCTGGCTCCGGTGAGTTCGGCCTGCCGACGCTTGCGACACTCGTATCGACGGGTCACACGATCGTGCAAGTCGTCAGCCAGCCGGATCGCCCCGCCGGGCGTGGCCGGAAGCTCACGCCTACGGCGATCGCGCAGTTCGCGCTCGATCGCAACTTGCCGCTGGAGCGGACCGACAACATCAACGCCCTTCCGCTGCCGCCGGCGGATGTGATGGTCGTCATCGCTTTCGGCCAGAAGATTTCGCCGGCCGTTGTGAATCACCCGCGACTGGGGAGCGTGAATTTGCACTCGTCTCGACTGCCGCGGTTCCGAGGTGCCGCGCCGATCAACTGGGCGATCCTGAGCGGCGATGAAATCACGGGCAACTCGATCATTCGCCTCGCGGAAAAGATGGACGCCGGGGCGATTCTCGCCCGGTCATCGCTCGCAATCGGCGAAACCGAAACCGCCGGCGAATTGCACGATCGCTTATCGCAGGACGGCGCGCCGCTGATGCTCGAAACCCTGCAGCAACTCGCGGCCGGCAAGGCCATCGAAACGTCGCAGGATCATTCGCTAGCCACGCTCGCGCCCAAGCTCTCCCGCGAGTCGGCGATGCTCGACTGGTCGCAACCCGCCAAGCAACTTGCCCGCAAAATCAACGGCCTTTCACCGTGGCCAGGCTGTCGCGTGCGTCTGATCGATCCAACCGGCGCAGAAGTTGTCCGCCTCACCCTGCTGCGCGCCCGGCCGCTTGCGGTTTCGCACGCCGGCACCGGTAAAATCACCGGCACCACTATCGACGGCAAAATCGAAATCCTCGACGTCCAGCCAGAAGGCAAACGCCCGATGACCCTGTCCGCCTATCGCAACGGGTACGCATGGCAGGATGGATTTCGCGTGGAATCCATCGTGTGAGGCAGCGTGCAGGTAGAGGCACGAATTAGCCGATAAGAAATGGAGATGTTCTGGACCGTCATGTCATTTTGCGCAATTGGCCTTTGGGCGATGCTTTCCATCATGGGCGGCGAGCGCCGGCGCCAATTGAACGACATTGTCGCCCGAAAGCACGCCGAAGGGGAAGCTGCGAAACCCCCTACTGAAACCCACTAAGACGCATCACAATCAGCGACGACCGAACTGAGTGACGTTGTGCGCTTACGTCGATTGCGATGAACTGTCAGGCGTCGCTTTCACCTGCCCGATCGAAGGTGGAATCGCGCCCGGGGTGATCGAGCCCTTCCGAGGCGTCGCGAAAATCGCTTCGATCATCGGCGGCAGCACTTTGTCGGCAGCCAGGTATTCGCGGGCGATTTCATACGCGGCCAAGCGGTGGCGGATCGGCTCGGCCGTTACGCGGTTCAGGCCGTCCACGCATTCTTCCATCGTGCTGAACGCGATCACACCTTCGCCGCTGGGGACGTACTTGCTCCAGGCGGTATCCTGCACGACCGCCGGCCGCCCGGCTGCCAGGTAGCACGCGGTGCGGCAGCTGAACCAGCCGCTGCGGGTTCCGACGAAAACATTCTTAGCGATCGACCACTCGCCGGCCGAATCGGCGATGTATTTGACGTATTGATCGACGGTCAGCGAAACATCAAGGGCGGGAATCAGTTTCCACCCCGCCGCTCGAATCTCGTCGGCGGGCATGCGATGGCCGCCCACCGCGACCGTGAGCGGCACACTCACATTTTTCGGCAGGTCTTGAAATTTCGCGAACTCCGGTGCCTTCTGATCGTACGTGACACCCTTGTGTGTCAACGGACCGCTGTAGTAGCTCCAGCTCATCACCGTGGTAAACGGCGCACCTGCCTGAATCGGCGTATTGCGAACGCCCACCCAGTCCGGCAGTGTCACGACGCACCGCGTCGGCTGCCAGTCAATTCCCAGACGAGGAATGACGCAATCATCGGCGTAAATATTTTCCGCATACGTGAGGTGACGATCGTGCGCCATTAACGCTTTCACCCACCCATCGACGTCCGAGCCCCACGTCGGCCGCTCGTACATCATGATCTGGTTGTAGCCAGGATCGGTATCCATGAAGACTTTGATCGCCTTGGGATTTAGCGCGCCAGGAAGAAAGCACGCGCCCGACACATTGAGAAACACGTCGGCTGTACGACAGATTTCATTGAACGCTTCGAGCGTCATGCCGTACGACTGCTCATTTACCAGCCGATAGTGCCACTTGTTCGCCAGCGCCGGCGCGTACTTGTCGAAAAAGGTCTGGATGAATTTGCAGGTGTAACTCGCGTCGTCCGACTGGTAACCCTTCACCGGATCGTTCGGCCAAACCCACGTGTCCTCATGGTAGTAGACGTCATGCCCCAGGGCGTGCAGCCCGAGGCAGTAATGAAAATAATCCCACGCCACCCCGCCCAGCGGAAACTGCCCGACCATGCCGCCGACGATAATGCGAAGTTTTTTATGAGGGGAAATCATTGAGTCGGCTCCGTTGCCGGAATCGGGGCGTCGTCCTGGAGTTTCATCTGATGCTTGGCCATTGAAAAGTATACGCCGCGGCGTGAAACCAGTTCATCGTGCGTGCCCTGCTCGACGATTCGGCCGCCGTCCATCACGAAAATCTGATCGCAATCGGCCACGGTGCTCAGGCGGTGGCTGACGAGGATGATCGTGCGTTGCCGCTTCAGGTCGCGGAGGGTTTGAGTGATCATCTGCTCGTGGAGCGGGTCGAGGGCGCTGGTGGGCTCGTCGAGCACCATGATCGGCGCCTCCGTCAGCAGCGCGCGGGCGATGCTGATCCGCTGCTTCTGCCCGCCGGAGAGATTGGCGCCGGATTCGGTGATCTGTTCCTCGTACTTGTTCTGAAGCTTGCCGATAAACACTGCGGCGCCGGCCTGCTCGGCGGCGTGGGCGATCTGGGCGTCGGTCGCATCGGGGCGGCCGTAGGCGATGTTTTCAGAAACCGTGGTCGGCAGAATCACGTTGTCCTGCAGAACCAGCGCCACGTGCCTGCGCAAATCGGCGACCTTGATCTTGCGAGCATCAATACCGTCAAGTTTCATCGCGCCGCTCGTCGGATCGTAAAACCGCGGCAGCAGATTGAGCAGCGTGGTTTTCCCTACGCCGCTGCTGCCGACGAATGCGACCATCTGGCCGGGCGAAATCTGGCAGTTGATATCTTGCAGCACGGGCGCGTCGGTTCGGTATTCAAAGCCGACGTTTTCGAACGTCAACACCCGCGGCTTTTTCGGCAGATGAACGGCATCGGGCGCGTCCTTGATGATCGGATCGCGGTCCAGCACTTCAATCACGCGATCCACCTGCGCCATCGCGCCGGCCAGGCTCGCGCCCGTGCCGGTCAGCGCGCTGAGCGGTTGGTACAACTGTCCGATGTAGGTGAGGAACGTCAGCAACATTCCGGCTGTCAGCGCTTCCGGGTGTTTGAGCGCCAGGTATCCGCCGTAACCCACGATTAACGCCGAGCCGGTCGCGAAGATGGCGCCCAGCCACAGCCAGTAGAGCACCTCGTGCCAGTGCAGCGTCATCTTGAACTTGATGCTGCTGCCCTGGGTGGCGATGAAGTTATCGAATTCATCCTTCTCGCGGCCGAACGCCTGCACGATGCCTATGGACGAGACTGACCGCTGAATGGCAGTCGTAACATCCGAATCGTACTCGTACGACTTGGTGTAAAGCACCTTGAACTTCTTCCCGTAGTGCTTGATGACAACCAGCAGCGCCGGCACGACCATCAGGGCGGACAGCGTCAGCTTCCAGTTCATGCTGAACATCACCCATGCCATGAAAATCAGCGTGACGGTGTTGACCAGGATTCCCTTGGTCAGCACGTTGAGTACGGTAGAAAATCCATTGGTATCTGAACTGAGCCGGTAGATCGCGTCGCCCTGCGGCTGGCTGCGGTGGTACGCGAGCGACAGCGCCTGCAGTTTACGGAACAGGTCGTACCGCACGCGCACCATGCCGTTGTAGCCGATGCGGATGCTGACGATCGTCTGCAGCATCTGCAGCAGTTCGCCGATGAGGCGAAGCCCCAGCAGAATCCCCGCGAGCATGATGACTTGCAATGTTTTGTCGGTAGGCGCGAAGCGATCGAACAGCCGATACGGCAGCCAGTTGGAATCGGTCTTCCCGCTAAGAACGCGATCGATGAGGATCGACATCGGGATCGGCCAAGTGACGCTCGCCGCCACGCCGGCCGCGATCATCACCAGGGACAGGACGATCTTGCCAAGATCGGGGCGAAAATAGCTGATTGCGCGCCGGTAAGACGACATGACAAACCTGCCGATAGGTTACACGATCGAAGGCGTGCCGTCTTCGTCTTCTTCCAGTTCGGCTTCTTCCGCCACGCGGGGTTTTGCGACTTTTGAGGGCACTTTCGTTGGAATCGGGAAGAAGCCTGCGGTTTCGGCAGCTTCATCGACGAGCCCGAAGATCGGCGTGCGCACCTGCATGCGGTTGACCGCGTACATCGCCAGCACCGCCATCGGCACGAGCACCGCCGGCCGGCTGAACGGCCAGATGTGCACGAGCAACAGCGTGCAGAGCATCAGACTCGCAACGAGAATCACGAGGCAGAACTTGCTCATGTGCTGCTCGATTCGCACGCGCGTGAGCATTCCATGCGCGCTGGGGTGATGTTCGGTGGCTGTGGTGATTCGCACCTTGGTGTACCGCGAGCCGTAGATTTCCAGATCCCAGTCGTTCCAGCCGCTGTCGACGCGCATTCTCCACGCGGCCTTCTGCACTTCGCTGGTGATCTGCTGCAGGAGCGGAATGCGATCCTGGTTGTGGCTCCAGTAGCAGAGCGTGTCGCGCTGGGCATGATCGAACGGCAGCGCGTGCGGCCGGCGGTAGCCGCTGGCGTCGCCTTTCATGATCTTGTTCTTCAGGCGGACGGAGTAGCGCGCCCATCCGCGCGCGATCGGCTGCCGCCAGTGCAGGTAGGCGATGAGCGGGCGTGTGAGCGTATGTTTGTGCTTAGGCATCGGCGACTGCATCGCCGCGACAGCTGCGAGCAGGATCGGCACCATGAACATCGCCAGGCCGACGTACAGCAGCGGCACGAATGCCAGGCCGAGCACGAAGACGAACGCGGTCAGCAAATGCCACTCGATGCTCATCAGCATCGCCGCAAGCATTGATGCGGGCCGGCGGTAGATGGTTTGGAAAAGCCCAGTGCCGAAGACGCCGTGGTAGATCACGTCGCCGCCGGTGCGCACGCCGATCTGCTCGCCGCCGTAGATCTTGCCGCGCCAGTGGCTGGCGCCGAGCGAGTTGAAGTGATCGGGATGCTTGTACTTCAGCAGCGCCTCGGCCGTTCCGTAGCCGCGCTGCTGCTTGAGATACGCCTTCACCGTGTTGCGGCGGTAATGCCAGACCTGTGCGGCGGGAGAAAATCCGATCGAATGGCCGTTCGCCTGCAGTCGCCAGATGAAATCGACATCGTCGCCGGCGGCGCGGTATTGCGGGTCGAAGCCGTTCACTTCCTTCGCGGCCCACGTGTAGTACGCCATGTTGCAGCCGGGCACGTGTTCGGCTTCGCGGTCGTTGATCATCACGTGTGTAGGCCCGCCGGGGCTGAGGCCGACGCAATCGGCCACCCAACTGCCTTCATCCGGAATCAGGTTCGGCCCGCCCATGCCCTTGTGGCCGCTACGAACGAGTGCGAGCGCGAGGAAGTATAGCCAATCCTCGTCGGCTTCGCAGTCGCTGTCGGTGTAGACGATCACTTCGCCCAGCGCCGCATTCATGCCGACGTTGCGGGCATAGCTCAGGCCCATGTTCTTTTGCTTGATGTTCCGCACCCACGGGAATTTCGCGACGATTTCCTGCGTGTTGTCGGTGCTGCCGTCATCGACGAAAATCACTTCGTAATCCGGGTAGCGCAACTTTTCCATCGAGGCCAGGCACGTTTGCGTGGTGCTCGCGCCGTTATACGAGCAGATGATGACGCTCACCTTCGGCAGCTTGTCGTCGGCCGTCTGCGGCACGCGGGCGAAGACTTTCTTCACCGCTTCGAACGCCGGCTTGGGCGAGCGATCGGTCCGAACAAGGCCGAACTTCCAGTCTTCGATGCGGTAATTGTGCACGACCCAGTCGTCAGTGTAGCTGAAGATGAACGTGCCGACGGCCCCTTCTTCGAAGACCGCCCTCACGTGATTGCTGAGAATTTCCGCCTGCTGGTCCTCGGACTTTTCCTTGCTCGTATCAATGCCGTATTCGCCGAGCACCAGCGGTTTTTCGCCGGCGATGTTCTGCAGGCGCGCCATGTAGTTTCGGAACACGCCGAAGTCGTGCAGGTAAACGTTGAAGCAGGTGAAGTCGATATTTTTCGGCTGCAGGTATTCGGTCGTCGGATAATTGGCGAAGGTGATCAGGCACTGCGGCGCTTCGGCCTTGGCGATGTCCACCAGGACGTCGATGAATTCGGCGATTTTCGGCGCGCCGACGAAACGAACGATGTCAGACGGAACTTCGTTCACCACGCTGATCGCGAATACGGCCGGGTGATTGCCGCACGCGCGGGCGGCGGTGCGAACGGCTTCCTGTGCCTGGCGGGTGAGCTCTTCATCGTCCACGAACGTGAGATTTTTCGGCCACGAGACGTCTAGGAAAATCTTCAGCCCCGACTGCTCGGCCAGATCAAGAAACCACTTCGGCGGCGTGTGATAAATGCGAACGGTGTTGCCGCCGAGATCGCGGATCTGTGTGAAATCCTTCGCGGCCTGTGCGGGCGAAGGGAGCGGATGACCGTCCGCGTTGTCTTCGAACGGGCCGTAGGTGACGCCCTTGATGTAGAACTTTTCAGTCCCCAGTCGGAAGAATTTACCATCGCGGCGGACGCGGTTAGACACCTGCTGATCGACGCGCTTGCGCGCGCCGTGATCAGCCGCGATGCGAGTCCCCGCATCCATGACCTGACTCATTTCTTCGCCCTCGTTGCCGACACGTCTGTCGGTTTGATTATACCACGTATTATGATCTTCGGCCGCCGCCATTTACGACTATGGCGAGTCTTTTTCAGACCATCGCAGATTTGAAGCGTTAGCGGAAAATCAGGCGGGATTCTGAACAGGTGGGTCCGATAAATCGATCCGATGCGGAACAGGCGAGTAGCGATAGTTGGCTACAAGCTGAAGGCACGCATTTCCCACGCAGTCGATCCGGATCTCGAACCCGATTGAGCTATTACTTGCCGCGCTTTGACCCGCCACCGGTTCGTGTGGACTTGGACCCGCTGCCGCTGCTAATAGCCCCTTTGGCCGAGCTTGAACCACTCCCGCCGGAGCCGATGTAGGCGGCAGAGTAATTGTCCGTCGGGTGCCAGTCGTCGTACGCCAGCGACACGGTCGAGCCTTTATCCGGCACGGGGCCGAAATTGGCGCGATATGAAAGTGTGCCGGACGTATCGGTTTCGCGCAGGACGGCCCTGATCTGCTGCGCTTCGTTGCCGTGGCGGTCAACGACCATCATGAGCACGACGGCATCGGGATTGAACTTCGCACCGCGGAGGCGCACGAAGCCGGAAATCACTACGCTGTTGCTCTTAAAGCTCACGTCGGGTTTCGACATTTCGACCAAAGTCGAGGCGACCGGCACGACCACCAGGTCGCCTTTGGTCGTCATCGAAGAAGTGTTGTAGCTGCTGCCTGCCGGCGCTGCCGGCACGCTGCTCGAACGTGAACGGCAACCGGCGACTCCAACGAGTGCTACTGCAAATGCAATGAAAAGTGACTGCTTCATTTTCCGTTAACTCCTGCGCCGAAAGGACCTTTATTCTAACGCTGAATCAAACATCGACACAATCCGGGCGCGCAGTGAGATCAAGCTGAACCGTAGAGGCCGATAAAAAAGTCGATTCGCGGGGGATTTTTTACTTGTAACGGCCGGCGAAGACGGGCAAAGTATGAATTAAGAGGTCGGTCTACCATGGTGACCAACTTCTTCTCACGCCAGATCCGTTGGCAGGACATTACGGAGCGAAACCGGCTCCCCTGCCTGAACGATACGCTGGCGTGTTTTTTTGCGCCGAAAAAAAACAACTGGATTCTTCGATCCATCGTTTCACAAAGAAAATGGGGAAGCTTTACCGTGATGCGAGGGATCCAAGATCCCTGATTTGAATGTGCTACTCGCGCAATGCTTGAAGTTCCTTCAATCGAGCACCCGTCGGTGGCTTCTTGGTCTTCATCATGTCGACAAACGCATCGAACAAATAAGAAGCATCATGAGGACCTGGACTTGCCTCGGGGTGATACTGCACGCTGAAAACCGGCAACGTCTTGTGGCGGAATCCTTCGACCGTTCCGTCGTTCAGGTTCAGATGCGTGACAACGCCGCCCTTCGCTTCGAGTGACTTTTGCTCGACTGCAAAGCCGTGATTCTGGCTGGTGATTTCCACGCGGCCCGTATCAAGATTCTTCACCGGCTGATTCCCACCACGATGGCCGAACTTAAGCTTGTACGTATCGGCGCCGATCGCCCGGCCGAGCAGTTGGTGGCCGAGGCAGATGCCGAAGATCGGCACCTTGCCGAGCGCGCCCTGGATCGGCTTGACGGCGTAATCGAGCACGGCCGGGTCGCCGGGGCCGTTGCTGACGAACAGCCCATCGGGCTTGTGCTTGAGAATCTCCTCCGTCGTCACGTCCGGCGGCAGCACCGTCACGCGCACGCCACGCTCGGCGAGGTGACGGAGAATGTTCGATTTCGCGCCGCAGTCGAGCGCCACCACGTGCAACCCGTCGCCGCGCTCCACCCGGCCTTGCGACCAGTCACCCTGCTTCTCCGTCCACTCCGAACTTTTAGAAGGCATGACGGCCTTCACCCAGTCCGCACCTTCCATCTGCGCCGCCGAGCGGGCCTTCTCGACCAGCTTGGCGTCGTCGAGAATTTCTGTCGAAAGAATTCCGCGCATCGCCCCGCTGATGCGCAGCTTGCGGACCAGCGCCCGCGTATCGATCCCCTCAATGCCGATGATGTTGTTCGCGCGGAGGTATTCGTCCAGGCTCATGCTCGCCCGGTAATTGCTGTACAGCGGCGGCAATTCCTTCACGATGAACCCGGCCACGTGCGGCTGCTTGCTCTCCACGTCCTGCGGGTTGATTCCGTAATTACCGATCAGCGGGTACGTCATCGTCACGATCTGCCCTTTGTAGGACGGATCGGTGAGAATCTCCTGGTAGCCGGTCATGGAGGTGTTGAAGACGACTTCCCCTTCGCTCGTGCCGCCTGCGCCGAACGCCTGGCCAGTGAAAACGGTGCCGTCCTCCAATGCTAATTTTGCGATCGATCGGTCTGCAGTCATGGTCGCGGAATTATAGTGATCGCGCGGCCTGATGCGAGCGCGATGACGACTTTGATTTGTGAACAGAACGTCGTGTGAAAACTACGGCTGCGTAGTGGGCGGCGATGCGGCGGCGCGGAGGAGTGCGGGTTCGATCCAGTTCACGCGGTCCTGTACGTCGTAGCCGGCGCCGTAATCAACCACAAGCGAGATCGTCTTGGCGCTGCCGAGGTCCACCGTTGTGACCGGCGAGAGGATGCCGGTCTTCAGGTCCTTGGTTTCGTGGACGACCTTGCCGTCGAGGAGGATTCGCACGTCCACGTCGGCGTACGGCTGGTTGCCATCGATGGCGAACTGGGTGCGGAAGGATTTGTACGTGCCGTCGAGCGCCCAGGTGAGGAGCGATTTGCTGTGCACGCCAATGCCGTGCGTGTACGTCTTCGCGGCGAACTTGATCGGCTCGCCCAGCACGTTGGTGTTCATCCGCGTCGGCCAACTGGTGTCGAGGAACGGCGTCTGGACGTTTTCGGTCGGGATGACCGAAGAAAGCCAGCAGACGGGCCCGTCCAACTGTTCGATCGAAATGACTCGGCCGAGCTCGAGCGTGCGCTTGGCGTCGCCGGGGAGCGTGAGCGTGACGTTCGCCCCCTGCGCCGCGACGGCGGCGGCGGTGAGATTCGAGCCGTCATCTAGGCGAATGCGGAAGCCCTTCTCGGCCGGGCCGGCGGGCGCGCCGGTTTCGGCGAAGACGATCGCAGCGATGGAATCGAGCGGCACGTCGCTGGCGCCGGCATCAGTCTTAATCGTCACGACTGAAGGGCTGATCGAATCGACGGTGCCGATGACGCTGTCGCCGTTGGCCAGCAGCAGCGTGTCGTGCGTCTTGCTCGGGGGCACTTTCTTGATGGCGGCGGCGCGGGGGAGCGAATCGATCCGGATCACCTGCCGCAGTGGGAACGTCATTTCGCCGACCAGCGCGCCGGTGAACGTAAGTTTTTCGTCCTTGAGCGCGGTCACATCGCCGGCCAGCTTTCCGCCGGTGGAGAGGATCGCCATCCACTTCGCCCCCGCCCGTGCCTGCGGCGTGGTGAGGCTCGCCATGCCGACGAACTGGTCCATCGGCAGCGTCTGCTCGGTTGCGGCTTTATCGGTGTATCGAATACCCTGCGCGTCGATCTCCATGAGATTGATCGACTGGGCCTGGAAATCCGCCGTGGTGAGATTCCACCGCGTTTGCGCCTGGGCGGTTGCGCCCACCACAAGGAAGATCAACAGCGCCGAAAAAAGTGTTCGTAGATTCACGAGAAGAATCCGTCCTTATGGTGAAAAATCGCAAATCGGAATTAAGTGCGATCCGCAACTTCGGTCGAGTCGCTGCGTCTTTTTCGCAGCCGCGAACGCAAGTTCGCGGTCCGGGTTATTTTCCAAGACCGCGAACTGGCGTTCGCGGCTACGTAAGGGCACTTCCGATACGCCTTCGATGCAAGCTGCCCTAGCTCCCCGGGCCCTTGCCGGCGTAGACCGGTAGGTAGCGGTTGGGCATTTGCAGGATGATCAGCGCCATGGAGGTGGCGTAGTCGTCGGAGAAATCGCCGCTCCAGTGATCGCTGGCCCCTTTGCGGGCAATGAGCTGATTGCGGATGGCGGGATAGAAGTTTGCCCAGTAATCGCCGCCGGCCAGGAACATCGCCTGCACGCAGTAGTAGTTGCCGTAGTAGTAATGGCCTTCCATTCCCGCGCCGGCGCCTTTGCCGGGCATGAACTGGTTGAGGTACTTCAGTCCCCGTTTGAGTTCATCGCCTTCGAAAATACCGGCGTAATAGAGCGAGGCGACACCCGCGGAGGAGCGGGCAAAGCCTGACCCGCCGCCACCGGCGCCGCGGGCCTGGTAGCTGAATCCGCCGTCCTGGTTCTGGCAGGCGCGGACGTATTTCACCGCTTTGTCGATCGTCTCTTTTTCAACTTTGATGCCCGCGTCGCGGGCGGCACGCAACGCCATGATCTCGCAGATGGTCACGGAGATATCGGCGTCGATAGGCGCCGGCTGGTAACGCCAGCCGCCCTCGGGGTTCTGGGTTTTTTGAATGAGCCGGACGGCTTTCTGCAGCTTTTCCTTGACGTTGTCGTCCTGCGTCATGCCGTAGACTTCGCCGAGGAAGAGCGTGGCGAATCCGTGGCCGTACATCGGGCCGGAGGATTGGTCGGAGGTGATCAGGCCGGATTCCTGGCAGCTGGCCAGGACGAAATCGAGGCAGTGCTGGACGTTTTCGCCGTACTGCCCGCGGCCGGGGAGATTGCCCGCCTGCATGAACGCCAGTCCCGCCAGCGCCGTGATCCCCGCGTGCTTGGAGAATCCACCGGCCGCGCCGAACGCGCCGTCCTTGCTTTGCGCCTTGGCGAGCCACGCCAGTCCCTGCTCGACTGCCTTCTGCTGCTCGGGGGTGATTTCATCCCCTTTGACGCCCGGGTGTTCCGCCACCATGCCGGGAACAGCCTTGGGCTTCACGACTTCCTGCGCGAAAGCCGACGAACCGAGCAACATCACCGACAACAGCGCCCCGCGCGAGGCGAGTCGTCCCGATTTTTTCAGTGCATCCTTGCGGTTCATTTCTTTTGCTCCGACTGTTGAATCGCAAGCGACTTGTAATATTCGTCGCTGTAGTTGCGGTACTTCTCGATGATCACTTCGTTCTTGGTTTCGAGAACGGCCTGGCGCTCGCGCGGGGTGAGGCCGCCCCAATCGGCAATGTTGTTGTGAATGTCGACCGAAGGATCGACATTGGATGCTCCACCATCGCTTAGGCTTGAATCACCGGCCGGCGATGATCCGCCTTTGCCGCCCTGTTTGCCGGGTTGCCCGCCGCCTTTCGCGTTCTGCGGCTTACCTTGACCTTGTCCACCCGGTTGTGGCGGAGCGGCGCCCGGCTTGCCCGCGCCCGGAGGCGGAGGCGAGGACTTGGACTGTTGCTGGCGGGCCTGGTCGATCAGGTTGTCCATGTCTTCCAGCAGCTTCTTCTCGATCAGCTGGGTGACCTTACCCGCATCGTTGTTCAGTGCGAGGCGCTGGCGGATCATGCCCATGCGCTCGCCGGCGGTCTTGACCGCAGCGGCCGCGTCCTTCGGAGGAGCGGCGGGCTTCTTCCCGCCACCACCGGCGGCCGCGCCGCCGTCGTTAAGAAGCCCGTTGTCCAGCTCATGGTTGACCAACGCTTCTTCGCCGTGCTCTTCGTCGATCTTGATGTTCGGATCCGGCTCAGGGCCGATGTCGGCGCCGCCGGCTTTCTTCATCAGCTCTTTGAAGACATTACGGAGCTCACCTTCACGGCCGCCGAGTTGCAGGATCCTGGCGTTGTCCTTCTTCGCCATCGCATCGAGCAGGTGCGTGGTGCGGTTGATCGCGTTCTGGTTGGCGCGGAGCAGGCGGAGCTCGGCCTCGGTCGGCAGCTTCGGCGGCGGAGGACTGCCGCTACCACTACCACCCGGCGGCGGGCTGCCCTTGGGATCGAACGGATTCTCCTTCGGCTTGGTCGCCAACGCGGCGATCATTGCGTCGAGTTGTTCGATCACCTGTGCCTGCTCGATCTGCGTCTCTTCGCCGGTCATCGGCTTGGCCAGGTCTTCCTTCACGTTATCCATGGTGCTGGTGACGTCTTTGACCGCCCAGGTGTAAACGATGCCGCCCATCGCGGAGAGGTCGTCGCCGACCTTGCTGGTGCGTTCCTGCAGCTTGCCCTGCTCGCCGGGCATGCCGTTGAGCTGCATCTTGTCGTCGCGCTTGTAAGTGCCGTCGTCATTGCGCGGCGATTTATCGATGGCGACCGTCTTGTCATTGAGCGCGGCCTGATCAGTGCGGATTTTTTGCAGCGCGGCGCGGATGGCGTCCTTCTGAGCTTCATCCTGCTTGTCCTTGGCCTTCTGCAGCATGTCATCGACCTTGGCCTGCGCCTGCACGAGTGCGTTGAGCGCTTCCACCTGCGGCGGGTCGTAGGCGTCGGGCATCTTGGTCTGGCGGAGCCAGACGATGGCGGCGCCCATCTTGGTGGCAGAGCGGCTCAGCGCGCCGGCGACTTCCGACGCGCCCTGGACGCTGTCAGCGCCGTGGGCGATGTCACGCGTGTTACGCTCGGTCTGTTCCTGCAACGCCGTGAGCGCGGGAGCGGTCGGCGTCGGGGGCTGGTGTTCCTTGTCACGCTCGGACTTGAGCATGAGGTCGGCCAGCACGGCCGCTTCCATTCCCTTGAGCTTTTCCTGGCCCTGGATGGAAAGGTTGTCGAGGTTATGACCCGCCTGCCGCTTCACGAGGATTTGAATCTGCTTCTGCAGTTCCTCTAGCTTGGTGACGAGTTCTTCGAGCTTGCGCTTCTCGGCCTCCTGGAGGTTGGAGAGCATCATCTGCAGGCCGAGTTCTGCCTGCTTCTGGGCGGCCTGGGCCTGGCTTTGCTGGTTCTGCTTGGTCGCGGCTGATGCCTTCTGCTGGCTGGGCGGAACCTGCTGCGCCTGCCCGGTGGCGGCGGCGTCTTTCATCGCCTGGCCGGCGACGGGATCAGACTTGGCCAGGTCTTCGCCGGACTTCTTCAGGCCGTCGATCGCCTTCTGAGTTTGGTCAGCCAGCGCCTTCTGCTGGTCGGCGTTGTCGTTGGCCTTTTTCTTTTCTTCCGGGGTCATGTCGCTCGGCTTTTTACCGAGGGCGGATTGGCCGTCCTTCGCGGTGGCTTTGCTCAGCGCGGTCTGGGCGTCGAGCAACTTGCGAATTTCTTCGATCTTGTTGGCCAGCGAGCCCGGGTCGCCCATGCGCTTGATGGCGTTCTGCAACTGCTGGCTGGCTTCTTCCTGTTTGTTAGCGGCGTCAGCTAATTTTTCGTTACGCTGGTCCTTGGGCGTGGGATTGTCCTTGGCATCGGCGATTTTGTCGGTCGCGTCTTTCTGCGGGCCGTCGGCGGTGCGGTTAAGCATGGCCGAGACATCCTTGGCGGTGTCTTTCAAATCCTGTGCGGGAGATTTGTTCTCGTCCAGCATTTTGTTCAAGTCATCGAGCTTCTTGGCCAGCTGCTTGTCCTGCGAAGCCACAGCCGCCTGCTGGTTGGCCAGCTGCTCGGCGGTGTTTTTGTCGGCGGCGTCGAAGTTGTCCTTCTTTTGCGTTCCTTCGAGTAACGCCTTGGTGTCGGCCTTGGCGTGATCCTGCGCCTTGATGGCGTCGCCGACCTGGGTGGCCACGTTGCGGATGGCTTCAGCGGCTTTGGTGTTGAGTTGCTCCTGGCTGATGATTGTGATCCGCAGCTTGCCGCTCAGCACCGGGTCGTGTGTCTTTCCGTCGAGCGCGAAGTTATCGGTGACGGCGATGCAGTACTCGATGACGTCGCCCGGCTGGAGATTGCCGCCTTCAAGCTGGGCCAGATCCCACGTGTAGTTCATGCGGAAGCGCTGCAGCTCGGCGTTGCCGTCAATCTTGTTCCAGCTCACATCTTTGAGCGGAACGGCGTTGTCCACGAGTTTGATTTTCCACTGGTGGTGATCGCCCAGGCGCTCGGCGTTGAGCGTGGCGACTTTAATGCCGTAATCGTCTTCCGCCACCGCCTGCACGCCGAAAGCGGAGACGGCCGTGCGCTCTTCATTCCCGCGGGGGATTTCGATCAGCACCACCGGGTTCTGATCGGGGCGAATGGTGAACTGGTACGACTCGGTGGACTCGTTGGTGAATTCGTCGGTATCGATGGCCTTCACGCGGAACTCGGCCGACTGGCGCGGGCTGAAAGTGATGATCGCCAGACGCTTGTCAGCGGGATCGCGGGTGATAGTGACCGGCGGGAGCGCGATTTCAGGCTTGGCAGATTCGAGGATCACCGGCGCATCGGCCAGCGGCTTGTTGAACATCACGCGCACGACCACGTTCGCCCCGGCAGCCATGACGGCCGGCGATTCACGCAGGTTGACGGTGGTCTTGGGGAGGTTCGCGTAATCCGGCGGAGTGACGACCGCGTCCACCTGGGTGATCGAGAGCTTGGGAACGATGGTGATCGGGGCGACTTCAAGGCGATCGTCGCCGGCTTCGATCCACATCTTCACCGTGCCGCTGGCGACGTCGGCGTCGAGCTTGGCGTCGTGGAAGCTGGAGTAGACGCCCTTGTCGTCGCGGGCCATCAATTCTTCGACCGGCTTCTGGCCGGGGTATTGGTAGATGAGCTTGGCCTTGCGGGAGGCTTTATCGCCGCGGGCGAGTTTCATGTTGATGAAGATGCGCTGCCCGGCCGTCACGCGTTGCGGGACGCTGGAGTCCATGACGATCTGCACGGTGAGCGGCCACTTGGTATCGCCGAACGGATGAAGCAGGCGTGCGAAGGAGATCGAGCGGTACTGGCTGCCGACGGCAAGAGCGAGTGCGACGACCGCCACGACGGAAACCGCCGCCAGGCCGATCGAGCGCCAGAGCGGCCTGGTCACGACGATATCGCCGAGGTTGACGTTGCCTGCTAAAGCAGCAGTTTCGTCCGAGACTTTATCTTTCATCACATCTGAGCCGGGGATTTCGGTCGTGAGAAAGTTGACGGTGCTGCGAAGGCGGTCATCGAACTGCGGAAAGGTGATTTCCACGCGACCGGCGATATCGCCGGCGGTGAGCTTGGCGGTCGCGGGGCGAATGACGAAGCGATAGATGAGGTATCCGAGCGTGCCGAGCGCCGCCACGATGAGCAGCAGCCGAGCCGGCCCGGGGAGATTGAGCAGATAATCCGCCACACCCGCCACTAGAAGCATGCCCATCGCCGCTGCGACGATCAGCCCCAGGCCGGTAACGACGGCGAGGCTCTTTACGCGGGAGCGGATGGAAGACAACGCATCGAGGAGTTGATTGGACTGCATAAGGGATACTCCGTTTCGATTATTTTCGACTGCCGATTTGCGAGTTGCGATTGAAGAAACTGTTTCTCAATCGAAATTCGACAATCGCCGATCGAAAATTCCTAGACCATTCCTTGCAATTTCCGGACCACCCATTCAATGGTGATCAATATGACGAACATCGCCATCGCTAGCGGTGCGTCCCACAGCGGCTCGGGACTGACAACCGGGAAGACCTTGGCGGCACTCGGGATGAGTGCGGGCAACTTGGTTCGCGCGTCGGCCAAGTCGATCAACTGCCCGTCGGTCTCGGTCGCCAGCGCCCTGAGGGCTGCACGGTTGACTTGAGGCTGATTCAACTCCAGGCGCGGTACGACGACTTCTAAAGGCACCTGGATTGTATCAATTCCGGACGAAATCGGGGGCAATTTCACATCGAATTTGCCTACCCGGTCGGCGGTAAAGCTGGCGACGTACAGGTCGGGCTGCCCTTCCTGACGGACCAGATTTTCCTGCCGGGCGAGCGTCGGCGAGCTTCCGCCGGCGTTTTCGCCCATTACATCGACGCGGATGGTGTCAGGAAGTTGCTGTAAAAGTGCCGCATCGACCACTCTCATTTGCAAACGCACTTGTTCGCCGAGCTCGTAAGCCGGTTTTGCGGTGGCGAGCGTGACGCGGCGTTGCCCTAACTTCTTGCTGCGGGCCAAGTAACGGAGCTGCTGCACCCAGTAGGTGTCGAACACGCTCTCGCCGGTGTAAAACCGCCAGCGCCAGGAATCGTCGTATGCGGAAAAGAGAGTTCGCCCGGCCCCGAACCGTCCGAGCACTAAAAGCGGGGCCTTTCGACCGTCGGTACCGACGTCGGTCGGATGTTCGGCATAAACCTCACCGACGCCCGGCTTGACCGTCACGCCGCGCTGATACCAGAAGAGCGGCTGGATCTCATTGGCCAGGTATTGGTCGTTCCGCTTCTTATCCGGGAAGAACCGGAAGATCGTGCTCTGGTCGCCGTCCTTGGTCAGCACCGGGCGGAAACCGGTGGTGATGGTGGTTTTATCTTCGGGCGGAATCTTGGAGATGTTGACCGGCAGGATCGGTTCAATCGCCGAGTTGCGATACGCCCGCGGCGAAAACTTCGGCCCGGCGACCATGCCAAAACCGCCGCCGGTCTTGGAAACGAAATCGCTGATCAACTGCAACTGCCGATCGGAGAACTGACGCGGATCGACATCGCCGAAGACGACGACGTCGTAGTCGAGCAATTGCTCGATGCTTTCAGGGAACTGCTTGAGCGGGCCGGGGAAGCCGTCCTTGGCCGGGTCGCCTTCCTGGGTGAAGCTCGGGTCGGCGCTCATGAGCAGGCAGGAGATGTTGACCGTCTTGTCGCGGATCATCTCGTTCTTGATGTAGCGGTATTCCCATCGCGGGTACCCATCGACATAAAGCACGGCGATCTTCGCGTCGAGCACCGACACCTGCACGTTCCGGGCGTTGTCTTCCTCGTCGACTTCGCCCGTCTGCTTGACGGCCTCGACGACGAGATCGAGCGTGCCGACCTGGTCGCCTTCGAGTTGCTGATCGGACTTGAACTGCAATTCATCGACGGCCGTTCCATCAGGCCCGAGCTGGACGGTTTTTTCGACCGCGCTGCCATCGGAAACGATCGGCTGGCCGGTTTTCTTATTCTTGAGGACGAGCCGAACGTTGTGCCCGGGCTCGTAGCCGGTACCGCGGACGGTGACCTGCACGTTGACGATGTCGCCTTTAAAGACGCTGTCCTGCACGGCGACATTCTGCAAACCGATATTGGTCGGCGGCTTTTCGGAACCGACGGCGAGTGGATAAACCTTCACGCCGAACGACTTAACCGCCGCCATCGCGTCGGCCGTCGCGGTGGAAGGCGTGTCGCGGCCGTCGGTCACGACGACCACGCCGGCGACGCGCTGGCCCTGCAGATCGGTCAGCACGGTCTTGATCGATGCTTCCACCTGCGTGTTCTGCCCGAGCGGTTTGACTTCGGCGATCGCCCGGACGGCGGCAGGATCGATGTGCGCCGCGGCCGGGTCGTTGGCCTTATCCGGCGGGACATTGGCGATGGTGGTGAGTGGCTGTGCATCGCGGTCGAACGTGTAGAACCGCAATTCGTGCATCTTCGAAAGCTGGCGCAGCAGGCTCTGGTCCTGCGACGAAAGCAGGTTGATCACCGCATCGATTCGGCTTTGCCCTTCAGCGCCGGGGGCCGAGATGATGTCGCGTACGCGCATGCTCACGCTGTCGTCGATCATCACCGCGAGGATGGAAGGCTCCATCCGGCTCTGCACCAGCGAAAGGATCGGCCGATTCAGCAGCGCGAGCGTGAGCCCGAGCAGCAAGGCTCGGCAGGTGCCGAGGATGATCCGCGCCCGCATCGATCGCGCTTCATGCCGATAGACATAAATCACCAGCAAGATCGCCACCGCACCAAGCAAGAGGTTCCACACGGTCGGCGAAACCACTTCCTGTCCCGGCCAGCACGGGTTCCACTGGAGCGTGAGCTCCCCTTCCTTGTTCAGGAATCCTTTGTCGAGGCCGAGGAGAATTTCGATGAGTCTATTGAACAAGTCAGTTCCTTGTGATTCCCAAAAACGCTAAGCCGCTGCCTTGACCACTGCGCGCCGGGTATGCCCGAACTGCATGGCCAGGAAACATTCCGCACCTACCAGGATCAGCACGATTACCATAGCGATCCAGCCGAAATCATTACCTGTCTGCTGCACGACGGCCTCGGGTGGAAGCTGGTCGAGCTGCAGATTCACGTCAATGCCGCCTAGCGCGCTCTTGATGGCGACGTTGTCCATCGTGCGAACGTCCGCCTCGTCACTGGGGACGTTGACGGCGATCGGGAACGTGCGGTTGCCGGTATTCAGCGTGTAGATGCCCGGCTTGGTCAGCTCCTGCGACGTGTACGCCGTCGCGGACGCAACCGTGGCGGGCGTGAGAACGATGGGCTTTTGATTCGGATCGAGCAGTGTCGGTTGTTCGGTGATCTGGAGCGACGCAGGCACTTCCACGATCTGCCCGACGGTGCGGTTCAACCACCTGTCGCCGCTGCTGACCGAGCCGCTGAGCAACTCGTGCATAAGCGTGACGTATGCGGGCTTGGCGGGAAAGCTGGTCCAATTGGAGTCGGCCGTCGTCGAGAAAAACACGACGCGCCCTCGGCCGAGTGATTGCGTGGTGATCGCAGGATCGGCAGTGACGGACTTATCCGCCTTGCTATCCGGCGCGCTGCCGGCAGGCAGATAATCGAGCACGCGCTCGGCCTGCGAATCGGGCGAAATCGCGACCTGCCAGTAGGTGAAAATCTGCGCCGTACTCAGGCCGGTGCGATCTTCATTTGCGAAAATGCTCAACAGGCGATGCAGCGGCGCGTGCGGCTTGAAATCGAACAGGAAGGCCTGCTGATCCGATGCAACGCTCATGCGCTTGGTCAGCGTGCCGGGCAGTAGTTTGCGGGGCACGAGCATCTGGTTGTAGTTGTCGCTGTTGACCTGATCGCCCATGAACCACATGACCGTGCCGCCGCTCTTCACGTACTCCGCAAGGCGGTCGGCCTGCGAGGCGGTAATCTGGCCGACGTCGGTCATCGCGACGGCGGCGTAGTCGGTCAGAACTTTGTTGCCCAGTTCCAGTGCGCTGATCGATTCGGCATTGACGTAGCTGTCGGTCTTGAAGTTGCCGCCGTTGGATCCATGCTCGCCGGAGCTCGGCGGAGAAAGTGCCAGCTGCAGGTACGAGCCGGAGCCGCCCGAGCCGCCCATGGCGCGCTCGCCTTCAACGACGAGCACCTTAAGCTCCGACGCCACCATCGAAACCAGCCAGCGGCTGTCATCGACTTTGAGCTTATCGCCGCCCGCCAGCGACGCTGAAATGATGTGCGGCCCGCCGACTTTGATCGGCACGTTCGCCAGCGTTTGCGGGAGAGTCTGCGTATCGAGCTTCACCGTGCCGCCGCCCGGCTGGAGTTGGTCGTCAATTTTCCACTGCAACGGTGCGTCGGTTGGGTTGCCGTAACCACGGACGATCGCTCGAAACTCCGCCGGGAACTTAGTGGTGACCAGGTTGCCGGCCGACGAGAGGTCGATCACCGCGTCGTTCGATTGCGTGCCCGAGGCGAGGTTGAAATTGGTGATGGTGAAGATTTTCGCCAGTTCGCCGGCCGTCTGCTTGATCGCGGAAGCCTGCGACGTTTCCCAGGCGCTCTTGGTGCAGTCGGTCAGGAGGTAAAGCGCGTGGGCGGGTTGCTTGATTTCGTCCTGGCCGACTTTGAGCGCCAGTTGCAGCGCGCCTTCGATGTCAGTTCCGCCGGCGGAGAGTTCAATGCGATCGACGGCGGCCTTGGCGGCGTCGAGGTCGTACGTCGGCTTGCCGTTGCCGATCGCCGTGGCCGGCCAGGAGGCGGTAATGATCGCCACGCTCTCGCCGCCGCGCGACAGGCGGTCGATCATGCCCTTGGCGAGAATCTTGGCCTGCGCCAGGTGCGTATGTGCATTGGCGCGGTCGACTTCGTATCCCATGGAATAGCTGTTGTCGATCACGAGCACGTGCACGCCCGCTCGCGATCCAAACTTGCCAATGGTTGTATTCTCGCACCCCATCGGCCGGGCCAGCGCCAGCCCGAGCAGCGCGAGCACCAGGCATCGAACCGCCAGCAGCAGCCACTGCTCGAACTTCAGCCGGCGACGATTCTTCTTCATCGCGTTCAGCAGAAAATCCATCGCCGCCCAGCTGACGATTTTGTACCGCCGGCGGTTGAAGATGTGGATGAGGATCGGAATCGAAATCAGACCGAGACCGGCCGCTGCGAACAGCGGCGTGACGAAACCGAAGGCGAGAATAAATGAGTAAAAAGTCATGCGGATATCTACTTATCAATCGTCCGAACTATCTCAAACCAAACGCAAAATCGATACGGCTGTTGCGGACCCACTCCGTGAGATTCTGGATCCTTCGGCGCGCTATTCATAGCACCCGATTCATAACCTCGAAAATGGTAGACAACGCCTGGGCGAAGATCTTCACCACGCATTGAGACCAGTACGGACTTCTCTAACTTCTTCCCGTCAATCGCATCCACTTCGAGTGGGTTAGTGATCGACATATCACCCTCGCGGGCCTTGCCATCGATTCTCATGAACATACCCAGTGGTTTGCCGAGCGCGCCAATGATCTTCGTGCTACCGTTTACTTGATCCCATGCCAATTGCTTTTGATCGTCTGCACCCAACTGGCTCAATAAGCCCACGGCGACGATCGCTGCTCCGCAAATCAAAATTGACATGCTTCGCATCGTCGTTCCTTACTTGATCGTCGATTCGCGGTGCGCCAGGAATCCGCTGAGCGACACATCGAGCGTCTCGCCGCTGTTCATGCGGGTGAAGTCGATGTTCATGCCGCGGCACATTTTCTGCAGGCTGTCGGTGAACATCTTCAACTGCTCGAGATAGCCGGCCCGCAGGGCACGCGGCTCGGTGAGCAGGTCGCCCATTTCTTCCAAGCCCTTGAACATCGTCACATCTTCGAACGGGAAATCGACTTCCTGCGGGTCGAGGATCTGGAACATCATGATCTCGTGCTTCTTGTACCGCAGATGACGCAGGCCTTGCTTGATCGAGTCAAGGTCGTCGAAGAAATCAGACAAGATCACGATCAGGCTGCGGTGGTGCAGCTTTTCCGCTAGCTGATCGAGAATTTTCCCAGTGTTGGTCTTGGCGAGCTTCGGAATCGTCTGCAGTTCCTTGGTGATGATCCGCCACTGGGCCGGGATGTTGCTGGGCTTGAAATACTTGTTGAGCGTTTGATCGAACACGGCCAGGCCGACCGAATCCTGCTGCTGGATCGCCATGTAAGACAGCGAGGCCGCGATGGCGGTGGCGTGGTCGTACTTGGTCCACGGGCCGAAGGATTCTTTATCGAAGCTGGTGAACCCCATCGACTCGCTGGCGTCGACGACGCAGATCAGGTGCAGGTTGGTTTCCTCCTGGTACTGCTTGAGATAAATCTTGTCGGACCGGCCGAAGACCTTCCAGTCGACGTGGCGAATGTCATCGCCAGGCACGTACGGCCGGTGCTGCGCGAACTCCACGCTGATGCCCTGATACGGCGAGCGGTGCATGCCGGTCATCAGGCCTTCAACGATGAGACGAGCACGCAAATCCAGTGACTGGATGCGCGCGAGGGTCTTGGGATCGAGGTATTTCCGGTAGTCTGTATTTGGATCAGCCATCCACTGCCTTATTTAATGACCGGCCTATCGGGCTTGGGCTCGTACAACCTCATGATCGCGTCGTGATGCTCACTACATTCTAATCCTCGTTCTTGGCCAGACTTCGGATCGTCGTTGACATGGGAAACAACTCCAGCGGTCATTTCCAGTCGCTTATGAAGCAATTCAGTGTCGAGATAGCAGTCAAAATAGACCCATTTCCGACAATTACGCGACCAAGCCTGCCCCCGAAACGTCTCTTTAACGCCAAGACGTTTGAGCTCTTCTTCCAAGCCTCGCAGATGTTCGCAGAGCATACGTTTGGAGTCTTACGCCGCCGGTTGGTCGCGCATCATCTTGGCGACGGCTGCATCCTGCTCTTCGTACTGTTGGCGCGGGATGAAGTCGATCAGCTTCTTCACGATCGTGTCGCTCTTGATGCCTTCGGCTTCGGCGTTGAAGTTGGTCACGATGCGGTGACGCAGAACCGGGACGGCCACGTGGCGGATGTCTTCGGTGCTGACGTGGTAGCGGCCTTTGAGCAGCGCGCGGGCTTTGCCGGCGAGGATCAGGTACTGACTGGCTCGCGGACCGGCGCCCCAGCCGACGAATTCGTTGACGAAGTCGGGGCAGCCGCCTTCAGTGCGGCGGGTGAGTCGGCTGAACTGCAACGCGTAGCGGATGACGTGATCGGCGACCGGCACTTTTCGGACGGTTTCCTGCAATCCCAGCACTTCTTCGCCGCTCAGCACGTGGTTCAACTCGACCTTTTGGCCCATGGTCGTCATGCGGACGATCTGGAATTCCTCGTCCTCACTCGGGTAGCCAACGTTGATGTTGAACATGAATCGGTCGAGTTGGGCTTCAGGCAGCGGGTATGTGCCTTCCTGCTCGATCGGGTTCTGCGTGGCGAGCACGAAGAACGGTTGCGGCAGGCGATGCAGCTTGCCGCCGGCCGTGACCTGGTGCTCCTGCATCGCTTCGAGCAGAGCGGCCTGCGTCTTCGGAGGGGTACGATTGATTTCGTCAGCCAGAATCACGTTGGCGAAGATAGGCCCGCGGACGAACCGCATCTGCCGGCCGCCGGTGGTCTTGTCTTCTTCGATGACTTCCGTGCCGGTGATGTCCGACGGCATTAAGTCAGGCGTGAACTGAATTCGGTTGAAGCTCAGGCCGAGCGTCTTGGCGAGGGTGGAGATGAGCAACGTCTTAGCCAACCCCGGCACGCCGACCAGCAGCGCATGGCCGCGGCAGAACATGGAGATCAGCAGCTCTTCGATCACAGCTTCCTGCCCGACGATCACCTTGCCGAGCTCGGCGCGCATGTCGTGGTAGCCCTTTTGCAGCTTCTCGACCGCCGCCAACTCCTCGGCAGCCAAACTCGTTGTTTCCGGCTTTACCAAACCCAGCTTAGAATCCATGTTTGCTCTCCAGCGGATGAAAAAACAATATAGGGACGGTCTGACACGACGGGGGAACTCGGCAGGTGCTCCACAGTCCACTGCAATGTACTCGCGTGCTATACTCCTTGCAATTAAAGACTCAGACGCCGCCAAGCCACAAAAGTTCCCATGCCTGAACTACCCGAAGTACAGACCGTTGTTGATTCGCTCGCGCCGATTCTCATCAATCGTAAGATTACAGCGGTCAAGCATTTGAGAGGCGACATTCTCACCCCTGCGGGCTTCGATTTAGCTCAACTGCTAGCTGGGAAACTCGTTCTAACTATCCACCGGCGGGCCAAGCGGATTGTTTTCTCGCTCGACGACTGTAATCGGTTTTACATTCACCTCGGCATGTCCGGACGACTGACCGTGACGAGGCCGGAACAGCCCCGCGCGCCGCACACCCATCTGGTGATCGAATTCGGCGAATCCGAGCTGAGATTCGTTGATCCCCGGCGGTTCGGCGGCATCTGGTGGATGGGCCAAAGCCCCGACGACCCCGCCCTCGGTCCAGAACCGCTTTCCCTCCGATCCGCCGAATTCGGCAAACGCCTCGCCGGCACCCGGCGGGCGATCAAATCCGCCCTGCTCGATCAATACCTGATCGCCGGATTGGGCAATATCTATGTGGACGAATCCCTCTTCGTCGCCGGCGTTCACCCGCTGATGCCCGCCAACAAACTCTCGCCGGCTCAAATCCAGCGACTCAGCCGCGCGATCAAGCAGGTCTTGCGGCGGTCCATCAAAGCTCGCGGCAGCAGCCTTCGCGATTACGTCGACGCCAACGGCGAACGCGGCTCGTTTCAGAAGCTCCACAAAGTCTACGACCGGGCCGACCAACCCTGCCGAACCTGCAAAACCTCGATCCGCCGGATCGTACTCACCGGCCGATCCACGCATTTCTGCCCGCAATGCCAGAAGCGCTCGAGCGCATGACCGTCAGTTTCATTTGCAATCGTCGCGATGTATCTGATATTGTTCCGCCCGAACCGCCGCGATCAGAAAAAATGCCCGAATCTTCGCCAAGCGACTCCGCCATCTACCGACGGCTCGCGGAGATCCATCGTCGTCACAAGGCTGATACCTCCGGCCAAGTCGCCACCTACATTCCTGAACTCGCCAAAGCCGATCCCAACGTCTTCGGCATCGCCATGGCTACGCTCGATGGCACCGTCTACGAAGTCGGCGACTCCCGACTGCCGTTCACGATTCAGTCGATCTCCAAGCCATTCGTGTACGGCTTGGCGCTGGCGGACCGCGGGCAGGAGCACGTGCTCCGCCATGTCGGCGTTGAGCCGACCGGCGAAGCGTTCAACTCCATCGTCTTCGACGAGCGCGGCAATCGCCCGTTCAATCCGATGGTCAACGCCGGCGCGATCGCCACCACCGCCATGGTGGAAGGCAACACCTACGATATTCGGCTCGAACGCATCCTCGATCTCTTCCGCCGCTTCGCCGGCGAGCCGCTGGCGATTGATGAATCCGTCTACCGCTCTGAAAAATCCACCGGCCATCGCAACCGCGCCATCACTTACCTCGAACTCAACTCCAATATGATCGAGGAACCGGTGGAGGATCACCTCGATCTCTACTTCAAGCAGTGCTCCATCCTCGTCACCGCCCGGCACCTGGCGATCATGGCCGCCACGCTGGCGAACAATGGCGTGAATCCCATCACGGGCGAAGCCGCGCTGGAACCGAAGTACATGCGCAACCTCCTCAGCGTCATGAGCAGTTGCGGGATGTACGATTTCTCCGGCGAGTGGATTTACCGCGTCGGCCTGCCCGCCAAGAGCGGCGTGGCCGGCGGAATCATCGCCGTGCTGCCGGGGCAGTTCGGCATTGGCGTTTTCTCGCCGCCGCTGGATTCGCAAGGCAACAGCGTGCGCGGCATCGGCGTGTGCGAAGATCTTTCCTCCCACTTCAATCTCCACCTGTTCGACAAGAACATGCCGCTGAGCGTGGCGCTGCGGCGAAGTTACCGCTGCAGCCAGGTCCGATCGAAGCGCATCCGCCGCCCGAGCCACCAGGCGATTCTCGACCAGGTCGGCTCGGGCATTCAGGTCCACGAGCTGCAAGGCGATCTGTTCTTCGCCTCCATCGAACGCGTCGTCCGCAAGATCGAAGCAGAACTCGACGGCGTTCAGTACCTCATCCTTGACGGCCGCCACATCAGCCGCGTGGATCACAGTGCCCAATCCCTCCTGGCCGACGACAGGGAATACCTTGCGCGCCAGGAAGTTCAATTGATCTTCGCCGGCCTGCCGCATGCGCTGCGCGACGAACTTTTGCGCGCCACCATTCTTCCCTGGAGCGAAAAAGATTTCGTCGATACCGTCGACGAAGCCATCGAATGGTGCGAGGACCGCCTCATCGAGAAAGCCCAGCGCGAAAGCGATTCGGAATCAGAGATCATCTCGCTCGCAGGCATGGACATCGCCGCCGATCTCGACGCGGCCGAACTCGAGCTGCTCGGCTCCCTCCTGCTCACGCGGCACTTCAAGGCCGACGAACCGATCGTCCGTGAAGGAGACCAGGCCGATGAACTCTTCATGCTCGTCTCCGGCAGCGCCACAATCAGCGTGAAGCGCCCCGGCGACCACCGCAAACGCCGCCTCGGCTCCGTCGGCGAAGGCGTGACCTTCGGCGAACTCTCCCTCTTCGAAGGCGGCCCCCGCACCGCCGACGTCATCGCCGATGCCCCGACCACCTGCCTCGTCCTGCCGATCTCCGCCTTGCACGACGCGGCCCCGTCCCACCCCACCCTGCTGCTCAAACTCTACCGCAACACCGGCCAAACCCTCGCCCGCCGCCTGCGCCAAGCCAACGCCGAAATCCGCGCCCTCGATTGAACGAAATCGGCATTGGCCATTACTGGATTTTCATGGCGTCGAAAGAAGGTTGATCGTTTCCAACCGACAGGGCTTGCCAAAATCGATAGGTTTGTTGAAGTTTGAACATAGAATCAGAATTGCGGTTTCCAATTTGAGCTATTAATCTGGCGGACTGAGTCCGCCAGATTAAACAGACATCGCAGCGGAACGTTATCTTGCGCGTGACGCAGTATAATAGTAGGTTATCCACCTATGGCGCACGGTGTCATCCATAACCCAGTCGTCCGCGACAAGCCGGGATTCTTGCGCCGGCTGATGGACGAGCTTGCCGGTGACGCCCGCATCTCCCTGGAGGGAGACCTGTCGCACTGCCGGTTCTCCGACGACCTCATCGTCAGCCGTGAGGAGACGGACGTTCTGAAGCGCAACACGCTGTTGCCGCGTCAGGATTTCGTCGTGCTTCGCCTGACGACGGAAACGGCCACTCCTATCTTAAAACAGGTGATGGCCGCAGGGCTGAAGCGCGCGATCATCCACGTCCAGATTGAGCGGAACGGCGTGCTGGAACTGGGAGCGTACGACAACTTCCATCCTGAATGTGTCGTCACGGGTCCGGGTGTGACCGCCGCGCTGCTTGAGGAGCTAAAGTCAAAGAGCGTACTTCGTGCCTTCGATGTCGCGGCGGCTAGCGGTGGATAACCCCGCACTGCAACGGACCGGCCGGGCGGAACGGTCCTTGTGATTCCAACGCGGCGCGGTGCCCGGCCGGCCGTTGAATGCTGATACGTTATCCGCCTTGGGAGACGGATAAAGGAGACGGATAAAGGGACATTTCTCATTTCAATCAGAAATGTCCCCTTTGTATTCCCCAATCAGAAATGTCCCCTTTGTATTCCCCCTTTGTATTCCCCCTAGTTGCGAGTCATCCGACAGCGCTCGCGGGGCACTGCGTAGCGCTCGCAAGTCACTTCACAGCGCTCGCGAGCCATTTCACAGCGCTCGCACGTCACTGCGCAGCGCTCGCGAGTCACTGCGCAGCGCTCGCGAGTCACTTCGCAGCGCTTGGGCGCGACGACAAATCTGCTTTTCCTGGTTAAGCCGCGTCGTTCGCCCGCCGCTGGGGACGGCTACCGGGACATTTCTCATGTCAATCAGGGGACGGATAATGGGACATTTCTCATTTCAATCAGAAATGTCCCCTTTGTATTCCCCCCCCCTTTGTATTCCCCCGGATCGCCTGAAATTCCCCCGCCGACTACAATTTAGGGACGGATAAAGGGACATTTCTCATTTCGGGGACGGATAAAGGGACATTTCTCATTTCGGGACGGAGGACGGATAAAGGGACATTTCTCATTTCAATCAGGACGGATAAAGGGACATTTCTCATTTCAATCAGAAATGTCCCCTTTGTATTCCCCCAATCAGAAATGTCCCCTTTGTATTCCCCTTTGTATTCCCCGAATTAATTGCACCCGTTACGTTTTTAGCCGCCTACGGCGGAGGTTGCTGCCCATGTCGATGTCGCACAAAGCCTATGCGTTCGACTGGCGGGCCTTTGAAGCCGATGAACTGCACGCGATTCTCCTAGCCGCACTTGAGGACGGTGACGTCAATTGCATCAAGCGGTACATCAATGCACACCGCGACGAGTTGAGCGATCCATATGCGGGTGAGCCCCTTGATGCCGAGTGGGAGACGATGCTGAAAAACCGTGACGTACACGAATACGGCGATTTCGCACTGACTCGCTTTTACGATCCGTCAGACGATCAAGGCCTAGCCAACGACTGGATCGTGATAGATAGCCAACTTCGCGAGTCGGATCGTGTCGCGTTGCTCGGCACCGCAATCGGCCCGAATGGTCGGGGATTCGACCCGGGCCGCCAAGGCACTTATTTTCAAACGCCCGAGCGGGTCGCGGATTCGTCGCTTCGCCTGGAAGGTGTGTCCGCGCAAATGCCGAAATTACGTCCGTTCGTCGAACTGCTCCGCGCTTGCGCTCTGCGTGATCTTGGCGTCTATGTGACCTTTTGAACTGGTCGGCTTCTTTTTTGTAGGGCAGGTTTCAACCTGCCGTTCTGATCGACCGACGATAACGGCAGGTTGAAACCTGCCCTACGTCAGCCTCGGTGTTCTTCGTGTCCTCTAAGGCCCCCCGCCGGCTCTTCTTTTGACACCTAAATCGCTTCCCGATACATTGCCCGGCTCGATTTTACAAAGGATCATGCATGCCTGAGCCGCTGAAAATGTTGTACGAAAAAGACGCCCCGATTGACGCACTGAAAGGCAAGACCGTCGCCATTCTCGGCTTCGGCAGCCAGGGGCATGCCCACGGGCAGAACCTTCGCGACAGCGGCGTGAAAGTGATCGTCGCCAACCGCAAGGAATCCGCCAATGGCAAGCTGGCTCTCGAGCGCGGGTTTGAACTCTTCAGCGTCGAAGACGCGGTGAAGAAGGCTGATCTGATCATCGTCACCCTGCCGGATGAAGTGCAGCCGGAGGTGTACAAGAAGTCGATCGAGCCGAACTTGACTAAGGGCAAGACGCTCGGCTTCACGCACGGGTTCAACGTTCACTTCAAGACCATCACCCCGCCGAAAGATGTGGACGTGATCATGGTCGCCCCGAAAGGCCCCGGCCATCTCGTCCGCAGCGAGTTCGAAAAAGGCGGCGGCGTGCCCTGCCTGATGGCGGTTCACCAGGACGCCAGCGGCAAGGCCCGCGGCATCGCGCTGGCGTGGGCGGCGGGTGTCGGCGGAGCTCGATCGGGCATCATCGAAACCAATTTCAAAGACGAATGCGAGACCGACCTGTTCGGCGAACAGGCCGTCCTCTGCGGCGGATTGTCGGCCCTCATCAAGGCCGGTTTTGAAACCCTCACCGAAGCCGGCTACCCGCCGGAGATGGCGTACTTCGAGTGCGTGCACGAGGTGAAGCTCATCGTCGACCTGATCTACCAGGGCGGCCTCGATTACATGCGTTACAGCATCAGCAACACCGCCGAATGGGGCGACCTGATCACCGGGCCGAAGATCGTCACCAATGAAACGAAGAAGACGATGAAGAAGATCCTGACCGACATCCAGGACGGCACGTTCGCCAAAGGCTGGCGCGCCGAGTACGAAGGCGGCATGAAGAACTTCAAGCGCCTGTATGAAGCCGACAACACCCACCCGGTCGAAGTCACCGGCCGCAAGCTGCGGAAGATGATGCCCTGGCTGAAGGCAAAAGAGCCGCCGAAGGCGTCGTAAAATTGGATCAATAGGATTTGACGATGGGCCGGAGCGAGTTGCTTCGGCCCATTTTCTTTGGCGGCAATGCAGCGCGTCGCCTACACTCAAAGCATGCGACGTCTCGGATTCCAGCTTGCGCTGTGGCTCGCCGTCGCGATCTCGACAAGCATTAGCCACGCCCAGGTCCCTGAGAAGCCGACGTCGCAGCCCACGACTTCGCCCACTACCGTACCGACCACCGCGCCCACCACGGCCCCAGTGATTGCGCTGGCCGAGATCAACGGCCAAATGGATGCCGCGGCGGCTGTCGTTCGTGGTATTCAGGCGAATCTCACGCCGGAATCGCTACACCCGCCGATCGCGGATGATCTGCCGCAGATTAAGGCTGAGATTGAAGCGCGGATCGAGGAAGATCGGCTCACGATCTATTCGCATCCGTCGGTGGATTCGCTGCGCTCGCTCACTGAAACGTGGCAGGAGTGGAATTCCAAACTGGCCGATGCCAAGCGCGATCTCACCATGCGGGCGACGCGGCTGGATCAGAATGTTCAAACATTGGCCGACCTGGCGAAAGTGTGGTGGGACCGCACGAGCCAGGCCCGCGAGTCAGACGCGCCGGCCGAGGTCGTTCAACGGGCGCAGGCGTTGCTTGAAAAAATCTACACCGTGCGTGGCGACGCCGAGAAGGGCCGCACGTTGATCATCGCCAAGCAGAATCTTGCAGCCGAGCAGCTCACGCGCGCCGGCGAGATGCTCGCCGCGATCAAGTCCGCCCGCGACACGGTCGTCGGTCGGCTGCTTACGAAAGACGCCGAGCCGATCTGGACGGCCGTCGCGAACAACCAGTCGCCGCAGGCGGTCATCACTGCGAGCCAAACGTCGCTCTCCAACCAGCTGATCGCGCTCAAAACGTACGCCCGCGGCTGGCGGCAGATTTTTCTTGCGCACGCGCTGGTCACGCTGCTGATTATCGCGTTCCTCTTCGCAGTCCGCCGGCGAGTGGAAGCCTGGACGACCGCCGAGCCAGATCTGAAGGGCGCGTTCGATGTCTTTTATTTTCCTGTCTCGACCGGACTGGTTCTCTCCGTCGTCGCGAGCATCTGGATTTACACGCAGGCCCCGCACCTGATGTGGGTGATCCTCGGCACGGCGATGGTCATTCCGTCGATCTACCTGCTGCGGCAATTGCTCGACCGCCGCTACCACTCGGCCCTGACGGGCTTGGCGGTGTTTTACGCGTGGGATCAGCTGCGCAACGTCGTGGCTTCGCAGGCGCTGCCGGCGCGGCTGCTTTTCCTGGTGGAGATGATCGGCGGCGTGCTTTTCGTGCTCTGGCTGATGCGCGGCGGGAAGGTGAAGGATATCGCCACAGGGTTGGATCGCCGACTGGCGACGGGCCTGACTCTCCTGCTACGCATCGCGGGCGTGCTTTTCGTCATCGCATTGATCGCTGACTCCGCCGGTTACGTGGGATTGGGAAGACTCATCGGCAGCGGCACGCTGATCAGCGGCTATCTCGGCATGATCTTCTACACCGCCGCCGAGATTCTCGACGGTCTGATCATGTCGGCGCTTCGTTTGTGGCCGCTGAATTTGCTGAACCTCGTTCAGCACCACCGCGAGCTGGTTTATCACCGACTATCCCGCGTGATGCGCGGCGGCGTGGTGCTCTTCTGGCTGTGGATGGTTCTTGATCTGTTCTCCATTCGCGGGCCTGTGATTTCTCGGGCGTGGCAGTGGCTGACCGCCACGCTATCCGTCGGGCCGCTTCAACTTTCGCTGTGGAATTTATTCAGCTTCGGCCTGGTGATCTGGATTTCGTTCACGCTTTCGCGGTTCATTCGATTTCTGCTCGATGAAGACGTTTATCCGCGTCTCGATCTCCCGCGCGGCCTGCCGAACGCATTTTCCACCGCGCTGCATTACATATTGCTGCTGATCGGATTTTTTACGGCCGTTGGCGCGCTGGGGTATGACTTGTCGAAGTTCACGATCCTCGCCGGAGCGTTCGGCGTCGGATTGGGCTTCGGGCTGCAGAACATCGTCAACAATTTCGTTTCGGGGATCATCCTGCTCTTCGAACGGCCGATCAAAATCGGCGACACGATCGAAATCGACGGCCAAACCGGCGTCGTCGGCAGAATCGGCATTCGCGCGAGCGTCATCCGCACGACCCTGGGCTCGGAATTGATCGTCCCCAACGGCCGATTCATCTCGGAGAAGGTCACCAACTGGACTTTCTCCACCGGCCAGCGCGCGATTCAAGTCAGCGTAAGCGTTGTGCCGGGGACGGATCCGCAGGAAGTCATCAGCCTGCTATTAAAGACGGCCCGCGAGAATGAATTAGTCGCCGACGACCCGCTGCCTCAGGCGATCTTGAGCGGCTTCAACGCCGGCGGGATGACTTTCGATTTGCAGGCGTGGACGAAGCGCTACGAAGACTGGACGATCGCCCGAAGCCAACTCGGTATGAAAGTTGTGGAAGCACTGAAAGCGGCGGGAATTCCACTGAAGTGAGCGAGCGTGCGCGAGCCTGTCGCACGCATCAAAACAAAAAAGGCCGGAGTCGGATTCGAACCGACGAATACCAGATTTGCAATCTAGCCCCTTAGTCCACTTGGGTATCCGGCCACTGCTGGTTATCGACGCATCGTACGCCTCGCGTGAGCGATCCGAAACGGTATCCGCAGTCGTTCCTGCGTTCAAGGGCAGCACCATCTTGCAGTTATCGGGCGGCGTCATACAGTCGAGAACGGCGGTAAGATTCCGGTCATCCCAATTGGTGAGGAGTCCATGAACAAAATTTATGAGCAGTACGCTGAGCAGGGTTTCATTCTGATCCCCGGCGGAATTCCGGCGGACTTACTGCGGGAACTCCAGGCCGACTTCGAGCCGCTGCTTCAAGCGCGCGACGCCGGCGGGACTTCGCTTGATTGGCGGCATCAAACGATTCTCGAGCCCAAACATTTTCACCGCAGTTTCGTGGAGTTCCTCAATTTGCCCGTGCTCAGCCGAACGGCAGAAAGCGCGTTCGGAACGACGAACCTTTCTTTTGCCGGGCTCGCAGTGCTGCTCGGGCGGAACGTGAACTCGCTCTGCAAGTGGCATCGCGATTTTAACGACGCCGACCCGGAGATCGACGCCCTGCTGTCCAATCCGCGAATGCTCATGCAGTTCAACTGTGCCGTGTTCGATGACCCGGCGCTGTGGGTCGTGCCAGGCAGCCACAATCGACCGACGCGGGCAGACGAGCGGGACTTCGCGGCCAAGCTCGAATCGCTGGAATTCACCGGTCCGTTCGAGCCGGCGTTGAAATTCACGCCAGATCCGCTCGGCGGCATGCCCGGCGCGAAGCACGTTCCTCTCAAAGCAGGCGATTGTCTACTCTACAACCCGATCCTGTGGCACAGCGCCGAATATCGCCCGGAGTGGCGACGCGCCACGCTCCACGGCGGCTGGCGCGATGCTTCCAAGGTTGATCAGTTCCAGGCGCTCCGCTGGGGACTCGATCACAACCCGTGGCTGCTCAGGCCGGACTATCTTGGCGATCTGGGAGAAAATTTCGCCCCGCAGTTGGAGCGATATCAAGGGCAAGTCAGAAAATACGCGCCGCAATTGTTGAATGCGTCTTGAGACGCGCTCAATTCGATAAAAACAGAAACGCCGGGACCGGAAAAATCGGTCCCGGCGTCGAATAAACATCATTCGCCGGACAAGGAGATGCCTTACGGATTGGTCCGCTTGGTTTCCGTTGTCGTGTTCATCGTGCCGTCAGGATTTTTCGTGACGGTCGTTTCCGATGTCTTTTTGCTGCCATCGGAATTGGTGTGCACGGTTTCTTCGTGAGCCACCTCCCGATCACAACCCAACATCGCAGGCATGCCGCATAAGCTTGCGGCGAGCATAAGAGACGCTACATATCGCATAAGATGCTCCTTTCTGCCCGTATCCTAGCGCGCGGGTGGTAGACCTCGGTATCAGGCCCTTCCCGAAAGCACTATCGAGCCGGCCGAGGTCGCTCTCCGATTTTACCTTTCTAAATAGGCACACTGATCCATGGCGCGATATTTCGGCGCAGTACCAAAGTTGCGACAGGGTCATGCGGAATTACAAAGTAATGAGATGAACCGACTACGGCTGTTCCGAGTCGATCGTGATGTCGCCGTCCTGGCCGTCGGTTTCTTCTTCGAAGATTTCGAAATCTTCGATGATGTCGGCTTGCCCTTCCTCGAGGTCTTCTTCGGCCGACGGCAGTTCCTGTTCGATGATCGACTCTTCTTCTTCGATCTCGATCGGTGGCGGCGTGGCGGCTGCGGGCAGAGGAGGCGGCGTGGGGGCGGGTGCGGGGTCTTCAATCGCGAGCGTTTCTTCCTCGGTCGGCCCGGCCAACAGTTCCGCCTGCGCGGAATGATCCTCTTCGCCGATTTCTTCCGATTCGGGCATCGTCAACTCGTCGTCAACGGTGAGTTCGTCTTCGATGGCGGGCACTTCGCCTTCAGCGGTGTAGTCTTCGTCCTGCGGGATCGGCGGCGGGCCGGACTCTTCGATCGCCGCATCGCCCGATTCGCCGTGCGGCGAACCCGCGGCAGTCGGCAACATTGGCGACATGTCTTCTTCCGCGGGCAGGCCGTCAATTTGGATGCAGAAGATCACCGGGCCGACCTGGATCGTATCGCCGGGAGCGAGTTCCGCTTCCTGCACGCGCTGGCCGTTGTGATACGTGCCGTTGGCGCTGCCCAGGTCTTCAATGTGAATTAAATCGCCGTCGCGCAGGAAGCGGCAATGCTTGCGAGAGACGTCGCTGAGTGGAATTCGTAGGTCGCAATCTTCCCGGCGGCCCAGGACCGTCACATCACGCGTGATGGAAAAACTCCGGCGTTCGCCATCGGACCGAAACATGACCAAAACGACCTGCATATCTGCCCTCTTTGTGCCCCGCCTGAAAACTAAACTGCTACCAATGATAAGCTTAGCTTTTCTGGTAAAGTCGAGCAACAATATTCAAATCGATGCACACGCTGGAACTCCTGACGAATCCGCCTGCTATTGAGTTTGACCCTTCCGCCCTGCCCGCGGCGAGGGCGGAGGGGTTTTACGTTCATATTCCCTTCTGCTTTCACAAGTGTCATTACTGCGACTTTTACAGCATTACCCGCCAGACGCCGGCTCGGATGGAAGTGTTCGTCGATCGCCTGCTGGCCGAGGCGCAGTTCTGGCACGCCGTGCCGCAGGTCGGCGGGCCGATCCGGACGGTTTTCTTTGGCGGCGGGACGCCCTCTTTGCTGCCGATCGAAGCCATGCAACGATTGATTAGTGGCCTGCACCAGCGGTTCGATCTTTCAGCCGTGGAAGAGTGGACGGTGGAATGCAACCCCGCCACGGTGTCGGCCGAATACTGCCGCATGCTACGCAACGCCGGCGTTAATCGGCTGAGCTTCGGAGCTCAAAGCTTCAACCCGCGCGAACTGGCGACGCTGGAGCGTCATCACGATCCGCAAGACGTGCCGCGAAGCCTCGATCTCGCACGCGCCGCGGGGTTTGAGCGGCTGAATATCGACTTGATTTACGCGATTCCCGGGCAATCGCGGGCGGATTGGTCTAGCAATCTCGACCGAGCCCTGTCGCTGGGAGTGAAGCACCTTTCCTGCTACGGGCTGACGTTCGAATCTAACACGCCGATCGCCGTGAAGAAGCGGCTAGGCCTGATGCACGAGGTCGAGGAATCGATCGAGTTGCAGATGCTGCATCACACCCGCGCGCGGTTACGCGAAGCGAATCTGCTGCCGTATGAAATCAGCAACTACGCGGTGGCCGGAGAAGAGTGCAGGCATAATCTCGTTTACTGGACGGGTGGCAATTACATCGCGCTGGGGCCGAGCGGTTCTTCGCACATTGAAGGCCATCGCTGGAAAAACCGCCCGCACCTCGGCGAATGGGAATCCGCGATCGATGCCGGCCGACTTCCCGCGATTGAGCATGAAATTCTTTCCCCCGCCCGCCGCACCGGTGAACTCGCGATGTTGATGCTCCGCCTGGCAGGTGGGTTAAACTTTGCCGACTTTGCGGCTCGACGGGGTGTTGATGCTCGCTCCGTCTACGCCGCCACGGTCGATAACCTCCTGCGGCTGGGCCTGGTCGAAGTCGACCAAAACGCCATCCGACTCAGCGAAAGCGGTTTGAACGTCGCCGATGCGGTGGCGGGAGAATTCTTGCTAGCCGACTAAAGTCCGCATGAAGCGCCGCTTCCATCTCGCGTCACTGATTCCCCCATTTGCGACCACCGATATGTCGAGTGAAGCACTTCGCTTGTTCGGTTGCGAAGCTCACTCGAAAGGTCTGCGAATTTCATGCTCTCGTTCGTGCAAAACTTATTCGGCCCGCGGATGAATCCGATCGGCATCGATTTCGGATCGGATTGCCTCCGCCTGGCACAAATTCAGGTAGACGGCGACCATCACAAATTCTTCGCCGGGGCCAGCGCGGAAGTGCCGGCGTTCGCGAAAGAAGACTTCGATTCGGGTCTGGACTTTTTCGCAGAGGCCGTGCCCGAATTGCTCAAGCAGGGCAAATTCAAAGGCCGCCAAGCCGTGCTTTCACTGCCTGCCTCGCTGATGCACATCCGGCATTTTCGGCTGCCCAAGATGGATGACGAGTCGCTCACGCAATCGCTACAACAGGCCGCGCGCGGCAAGCTGCCGATCGACCCGGCCAATGCGCTGATGCGGCATATCGTGGCCGGCGAGCTTGAAATTCATGGCAAGACGATGGAGGAGATCATTCTCATCGCCGCGGCGCGCGAAGAGATCAACAAGTACCTCGCCGCGGCGGCCGCGGCCTCGCTGAGCGTGGTCAGCATGAACGTCGAGCCGCTAGCGCTGGTCGATTGCTTTAGCCACGTGCACCGTCGAAAAATCGACGAAGGCGTCGTGAGCTGTTACGTGGATCTGGGCGCCGGCGCCACCCGCGTGACCATCGGCCACGGCTCGCACGTGCTGTACGCGCACGCGATCCCGATCGGCGGCAACCATCTGACGCAAGCCGTCGCCGATGCCGAGGAAGTCAGCCTTGAAGACGCGCGCCTGATGCGGCTCAAACTCTCCGCGCACGAATCGCAGAACTCCGGTCGTGACCAGCGTAACGTCTCGCCGCCGGAACTTTCGACCAGCGACACCGACACGCGCGCCCGCCGAATCGCCCTTGCGTGTGCGCCAACGGCCACGCATCTTTCGAACGAGATCGGCCATTGCCGGCGCGCCCACGAGCAGACATTCCCGGGCCTGCCGGTGGATCGACTGATTTTCGTCGGCGGCGAGGCGAGCAATCGCTCGCTCTGCCAGCAGATCGCCCGCGACCTGAACCTGCCAGCTCAAATCGGTGATCCGCTGGTTCGCATGGCGCGGACGAACGACATTCCGATCGAGTCCGGCATCGACCGCCGCCTGCCGCAACCGGCGTGGTCGGTGGCGATCGGCCTGAGCTTTGCCGCGCCGCGACACATCGACGCGCCGCTTCACGTACCGTCGCGCGCCACGGCAGGAGCGGCGCGATGAATTGCCGCAAACGAGTCTGCTTCCTCCCCGACGACTTTCGACATCGCCGCACGCAGCGACGCACGAACAAACTCTGCGCGGCAATGTTCCTGCTGATCATGGCCGCCATCGGCTTCACGATCGGCGGAACGGAGTACGCGCTGCTGCAGGTCGGCGTCGATCACGACCGCGTTTCGCAGCAGTACGCGCAGGCCGCCCAGCGGGTCGAGCAACTCGCCGAGTTGCGTGACACGCAGAATCGGCTCGCACACCAGGCCACTGTTTTTGCCGATTTGCTGCAGAAGGTTCCACCGAGCTACATGCTGGCCGAAGTTACCAACGCCCTGCCGGCGGAAGTTTCGCTAATCGACTTGAATCTAACCCCCGCGTCCACTGCGAAGGCCGCTGACGAGCAGCCCGCGGACGCCGCGATTCGGGTCACAGGCGTAGCCGGGAGCGATGTACAGATCACTGTGTTCGTCAGCCAACTGTCGCGATCGCGGGTATTGAAAGACGTGAACCTGCTGAGCACCGCCGACAACCCGCAATCGCCCGCCGAGCCGCAGCGATTCACGATCGGACTGACACCCGATGGGCACGCCGCCCCAACCCCGGCGTCACCCGCAATTTCCAGCGCTGCCGTGGATCTTTCGCCCGAGTAAATGATGCGACGCCGAATCTTTGAATTCGTCCTTCTGACCGCGATGCTGGCCGCATGCATTGGCGCTTGCACGCTTATCGTCCAGAAGTCGCACGCGCGCCGCGACGTGCTGCTGGCCGACATGGCCGCCAAGGAAAAGTTGATCGGTGAGATCGTTCAATCCACCACCGGCGCCGCGGTGGTACAGGAGAAGATCGCGGCGCTCCAGGCGACGTTAAACACGTTTTCCCACCGGCTTGCCGAACCGGGTGAAATCGACGCGCTGCTCGAACGCCTCACCCGCGCAGCGGCTGCTAATTCGCTTACGGTCGAAAGCGTCAAAAGAATTTCGCCCACGCCGACAGCGGATTTCGTGGAGCAGCCGATTGTGCTCAAACTCACCGGCGATTTCCGCCACTTCTATGCGTTCCTCCTGACGCTCGAGAAGCAGCCGAAACTCGTCCGCATCACGCAACTGACGTTGAAAAAATCCGAGACCCGCGACGGCGGCGCAACCGCGACCATCGGCTTCAGCGTTTACGCCCGCCCCATCGTGCAGGCAGCGACGCCCGCGACCCAGCCCGCCGCGGATGCGTGGGCCGGGTTGGAATTCAATCCGGGGAACGACCAATGACAAAGTCGGAATATCACGAAGTTCTGCAGGCCGCCGTTGAGTGCAGCGAAGCGCTCGAATCGGCCGACCGACCGACCAGCGCTCAGGATGTGACGGCGTACGAACCGCGTTGTCGCGAACCGCGCTCGGCCCGTACGCGCGGCACGGCACTCCTCTTCGGCCTGATCATGACCGGGTTGGCGGGCACGTATTTCACGTACTTCAAAGCCGGCCCGCGCTCCGCCGGTGCGGCCGTCACAGAAAAACCTGACTCGACCGAAAGCGCCATCACCACGTTCCTCACGGCCGGCCCGGCGACCATTAAGCAGATGGACCGCCTCGCGCGGCAGACGGAAAAACTCGCCCAGCAACTCAACGCCGATCCCGCCGCTGCCCAGGTGCCCGTGGACGATCTGCGGACCAATCCTTTCCGCCAATCGCCTTCGGCCGGTGAATTTGAATCGCCGCGCCATTCCGCCTTGCGAGCGGCGCAGGCAATGTATTTGCAATCGATCCTTGTCACGAGCAAGAATCGTTCATGCATGATCGATAACGCGATGTACCTCGAAGGCCAGGCGATCGGCCAGTTCACCGTCGAGCAGATCAAGACCGAAACGGTCATCCTTCGAACCGGCGTCTATCGATTTGAGCTGAAACAGCAGTAAATCCGCGGGTCTGATCCAAAAATGTGGAAATAGTGCGGGAATTCCCGATAATGTGGGGTCCGGCGTAACGCTTTCTTCATCCGGATATGTCGGCTGAAATACAGTGTAGATCGCCCATCGAAAAGGACCACCATGCGTAAGTCACTCCTCCTCGGAACGTTGCTCTTCATCGCCGGCACGAGCGTGTTGCTTGCCGCTGCACCGACGACGGAGAAGAAAGAAGGCCCCAAAAGCATCGCCGGGCAATCCGCGCTGACGAAGTACGACATCGCCGTGAAGAATGCTGACGACGCGTGGAAAGCCGCCTCGATCAAGGCCGAGCAGCAACTCATTGGTGACCTCACGACCGCGATCAACATCGCCACAAAAAACGGGCAGCTCGATGAAGCGAATCTGCTCGTCGATTTGAAAAAGGCCGCCGAGGCGCGGCTGGTGGATCTGAAAAATCCGAATCCCGTCGCGCAGGCGTTCGAAGTGTCGGTCTGGCGCCTGGAAGGAAAGTTCGGCCCGTTCGCCAAGTCTGAAATCACCCTGCGGCAGAACGGCACCTTCGACGGCCACGAGCGCACACTTGGCACGTGGCGGTCGGAAGGCAAAACCGTCACGCTCCACTGGAGCACCTGGCACGATAAATCCTTCGACCCCGACGGCCGAATCGATACGCTCACCTTGAGCGACGATGGCAAGACGATGTCCGGCAAGAACAACAACGGACAGAACGTGTCGGCGACGAAGTCGAGCGGCCAAGCGACGAAGTAGATTCAGGGCCTTTGGTTCGCCAATCGTCCGAGCGCGTTCTTCATTGTCGAGTTTTGCTGGCTTCTATTTCCCCCTCGCGTTTCAAGGCTTTCCCTCGCCGGAACTTTTCTGCCGCCACTGCGTCAGACTGTTTTGCAGGGCGGGCACGAATGAAGTGTCCTCGCCCTCGAATTCGAACCAAGATCATTTCCAACCGAGGAAGCTCAAATGAAGCGCATCCGAATCCGAATCACGCGATTCCGAGTCCTGTTCACTTTTTTTTTACTCACCGGCATATCGGTCGGCTGGATGTACGGAGGGTGCACGACCGTCCCGCCGGTCAGTGGGACGCTGCATACGTCGGCCGCCCGCAGTCAGGAGTTGATGGCAATGGCGACCGTCGAGGCAGCGATGATTCCGGATGTCGACGCTCGACTGACGAGGCAGCTCAACCTTGCTGAAGGGCAACGGAACCGCGGCTGGACGACGGATGCAATCGCGACGCTGGCGGCGGTTCGCGCGACGCTTTCTTCGGCCGATGCAGTGAAGTTGAACGAGCACGCTCGGCTGAGCGGCTGGGTGAGTGCGAGCGAGCTTTCGCGGTCGGTGAAGGATCTGCCGGGCGCGACGCTTGCCTGCCAGGCGGCTCAGGCTGATCTGCTCAAGATCGAAGACCCCGCCAAGCGGTGCCTGTACGTCATGGGCGTGGCGAACGAGACGCAGTACACACAGGGATTGCTCGCAGCGGCGGCGTTGCTCACCCAGGCCGGGCCGTGGACTAAATCGATCGACAACGTCACCAACCGCAAGCAGGCGGTGGTGAGCTTCGCGACAGCGTTGTTCAACCTCGACGACTACTCCGCCGGCCAGACGCTGCTGCGGCAGGAAGACGATCCGAGCTGGCGGTCCGACGTTCTGGCCAAGCTGGCGATGGCGACGGAACATAAGGACGAGCGAGCGAGCTTCGCGCAGGAAGCCGCCATGTCTCCTTCGGCTGACCAGGCCGCACAGCGCCCGTCAGAATACTACGGCAAGAATCTGCAGTACCGGGAGGTGTTTCAGAACCAATTGAAGTCCAATTCGTCGAAGGATTGAAAGGGCCATCAATTTTCGTTTCACTACATTTCCCTCTCACATTCGCCCGTGCCGGGACTATAATCCGGCCATGAAGTCTTATTACGGAGAATTCGACGGCGAAGAGTTTCCCACGCAGGACAAGCTCTTCGGGTTCGATCAGCTGATGGATTTCGTCATGCAGTACGGCGACCAGGCCATGAAGGCGCTGGAGCAGATGATGAAAGACCCGAAGAACGAGGCCCAGTCGGACTTGCTCGAAAAGCTGCTGCAGGAAGGCATGCTCGACAAGGACGGCAAGGGCAAGCTCAAGCTCACCCCGCGCGCCATCGGTCGGATGCAGAGCAAAGCGCTGATGGAAGTGTTCGCGAATCTGCGGAACGGCTCGCGAGACGGGCACGAAAAAATCACCCCCGGACAAATGGGTGAGCGGATCGAAGGAACGAAACCTTATCAGTACGGTGACCCGGTTAGCGAGATCGACCTGCACCAAACATTACACAACGCGCTTACAAGAAGCGGTCTGCCCGCTTCAGCGGGTGGCGCGGGTAGCGCGGGTAGCAACTTAAAAGGCAAGATCAAATTCAGCGAGCACGACCTCGAGCTCCACCTCCACGAAGGCATGACCAGCTGCTCGACGGTCGTCCTGCTCGACATGAGCGGCTCGATGATGCGTTACGACCGCTTCCTCTCCGCGAAAAAAGTAGCGATGGCGATGCAGGCCCTCGTCCGCCAGCGCTTTCCGCAGGATTCAATCGACTTCGTCGGCTTTTACTCCGGCGCGCACAAGATCGCGGAATCGAATCTTCCCCTGACCATGCCCAAGCCGGTGACGGTTTACGATTACCAGGTTCGGCTGAAGGTGCCGATCGACAACCTCGCCAAGGCGCCGCAGCATTTCACGAATCTGCACCTCGGCCTGCAGCTGGCCCGGCGAATTCTTCGCCAGCGGACCAGCGAGAACAAACAAATCTTCATCATCACCGACGGCCAACCGACGGCGCACGTGGAAGGCGATTTCGTCTACCTCCTCTACCCGCCCGATCCGCGCAGCACGGTGGCCACGCTGAAGGAAGCCGTCGTCGCGATGAAGGAAGGCTGCCGCTTCAGCACCTTCGCGCTGATCGAAGACTACTGGGGAATGGACTGGGTCGGCTTTGTCGATCAGCTCACGAAGCTGACCAAGGGCGTCGCGTTCTACACCAGCAGCGGCGAGTTGGCATCGTGCATCATGGAAAGTTACCTCAGCGGCCGAAAGAAGAAGGCGCACATCGCCTGAAACGGAAGCCCGCTCACGCTTTACAACTCATCCCCCACCGCTAAACTGCCGTGCTCATCAGCGCGGCAGGATGTCGCGCGCAGCCGGCGTTATTTTGCGGATCGGGCGGACTCGTGGATCAAACTCGCAGGAGCAAGCCGATTCGCCGATTACTCTTGGCGATGTTCGTCCTGATTTGCATCGCCCACCCGTCGCCACTCTTCGCCCAGACGCCCGCATCGCCCGCCCCCGTGCTCCCGGAATTCCAAGGTCGCACAGTGGAGGAAGTCCGCGTCTCCGGAAACAGCACGCAAGTGCCGACGGCCGTCATCCTCAACATGGTGCGAACGCGCGAAGGCGATAAATTCGACACCACCGCGGTGGAAGAAGATTACCAGCGCATCTACTCGCTCAAGAAATTCTCCAACGTAGAAGCCAGGGTCGAGCCGACTCAGCGTGGCGGCGTGATCGTCACCTACGTGGTCACTGAAGTCCGCCAGATCAAATCCGTCAGCCCGGCCGGGAATAAGAGCATCACCACGCTCGATATCCAGCAGGCCATCGACGTTAGAGCCGGCGACGCGATCGACCGTTTTCGCATCTCGGTGGCCAAGCAGGCGATTGAATCGCTCTACCGCGATCGCAATTTCCCTTACGCGCACGTGGATGTCGATCAGGATCAACTCAACAAGAACGGCGACTTGATCTTTCGCATCACCGAGGGGCCGGAAGTGAAAGTCCGCAAGGTGGATTTCAAAGGCGTGAAGTCATTCTCCAAGGACAAGCTGAAGGATCAGATTCAAACCGCCTACTGGATTTGGATTTTCCGCGCCGGCACGTTCTCGCCGGAATTAATCGACGAAGACGTTGCATCCCTGCGCCGGTTTTACCAGGGTAAGGGATATTTTGACGTGCGCGTCGGGCGGAAGATTCTCGTCTCGCCGGACCAGACGGAAGTGGAAGTGGATTTCGTGATCGACGAAGGGCCGCGCTACGTCGTCGACAGCATCACATTCAAAGGGAACAGCAAAGTCCCCGAGGCCGATCTGCGGGCCAATCTTAAGTTGGTTGAAGGCAAGCCGTTTGATGCGGAAGTCCTGCAGCGCGACGTCCGCGAGATCGTTCGCGCGTACAGCCCGTTCGGCTACATCTACTTGCCGCAGACGAACAACCCGGAATACCTGCGGATCAACACGAAGAATATTTTCCGCACCCAGCCGGGCAAGGTGGAGCTGGTTTACGATATTTCTGAAGGCAAGCCGTTCAAGCTCGGGGAGATTCGCATCAACGGCAACAAGCGCACGCAGGACAAGGTCATCCTCCGAGAAATGCGCGTCGCGCCCGGCCAACTGTACAACAGCGCCGAGCTGCAGGACGCTGCCGATCGACTGCGGGCCACGCCGTACTTCACCAACGTCTCCATCACGCCGATCGGCGATGACCCGAACACGCGCGACGTGCTGGTGGAAGTGGCCGAAGGCCACACCGCCAACTTCGGCATTGGCGCCGGCATTAACAGCAACGGCGGGATCGGCGGAAATCTTTCGTACACGCAGACCAATTTCGACATCACCGCCGTCCCGAGCAATCTGCGGGATTTATTCACCGATCGCTCGTTCACCGGCGCCGGGCAGACGCTGCGGATCAGCCTTGAGCCGGGAACGCAATCGACCAACGCGAGCATTCGATTTTCCGAGCCGTACCTTTTCGATCAACCCTATAGCTTCAGCAACGAGTTGTACCTGCGCGACCGCCAGCGCGAGCATTACGACGAAGAGCGCATCGGCGATCGCGTTTCGTTCGGCAAGCGGTTCAATTACGTTTACTCCGGGCAGTTCGCCATCCGCGGCGAAGACGTGAGAATTCACAACGTCGACGACGAACCGATCCGCGCGCCGGAAATCGTCGAGTACAAAGGGCACACCACGCTCACCAGCTTGGCGCTGAGTTTGCGGCGCAACACCACCAACGCGGGAATTCTGCCCTCACGCGGAACCAACAGCGTCATCTCCTGGGAATCGTACGGCGGCTTGGGCGGCGATCTCTCCTTCCAGAAGTTCACCGCCAGCTGGGACGCATTCCACGTCCTCGGCGAAGACCTGCTCGATCGCAAGACGATCCTTCGCCTCTCGGCCGACGCGGGATTCATTGCCGGTAACTCCGTTTTCTTTGAACGATTTTACGGCGGCGGCATCGGGTCGATCCGCGGGTTCAGGTTCCGCGGCGTGAGCCCGCGCGATGGGCTCGATTCCGATGTGATCGGCGGTGATTTCACGCTCACCACCAGTGCTGAAATCAGCTTCCCGATCGCCGGCGAGCAGTTGCGCGGCGTGGTCTTCAGCGACCAAGGAACCGTCGAGCGAAATTTCGAAATTCATGACTACCGCGTGAGCGTCGGCGCGGGCATCCGGCTGGTATTGCCGTTCCTCGGGCAGGCCCCGCTTTCACTGGATTTAGCGGTACCAGTCGTTAAAGCACCTGATGACGACACCCAGCTGATCAGCTTCTCCTTCGGATTCAGCCAATAGTCCCCTTTTCGGATACGGCGATTCCGTGTTAGTATGGTCCTCCCTAAACCCCGAGCCGGCCCGGACGGCCGAACTCTTTGAAAGGCAGATTTTATGAATCGCGTTTGGATCGCCGCTCTCGCTCTCGTGTTGATGCTCACTTTCTCCCCGGCTGTGCGTGCCGAAGACATGCCGCACATCGCCACCGCCAACCCGGGCAAGATTTTTAACGAGATGCAGGAAACCAAGGACCTGAAGGAACAGCTCGACGCCACCAGCAAGGAACTCGGCAACCAGCTCAACGCCCAGGAGCAGACGCTCAAGGGATTGCAGGACCGGCTCAAGCAGCTCGCCCCGGGCACGCAGCAATACAACGATACCCGCAAGGAACTGATCCAGAAGGCCGTCGAACTCGACACATGGAAGAAAGTCAGCCAGGCCCAGCTCCAGGATCAGCAGAAGTACCAGATGAAATCGCTGTTCGACAAGATCACCGAGGCGACCAGGTCCGTTGCGATGACGCAAAAACTGGACATCGTGTTCACAGAAACCAACGTCGATTTTCCGGACATGGATCAGATCAACGTCGATCAGCTGAGGGCGTTGATCAATCAGCGCAACATCCTCTTCAGTTCCGGCAAGTACGACATCAGCGCCCAGGTCACCGCCAAGCTGGACGCCGACTACAAGTCGCGCGGCATGGCCCCGCCGACGCCGCCGACCCCGGCTCCGACGACTCCGCCGACCGGCACGGGGACCGGTACCGGCAACAAGTAACGTCCGGGCGTTTTGGCCGAACTGTCGCTTGCGCCTTCGGGGTTGAATCCCCGAGGCGCAAGCGACGTTTTTATTTTTACTCACGACCGCACCGACCATGACACCACTCAAGCTCGCCGACATCGCCAAAATGCTGAACTGCCCCCTGCCGGCCGGCGCGGACACGCTCGTCACCGGCGTGGCGATGTTGACCGACGCCGGCCCGAACGAAGTGTCGTTCCTGGGATCCGATGCCTACATCAATCAATTCCTCGAGACGCGCGCCGCTGCCGTCATCACTAGCAGGAAGGTGAAGATTCCTGACTCGACGCAGAAGGTGGTGCTTCGCGTCGAGAATGCCGACTTAGCCGTGGCGCAGGTGCTCGAGCGTTTCGCTCCGCCCATCCCGCGACCGGCTGCGGGCGTGGATTTTTCTGCCAAGGTTCACGCGACGGTGACGCTCGGCGCCGGCGCAGCAGTCGGCGCGCTGGCCGTGATCGGCGCTCGATCGAAGATCGGGCCTGATTCGATCATTCACCCCGGCGTGATCATCGGCGAAGACGTATCGATCGGCCGAGGTTGCGAGATCTTCCACAATGTGGTCATCCGCGAGCGGGTAACACTCGGCGATCGCGTCATCATCAACGCCGGCTCGGTGCTCGGCACAGACGGATTCGGCTACCGCTGGGATGGCAGCAAGCACGTAAAAATCCCGCAGATCGGCACGATCGTGATCGAGGACGACGTGGAGATCGGCTCGTGCGTCTGCATCGACCGCGCGAAATTCTCGGCGACGCGCATCGGCGAAGGGACGAAGATCGACAACCTCGTGCAGATCGGCCACAACGTGGTGATCGGCCCGCACTGCATCATTGTCGGCCAGGCCGGCATCGCCGGGTCCAGTAAGCTCGGCACGGGCGTGGTTCTAGGCGGACAGGTCGCTGTCCGCGATCACGTAACGCTCGGCGACGGCTCCAGCGCCGCGGCATGCAGCGGCATCGCCAACGACATCAAGCCGAACACGATCGTCAGCGGCACACCCGCCCTGCCGCACCGGCAGAATCTGCGAGAGCAAGCGGCGCTGAGGCGACTGCCGGCGTTGCTCGATGAAATGCGGAAACTTCAGGCGGAAGTGGAAGAATTGAAAAAGCGAACGGGCGCGAACGGTTAAGGGTAATTGATCGACAAGCGGTTGGGTCGCGTAGGTATTGGATATTTATTAAGCGTCGAACGAAGTGAACGAGATTGTTCACTTCGTTCACCGCTTAATACGACTTCAAGTACAAGTGGTTGAATAGTATTTCGACCCACTCAATCCACCGCTTCAATCCCCAGCTCTTTAACTTTCTTATTCAGCGTATTGCGATTAATCCCCAGAAAATCCGCCGCCTTGGTTTTCACGCCGCTGCACTTGGCTAGCGCGCGGTCGATCAACGCGTGTTCCATCTGGTCGATCACGAGCTGGTAGATTTCGCCTTCGCGCATTTCATAATCGGTGATCGCCTGGTCGGCCAATCGCTTGGTGAGCGTTTCGATCGACTCGCTAGACTGGTTCGTCCGCCGCTGCTGCGCGAACATGCGAACCGTGAGCGGCAGCAGTTCTTCCGTGAAATCCTCGTCGTTGCTGAGGACCACGGCGCGCTCGATCGCGTTCTCCAGCTCGCGCACGTTGCCCGGCCACGGGTATCGCAGCAGGATGTTCAGCATTTCCCGGCTGATACGCCGCAGGCGGCGGTCGTTGATCGCGTTGTACTGGTCAAGAAAGTGATCGATCAGCCGCGGCACGTCTTCGCGGCGATTCCGCAGCGGTGGAAGGTACACGCTCACCACGTTCAGGCGGTAGAACAAATCCTCACGGAACCGGCTCTTGGCCACCGCTTCCTGCAGATCGACGTTCGTCGCGGCGATGACGCGCACGTCAACCTTCACCACCTGGTTGTCGCCGACGCGTTCGAACTCGCGCTCCTGCAGCACGCGGAGTAGTTTCACCTGCAGTTGCGGCTCCATCGTGCCGATTTCGTCGAGGAAGATCGTCCCGCCGTCGGCCGCTTCGAATCGGCCCATCTTGTCTTTGATCGCCCCGGTGAAGCTGCCCTTCACGTGGCCGAACAGTTCGCTTTCGAGCAACGTGCCGGTGAGCGCGCCGCAGTTCACGCGAATGAACGGCTTTTCCTTGCGCGGCGAGTTGTAGTGGATCGCCTTGGCGATCATTTCTTTGCCCGTGCCGGTCTCGCCGAGCAGCAGCACCGTCGCGCGGCTGTTAGCCACCTGGCCGACGACGGCGAACACTTCGTGCATCGCGGGTGAATCGCCGATGATGTTTTCGAATCGGTAGCGGTCGCGCACCTGCGCCCGCAGCTGAGCGTTTTCTTCCAGTAGTTCTTCCTTCTGCCGCATCACCATGCGGTTGATCTGGATTGCCTGCGCGAGGAAGGCCGCGATGATTTCAAGGAACGACTGATCGGAAAGGAGTCTTTCGTCGCTGGTGAACGGCTTATCGACGGAAAGCGCCCCCGCCGTCCGGCCTTCGATTTTGATCGGGACGCACAAGAAGCTGACCGCCCGCTCCGATCCGTCCGCAGACAACCGGCCAGTTCGATTGAGAAAGTCAGGCTCCGCGCGCAAATCCGGCACGATGCGGGCTCGACCGGTGGCAACGACGTTCCCGGTGATGCCTTCTCCGACCGCATACTTGCCACGTTCAATTTCTTCCGGAGTCAGCCCGACTGCCGCCTCTGTACGCAATCGGCCGGTCGATTCATCCAGCAGCACCAATGCACCGCGATGCATATCTAGCTTGTCTGAAATGATTTGCATCATTTTTCCGAAGGCATCACGGAGTTCGAGCGTGGACGATAAAATCTGGCCGATTGAGGTCAGGATGGCCAATTGTTGATCGTCAGCGGGGATGTCTGCTTCGGAATTAGGCGGGCCGGACGGTTGCATGTTCATAGTTTACGCAGAAGGCAATTTCTTTGCAAAAGACTTCTCGGACTTGGCTCAAAATTCTCTTATCGGTGCAACCGTTACATTCGGCAGAATCGGCGCTTAGCCGGTTCAGTGACCCGTTTTCCGTGCCGATACCACCAAAGTCGCCCCGTTCGTTCGCGGCGGTCCGTGTTAATCGGGCTGATGAAACGGGCGACTTTTTCACGAGTCCTGGCGTGTTTCACATTAATTCTACTATGCGGCCGTTTCGCGACGCCTCCCTCCAAACCCGACTTCTCGCGCTCGCGGGATTCGGCGGTTTACTCATGCTCCTCGGCGTGGCAATCGCGCTGATGCCAAGCGCATTTCACCCGGGCCCTTTTACCGCTGACGACGCAGCAGCTTTGCGATGGCGCGTGATTCTGACCGCATTTGTCTGCGGCCTGGTCTGGTTGAGCGTCACCGCGATTTCGATCAGCTATTTGCTCGCCCCGCTCACGCAATCCAAAGCCGGCGAGCAGGCGAAGGACGAATTCAAGCATGCACTCGATCAGCGGACGTACGAAGTCCGGCAGCTGCTCGAGTTTTCTCAGATCGTACAAGGCGCCAGCCGGGCCGATCAGGTATTCGCCTCGCTCGCGCATTTCCTTCAGTCGGAATTGAAGTTGGCTGGCCTTACAATTCTCGCTCACGAGCCTGATTCGATTCCAGCCGCGAGCGTGAAAGCATCGTACCCCGCCGACATCATGAAACCCGATCGGCCGTTCACTGATGCCGATTGCAGCCAGTGCCCGAGCCTCCGCCAGAATCTCCCGCGACAATTCAAGCCCGGCGGCTGCCCCGTGCGGTGCGCGGTGGATGAATGCATCACGCTCGGGGCCGATCATTCCGCTTACTGCATTCCCTTCAACGCCGGCCGAAAGATGCAGGTGGTTTGCCACCTGATGCTGCCGATCGGCCAAGATTGGACCGACGACCGCAAGCAACTCGCCCAGACGTATGTGAACACCGCCAACAGCACGCTGGTGAGTTTGAATCTGCTGGCCGAGGCCGAGAAGCTCAGCATGACCGATCCGCTGACGGGCCTGTACAACCGCCGGTCGATGGACACGCTTATGGACCGCGAAGTCGCGCTTTCTGAGCGGCACGGCAATCCGCTATCCCTGGTGATGATCGACATGGACTGCTTCAAGACGATCAACGACACGCACGGCCATGCCGCCGGCGATCACCTGCTCAAATCCTTCGCCGACTGCGTCCGCATCACGCTCCGCAAGACGGATCTTGCATTCCGCTACGGCGGCGATGAGTTCGTGCTCGCCCTGCCGCAGACCAGCAGCACGATGGCGCAACAGTGTGTGCAGAAACTTCGGCAGGCGTTCGCCGCCGTCGATTTCAGCAGCGCGATTGCGAACTTGGAAAACCCACCGACGCTGAGCATCGGCGTGGTCGAACGCTCCAAGCAACACGGCGTCCTCACGCTGCAGAATCTTCTCGCCGCTGCGGATCTCGCCCTGTACGACGCGAAGGCGGCGAATCGCAACTGCGTGAGAATCTATACACCGCCGCAAGCCGCCTAATACTTCTTTAACCACGAAGGCACGAAGAGCACGAAGTGCTTTTCCTTACCGGGAATTCACTTCGTGATCTTCGTGCCTTCGTGGTCCATTTTTTTACTTGACATATTCCTATGATGGTATATATTATCGCCCATGCCCCGTGCGTCCACGCTCATCGATCCCTTCACCGCCGTCGCCGAACCCAAACGCCGGCAGTTGCTGGGCACGCTGGGTCAGCGGGAAATGCCGGTCAGTGACATCATTTGCGAACTCGGCTGGCCCCAGGTGATGGTTTCCAAGCACTTGGCCGTCTTGCGGCAGGTCGGGCTCGTGAGCGTACGGCGCGACGGCCGGCGGAGGATCTACAACGTGAATGCCGACAACATCAAACCCATTTACGACTGGGCAAAAACCTTCGAAAAATTCTGGGATCATAATCTCAGCCGCATCAAGCAACGTGCCGAGGCGGCGGCCAAGCAATCCAAACCCACTCTTCACAAGGAGAAACCATGAACGAATTGCCCGAACAGTACACGCTGACCATCGTGAAAGAATCCGACATCAAAGCACCGGCCGACGTCACGTTCGCCGCCATCCTGGAAGAAATCGGCCCGGCATTCACGCAGCCGGACGGTAAGTCGCTGAACATGAAGCTCGAAGCATGGCCCGGCGGGCGCTGGTACCGCGACCTGGGCAACGGGGCCGGGCATTTCTGGGGGCACGTGCAGGTGATCAAGCCCGGAAAGCTGCTGGAACTCAGCGGGCCGCTGTTCATGTCGTACCCCGTTCTCTCCCACGTGCAATACCAGCTGAGCGAGACCAACGGCGTAACAAACCTGAAGTTCACGCACCGCGCGTTCGGCCTGCTCGACCCGGAGCATAAGAAGCACGTCAACGGCGGATGGGAGATGATCACCGCCGCTATCATCAAGCGCGCCACACGGTAAGATAGACGCACAACCCGAAGGAGAATCCACATGAGCAGCACGATGGAAGTCGGCAAGAAACTCGTCGAGCTATGCAAGCAAGACAAGTCGATGGAAGTGTTGAACACGCTCTATGACAAAAACATTGTGAGCATAGAGGCCGGCGGCCCCCCGGGCGAGTCGCCCGAGAAGAAAGGCATCGAGGCGATCCGCGGCAAGCACGAATGGTGGAACGCCAACCACACGGTGCACTCCGGCACGGTGGCGGGCCCCTGGCCGCACGGCGACCGGTTTATCGTCACCTTCAAGTACGATATCACCGCCAAAACGGGCCCCATGGCAGGCAAGCGGTTCACGATGGAAGAAGCCGCGCTCTATACCGTGAAAGACGGCAAGATCGTGAAGGAAGAATTCTTCTATTCGATGGGCGGCTAAGCCGATCCGCAATTCAGCCAGAACTATCAACGGCGCGTCCCGCCAGAACGGGACTCGCCGTTTTTATTGCGCCGATCCGTCGGGAATCATCCCGGCAAATCACTTGCGGCAAGCCTATGATTGCGTTGAAATTAATCGGCGGTTGATACTTCGGATGGATCTCTTCGCCGATCAACCTAACCGTCAGAAATCCAATTGAAAGGCGATCGATGTCAACCGTTCTACCTGCCGGAACAGTCGCTCCCGAGTTTTCGCTGCATGTCACGCCCGATCAGAAGCTCTCCCTGAGTGAACTCCGCGGCCGGCCGGTCATTCTCGCGTTTTATCCGGCCGACTGGAGCCCGGTTTGCGGCGACCAGATGGCGCTCTACAACGAAATCCTCTCTGAATTTCAAAAGCACAACGCCGAGATGATCGGCATTTCGGTGGATGGCTCGTGGTGTCACGCAGAGTTCGGCCGGGCGCGAAAATTGCATTTCCCGCTGCTGGCCGACTTCGAGCCCAAGGGAGACGTTTCAAAAAAGTACGGCGCTTACCGCGAAGCAGACGGCTTCTGTGAGCGGGCGCTGTTTGTCATCGACAAGAACGGAAAAATCGCCTGGAGCTACCTGTCGCCGGTGGGCGTTAACCCGGGGGCAGACGGAATTCTGCAGGCGTTGGAAGAGTTGCCGAAGTAACAGGAGTTCAAAATGCTCACCCCTCCCGTTTCAAGCAAAGACCACCTGCAGGGTGACGAGAAATCACCCATCGTCCTCGTCGAATACGGCGACTACCAATGTCCGCACTGCGGCCATGCGTACCCGATCGTCAAACAAATCCAGAAGCACTACGGCAAGCGGCTGGCATTCGTTTTTCGGAACTTCCCCCTGAACGAAGCGCACCCTTATGCCCAAGCGGCCGCTGAGACAGCGGAGTTTGCGGGCACGAAGGGAAAGTTCTGGGAAATGCACGACGCGATCTTCGAAAACCAGATGTCGCTCGCCGTGCCGATGTTGGTCGAGCTTGCGGGCTCGTTCGACTTGTCGGGCGAAGAACTCGTAGCCGCGTTGGAGAAACACGAGTTCACCGCGCACGTGAAATCCGACTTCATCAGCGGTGTTCGCAGCGGCGTGAACGGAACGCCGACATTCTTCATCAACGGCCATCGCCATGAAGGGCCGTTTGAGTTTGAAGATCTGGTCGGTTCGATCGATATGCGAATATCGCGCGACGAAAAATAGCCGCTCGGGGTTACTCACTCAACGGTCATGCAGGCGTCCCAATCGACCTGATCGATCGCGCTCATCACGTCGGCCGGCACCGGCGGGCCGATGCCGCCGGGGCAGTCGGGGATCAGGCACAGCACCCGCGTTTTCCCGAGCTTTTCAATCCATCGCGGCGACGTTTCAGTTGCAACATCGGCCGTGCCGGGCGGATAGCGATTGATGACCACGCCCGCGATCGGCACGCCGGCGGCGCGCAGGCGATCGATTGTCAGCACCGTGTGATTGATCGTTCCAAGACTCGGGCGTGCGACGATCAGCGACGGAAGCCGCAGCGCGACGATCAGATCCAAGACCGTCCGCTTCTCATCCAGCGGCACGATCACCCCGCCGGCGCCTTCAACCAGAATGGCGTTGCCGTTCTGCGTGACGGTATCGATCGACCGCTGCACGGCCGACCAATCGACCGCCCGCCCCGCCCGCGCCGCCGCCACTGCTGGCGCCAGCGGCTCTTCAAACCGCTCCGGGCAGATCACATCCAGCGGATGCGGCGTATCAGCGCATTCGGCCAGGTACTCCGAATCTTCGCTCACGAGTCCCTCGCGCCGCCGCACGCAGCCGGAGGCGATCGGTTTACTCACCGCCACATTCCGCCCGCGCTGGCGGAACCACTGCGCGATCGCGCCGGTCACCAGCGTTTTGCCGACGTTGGTGTCGGTCGCGGTAATGAACAGGCCGGGGATGGTGATGGGTCGGAGCACAACGACCATGATGCGCGGAGTATGAACGGAATGAAAGCGTTACGCCTTGGCCGGCTGCTTGCGGAAGATGGCACTTGGCGAATCGATGCTGACCACCTGGTCCATCACGACTGCGCTGTCCGGCACGATGGCGCCGGGGCAGATGACCGATCGCACGATGCTCGAATTCCGCCCGACTTTCGCGCCGGCGAGCACCACGCTGTCCAGCGCCTGCGAAGTCGGCGGCAGCGTCACACCGGCTTCTACGATGCTGAACGTCGCCACGCAATCTTCGGCGAACGGGTCGGCGGACTGCGGGTCGTTCTTGAGGCTTCGGTGATACCAGCGAACGGCCTGGATGTAGTCCTTGAGCGCTCGCACAGGTCGGCCGATCGCCTGCGGATAAAACTTCACCTGCACGGAATGGTTCCGCGCGATGGCGGGCATGGCCTGCTCTTTTAGGTCTGCAAATCCGACGTCCTGAATGCCCTTCAACACGCCGCGACGCAGGAGCATGATGTTGCTGGGCTGGCCTTCTTCGTGGGCGATGATGCACACATCGCCGCCCATCGCAGCCAGTGATTCCGCGATCCGCGCGAGCGGCTCGTTAATGACCTGGTTGGCGGCGGCGACGAGGATGTAATCGTCGTCGGCCAGGTCGGCGGTGGCGTCTTTCAGGATTCCGCCGGTGCCGCGGAGTTCGAATGGGTCGCGATGCATCTGGAGTTCGATTTGAGGATGATCCGCCACTGACTTGACCGGGAGCACCGCTTTATCGATCAGCACGCGGACGATCAGCTTCCGGCCCGCCAAACGCGCGAGTTCCGATGCCTGATCGCACCACAGATCGAGAAGCGATCGCCCGGAAGTAATCGGCAGTTCAAGGACTGAGCGGCCGATGGCGGCGCTCAGGCCCGTCGGGCGGACCGTGCCACCGAGGAGTACGACGGCGCGAAGCTTGGAGAGGATGACCGAGGAATCGAGCGTGGGCATGTCGCGTCCGTGCGTCTGAATCTTTTCCTGATCGCAAAGCCCCGCTTATCGGTACGTCTGACCGGCGGGCCGAAGATCGGCGGTGGCGTCGGGGAGATCGCGCGGCGGCGTGATGAGTACCCGGCCGGGCAGCTTGCCGCGCTGGACGAAATCCGACAGGGCCGTCAGCAACTGTTCTGACGCGTTCCGCTGCACTCGGCCGCAGCACTGGATCGAGTCGATCGTCGCAAGCCGCTCGGCCAATGCGTGCTCGTCCATCGCGACGTGAATCGATCCCTGCTCGAGGAATTTTTTCGCCGTTGCGAGCTGGTGATTGTTCCGGTGCTCGTTCAAATCCGAGCGGCGCGGCATGACGATGATCGGCTTGGCCAGTTCCAGCGCGGTGATGATCGAGCCCATGCCCGCATGTGCGATGACGACGCTGGCGGATTCAATTTTCCGGCGGCACTCGTCGGCAGCAAGGAAGTCGGCGTACTGGATCTGTTTTGGCTTAATTGACGACGGCCCGATCTGTGCGAACACGTCGGTCCGACCCTGGCGGGCGGCCCAGTCGTCGATCGTGGAGATCATCCGATCGAACGGAAGTTGTGTACCGACGGTGACAAAAATCATATCACGGCACCCGCAAAGAAAGGTCCATCTACCGCCGCGAGCTGCGGCCACTGGGTCAGCCACAGGTCGGCGACTCTTCCAGCCATCTTCCCTGACATCGAAAGGCGCTCTACGTTTGCAATGCTATCAACCCAGATCGTCTGAGCGCCGAGCCATTTGCCGAACAGCAGGCAGATGTAACCGGGGGCCGCCCCGGTGGAGATCACAACGTCGGGGCGCTCCTTGAGCAGGATCCAGATCGTTTTAAAGATCAGCCGCAGCAGCGCGAGAGGCCGGCGGCGATTGGCATCGGGGATCGTATAGAACTGTGAATCGGCGACTTCAGAGCGAAGGCTCGGGATCGTTGATGCGAAAATCACGTGTTCGCCCTCGAAGGCCGACATCATGCGCAGCAGCTGCACCCAGTGACCGCCACCTGAGGCGACCGCAAGGATGCACCGGGCTTTTCTGTGCCCGTTGGAATGATTGACTTCCGAAATCGACATCATTTTCTGACCCTGTCCCAACAACTGATTACAATTCCCACTCAATATCGGCCATTGCCCGCGTCAGGATTCGATAATAACCATAGGCACCCTATTTGGGTGCTGCCGAAATTGCGGCCTGATGGTTCGTCGTTACAGATAATGAGTGGGTCGGCCTGAATTCCTGCCGCCTATGCCAGACTTGCCGCCAGGACAAATACGCATCGCGTCGTCCGGGCTGTACGAGTTGTCGCACCCACGTAGCCAGTGTACGCGTCGCGGCCCATAACTCTAGCATTTTCAGGCCGAATTCTTGGAATATTGGAGGCCAGTATTTCTCAAAAATCTGGGCTTTTGCTCGGAAAAGGCGCACATATTTATCAGGTTTGATGCGTTCGGACTGGCCACCATAGTGGATGAGTCTGGCGGCCGGATCGATCACGCAATGGTAACTTTCGCGCTTGGCCCGCAGACATAAATCTGTGTCTTCACTGTACATAAAGAACGACAGATCAAACCCGCCAAGACGCCTCCACAGCGTTGAGTCGATCAACAAAAAGCACCCCGTGATCGCATCGACTTCGCGAATCGAATCACGCTGCCACTTTCCTAGTGATTCTGGGTCAAATAGGTAATTTCGGCGAAATATTGCGCTTAATCCGAATCCCATGCAGAACAGGCTCCAAGGCGTCGGTCGGCCGTGGCAGGAGTTCGGGTTCAGGGTCATATTGCCGAAAAATGTCCGCCCGCCGACGATGGTTTTGGGGTGTTCCCGCGCAAACCTTACGACCTCGTCGATCGCCGCATCCAGAATAACCGTGTCAGGATTGAGCAGCAGGATGTACTCGCCGCCAGCCTGTTCGCCGGCGAGGTTATTCCCTCCGGCAAAGCCGAGATTGCGCTCAGGTATGATTAATCGCACCTGCGGAAACCGTTCGGCCGGGAACTCCGCCGCGATTGCTTCGCCCGAGCCGTCGGTGCTCGCATTGTCTAACACGATCACTTCGTATGTTGCGATTTTAGTTTGTTCGATGACTGACCGAATGCAGGCGAGCGTCATCTCGCGCGTGTTGTAGGAGATGATGAGGAGGGAGACGTCGATCATTTGAGGCGTGCGGGCTTGAGCTCGCATATTTTTTCTAAGACATGCAGGCTAAAGCCCGCACGCCAATTTTATCTTTCCGACTTTGCGGTAACCCCAACGACGCGCGAGGAATCATCGCGCTCCCACGTCTTATGATCACCGTTGATCATGCGTTTCCTGCTGGCGCGTCGGGCAGCGATTCGAACGTAGCCGTATACGAGCAGCATCGGCCAGAGCAGCGGGTTAATTGCGAGCTTCGCCAGCGCCGGGCCGTGCCGTTCGCCTTCATTTTGGAACAGCTCAGGTTGGACTTTTTTCAGCTCGGCATTACCGAAATGGCCGCGGGTTTTAATTTTGACGACGTCCTTCAAAGACTTGGGCGGCGTGACGGTGAAAAAACAGTCCGCCACCACCGTCCGTTCCGGCGGCTTGAACTGCAGACGCACGAAGGCATCGTCGGCCGTGATCGCCGGGATCTTCTCCCACCGCTTGCGGCCGTTCTCACTCACCGCGTAAACGCCTGAGCCGATCATCCCTTCCTGCATGTACGGCGTGCGCAACCAGATGTTGTAGAACGACTTCACCAGGAGGCTCGACTGCGAAAGATCGAACTTGATCTTCGGCGCCGCGGCCAGAAATGTGCCGCCGCGCATGATCTGAGCAACCCGGCGGATCGATTCGATCGGCAGCAGCACGTCAGCATCCACATAAAACCGCGGGAACTCACGGGCCTCGGCGTCGCCGAGGTTGATCGCGTTGCTCTTGCCGGGGGTATCGGTCTCGATCACGCGAACCTCCGGCGAAACCGCTCGCGCTTTGGCAACGGTATCGTCGGTACAGCCGTTGGCGACGACGACGATATCGAGCTCGCCTTCGTTCGCGCCGCGCAGCATCGTCGTCAGGCAGCGTTCGATGACGGCTGACTCGTTGTGGGCCGGGATGACGATGGAAACGGCCATGTTACGCTTTCGCCGCAGTCGCGCTTTTCGCCGGGGCGGGCTTGGTTCCCTTCAACTTGGCCAGGCCCATCTTAAGCGGGTATCCGACGACGAACGGCCACTTATTGCACTGGGCGTTCCACCCGAGTGTCTTCTTGTAGAGATTCCACCCGTCCGCGAATCGCCCGCGATTGATGCACCGCCGAGCGGCGCTTCGGAGCAGGGAGGTGAGCTCGTTCCGCCGCGCTTTCGCTTCGCCCACCCCGCCCGGATATAGGCCGGCGGATTCTTCGTCGATCAACTGGTTCATCCCTTTCAGGAAGCGATCGAAATTGATCGACGTGTTCGAATCGTGCTGCCGGTAGCCAAAGGTGCACGGCTTTTCGATCCGCACGAAGCCGGGCTTGTCGCCGAGGCGAAGGAACATGTCGCTGTCTTCGGCGTAGACGATCTTGTCGCTCAGGCCGGCGATTTCTTTTGCGTACTCGGTGCGGAAGATTGAGCCCGACGCCAATGACCATCCCTTACGCGGCTTGCGGATGTAGGCGAGGTAATTCCGATAGTACGTGAACACCGGCTCATCCTGCTTTGCTTCTTCGAGCTTTCTTATGTCGCGAAACATGATCGCGTCGGCCAGCATGAACGCAGGATTGTTGTGCTTCGTGATCGCCGCGTGATAAGTCGCCAGGGCCCACGGGAGCATGACGTCGTCGCTGTCGAGGCAGGCGATGTACTCGCCGCGAGCCTCGCCGAACGCGATGCTGCGGGCCGCGCCGATGCCGGGGCGTTCCTTGGGCTGATTGACGACGCGGACTTTGTCATTGAGCTTCATCGCCACGTCCTGCGTGCCGTCGGTCGAACCGCCGTCGGCGAGGAGGATTTCGTAGTCGCCGAAAGTCTGGTTCGAGAGAGACGCGAGCGTAGGCGCGAGCAGATTCGCGCGATTCAGGACGGGCATGACGATCGAGAAAAACGGCATATTTAAGTCACTCACTTTCGAACACTGGTCCGTCCCGCTACAGTGGGACGTTCATCTTTCCAAATTCTTGCACGTCCCGATAAAGCGGAACGGACCGAAACCAAAACGCTCAATGCGTCGCAACCACCGAAACCTTCTCCGCAGCTTCGCGCAACAGCGGATGATTCCAACGTTCGGCATCAACAGGCTTGATCATGTCATCCGCATATTTGCGAATGTCGCTGATGCTCCGCTCCCACCACTTGCTGGCGAGCAGTGTCTTACGCACTTCTTCAGGAAATCGGTAACGAATCAATTTCGCAGGATTCCCGCCGACGATTGCGTAATCGTCCACGTCTTTGGTGACGATCGCGCCGGCGCCAACGACCGCGCCGATACCGATCCGCCGGCAGCCCGGCGTGATGACGGCGTTGTAGCCGAGCCAGGAATCGTGCCCGATCACCAGCGTGTGGCGGGGCATGAAGTTTTCCTTCACAACGCCCATGCTCGGCTCGTAAAAGTACGGATGCATCGACAGGTGATCGAGCGGGTGGTTCTGGTTGTACACTCGCACGCCCGGCCCGACCGAAACCCATCGCCCGACGATCACCTTCGGCGGGAATGCGCCGGCGATCAGGCAATCGCCGTAGCTATACGCGCCGATCTCGACATGAAAATCCCGCGCGAGCAGTTCGCGCACGGATGCCGTGTGGCAAGGCCCGCCTTCGAGGCGGCGAAGGAATTTGAAGATGATGTTGGCGATTTTCCAGCGTTGCCGGCCGTTGGCGAGTTCGTACGCGAGCCGGAACGGAATCGCCAGCGGCGACCGTTTGAATTCACTGGACGAAAAATCGTGCGTTTGATCGGCCATGGTTCACGCCCCCACCGGTGCGGCGACCGCCACCGGCGCGTTGGCCTGCCGGACGACGGCGCCGATCTTCTCGACCACGCGATCCCACGTGAAATGCTCAGCGGCGCGTTGGCGGGCGGCTTCGCCCATCGCGCGGCAGCGAGCCGGATCGGAAAGAACCGTCATCATCGCCGCAGCGACGGAGTCGGCGGAGGCATCCGGCGCCAGCGCCCCGGTCACGCCATCAATCACCGCTTCGCGGCGCGAGCCGTTATCCACCGCGATACTCGGCAGCCCGACGGACGCTGCTTCGATGATCACATTCGGGAACGGATCGAACAGCGACGGCAAGCAGAAGCAGCTTGCCCGCAAATAGTGTTTCGCCAGCGTCTCGTATTGTTTCGGATCGCGCTTGTCGAGGAAGCCTTCCACGATCACACCCGGCTCGTTGATCCCCGGGTTGCAGCCGATGATTCGCAACGTTACGTCGGGCAACTTGGCGCGAACCTTGCGGAACGCCTCGATCAACAGCGGGCCGCCCTTGCGCACCCAATCGATGCCGACGAACAAAATCTCGCGGTCCGCGCGCTTCTCAGTCGCTTCGCTGACGGTCGAAGGCAATCGCAGGTTCGCTCCGGCGTAAACCACCGTCACGCCGTCGGGGTCGAGCTCAAAATCATTGATCATGCTCTGCCGGCACCATTCGGTGAGCACGAAAACGTGCTCGGCCGAGTGCAGCACGCGGCGCTGGACGTGGATCGCTTCCTGTACTTTCGACCGCGACATCTTGCCGACTTCGAACATGCCTTCGCGCTCGGCCTGCGGGATGGTCATGTCAGTCAGCATGAAGTGCGGGCCGATTTCTTTCGGGACTTCGACAAGCGTGCCGACCTGCAGCATCGGCCCGTGATCGCCCGATCGGCGGAGCAGATTTCCGAACCGCCGGCTGAGTGTGCGCTGGCCCGCCTCGCTCCACATCCAGGAGCGCGAGATGACAGGCTTGGGCAGCAATCGGCCGTTGCCGCGGAAGGCGAACGCGCCGGAGAAGGCATCGAAATAGCTCAGGCACTTGGCGGAAAATTCGCGGCGCACGGCGTTGTGTTTTCGGATCGCACCAGTCAGGTAGTGGCTGTACCCGCTGAACGCGCGCGGGTCCGAAGGCTCGCCCCAGGCGATCATCGAAACGTTCCAGTCTGACTTCCCATTCAACGACATCGTTGCAACATCCTTACAGTTAGCGACGGATCATCGGTTGCTGCCGCTGTTGATACGGAAGCACCGGCCGGGCGGCCATGCGGGAGAGCGAATCAGCGGTGTACCCGCCCATCTTGACGGAGAATCCGCGCTGCGACACAGGCGAAGAACTTCTAATGCTTGTCACCGCCAGCGCGAAAAACCAGACCATGATGATCTGCCCGTAGTACGCGACGGCCAGGAAGGACATCATGTGCGTAAAGACCGCCACACCCGTAGACCAGGCCAGCAGTTCCCACTCGACATTTCCAGCGGCGGATCGAATGCTCTTCCCCGCGCTCCGGTACGCGGAGACGAGTATGAAGACCAGCAGCGCCACGAAAATCAACCCACCGGCCAGGCCCAGTGACACGTAATAATTCACGATGTCGAACATCGGGATCTTCCAGGTGCTTGTGCCGCGCGCCGAACCCGCCAGCCACCATTCGGGGAAGTGCTTGATGAACTGGTCGATCAGCAGGAAGCGATAGTAGCCCGTCGATCCGCCGACGATTTTCACGCGGGCAAAGACTTTCCAGATCGGGCTGTTGGCCGCGAGTTGCGCGGTCAACACCGTGAGGAAGGTAACCCACCGGATCAGCCGCATGCGCTTGCGGAAAAGAAAAGCGCACCCGCCCAAAAACGCCAGCCCCGCCGCCGCGATCGGTGAGCTTGATCCGCTCAGGATGATGATGAGCGAGGCACACGCGATACCAATCAAAGGCATGATTTTGATCCGGCCTCGCTGCTTGATCATCGCTCCCATGTACGGCAAAAGCGATGCCCAGAAGCAGCCGGCCAGAATGGGGTGCGAGTACGCGCCCATGCAGCGGAGCGTTCCTTCGCGTGAGCGGGTAACTCCCTTTGCATCAGCTGCAAGTTGGAACGCGAACGGGTTGAGCAGCGTCTGGTGCTCGACGACGAACAGAATTGCGACGGGTATAGACACCAGGATGAATCCATTCGTGGCGGACTTCAGGTCATCGAAATCCCGAACGACACATCTAAAGAAGAAATACATGCCCCACATGTCCAGCGTATCGCCGCAGAGCGTGAGCGGGGTGGCCTGGGTGGCCTTGGTGATTTTGAGGATCGACCAGAGAAGTCGTATGCCCATGAATGCCAGCACCGATACGTCGCAAGCATTCAATTTGAATCCGACGAATTCACCTCGTAACAGTATTCGAATCACCCCAAAGATGGTGATGACGCGAAGGAAGACAAAGTCCACGCCCCCCGGGCTGAACCGCTGCGCCTGCGCCACAAAGCAGGCAATGATGATCATCGGCCAAACCGCGTACTTGCGGTTCACCGCGAGGATCAAGATGCACATCATCACCAAAATGATGCATGTGAAAGGGTCAACGAGTGTCTCGTTGAAGTATCCCTTCTTAAATACATGACTGGTCGTATCCACTCAGTAATTCCTAAATCTTGCCGGAGGTTGTAAGGGTCGATCCGTTCTTTCGCGGCTCGTACGCATCGAGACGCACACGTTCTTTCAGTTTCTTACGATACACCCGCTTGGCCGTGCCAATAAACGACTGCATCTTCTCTTTGAAACCCAGGGCCGAGAACCAGAATCTCGCCATCGGGATATTTTTAAATTTCGGTGCCGGTGCACCCAACAGCCGGAGCGTCAACAATCTTGCCCAGACGCTGCCGCGGGTGCGTAGCAGATTCGGCTGGCTCGCGGGGAGGATTTTAGGCTCCACCTGCTCCAGCGTTAGATAACCGGCGTCCATGGCGCGCTTTAATAACACCCGGCCACGCTCTGTGCGAACAATGACGAGCGATCGGCCGGGCTCATCCGGGTTATCGGGCACGGCGTCGTGGTACCACGGGTCGCCCACAGCAATATCGGCAAACTCGCCCGTGTGATCCGGGCAAATATAACACCGCCACTGCCGGTGCTTCTGGAGGATCTCGCCCCAGGATTGCTTGTAAGTGAATTCCTTCGACTTCGGTACGCCGTCGACTTCAGCTGTCACCGCCGCCATGCCCGGCCAGCCGTTGCCGCGATAGCGGACGCTTTGGATCTGCGTCGGGTCGTTGAATCCCATCTTTTCGAGCATGAGCATCGTGCCCTTGGTGCTCGGCGTGCCGGCGCAAAAGACGGCGATCGTCAGCCCGAGATTCTTATCGAGCTCCGGCCGAATTTTGCGAGCCTTGTCCGCCGCGGCGATGTCGCACGGCTTGCCGATCAGCACACACGGCGCGGCCGCTTGTTCGATCAGGTGCAGACTGTCGCACGGGCTCGCTGGCGCGTACCGGCTGCCGGTCGCGGCGAAAATTTCGTCGCGGCTGGTGCTCATCACCGTGTGATTGAGGTACGGCACGTCCGGCCGGGCGGCAATGTGCAGGAGGCCGTGGAACTTCGCCTGCTCGATCGCGAAGATCGAAAGCGCCGAAGCCGCCCCGCCGCTGGAGCCGGCCTTCCGCAAGCTTTGATCGCTCGCGAAACCTTCCCACAATTCCAACACCGGCCCCCAGCCGGAAATGAGCTCACGCTTCAATTTCGGATTGCTCTGATCGTAAGTGTGCTCGAGCGAAATCCCCGGGCAGACTTTCATCGCCTCATCCGAGCGCGGATCCGTCGGCTGACCCGAATGCGTAAACCGCGGCCGCCGGCCGTGCTCGAGCACGTCGATCATCTCGATCTCGTCCGGCGAGATCGACGCGCAAGCGCCGCAGCCGGTGCAGAGCTGAGCCTCGGCGACGTCCTGGATGTTGAGCACGTTCAATTTCATAAGTCTGAATGCAGAATGCAGAGTGCAGAATGAAACCAAGACATTCTGCATTCATATTCTGCATTCTGCATTTCCTACGTAACGCTCGCGTAAATCGCGATGAACTCTTCCTGCCACTCCTGCTTAAGTTTCGGCAGCCGGTCACGGAGGGCCGCGGCAAACGACTGCCGGCGGTTCAGGCCCAGCAGTATCCGCTCGATCAGATCCTCTTTATGCAGCACTCGGGGGTCTACGACGGCTTCACCCACGTTAGCCGTCTCGAACACGCCGAGTGTTTTATCGCTGTAGGCGATGGCCGTCGCCGGCACGCCCTGCGAGAGCGCCGCGATGCACGCGTGCATGCGCGTGCCGCAGAACCAGTCGCACTGGGCGATCACCCACTTCACCTCCGTCGGCCCGACGCTCGGCGGAATGAGCAAGACTTTTTCCTTCTGTGCCGGACTCAATCCGGCGTAAATTTTGTTCAGCGCCGAGGTGTCGCAGTCCACATCGTTCCCGCCTTTAGCGCTGGAAACGTGCGGCACGAGCATGACCTTCGTATCCGGCAGGTCGAGCAGCTTCTTGAGCAGCTCGTCGGTCATCTCCTGGTACGAATCGAGAAAGCCGTAATGGCTGACGTCTTCGCCGCTGCGCGTGTAGAGCAGGCCGGAGACGTTCAAGCCGATCAGCGTGCCGGCGTGCTTTTTAACTTTCTGTACCTGCTCAACGAGATTCGCATCGCGCGGCGGGTGCGAAGGCAACCCAAACGCCACGTCCACGCCGGTGCGGTAGCGGGTCGAATCGAAGCTGTTGCCGACGAGCGACTTCACGACGTTCATGCTGATGTCGTCGCGGGCCCATACCTGGTTGGCGCGCTTCAAAATATCCGTCGCGGCGGCCTTGGCCCGATCGGTCTTGTACGGCCCGTACGTTTGCGGCGTGAGGATGAGCGGGATTCCCATCTCCAGCGCCAGCAGCTTGCTGGCGATGATCGAGTGAAATCGCTTCCAGCCGTAGATGTCGGAAAAACTATCGCCGGCGGAGATATCGAAGATCGCATCGAGCTTCCGCAACTCGCGGAGCATCGGATGAAACGCGCCGAGGCCGAGTTTGTTCGCCCAGCGCAGGTGGGTGAGATTGCTGAGGCGGTAGTAGCGTTTCGATTCAAAGCAGCCGACGAGTCGCACGTCCACCGCGCCGCCCTGGATCGGCACGGTGGTGGTTCGTTCGCCGTGGCCCATGTCGAAGATGGTGATCTCGACCGGCACGCCCAGCGTGTGGAGTCCGCCGATGGTGGAGAAGGCGAGGGCCGTCACGCCGCGGTTGCCCGTCGTGAGCGAGCAGCCGAAGAGCCCGACGCGCAGCGGCGTTCGCCGGCCGGGGGCGATATCGGCATCGGGCGCGGAAACTTTCGGCTCGTCGATCATCGTTACCACTGCTGTTTCACTCCGAAAAGAGATTTGATGCGCAACTTGGCATTCTTTACCTTCCGCCGCCAGCCGGTGTAGTGACGCGGATCGGGCGATGCTTCCTGCATCAGTCTTGCCGAGCGGCGAAGTTGCGCCTGCCAGTCTTTTAAGGTCGGCGCGCCGTTCTTCGCGGCCGACAGCGGCATGTATTTGATCAGGTCTTTGTCGGTCTTCAGCAACGTGTGCGGGCTGCGCGGGTCGTCCATGTGTTCCTGGTAAAGGAACGGGAAGTACCACCCGTTGATCCAACCGGCCGCGGCGACTTCAATACAGTATTGTACCCAGCTTTGGCCTTCGCGGAGCAGCCCGAGCTGATCGACGCACTGCCGCTTCATCACGTAGCCGGAGCCTTCGACCCAGCAGTTGCGCATGATCTTATGCCCGCCGGGGAATTCCTGGATCTTCTGTTCCGCCAGTTCCGGCACGAAGTCTTCATCCGGAAACCGCCAGCAGCCGATCGCGCCGAAATGCTTGTTGTTTTGATGCGCCTGGCGAAGTATGTTGCCCCAGTTCTCGGGCATCATGCAGTCGTCATCCACCTTGCAGATGAAATCGCCAGTGCCCTGCGACCAGAGCCAATTGGTGGGCGCGCGAAGTTTGGTATTTTCCTCGCTGTGATGGAACTTGAACACCCGCGGGTGCTGCGAAAGTTCTTTCACGACCGCGAGCGTGGGAGCATCCATGCCGTTGTGCCAAATCCAGACGCGCATCTGCTCGTCGCACGTTTCGAGCAAACGAGTGAGCGCCAGCCGCGTGTACTCCGCGCGGTTGTAGGTGATCATGAGGATGTCGATGACTGGCTTGGTCATGGCTGCGTTGCTTATAATTCCTTACACACTTGTATCGGCCACCGGCGCTGAAACTTCCGCGAAATCAACGGTCGCCCCGTCGTGCTCGCGGATCGGCGGCGTAACGGCGGCGGTCTGCACCGCCGGTCGCTTGCGGCCGAGGCGCTGCATGATGAAGTCACGCAAATCCGGCTCGACCGTCAGCATTAACGTAATGGCGAGCGTTCCCGTCAGGGCTCCTCCTATGATCATCGGCGCGATGTGCTCGATCCACAGCGGGCCGGGTAGATCGTGGTGCTTGGTGAAATCGAGCAGCGCGTGCGTGATCAGCACGCCGACGGTAGTGACCACCGCACTGACACCGATGGCCGGCAGAATGCTTCGGCCGACAGTCCACAAATTCAGCTTGCACAGCCGCGCGATAATCACAAAGCAGATCGGCGTATAGATAAAGCAGAAGATGATCGCCCGCACCGTCGCCACGCCCATCGCCTGCTTCTCGATGTCTTCTTTGTTTTCCAGCAGGTAGCCGGCGATGCAGAACGCGACGGTATTGAGGATCGCCAGCATCCAGCTCATCGTCATGAACTGCCGCGGGCGGTTGAGCGACTGCATCAACGGTCCGGCCAGCAGAGTCACGGCGCGGGCGGCGCCGACCAGCGACAGAATCTGAATCACGTGGATGGCCTGGTTCCAGTTCTGCTTGTAGGCGCTGAGCGCCGCGCAGATCAACCCCGCGCAGCCGGCCAGCATCGCCAGCAGTGGCATGGTGAGCATCGCGGTGCTGCGGAAGCACTGCATCACACTCTTGCGCAGCTCGACCATCTGGTTCTGCAGTCGGCTGAAGTGCGGCATGACGACCATGATCAGCGGCCGAGTGGCCATCTCGATGACGATGTTGATGAGCCGATCCGCCATCTGGTACACGCCCACGGCGGCCGCGCCGAAGAAATGGCCGACGAGCAACGCGTCGCTGCGGCGCTGAACGAAGTTGCCGATCTGCGCGAACATCACGTAGAAGGAAAAACCGGAAAGGTCTTTGATGTGCCGGTAAGAGAACCGGAACGACGGCCGCCAATCACCCAGGCGCCACAGCAGTACGACGCGAGCAACGGCGGCGAGCAAGTCCTCCGCCACCAGCGCCCACACGCCAAAACCAGTGAGCGCGAGCACCAGGCCGAAGATCCCGCCGAATAAAGTTGAGAGGTTCGACCGAACGGCCAAACTCTTAAAATCGAGTTTCTTTTCAAGCAGCGATTCCTGCACCACCGTCAGCCCCTGCAACGGCAGCGTGAACGCCTCCACGCGAAGCACCAAAGAAAGCTGCGGCGTGTGATTGAACGCGGCCCAGTACGGACTGATTAGCCATGTCAGCGTGAACAGCGTCATGCTGAACGCCAGCGTGATCCAGAAGACGGCGTCGAGGTGCTCAGGGTCAAGATCGAGTCGCTGCACGATGGCAGCGCCCAACCCGCCTTCCAGGAAGATCTGCACGAACGCGATGTAAAGCAGCGCCATCCCGACGACGCCGAAGTTCTCCTTGCCCAAGCAGGCCGCCAGGACGAACGTGAGGAGCGTCGCGATGATGTTGGGCCCCCAGTTCATCACGAAGGCCCACTTCACGGCAGACTTGAAGCGGTGGGGTTGTGCGGTCGATTTCTCTGGATTCATCGCGAACTGCTTCCCAAATACAAACAAACATCCGACCTACACGACCCTATTATCGGCGCGCAGATGGGGGTAACGTTTTTAAAATCTGCGTTTAAATCCATTGGAAATTGATTTCGATTGCAGAGAATTCCAGTTCCCTCGAACCGGCGGCCAATTCACGCGGCTGGAGAGCGAATCGCGACGGATCAAATGGGTCGAACTTCTTCATAAATCTTGAAACGGGCTAAGATTACGACGTTTCGAATAAAATCAGTCTTGCCCTTTGCGCTACAAAGTAGCGTAACACACTGATCCGTACGTCTACAAGCGCCAGATGGAGGGTTATACAGAATTTTCCGGTTGTAGGGCTTGGCGATCTGAAAATGCAGATGGGCTCGCGATGAACGAGGCTCCCATCAGTCGACCGCGATTTGTTTCGGTCGGAAGATATCGTCGATGAGCATTCCGTAGCCGCGAACGCAAGTTCGCGGGGTGGTCGTCAGAAAGCCCGCGAACTTGCGTTCGCGGCTACGTAAGAATTATCTGTACGTAAGAATTCTCTCTGTTAGTTCGCGCCTGCTTTTATCACCCTACGCGAATTGACGAACCCGGATTCACCGCCGCCAGTTTTTGAAGGTAGGAGTGCATCCCGCGATCCATCACCCGAGGCATGAGTGTCGCCAAGCTGGCAATCCACCGTGACGGCCGGCTCGGCCAAACCTCGGGGCGCGGGCGGACAATTCCGACGACCATCCGCTTGGCTACGTGCTCGACTGTCTGCTGCAGCGAGTCGCCGTCGCGCGGCAGGCGGATTTCGCCCATCGACTCCGCGGCCGTGCCGAACTCGGTCTTGGTCATGATCGGATGCACCGTCGTCACCGCGATGTGGCTCGACTTCATTTCCACCCGCAGCGCCTCGGCGATCGAAAGCTGCGCCGCCTTGGTGGCCGAGTACGCCCCCAGGCACGGCACCGCCCGCCTTGCGACGAATGACGACACGATCATCACCTGCGCGCGGTACCCGTCGCGCAGCGGCTGGGCGATGAGCCCCGGCAGCGCGGCGTGGATGCAATCCGTCGTGCCGAAGACGTTAGTGTTAAAAATCTCCCGCATCTTCTCCGGCGTGGTGTCCTGCTGTAGAAAATAAAATCCGTAACCCGCGTTGCAAACGAGCGTGTCAATCCGCCCGAATTTCTCGACCGTCATCGCGATCAGCCGCTCGCAGTCCTCACGTTTCGAAACGTCGGCCGGCACGACGAAGTGCTTACCGCCGAGCTGTTGATTGAGCGCGGCGAGCTTGTCCTCGCGCCGGGCAGATAAAATCAGCCTCGCCCCGCCGGCGTCGAGCGCGATCGCCAGCGCCTTGCCGATTCCTGCACTGGCGCCGGTGATGACGACGACCATGTCTTTTAATGCTCGAGCCATGCTATGATTCCTCGCGCGTTCACCGTAGCACAGGCGTGAGGCCTGTGCCAATCTTCAGTGGCATGGGCGGGCCGCCCGTGCCACGGATAGAATCGACACGACTATGTTCACCGGCATTATCGAAAAATCGGCGAAGGTGCTGCGAGTCATCGAGAACCGAATGGCCCGCCGGCTCGTGCTGGCCCATAATTGGCCGGACCTTCGCGCGGGTGAGAGCATCGCCGTCAATGGCGTATGCCTGACCGTCGCGGAATTCACGCCGGCGGAGGTGTCATTCGACATCATCGAAGAAACGCTCGATAAATCCAACCTCGGCCTGCTCCACCAGGGCGACGGCGTGCACGTCGAGCGCGCCCTGCAGATCGGCGATAGGATCGACGGCCATTTCGTGCAGGGCCACGTCGACGGCCGGGCTCGGCTGGTTGAAACGCGATCTACGGAAACCGAATTCCGCCTGATCCTCGAAGCGCCGGACGATCTCGCGAAATTTCTCTCGCCGAAAGGCTCCGTCGCGATCGACGGCGTGAGCCTCACGATCGCCGCGCTGCGCGGGAATATTTTCGAGCTCGCGCTGATTCCAACAACGCTGCAAATCACCGCTCTCGGCAGTCGTCCGCCGGGTTGGCTGTTCAATCTGGAGACGGATATTTTTAGCAAAACCATCGTCAATTGGCTGGAACGACGACAGGCGAACGACGAAAATGTCCGATAAGGAAAACGGAAAGTGCTGAGTCCTGAGTGCTGAGTGCTGAGAAAAAATGCACTCAGCACTCAGAACTTAGCACTCAGAACTATGGATTTCAGACCTACCATCGCGATCACCATGGGGGACCCGGCCGGCATCGGCGCGGAAGTGATCGTCAAGGCGCTGGCCGACCCGGTGCTTCGCCGGCGCGCCCGCTACATCATCTACGGCATGAACGAGCAACTGCACTACGCAGCCGACATCGCGGAGTTTGATGTCTTCTGGTGGCGCGACCAATTCAAGGGCCGGCTGATGTCGTACCCGCACGACGTCGTCGTCGTCGATTACGACGAATACTCCATGCTCGGCAGCGCCATCCGCCACCCCAGCAAAATGGGCGGCCAGGCCAGCATGCGGTTCTGCAATGATGCGATCGATGCCGCTCAGAAAAAAATCGTCGACGCCGTCGTCACCGCGCCGATCGCCAAGGAAAGCTGGAAGCTGGCCGGCTATCACTTCCCCGGCCACACCGAATTGTTCGCCCAGCGCACCGGCAGCCGAAGATATGCGATGATGTTCGCCGGCGGGCCGTTGAAAGTGATACTGGCGACCGTGCACATTCCGCTCAACAGCCTGTGGGGCCGGCTGAACATCGGCGCGGTCTTTCAGCCGATCGAGCTGGTGCATGAAACACTCGTCAACTGGTTCGGCATCGAGAAGCCGCGCATCGCGGTGGCCGGCGTGAATCCGCACGCCAGCGAGAACGGCCAATTCGGCGACGAGGAAGAACGCATCATCTCCCCCGCCATCTTCATGGCCCGCGAGCAAGGCATCGACGCGACCGGCCCCTACGCGCCCGACACCGTCTTCCTCAAGGCCCGCGACGGCCACTTCGATGCCGTCGTCGCCATGTATCACGACCAAGGTCTGATCCCGGTGAAACTGCTCGCGTTCGACCAGGCGGTGAACCTCACCGTCGGCCTGCCGATCATCCGCACCAGCCCCGATCACGGCACCGCGTTCGACATCGTCGGCCGAAACCGCGCCAACCCCGGCAGCATGCGGGCAGCGATCGACCTCGCGATCAACCTCGCCGTAAAGCGGCACGAGAAGCATGAAAAGTCAACCGTCCAGCCGCCGCGGGAGACGTAAACCCCTTTGAGCCCGCGCTCGCAATTCTCAATTACACCCTTCTCGTTCTTCCGGGCAGAAAAATGAACACAGAGGCACAGAGTCACAGAGGAAGAACAGAGAAGGTAGCATCGAACTTTTTTTTCGCTTCTTCTCTGCGTCTCTGTGTCTCTGTGTTCGCATCGTCTTTCCTCCTGCTCCTCTCCGGCTGTTTCACGATCGGCCTGGCTGACAAGACAACTACCGAAGAAGTCGAGCGACCGCCCGAGGCCGCGTACATTTCACCGCGCGGCGATTTAATTCTCCAAAGCACAATGGAAATCGCCCCTGCCGAGCGGCGGTACATCATCGTCTCGGAAAAAACGTTGGCCGATGCAATCGCCAAACGGAAGTCGCGCAACAAGGAAGAGTTGCCGAAGGTCACGCTCTCGATCGAAACCGAGCACCGGTACGTGACCGATGATCCGAAGAGCAAGAGTTTTGTGACCAAGGATCTTCACGTGCTCGACGGCGTCTCTCCGCCGATCCCGCTCACAAAAAACGGCAAACTCCGCGAAACGATTCCCTACGATTGGCAAAACGAGCACGCCGAGCTTGAAGTAAAAGGCCTACTACTGGGCACGATCCATTTCGGCCGCACCCCGGGCCAAAAGGCCGCTTTCGCCGCGGGATTGCTGCCGTGCGTGGCGCTCGATATCGTCACTTCGCCGGTGCAGCTGGTGGTGGGAGCCGTGATTCTGATCGATCTGAACAGTAATTACGGGCACTTGATGTCAAAGCTGTAGCATCTGAATTGCCGGAAACTTTCTCGCCCGCATCGCGTCCAACTCTCTGTCACCAACACGGAGTAAAGCCGATGCGACAGAACATTCCCCTCGCGCAAATCCCGATCGCCGAACCCTGTTCAATGGATTGGAACCAAATGTCCGGCGACGCGCAGAAGAAATTCTGTCAGGGCTGCCAAAAGCACGTTCACAATCTTTCTGCGATGACGCGCACCGCCGCCGAGCAGTTACTGTGCGAGTCGGCCGGGCACTTGTGCATTCGGTATGAATTCAACGCCAACGGCACGGTCAAAACGCTCGACTACGCGCCTTCAAATGCGTCTCGATTCGGCTGGAAGTTCTGGGCGATCGTTGGCGGAATGCTGGGAACGTTGTTCACGGGCGCCAAAGCGCTCACCAAGCCGTCGCCGCCGATGTTGATGGGCGCAATGGTCGCTCCGATTCCTACCACCGCGCCCTCCACACAGCCGGCCATGATGGGCGGCGCTCCGGCCCGGGAGGCACTGATGGGCGACGTCATGATCGCCCCACCGGCGATGCAACCCGCCTGCCCGATGCCGCCCACGACTCAGCCGTCGCCGCTCATGGGCAAGATCGCACCAAGCACGCCGGCCACCCAGCCGACGGAATAAGCGAAGGACTTGCCTTGCCCGCGCCGGCGTTTTGGATTTGATTGCTTCGCGAGGGCAGCCTAAGCCGCTGCCGCTTTCCGCGCCTTGCGGGCGGCGATGAACGATCGGACGCAGAGAATCACATACACCAGCATCATCCCGCACATGATCGACTTGGCATAGACAGCCGCCGGCATCGGTTCGGGCTTGTCGGCCGGATGTGGAATCGGCTCGCCGGCCATCACGTGCTTTAAATTGATCAGGCTGGAGACCGTCCCCAAAAATCCGATCAGCCCGAGCAGCACCGCCGCGTGCATGGTGTGCATCTTCAGTGCCGGCTTGGCGACGGCTAGCGCCCCGCAAATCGCCAGCAGCACGCCGAAGCCGGCGGGGATCAGCGCGGTGTAGTGAACGGAGCCGGTCGCGGTGAAGCCAATCACGCCAAGTGCGATCAGCAGAATCCCAAAGACAATCGTGAGTTTTCCCATGGCCGGATTGTGAGGCGTGCAGTCGGAAATGTCGAGCATTCGACACGTTCGTCATTCGACAACCGTCCTGCGCGCGTCCACAATCGGCCGTATGGCGAATCTGGAAGGTCGGCAGTCGGTGATGGCGGCACTGAACGCGCGGAAGCGGCGGTTTGAGGTGATTCTTATCCGTCACGATGCCCACGCGGAAAAAGTGCAGGAAGTGATCGACCTGGCCGAGCAACTCGGCGTGCCGATCCGGCGGGTCGACGGCAAGGAACTCGACAGCCTTGCCCACGGCGCTACGCACGGCGGTGTTGTCGCGATTTGCTCAGCGAAGGAACGCACGAGCGTGCCGGACCTGATCGCCCAGTTGGATGCGACGCGCGAGCCGGCGCTGATGGTGCTGCTCGAAGGAGTTGACGACGCCCGCAACCTCGGCTTCACCCTGCGGACGGCCGACGCGGTAGGCGTGCACGCGGTGCTGATCAAGAAGCATCTGTGGGATTTCGACGAGACCGAAGTCGCCCGGCCCGCCAGCGGCGCGTACGAGAAGTTGACGCTCGTGCAGATCGACTCGGTCGCCCCGCTCCGGCAACTGCAAGCGAAAGGCGTACGGCTGATAGGCTGCATCGCGGGCGTGAACACCACCGTGTTCGACGCCGATCTGACCGGCCCGACGATCCTGGCAATCGGCGGGGAGAAGCGCGGGCTGTCCGGCGCGGTCCGCGATATTTGCGACGGTTTCGTAACCATCCCCACACGAGCGGGCGGCTCGAGCCTCTCACTTTCTCACGCCTCTGCGATCGTGATGGCAGAAGCCATGCGACAACGCCTTGCGCGGTCGGCCCGCTTCAGCGGGTCGTCTTCAGGTCCGTAACCGTAAAATACATCGCGGTAAAACCGTGCAACATTCACCGTTTTTTGCACGTTGCAATCGAAATTTCGCGAAAAAATAAATCTATACAATTCAGAAACAGGCGATACACTCTTGCGCGGTTGGTTTGCCGAACGAGACGCCCGCGAGACAGTGTCATGAGTTTCTGCCCCGCAGTTTGCACCTCAGTCGCCCTCCTACCTTTTGGGCCGAAATGTCGGCCTCTTTCAGTCGACCCGGAAAGTGAAACGTGGGGTCTTTGCCCAAATTCAAATTAGGAGTTGATCATGGGCCGCAAGTTGTATGTCGGTAATCTCAGCTACGGCGTCGATAGTTCGGCGCTAGAGCAATTGTTCGCTCCGCACGGGACCGTCGAAAGCGCTGAAATCATCAGCGACCGCGAGACCGGGCGCAGCAAGGGGTTCGGATTCGTTCAGATGGCATCTGACGAAGAGGCGCAAGCGGCAATCGCCGCGATGAACGGCCAGCAGCACGACGGCCGCGCGCTCACTGTCAACGAGGCCCGCCCGCGCGAAGAGCGCCCGCGTGGCGGCGGTGGTGGTGGCGGCGGGTACGGCGGTGGCGGCGGCGGTGGTCGCGGCGGATTCGGTGGTGGCGGCGGCGGCGGTGGTGGTCGCGGTGGCGATCGCGGCAACCGCTACTAAGCGCCTACCGGCTTAGCCGAACAACCTGGCCGACCTTAGGCCTTAAGTTCAAAGTACAGATGCGGGAACTGGTTTTTGCCAGTTCCCGCATCGTTTTTGCTCAACTTCATCTCCTTCGGGCGATATATAAAGACGGAGATTGATCCGCTTTCCCTTTCGGACGATTGTTTCGTCCTAAGATTGAAGATGAGAATCCGCCCCATGACCGGTATTGGCCGCTGGATCAAAGACCCCTTCTGTGGCATCTCACACCTTGCGGGCAGCCTGCTTTCGGTGGCGGCGTTGGTCGTTCTTCTGGTCTTCACGCGCGAGACGCCCTGGCATTACGTTGGCTTTGCAATTTACGGCACGAGCCTGATCATTCTTTACACCGCGAGCGGATTGGTTCACTCAGTGCATTGCAGCGTGGAAGCCGAAGACCGGCTCGAGCGATTCGATTTCGCGGCGATCTTCGTGCTCATCGCGGGAACGTATACGCCGCTCTGCCTGACGGCCCTCCGCGGGCCGTGGGGTTGGACATTGCTGGGCATCGAATGGGGCCTGGCTCTGTTCGGCATCATCGCAGTGCTGGTGACGACATCGCATCGGCCGAAAAAACTCACCACGCCGCTTTACCTGATTATGGGCTGGATGGCGGTGATTGCGATCGGCCCGCTGACGCACAATCTCCCGCCGGCGGCGCTGTTTTGGCTGCTCGCGGGTGGCGCGGCGTATTCGATCGGCGCGGTGATCTTCACGCTCGATCGCCCGAACCTTTGGCCGGGCCATTTCCGGGCGCATGATCTGTGGCACACGCTCGTGCTCACCGGCAGCGCCTGCCATTTTGTTTTGATGCTCTGGTTCATCGCATGACTTTCTCAATCAACACAACTGCAATCGCCACATTCGCCGCGATCGGCGTGGCGCTCCTGGTGCTCGCCTCCTGCTCCGAATCACCAGCGGCGCCCGTGAAGGTGAGTTCGTCGACCGAATGGATTCCCGTCGCCGCGCCCGAAACGTCAGTCGCGTTGGCGGCGCCGCATGTGCACACGCTGCTTTCTACGACGCAGCCTTCCGACCCCGCCCCGCCGGATGGGCCCACAACTCGGCCCGTCCGCGGACCCGAAACCACCCAGCCGACTTCGCGCCCGCACGACCGCCACGCCGAAGGCGAATACGAACAACCCGGCCCCGACAACACCGGCGTGGCCGACCAGAAAAATCTCAAGATCAGCCAGAAAATCACGGCCGTAAATGATCAGGTCATCGAAAATCTCTTCATCACCGGCGGAATCGTCGCCAATGACACGAAGAACGTCATCATCCGCAATTGCCTGATCGATGCCGGCGGCGCACGCTACGGCCTGGTTTGCCAGCGCGCCACTAATCTCCTCATCGAGCACTGCGAAATCTACAACACGTCAAGCACCGGCGTTTTCGGCGACGGATTCACCGCGAAATGGAACAATGTCTACCAGTCGGCCGGCGATGGATTCAAACCGGAACAGGATTGCGTCGTCGAATCGAACTGGGTGCATCACCTCGGTTACAAGAGCCCGAACGCCCACGCAGACGGCGCGCAAATCCGCGGCGGGCATAACGTGAAAATCATCGGCAACTATTTTGATATGCCGACCAATCTTCCCGATTGCAAAAGCAATTCATCGATCTTCATCCAGGGCGTGAAAGGAAAGAACCCCACCACCGACGTGCTTTTCGCGCACAACTGGTGCAAGGGCGGCAACTTCACCATCCACGCCTACAGCGACGGCGGTGATGCGACGACGATCAGGATTGAGAACAATCGCTTCTATCGCGGCTCATCGCATTTCGGCGTCGGCTCGATCGAACGCGGCGTGCTGTGGAAGGGAAATGTCTTCGAAGAGAATGACCAACCCGCCATGCCCGGCGATAAGTAATTACTCACGCTCGGTTGGCACGAGGTAGCTGTCATCCGGCCGAGCCGGCGAGAAACGATTGCCGAGCAATCCGTTCACTTCATCGACTGGCGTTGCCGACGGTTGCGACGTCGGGGTGGCAGCTTGCACCGTGTAAATGTTGTCGCCCTGGAATCCGCAATACGGCGACACCATGAACGCGATCGAACCGGTCGCATCCACTACATTCTGCCCCGCCCGGTTGTGATTCTTTGAGTTACCTCGCGCCAGATCGATCGGCTTCGCGCTGCTGCTAACGGCCGTCGGATCGCTTCGATCACTGATCCCCGGATTTTTATCCGCAAGCAGTACAAACGTCGATTTCAATCGATCGCGGTTGAACTTGTAATCCGTCGATGAAGAGAACGGCATCGCAAACGAGTAGCTCAGGTTATGGCCGGACGAAAAGTTCCCGCGCTTGGATGGATTCGGCACGCGATCCGCCTCATCAGAACTGCTCGGGCAGATGAACGATTCGGGCTTCACCAGGTTCAATCGAACCAGCAAAAAAAGCGAAGCGCTCACATCACTCGCTTGCACATCCCCGCCAGCCGCCGCGCCAGCGCGGAACGGATCGTCGTCGTTCACACCCGTGAAGGCGACATAACCGTTCGGCCGCTGGGCGGGATCGTAGACTACACGCGGGAAATCCTGGTTGTTCTGGGACGAATAGTTCCACAGGCCGTTGGCGATCTGCCGCAGGTTATCGAGGCAACTGGTACGGCGCGACTGCTCTCTGATCGAGACCAGGTACGGCACGAAGATGCTCAGCAAAATCAGCACGATCACGATCGCGACCATCATCTCGACGAAGGTAAACGCGGCGGGTTTTCGAGGGCGGTGGCTCATGGGGCTCAGGATTGAAGTATCGGCAGACCCGGCTTGGCAGCAGCGGAGTTTTCTTCGGCCTTGCGACGGAGCTGCCCGCAGGCGGCGTCGATATCGCGCCCGCGCGACTTCCTTACGTGTGCATTCACGCCGGCGTTTCGCAGGATTTCCTGGAACACAACCACGTCGTCCGACTTGGGCCGCTTGAACGGCAGGCCGGCCACTTCGTTGTAGCGGATGAGGTTCACATTCGCGCGCATCGTCTTGCAGAGGCGGGCCAGTTGCCGGGCCTCTTCGGGTTGGTCGTTCACGCCGGAGAGGAGGATGTACTCGAGCGTAATTTCGCGCCCGGTCTGATCGAAGTAGTAACGGCTCGCGTCAAGAATATCCGCCAGCGAAAAATGTTCCGCCCATGGAATCAGCTGCTTCCGCAGCGACTCGTTCGGCGCGTGCAGTGAAAGCGCCAGGTTCAGCGGCAGTTGCTCCTCGGCCAGTTCGCGAATTTTCGCCGGCACGCCGACGGTGGAGACAGTGATTTTTCGCGCCGAGATATTCAGCCCGGCCGGGTCGTGCAGGACGTGGATGGACTGCATCACGTTGGCGTAGTTCGCCATCGGCTCGCCCATGCCCATGAAGACGACATTGGTCACGCGCTCGCCGGCGGATTTGAGGAGTTCATTCAGGCGGATGATTTGCTCGACGATCTGGTGGGCCGCGAGATTTCCCTTCACGCCGTTCACGCCGCTGGCGCAGAAGTGGCAACCGACCGGGCAGCCGACTTGCGAGCTGATGCACGCCGTGCGGCGCGGACCGTCGGGGATCATGACCGTTTCCGCATTCGATCCGTCCGGCCAGGCGAGCAGTAGTTTCTGCGTGCCGTCTTCGCTGGATTGATGGCTGACGATCGTGGACTGAATCAGCCGCAGTCGTTTGGGAAGTTCTTCACGATCGCGCTTGGAAAGATTCGACATCGCGGCGAAATCGATCACGCCCTTCTGATACACCCAGTCGCGGATCTGCCCCGCCCGAAACCGCGGCCAACCCCAACCCGCCGCCGCTGCGTCGAATTCGGGTGCAGTCAGGCCGAATAAATTGAGCGGAGTAAGAATGTCCAATTCGGCAGGCATACAATTCGTCCGGGACCAGAGGGCGGAAAACCAAGGCGACAGTAACTTGTTTTGGCGACGCTTGCAATCGACGACGCCTTTTGGGTAGTTTGATGAAGTTGCGGGGGCAAATTTGCTCTTTTTAAGTCGAACAAATGGCCAGTTCAACTTCACAGCCCGTTGCGAATGATCAACGAACCGATGAGCAGTTGCTCGCCGGCTATCGCGAAGGCGATCGCGAGAGTTTTGCCTTGCTCGTGCAGCGGTACCAGCGCGAGCTTTACCATTTCCTTGTCCGCTTCATGGGCGATCGCGTGCTGGCCGACGACGTGTTCCAGGAAACGTTCCTGCAGGTCCACCAGTCGGCGGCGCAGTTTGATCCGTCGCGCCGGTTTCGGCCGTGGCTGTTTACGATCGCCGCCAACAAGGCGCGCGACATGATTCGTTCGAACAACCGCCGGCCGACCAGCGCGCTGCAGGCGGTGATCGCCCCGACCGAAGAATCCGGCGGCGAGTTCATCGACCTGATGCGGGCGGCGGAAAATCTGCCGAGCGATCCGATGGAACGCCGCGAACTGCAGGAACGCGTTCAGCAGACGGTCAAAGCCATGCCGGAACACCTGCGGGAAATTCTGCTCCTTTCGTACTTTCACCAGTTTCCGTACAAACAAATCAGCGAGATTCTGGATATTCCGCTTGGCACGGTTAAATCGCGATTGCATGCGGCCGTCGCCCATTTCGCGGACCAATGGCGTGCTCAAAAGGCATGATTCTGCGGCAATTGCTACCGATTCTTCGATCGGATAGAGTGAATCGGTCGATGACGTGTGATGACACGTGAGGAAGGGGATCGCCATGAACAAGAAACTCAGTTCGCGCGACCAGCGGGTGATCGATCTGCTTCTCGATGAAGCGGAACGGCCAGCTACCACGCACGGCACGACCGGCTATTCCCAACCCGACGAATCGGTCAGCGGGCGAGTCAGCGGAGCGGAACAATTGCTCGGCCTGCTGAATCTATGCGAGGCCGAAGAACCCCCGGCTGATCTCGTGAAGCGAACCCTGGCGCGGATCGACGATGGGTTTGCAAGCTTTCCTTCGATCAGCCCGGATCGCCCGGACCACCTCGGGCCGATGGCGTGATCATCCCGTCTGTTTCGCGATCTCGCTCAATAGCCGGATCAGTTTCTCAACCTCTTCATCTGAATGATCGCACGAAAGCGTTACGCGCAACCGACTGCTGCCGCGCGGTACGGTCGGCGGGCGAACGGCGATGACCATCAATCCTTCGTCGCGAAGAAGAACGGCTGCGCCCAGCGCCGCGGATTCCGTACCCACGATCACCGGCACGATCGGCGAATCGCCCGGCGGGAGATTGACGCCTTGTCGCGACAACTCATCACGAACGCGCCGCGCAAGCGACCGTACGCGCGCCTGCCGTTGCGGTTCGTCGCGCATGACGGCGATGCTCGCCGCCGCCCCCGCGGCAACCGCGGCGGGAATGGCGGTCGAATAAATGTACGCCCGCCCGTGATTGATCACCGCCTGCCCGAACGCCGTCGACCCGCACACCGCCCCGCCGACCACACCGGCGGCCTTGGAGAGCGTGGCGATCACGACATCGGCCGTCGCCGGCAATCCCAACTCGTTGGCGTAGCCGGAGCCGTTCTTGCCGTACACGCCGGCGCCGTGTGCTTCGTCGAGCAGCAACAGGAAATCCCGCCGCTGCTTGAGTGCTGCGAGCCCGCGGAGATCGCAGGCGTCGCCGTCCATGCTGAAGATCGATTCGGTGACGACGACCTGGATCTGGTCGCACGCCGGCGATTCAAGAAGTCGCTCAAGCTTGGCCAATTGGTTGTGCGGAAAAACCCGGAACTCCGCACCGCTGCCGCGCACAGCATCGAGCAGTGACGCGTGACACAATTTGTCGAGCAGGAAGCGGATCGTTTTACCCGCGTGCCCCGCCGTGGCGGCGAGGGTTTGAACGGCTGCATGATTCGCCTGGTAGCCGCTCGGCAGCAGGACGGCCGATTCGGTGCCCTTCCAATTCGCGATGCGTCTCTCAGCCGCGGCGTGCGCGGCGGTGTAGCCGGAGATCAGCCCAGCCGCGCCGGACCCCGAGCCTTCAGTTGTGAGCGACGCCTGCATCGCCGCGATGATCTTGGGATGGTGCGTCAGTCCGAGATAATTGTTCGACGCGAAATTGACGTATCGCTTTCCTTCGAACTCAACGTGCGTCGAATCGACCGGCGTGAACTCTCGGCGGGCGCGGAGCAGATTCTCCTCGCGGCGTCGCGAAAGATCAGACTGGAGCAGCGCCTGCCAGTCGGCGGAGTTCATGGGGGAGATTTCTGAAGTTTAGGCGGACGGATGATGCTAGCCGCTGAAGCGGCTAGCCCGGTTTAATGCGGGCCGTCGGTTCCGTCACCGTCGTCATCGGGAGAATTGTCGGCCATGTCGGCGACATCGCCGGCTTCGTCGTCAACGGGCGATCCGGTCAACTCGCCGAGCTTGGCCTTCATCAGTCGGCCGATCTTGAATTTCACGGTTCGCTTTTCGGGGACGGCCACAGGCTCAAGCGTCTTCGGGTTCTGGGCCCGGCGCGCCTTTCGCATCTTGGTTTCAAAGACGCCGAAGTCGCGGAACTCCAACCGGTTATCTCGGCCGAGCTCCATGACGATTTCGTCGAGGAACTGCTGGATCACGCGTTTGACGTTGACGCGCCTCTGCTCAGTACGCTCGGCGATGCGATCGATAAGTTCTTTTTTGGTGATCGTAGCCATATATCCCTCGAATAGGCTCTTAAAACGCGATGGGAAACGGACTTAGGCTATTGTGACTATGAGCCGAGGGAAATTCAAGGGAAATGCACGCAAAGGCTTAATCTGTCGGATTTAGTGTCGTAAATGCTAGAAATGTCTTGTATTCGCCCCACCGGCGGGTTGCGCGGGTCGGAATCGACCCGTGCACCAGGCCGGCCGTTACCGCACGCTGGTTCCGAACTGCTCGCTGATCGCCCGACGTTCGAAGCGGTCGGCGCGGTGTGTGTCGTTCTGCTGATCATCAGACCGAACGTAGAAGACCGTGGTGACGCTCTGATCGAACCCGACGAACGCCGACGCTTCACGCGCATCGCGGTTCAGGTTCAGGTGCGGATTGCCCTGCGTGACCGGCGGATCATACGCCAGCGGCGTAGCCCGTCCGTCGACGTAATGCAGCTCAGATTCCTGACGCAGCGACGACGCCGACGGCGCCTTGCTCGTGCAACCGATCATCAGGAAAGACAACGCTATGATAGTGATTCCCACTCGCATGAATCACACTTAACAAACGTCGTGCCACGCCGGTCACGGGCAAATCCGGGTGTCCGATTATGCCGGATGATGTTTTGCCGCATCACCACATGAGTCGCCGCGACCACGCTGTTTAGATTTGGAAATCGAGCAAATCGGGCTTCTGCTTCTTTTTCCCGCCGCGTTCGCGGTACATCAGCTTGGGCGGCTCGGCGGTGACGCGATTCATCGGCGGAACGCTCTGGGTGATAAACACGTTGCCGCCAATCAACGCGCCCTTGCCGATAACTGTTTCGCCCCCAAGGATGGTAGCACCGGCATAGATGATCACGTCGTCTTCAATCGTCGGGTGACGCTTGGTCCCCCGCAACTGCTGGCCGAACTGCGGGGCGACGGCGCCGAGGGTGACGCCCTGGTAGATCTTCACGTTATTGCCGATTTCCGTCGTCTCGCCGATGACCACGCCCGTGCCGTGATCGATGAAAAAGCTTCGGCCGAGCTTGGCGCCGGGGTGGATATCGATACCCGTCAGCGAGTGCGCGTGCTCGGTCATGATGCGCGGAAGCAGCGGCACTTGCATGTCGTAAAATTCGTGCGCCATCCGCTGCACGAAAATCGTGTAAAGGCCGGGGTAGCAGAAGATCGTTTCGTCGGTACTCTGCGCCGCCGGGTCGGCTTCAAACGCGGCCTGCACGTCGGTCGCGAGAACATCACGCACGGCAGGCAGTCGCTTGAAAAATTCCTGCACGATCCGCGTCGCCTCGTGGTCGCACTCTTCGCAGCGCTCGTCGGTTTCCGCCTGATTCGCCGGGATGCTCAGGCGGTAACGCAGGCAGCAGCGGATCTGCTCGAAGAGCATGTCGGTCAGCTCGATCACCAGTTCGCCGACACGGTAGGTGATGTTCTGGCTAGTGAGCCCCTGCTTGCCGAAGTAGCCGGGGAAGATCAGCTCGCGGAGCTGGTCGATGGAGGCGATGATAACATCTCGGCTGGGCAGGTAAACGCGATCCAGATGCTTCATCGACGGCAATGCCGTGATGCTGGCGACCAGCGATTGTACGACTTCAGGCAGGCGCGAATTGAGTTGATTCTGAACGGCCATGAGAGGCGTATTGTGCGCGGAACGAGGGGATTTGCAATTTGATGGAGAAGGCGGACCGTTCTGTCGCCGGAGAGAAAATTCTATCGCACGGAAGCGACCGGTTCCTTCGGCGTGACTTCGACGATTCGCCAGGAGGTGGGCGTCCAGTCCATGAATCCCCCGCCGCCGCGCTGACCGCCGGGTCCGCCCGGTCCACCGGGGCCGCGATTACCGCGCCCGCCCTGCCCGCCCGGCCCGCCGCGACCGCCCATGAATCCGCGATTGTTCTGGTTGTCCTCCGGCTTGGGCGGTTCAATGCCGAACTGCGGCTCGACCTGATCGTTCCAGCCGGAGATTTGATTCAGCACGTATTTGCTGCTCGGGAAGAACTTCGGCTGGTAGGTGTTGATTGTGGTCTGCATCGCGACGATGAAAACGCGCTTGCCGCTCGCAAACGCTTCCGTCACCAGCTTCTGCTGGTCCTGAATCATTGCGTCGGCCGACTTGTTCTTGCGAATGGAGTCGTCGTATTCAATCCGGCGAAGTTGCCGCGGGCTGGGATTGGTCGGGTCCTTGGCCTGCGCCATCGCGAACGCGCGCGAGAACGATCCGGTGAACGACGTGAACTGGAAGAGCTGCCAATCGCCCATGAAGGCCCAGTAGTTCATCGACCCTTCCGCCATGCGAGGCCCGTCGCCGAACACCAGCGAGCCCGGCGGAATGTGCTTGACCATCTCTTCGCCGCCCGTGGCGAGCGAGGCCTGCTGACGGTACTGGTTGATCAGTGCTTCGCGCGACATGGCCTGCCCGTTTTCGAGCCCGATTGTCGCGCGATACAACCCGAGCGCCGCCGCCGCCGCGACGACCAGCCCTGCGGCGATCGGCGCAACGACCGATCGGCGCGGCATGCCGAAATCATCCGAGCCGTTCACACCATACCGAATCAGCACCGCCGCCCCAAGAATCAACGGCGGTAAAAACGTGACGAAGAACCTCGCATACGCCATCCCGCGATCCGGCGACCAGTAGTAGGACGTGTAAAGCGCCACGCCGGGGATCAGCCACAACACGAGCATAATGCCGAGCTGCCAGCTTCGGCGAAATACCATCGCAATGCCGATAAGGCCAAGCGGCAGAGTAAAGACCATGCCGCGATCATTGAGCATGCGAACGACTTGTTCCCACGTATCAACAAATTTGTGCCACGTGAACGCGTCGCTCTCGTTGGTGGAATCGTAACCGGTCCAACTTCCCATCGCGACTCGATTGAAGAGCAGAAGATATCCCACCGGCACGATCCAACCCATCGTCGGCACAAACGCTCGAATGTAAGTCCGCCAATTCGTCCATCGAATCGAGCAGATGGCCGCGAGGGCAATCGGCAGGCAAAGCAGCCCTTCGGTGTAACGAATCGTACAAGCATAGCCGAGCAGGAAGCCGGCGAGCAGGCCTCGCCAGATGGAGTTCGTCTGCCACCAACGCAGCAGAAAGAACATGCCCCACACCACGAACGCCAGGCAGGCCGAGTGGCTGTTGGGATTGTTCGCCAGTTCAAGTGTGAACTGACTCGTGGCAAGCAAAATCGCCGCCAGTGTTGCCGCAAATGAGCCAGCAAGCGCGCGTGCGACGTAGAACATCCCCGCCGTTGCCATGATCATTGAAACCGGGCTGACCATGAACGCCCACGTAGTGCCGTGCTTGGCCCCGCCGATCCAGAGCATGATGGCGTAAAGCACCGGCATGCCGAGCGGATATTTCGGGAAGTACGTGCCGTCTTTTCCCATCATCACCCACATATCGCCGACGTATTGGTACGGCGATTCGGGGACGAATTTTGTCGAAAGAGTGTGAGCGAACTGCCGGCCGCCCATGAGGTAGCCGTTCTGGTCGACGCCGCCGTGCGCCGGCGCCCAGAAGGCGAACGTCATCTTCGCCACGAGCGCCACAATGATCGCCGCGACGAAAAGCCAGCCGAGCCGATAGGAAAGTGATTCGGAATCGCCGAGGCCGGGGAGAAGTCGAGGAGGCAGGGCGCTGCGTTCGTTACCGGCGGCGTATTCCCACTTGGGCGTGCCGCCCTCGTCCAGCGCCGCCAATGCCGCCAGCGACGATTCGCGGTCGACCGAGACAGGCTTGGGCAATTCCGGCGGCGGGAGATCAGCGCCCTTTGACGATTGCGAAAACGTATCGATGCCGCACCCACTTTCCTGATCTGACTCAACCGTTCGAGACCGCCATCCCGCTTGTGTAACGCCGTAATCGCAGAAATGTTGCGGCCCGAGGCGCATTTTCTCGCGAACAGGCGGCAATGCAACCCGGATCGCCCGCCGGTTGCCATTTCCGCCGCTCTACGCGATAAACCGGGGCTGACGGAAGGATTCGCATGGAAGCACTCATGATCGGCGTTTCAGGCATGCGCGGCACCATCGGCGGAACGCTCACGCCCGTGGTCGTCAACCAGATGGTGGCCGCGTTCGCGGTCTGGCTGAAGAAGCAGACGCCGGGGAAGGCGCTGAAAGTAGTGATCGGCCGAGATTCGCGACCCAGCGGGTTTTGGGTGCGCGACGCCGCCGTTTCCGCCCTCGTCGCCAGCGGCGTTGAGGTGGTCGATCTTGACATCGTTACCACGCCCGGCGTGGCGATGATGGTCAAACATCTTTCCGCCGATGCGGGGATGATCGTCACCGCATCGCACAACCCGATCGAATGGAACGGCCTGAAGTTTCTCAACCGCGAAGCCATCGCCCCGCCGCCGGCTGATGCTGCGGCAATTAAGGAACTCTACCTTGCGGGCGCTTGCGATTACGTGCGGGTGCAATCGCTCATCCCGCCGACGAAGAACAGCGAGACGCACGCGATCCACGTAAAGCGGGTGCTGACTCATATCGACGTGCTCGGCGTTTCCACCAAGCGATACAAGGTGGTGCTCGACAGCGTGAACGGCGCCGGCTGTGTCGCGACAGCCACGCTGCTCAACAAGCTCGGCTGCGCCGTTGTGCATCTGAACGCCACGCCCAACGGCCAATTCCCTCACGAGCCGGAACCGACGGCCGCGAATCTCACAGGCTTGGCCGACGAAGTAAAACGCCAGAAGGCGGCCGTCGGTTTCGCACAAGATCCCGACGCCGACCGCCTCGCCATCGTCGACGAAAACGGCGTCTACATCGGCGAAGAATATTCCCTCGCGCTCGCGGCGAAGTTCATCCTCTCGAAAAAGCCCGGCGGCGTGACGGCGGCGAACCTTTCCACCAGCCGCATGCTCGACGACATCGCCGCCCAGCATGGCGGGCGCGTCGTCCGCACCATGGTCGGCGAGGCCAACGTCGTCCAAGGCATGATCCGCGAAGGCGCCACCATCGGCGGCGAAGGCAACGGCGGCGTGATCGACCTGCGAATCGTCCCCGGCCGCGATAGCCTAGTCGGCATGGCGTACGTGCTGCAGTTGATGGCCGAGACCGGCAAATCAATCAGCCAACTGGTGGCCAGCCTGCCGCGGTATGAAATCATGAAAACCAAGTTCACCTGCAAGCGCGAAGATGCCGACCGCGCCGTGGCCGCGCTGGTGAAAGCATTCAGTACAGAGAAGGTGGACCTGCAGGACGGCATTCGCATCGATTGGCCCGACAGCTGGGTCCACGCCCGCCCGAGCAACACCGAGCCGATCATGCGAATCATCGCCGAGGCCCCGACGAAGGCGGTGGCAGAGGAAAAGATCGCGGCGGTGCAGCGCGTCGTCGATCAAACGTTGAAGTAAGAAATGCAAATTGCAGAATGCAAATTGCAAAATGAAGACAGGATTAGTCCGCATTTTCAATTTGCATTTTGCATTCTGCAATGTGCATTTTTCTACGGCGACCATCCCAATTCGCCCAGCGCCTTCTTCACCGTCCCCAGGTATTTTTCTTCCTTCGACGTCAACTCTCCATCCACGAGCAACTCGTTCAGCACGCTGATGTAGATGTGGGCGTGAATCACCTTCAGCCGCCCCGGCTCGACGCCCATCGCCAGTTCTTTGGCAACGCACATTTCCTCGTCCGTCAACACCTTATCCATGATCGCGCTTTCGACGTAGCGGAAGTATTTGTCGACCGCCTCGGCGGCGGATTCGCGTTCGCGCTCTTTGGAGAATTGCTGGACTTCATCGATCGAGAGATTGATCTTCAATCGCGGAATAAAATTCTGCCCGCCGTCGGTGACTTTGAGGATTCGGTCGGCCCGGAACCACCGCCACTGCGCGCCGTCCACCGCCACCGGGGCGGCCTGCCAGCATTGGATGATCAGCGATTTGTCGTTGTGCGACGTGCGGTACGGCTCGACGATGCGATCCGTCGGATCTTCCTCGCAGGCCTTGCGATAAGTCATCCGCACCACGCGGTGGGCCATCGCGAGTTCGATCATTTTGGGAAGAGGATCCATTTGGAGCGGATTGTAACCGCAGATGGACGCAGATGAACGCAGACTGATTTGAATTTTCTAAATCCGCGTTCATCTGCATTCATCCGCGGTTCCAAATTTCTTAATGAACTCCGCCTCGGTCAGCACCGACACGCCCAGTTCCTTGGCCTTGGCGAGCTTGCTGCCTGCATTTTCGCCGGCAATGAGGAAGGACGCCTTCTTGCTCACGCTCCCGCTGGCCTTGCCGCCGAGCTTAACGATGAGGGCTTCGATCTCCGGCCGATCGAATTTTTCGAGCGTGCCGGTGACGACAAACGTCTGGCCCGCGAGCGGCTGCTCGCCGGCGGGTCCATTTGGCGAGATTTGGACATCCGGCGACTTTACCGTTCCTTCATTCCGCCCATCAACGGTTGCTGCAACATTGAGTCCCATTTTGCTGCGACTCGCAGTGGTCTGGACGATCGGACAAACACTGGTAGACCAATGCACTTCTGAGACGATCCTGATCTGACGTTCTCCCCAAGAACTGATCCACGGATAATGAGAAAAGTTTGTTAGATTGACCCTCTCCCCAACTCTGGTCCAACCTAAATGTGAAAAGCCGGCTTCGATTCGGCCCGGTTACCCTGGCTCAGTCTTGCGAACTCGCGCGGGGCCAGGTTGCCCAGCGAGCCGTGAGGACGTTCCTCATTGTACTCTT
>JBBQNK010000013.1:0-94444 GCA_038329865.1 Tepidisphaerales bacterium | reverse complement strand
ACGATGCGGTATCGAATCCGCGTATCGGCATCGGTGCATCGCCGGCAATCCCGTTCCAACTTGGCCCGCGTCTGCGGGTGAAGTACGATCCGTCGCTGTTCCATTGGCTGGCATCCCTTCCGGCCTCGTTGACGCGAGGCCCTTGTGTGAAGCGGATGCCAGTTTTAATACATCTTCGAGATTCGCGCGCTCCTATTTAGCTGCCTCGCCGTGGACGCAATATCCTTCGGAGTACCTCAGGATGACAACTTTGAGAGTCGGGCGGTACAGGTGAAGTTGAAATGCTCCAGCGGGAGACTACGCCACAGCGCGGCGGCGACGGTGCAGGAGGAACGTGGCGCTCAGCACGATCACGGCCACGCCGCTCGGCTCTGGGACAGGGATGGTCCCGCTGAGGAAGTACGAGCCCATGTCGAAATACGAGCTGTTGCCGTAGATGGCACTTTCGGAGCTGCTCTTGCCGCCGGCGCTTTCGATTTCAAGACAATAGAAGCCCGCCGCCAGCGTCGTGGCGATGGTGGCGGTGAAGGCATTGGGGTCAGTAGCGGTGGCGATGACATTGCCGCTGCTGTCGAGCAGGACGAGATAGCCGTCGAGCGTGGTGCCTTCGTCGATCGTGCCGTCGATGATGCGCTCGGCGCCGTCGTTGAGCGTGATGCTCACCGCGCCGCCGCCGGTGTAGAACTTGAAATAATCCTTCGTGTAATTGTTCTGCCCGATCGCCGTCGGATTAGACGTGCTGTTGGGCGTGATGAATCCCCAGTTCGCAGCGGTGGTGATGGTGGTGGTGCTGAGCGTAAGGGTCGTCGCCGAGCCCATGGAATGGCCGACTCCGTCGTCCATGAATCCGCCGATGCTTCCATTGCTGAGCAGGGTTGTGATGTCATTCTGAATGGCACCGTTGTCGAGCGTTCCGATTCGCCACAGGCCGCGCTGGGTGTAATAAGAGGTGCCCATGATCGGCGCGTAAGTGCCGGCACCGGTCGAGCCGCCGTTGGTGCTGTATTCGCTGATGAGCTTTTTGCTGACGGTGTCGTAATCGGCCTGGTGGTTCAGCGAGAGACTGTGCCCGATTTCATGGGCGGCCCCGTCAGCAACAAAGCCGAGTTGGTCGGGCCCCTCCGCTGCAAAGAGCCAGTCAGTATGGTAGCCCGAACCGGCACCGGCGTTGGCGCTTGTGCCGTAGTACGACTGCGCCGTTCCGACGTACGACACGCCGCCGGACTTGCCGCTGTTGAACCAGGTGCCGCTGCCGCCGATGACAGTGTGTTCCATCTTCACGGTCGCGTCGTAATACGCCTGGCGATGGGCGTCGGTGTCGGCCTGACCGGCTGCGATGGCGGGGTCGATCGTCGTCACGTTGATGTTGAACGCGATGTATTTTTCCGCGATGCGCGACCAGAGATTTTTAATCGTGGCCTGCTCAGCGGTGCTGAAGGTGGTGGCGTCGCCGTCGCTGGTGTAGGCCGGCGTCGCGCCGGGCGTTGAGCCGGCCCACGTGCCTGTGTAGTTGAATCCGCTGAAGTCGAGGTAGATCGTATACGCCGCGCCCGGCCGACTGCTGAGGTTCGGCGCGACCGGATGCGTGTCCGCCAGCGCTACCGCGGACAGAAAGGCCGTCGCTAATGCTGCAACAAGTAGGGCGCCCTTAAACCGCATACGCTTGCCGGAAACATGTGCCTGGTGACGGGGATTTCAACGAAGCAGTGAAGTCAGCCGTTGCAGACTTACACTGCCTGGACAAGTCGGCAGTCTAATGAAGGTCTTTCAATCTGCAATTAAATTCGGTTTCGATTGGATTTAATTCGCTCGTCGTCGTCGCAGCATTGAATTCGCGGTAACGGTTTGTACTGCATGTTCTTCTTTGAGGATGGCCCATTTTGGCTCGCCAATACGTTCGCGAGAAAAACTTGGCCCCTACGATCGTGAGAAAATTCCCAAGTTAACGAATCAGCTCCCGCCGTATCAAACTTGATACAGGTTGGCTCCAATGATCTCTGTGGCGGACTGGTTTACGAAAGTGAAATTGCGGCCCGGCGTCGTCGTCGGTGAAGCAGGCCTGTTGTGATGAGAATGATGAACGAAATGCCGCTCGGCTCTGGCGCGGGGATCGTGCCGCTGAGGAAGTACGAGCCCATGTCGTAGTACATGCTGTCGCCGTAGTTCGGGTTCGTTGAGCTGTATTTTCCACCGGCGCTTTGGACTTCCAGGTAATACTGTCCCAGCGCCAGCGTGGTGGAGATGGTGGCGGTGAACGTGTTCGGGTCGGTCGCGGTGGCGATGATGTTTCCGTCGGAGTCGAGCAGGGTGAGATAGCCGTCCAGCGTCGTTCCGTTGTCGATCGTGCCGGCCGTCACGCGCTCGGCGCCGTCGTTGAGCGTAATACTGACGGCCCCGCCCTTGGTGAAGAACTTGAAGTAATCGGTGGTGTAATTGGCTTGCCCGATCGCCGTCGGATTTGAGGTGCTGTTGGGCGTGATGAATCCGAAGTTCGAAGCCGCCGTGATAGTATTGCCGGTGAGAACCAATCCTGTTGCGCTGTTTTTCGCATGGCCGACGCCGTCGTCCATGAACCCGCCGATGCCGCTGTTGGTGAGCAGGATTGCGATGTCGTTTTGAACGCCGCCGTAGTCCAAGGTTCCGATTCGCCACAGGCCGCGCTGGGTGGAGTAGGAATTGCCCATGACCGGCGCGTAGGTTCCATTGCCGGTCGTTCCGCCGTTCTTGCTGTACTCGGTGATCAGCTTATTGTTGACCGTGTCGTAATCACTCTGGTGGTTGAGTGAGAGGCTGTGCCCGATTTCATGGGCGGCCCCGTCGCCAAGGAATCCGAGCGTGTTGGGCGCTTCTGCGGCAAACAGCCAATCGGTATGAAGCCCGGATCCGGCGCCGCCGTTGGCGCTGGTGCTGTAGGCGAACTGGGCCGTGCCGACGTACGACACGCCGCCGGACTTCCCGCTGTTGAACCAGGTGCCCAGCCCGCCGATGACGGTGTGTTCCATCTTCGCCGTCGCGTCGTAATACGCCTGGCGATTGAAGTCGGTATCCGCCTTCCCCGCGGCGACGGCAGGGTCGATGGTCGTCACGTTAATGTTGAACGCGACGTATTTTTCCGCGATCCGCGACCAGATTCGTTTGATGGCCGTCTGCTCGCTGGCGCTGAACGTGGTGGGGTCGGCGTCGCTGGTGTAGGCATCGGTCGAGCCGGGCGTCGATCCGCTCCACGTGCCGGTGTAGTTGAATCCACTGAAATCGAGGTAGATGGTGTACGCAGCGCCGGGCCGGCTGCTCAGGCTCGGCGCGACCGGATGCGTATCGGCGATCGCCATCGCCGAAGGGAACAAAACCGAAAACGCGGCAAGAAGTAGTGCGTTTTTTCGTCGCATGGAATGTACTGAGGTCTACGGTGCTTGATGCCTGGTGTTTTTCCCGCGGACGAACCGAGGCAGACTCTAAAACTGCCGCTTCGCGAGAGGAAGAAGTCTAACCTGAGCACTGCTTTTCGCAATTAGAATCAGGTGATTTTCCTGGCTATTCAAGAAAATCATCGGCACGCGCTGTCGCACGCGCGTAACAAAAATGGAATCAAATTTTTCGGTACTGGTGCAATTTGAAGTGGCACGGGCGGCTCGCCCATGGTTTTCGGCCGACACCAAGGACACGGGCGGGCCGCCCGTGCCACGAATAATCAAACTGCACCAGAACCATTTCTTCTGATCATTTTACGCGGTTGATTTCGTACCAGACCGCCGGCTCGCCGCCGAGAGTGAAGATCAAACGATCCCCGGCCTGGTGCGAAGGAATTTCACGGCCGCGCTCGCCTGCGGGCGTGACAGCGAAAACATGCCACTTGCCGGTCAGCGAAAGCTCGCCGGCCACGACTTCGATCTTCACCGGCGGCTTGCCCCACTGCAGGCCGACGGTCGTTCGCTCGGCGTTCCAACCCATGTTGGTGTTCTCCGCGCGAGCGACGGCGGCGAGGAGCAGGCGGTCGGATTGGTCGATGGTCTTGCCGGGCTCGGCGGGGACGAGAATCAGTGAGATGAACGGCGTTTGAAGTTTCGCGATCTGGAGCGGACCGAGCTTGAGCGGCGAAGCAGGAGCAAATCCGGCAAAGACGACGCCATGCTCGCCGGCGACGCTGTATTGGCCGGTGCCGGGGTCGCCCGCGGACCACTTCGCAGGGCCTTGACCAAGCGCGACGGTTCGCGTTCCTGCACGGCCGTCCTCGAACTGTATCGCGAGCCGTTGCTTCATAAGCGATTGCCATTCGACACTTTTTACATCGCGCATAAACGGCCAAATTTGAAAGTAGTACTGTGCGCCCGAGCTCAGCATTTCCGCTCGCGAAAGGTTAATCGTGTTCCCAGTTGGCAGCGTTGCGATCGCCCCGGCCGTATCCCGCCCCAAAAAAATTCTCGCCGCCAGCGGCAGGAACGGCATTTTCGTGGGGTTGCCTTCGAGATCGAAGAACGTGGCGATTTTCTGCTTGTCGTAATTCGCGTCGTGGCTGTACGCGAAGAGAAACACGCCGTCCCAATCCTGCAGCGCGGCGAACGACGCGATCATCGGCACGCACTCGGCGGCCCATTCATTCGGCGCGGCGTGGTTGTACTCCGTCACCGTGAACGGCTTGCCCGCGACCCGCGTGGCGGCCAGTTCCCACAGCGTGGCGGCGGCGGGGGAGTCGACCATCGGCTTGTTCTTTTCGTGCCAGTCTTTCATGTCCCACATCGCGTGCGGGAAACTCGGATGGTCCCAGTATTCGTGCGCGTCGACGAAATCCATTTTGGACTGACTGGCCGTGCCCAGCGGCCCAAGGCCGATCGTGCCGGTGATGGGGCACTTCACGCCGATTTCTTTCTTGAGAAAATCGCGCATGCCGACGAAGTATTTTTCATCCGTCTGCTGGAGAAAGTCGAACCAGTCCGCGGAGCGGGCGGCGGTATCGGCGCCGCCGATTTCGTGCGACGCCACCGTGCGGCCGCGGACGGGATCTTCCGATTCGCGCAGGCCCAGTCGGCCGCCTTCGTGCAGGCTGATCCCGGACAGCGTGATGCTGTTCGTCCCCTGGCCGACGATGAACGTGAGGCGTGCGTTGTCGTCGTCGGCGGGGCAGGTGAAGCCGATCGAAAATTTGCGGAGTGTCTTATCGAGCTTGATCGGCGCGCCGGGGCTGAGCGACTGCCACGGCTCGTGCGCTTGGCTCACGCCGACAACAATCTTTCCCGGGCGGTCGGCCTGAGCGCTGAATTCGGCGGTGTAGAACTTTCCCTTCTCCAGCTTGAGCCCGGCTTGAAAAAACTGCAGGTGCCAGTCGGTCGTGGTCACCTTAGTGATATCACGGCGAATTCCCTGCGCGTCGGTGGGCATGGGTATGCCCGTGGCGGTCATGGCGGCGCCTTCGTGCTGCTCGACGTTCCATTCCTTGCCGATCGCGCTGTAATCCCGCCGGCCGCGCGCTGCGTCGGTCGTCCACTTCAGCATTTCCTCCCCGCCGGGCATTTCGCCGACGGCCCAGGCGGCTTTGAGCTTGTCGCGCGTCGGATATTTCTTCGCCAGCCAGTCGTTCCATTGCGCCTTGAGCATGCCGGCGTACGGCTCGGGCAGATTTGCCAGCTTTTCTTCGCCGCCCCAGAGGAAAAGCGAATCTTCGTTGTTGATTTCGACGATGCAGACGGCTGGGTCATCGGCGTAGCGCTTGTGCGTGTACTTGTTGACGTGCGTGAGCAGATCCTTTGCGTACTGCTTGTTGGCCGCCAGCAGATCGGGGTTGAAGACGTCGATCATCTTGTCAAAATCCGGCAGCTGATCAGCGGCAGGCCAATTGTGCTTCTTGCTCCATTCGCGCGAGACGTGAAGGTTGATGTTGGAATAGATCCCATGCCTGGCCAACGCGGCGATGAAGTAATCGAGCCGCTCGATCGCCTCGGGCGATATTTTCTCGCACGCCGCATCCGCCCAGATGCCGCTGGGGAACGGGTGGTTGTCCATGTGATGCAGCCGGACCGCGTTGATGCCGAACGTCGCCAGCCGAGCCGCAACGGCGTCGGCCTGCTCGTGCGTCGGGAAGCACGCGGCGAAGGCGATGTTCACGCCCCAGAAACGGATGCGTTTGTCTCCGGTATAAAAGTGCCCGTCGCGCACCACCACCGGCCCGGCCTTGCCGGCGGGTTTGTCGAGCAGATCGGATGCGGAGATCGCGGGGAAAGTGCCCTCGAACGGCATGGGATAGTCGGCGAGATTTTTCGGGGGTTCGGGCAGGGCCGCGAAAGTGATCGAAGCGGTGAGCAATATAATCGTGATTGCGAAAGAGTATTGTCTCATGTTCCAGTTGCCTATGTTCTCGGAATTTGCGTCATCCTGAGGTACTCCGAAGGATCTGGCGTCCGCAGGAGGTCAGCCAGATCCTTCGGAGTACCTCAGGATGACGTGAGGCGCGATCGACGCCTTGATTGTATCAACAACCTCGGACCGTTGGACGTACGCCCCTTCGTCTGCAATAATCGCAAGCCTATGGGAACCGCGCGCGAATACTTCCAGAACATCTACGACAACGTCGTTTCGATCTCCACCGGAATGAAGATCACGCTCAAGTACTGCTTTCAGAAGACCGTCACCGTGCAGTACCCCGAGCAGCGGCTGAGCTTCGCCCCGCGGTATCGCGGCATTCACGAGTTTGAGGCCGACAAGTGCATCGCCTGCGACATGTGCGCCAAGGCCTGCCCCGTCGACTGCATCTATATTGACAAGACGGCCCCGCGAAAGATCGATAAAAAAACCGGCAAGGTCGATGTGAAGGGCGGCGAACTGCTCCGCTACGCGATCGACTACAGCAAGTGCCTCTTCTGCGCCCTCTGCACCGAGCCGTGCCCGACGGACTGCATCCACATGGGCAAGCTGCACGATCTGTCTTCCTACACGCGGGAAGATGTCGTTGTTGAGTTCGCCGCCATCGACAAGCAGGGATTGCGCACGCCGCTGCCGCTTTGGATGGAGCGGAACAAAGACACAATCCCGTGGGTGAAGGAAGAATACGACCGGGTCAAAGCCGGCAAAATCGCAACCACTGCAGGTGACATTCCGCCGTTGAAGTAATTCTGCAATTTGCTCCTACTCCCGGTATTCCGGGAGAAGGTTGGGATGAGGGTTCCGTCGCAACGAACAATCACTTCATCAATTAGCAGAACCCTCACCCTACCCTCTCCCGGAGTACCGGGCGAAGGACCAAATCAATACCAAAGATTCATCACGATCGACGTGTCGTTCGCTTTGCCATCCGTAGGCCCGATGGTGGTGGTGACGAATTTCACTTCGACTTCCGGGTGTGCGTCGAGCCAAAGGTTGATGTTGTTGTCCATGTACTCCATGCCCGGGCCGCTGATTTTTCCTAGAAATGATCGCACGCGGCAGGCGCCGTAGCCGGTGACGTGGGGCGTGCGCTTGTACTTGTTCAGCGAGCCGGCGTGGGCGGCGGCTTCGTTGCCGAAGGCTTTGATCTTGCTCGGCGCGCCGGGCGCGCCAGCGGGCGTGTCGGCCAGGCCTAGCTGCTCCATCGCGGGGACGGGGGCCTTCGACGGGACGGCGGGCGTTTTGATCGACGATGAGGCCGGGCGTGCATCACTCATATCCTGCTCCTGCTGGTGTGACGAATGGGATTCGTCCGGTATGGTAACTCAATCGTGAAAGACGGCAATTGAAATCCGGTAGAGCACAACGGAAACCCTCTCGCGTCGGTCGCTGTTCGACCGGATTTTGCGTCGTCGCAATGGTGATTGATGAGTGGTGATTGACGAAACGATCGCGATCGCTCCCTGCGCACTCGTCTCGCTTGCGACTATGATCTGACGAATGGACCTGCTTCGCACCATCTTCTGGCGTGCCCTGCGCTCGCCCTTCCGCACGGCGATCGTCGATGACCGCCGGACGTATTCGTACGGCAAGGTCCTCGTCGGCAGCCTTCACATGGCGGGGCATATCGAGCGGGAAACCTCTCGTAAACACGTCGGCCTGTTGCTGCCGACCAGCGGGGCGATGCCGATTTCGATCCTCGGCTGCTGGCTCGCGGGGCGCGTCGCGGTGCCGTTGAATTACCTGCTTTCGCCGCACGAATTGTCGGCCGTCATTGAAGACAGCGGGATCGACACGATCTTCACCATCGGCCCGATGCTCGATCTGCTCGGCCTCACCGGCAAGCTTCCGCCTCACGTGAAGATCGTGAAAATGGAGTCGTTGAAGTTTGAAGGCTTCCCGCCGCTGCGCTGGCCGGGCGATTTTGACGCGAATGACGTCGCCGCCATCCTCTACACCTCCGGCACGAGCGGGCAGCCCAAAGGCGTGATGCTCACGCACGGCAATCTCTACTCGAACGTGACCGACGCGATCGCTCACGCGAAGCTGAAGTCGGCCGACTCGTTCTTCGGCGTGCTGCCGCAGTTTCATTCGTTCGGGCTGATGGCCCTCACGCTGATTCCGCTGCATTTGGGGTCGAAAGTGGTTTACACCGCGCGATTCGTGCCGAAGAAAATCATCGAACTGCTGCGCGAGCATCGGCCAGAGGTGATGATGGCCGTGCCGTCGATGTACGCGGCACTGCTGAACGTGAAGGACGCGACGGCGGATGATTTCCGATCGCTCCGCCTGCCGATCAGCGGCGGCGAACCGCTGCCTTCGACCGTCTTCGATGCGTATCGCGACCGTTTCCATGTGACATTGCTTGAAGGGTACGGCCTGACAGAAACCTCTCCGGCGATGTGCTGGTCGACGCTGCACGATCACAAGCTCAAGAGCGTTGGCAGGGCGCTGCCGAACGTTGAGATTCTCATACTAGACGACAACGATCGGCCGCTGCCGGCGGGCGAATCGGGCGAGATCGTCACGACGGGTCCCAACATCATGAAAGGCTACTACCGCCAGCCGAAATTGACCGCCGAGGTAATGACGGACATCGACGGCCGGCAGTATTTCCGCACCGGCGACATTGGCCATCTCGACGCCGACGGATTTTTGTTCATCACAGGCCGCAAGAAAGAGGCGATCAAGATCGGCGGGATGCTGGTCTTCCCGCGGAGCATTGAAGAGGCGATCAATCAGCACCCGTCCGTGAAGGATTCCGCCGTCATCGGCCGGCCTGATCCGGTGCGTGGTGAAGTCGCGGTGGCGTACGTGGAGATTCGCGAGGGGCAGAGTTTCGATGAAATGTCGATTCGCGCATTTTGCCGCGAGCATTTGGCGCAGTACAAAGTCCCGCGTGATATTTACCCGATCGCACAGCTGCCCCGCAGCCCCACGGGAAAAATTTTGCGACGAAAGCTGGTTGATGGCATGAGGACTTAGGACTTAGTGAATTCTAATTCAGCCGTCTTCACTAAGTCCTAAGTCCTATGTCCTCAGTCCTTTTTTCCTATGCAGGAAAAATTCATCATCCTCTCCGACCTCCACCTCGGCCGCGAGCCGTGGCGGGCGACTGCGGACATGCTTCGGCCGCTCTGGGCGGGCGTGCAGCACGTCATCATCAATGGCGATGTCGCGGAGCTCTACGATCCGCGCTACGTCGAGGCGGCGGAGAGGGAAACGCTGCGCCTGCAGGAATTATGCGAGGCCGACGGCGTCACGCTCACCCTGCTGGCGGGCAATCATGATCCGGACGTGACCGACGAGCGATTCCTCTTCCTTGGCGATGGAAAAATCCTCGTCATGCACGGCGACTCGATCAATCCCGCGATCGCCCCGTGGTGCGCCACGGCCCCGGTCATGCGGGCGGCGTTCGATAAGACGCTGGCGTCATTCCCGGTAGAAACGCGTGAACAACTCGGCAATCGCCTGACCGCCACGCGTCACGCCGCGCTCGCCAAATGGGATGTGATCAAGAGCGACATGCACATGGTCGGCTTCCGTCGCATGCTGCGGAAGCCGTGGACGTTTTTTCAGGTGATGCATTACTGGATGACATTCCCGAGCGAGGCCGCCAAGTTCATGGAGCGCTACGCGCCCCAGGCGACGGTACTGATTGCCGGCCACACGCACCGCCAGGGCGTTTGGAAGCGCGGCCACCGCACGATCATCAACACCGGCGGGTACGCGTTCCCGGCGAGCCCGCGCGTGGTGATTCTGGAAGGGCGGACGATCACGGTTTTGCGCGTCGTGCGAGACGGGCCGTCGTACCGACTTGAATCGAAGACGCTTCTCAGTTTTCAAATCTGAATTTAATTTCCGAGAATCGGGTAGCCGGGCGAGTTTGAAGTGGCATGGGCGGCTCGCCCATGGTTATTGATCGGAAGCAAAGACACGGGCGGGCCGCCCTTGCAACTAAAAGTCAAATTGCACCACTACCGAGAATCGTCAACCCGAGGGCACGGTTTGGAATCGTCCAGCGCTATTCGCCCCGGCGGGGCGACGGAATGTAGCCACGGATGGAGGACGGCCGCATCGCGGCGTCCGCAACCCGTGGATGAAATGATGATGATTGACCTGCCCCGGAGGGGCGGCGGTTTTGAGCGATCTACGATTCGTCCGCCCCTGCCGGGGCGGGTGAGGACGCGAGAATTTCCACGGGTAGCGCGTCGTCGGCTTTGTCGCCGGCGCTTCACGCTTGGCTACTGTCCGCCGTCCCCCCTGGGCGATTCGGGCCTTCACCACAATGTAGTTCAAGCACTGGCGTAGGTGTTTTACCGCACGAAATCAAATCTGGTTCGCGTTATCGGGCGACGTAAACGCGTCCGATAGTTTTCCCGCACATAATTCGGTTGAAGCCAGTTAAGCGGATTGTTCCATCGACCGATGAGTGCAATGCAATCCCTGAGTTGAAGCGGTACGGAAGTGCCGCATGAGAACTCAGAAGATACGTCCAGCGGCGTTCGCCGTGAGACGGGGCGCAACATAGCGCTTGCACTCGTGAAGTGGCTGACTGCCGTCGCGAGACCGTTGGGTCGCCTGTCTTTAGGAGACACACATGAAGGCGATTAAGAATTTGGTCGTGAAGTTGGTTAAGGACGAGCAGGGTGGCGAAGTGCTGGAATACGCCCTGATCGCGGGTCTGATCGTGGTTGCCGCCATTGCGGTCATCACGGCCGTCGGCACGAAGGTGCTGGCTCGCTGGACCTCGCTTAACAGCTCGCTGTAAGTCGAGTCGGTTCGCGACGAGCGAACCGCCCGCCGGATACACCAACGCCTTTGCTGGAAGCAGGGCGGTATCCATCGCGGGTGTCTGGCTCACCGGCCTCGAGGTAATACTCAGAGGGCAGGTAGCCGGTTCATGCGGGGACCTGTCATCGAACCTCGGGGCCCGCGGCCGCAACGAATCAATCGTTCGGCCCGGGCCCAGTGGTTTCGCTGACCACGTTTCGATGACCCTGGACCATTCAGTCAATGTTTCTGCTTTCTGGAGTAGTCATGAAAGCTTTGAAATCCTCTTTCCGGCAACTCTGGAAGGACGAAACCGGCGGTGAGACGATCGAATACGCCCTGATTATGGGACTGATCATCGTCGCCTGCATCGCCATCATCGGTAGCGTCGGGACGAAGGTCCTGGCCCGATGGACGAGCGTCAACAGCTCGCTGTAATGACGGGAGACGCCATGTCGACTCTGCATCTACTGACGGCGGCACCGCTGGTGGCATTCATGCTGCTGGCCGCCTGCATCGATGCCAAAAGCCGACGGATTCCGAACTGGTTGTCGATTCCGCTGCTGGTCGCCGGCCTGACCAACAGCTTCTTACCCGGCCATCTGGTTACGCCGATGTATTCGGTGCTGGGTCTGCTGGCGGGTTTCGGATTGACCTTCGTACTTTTCGCAATGGATGCGATGGGCGGAGGCGACGTGAAATTTTTATCGGCCGTTGGTGCATGGGTCGGACCGGAAACGGTACTTCTCATCTTTCTGGTCGAAGCGATCATCGGAATGGTGATCGTTTTGATCCAGGCGACGTCGCAGGGCCGGATGAAGGTCCTGGCGCGTAACACGACGATGGTCGTGATCAACTTGGTCCATGTCGGCGAAGTCGGGGTGGATCATGTCGCCGCGACGGGCAAGGAATGCCGGAGCGTCGATCGGCCTCTCCCTTACGCGGTGCCGGTACTTTTGGCCACGCTGCTCGTACTGGGCTTGCGATGGCACGGAGGTTTGCAATGAACATCAAAACAACCAAGCGTCGTCGACACCTGTTCGAGAAGCACCTGGGCCGTCGCGGCTCGGCCACGCTGGAACTCGGCATTACGCTGATGGTTCTGCTCTACATCACGTTCGGCAGCATCGACTGGGGCTACTATCTATATACGAAGAACCAGCTCGTCGGCGCCGCACGCGAAGGCGCTCGAGCCGGCATCATCAGCGGTGCGACGAACACTGACGTGAGCACGGCGGTCACCAATGTGCTCAACCTCGCGGGACTCAAGAACACCTGCACGGTTACAACTTCGCCGGCGAGCATTTCCGCGGCGACTTCGGGCACGGCCATCTCCATTACGCTGAACTACAACTGGGGCAACGGGCTGGGCCTGTCTTTTTTCTCCCGAATTCCAGTGAATAAAACAGTTTCAACCGTCGCCGTGATGCGAAAAGAGTAGCGGCGGCTCGGTACCAATAAGACTTACAAAACCCCGGGTAACACCGGGGTTTTCCTTTCGGATCGCGACTCCAATCGCGACGCAAAAGGGTGGGTGTGCAACGTCTGGTAAAACTTTTCTGCATATTCGGCACGCATTATCTAAACCCCCCAGGTTGTGCGGTCGATGAGCAGAACAACAGAGTCCCGCTGATGCGGGCCGTCACTTGGAGATGAATATGAACTGGAAAACATGGATCCCGCTGGTTCTTGCAGTTGGTTTGGCCCTGGTCGCCGCAAAACTCACGCACGACGTGATTGCCGGCAAGAAGACCGGAACCGCCGAAGGGCCGAGCAACTTTGTTCAGGTGGTCGTCTCCCGCGGCGATCTGCCGCCGGGCGCTACGCTGACTAAAGAGAACTTGACGCTCGCTCCCATGCCTGGCACGACCGCGCCGCCCCACACGTACACGTCGGTCAACGACCTGATGGACCGCGTCTCCTCGCAGCCGCTCGTCCAGGGTCAGCCGATCGACGAACGTCTGCTCGCTCCGAAGGGCTCGGGCATCGGCCTGCAAGCCTTGGTGCCGCAGGGCATGCGGGCGGTGACGATCGAAGTCAACGAATTCACCGGCGTGGCGAACCTCGTCGCTCCGGGAATGACCGTCGACGTCGTCGGCTCCTTCCGTGACGACACCAACCACGACACCGTCTCCCGCACGATCGTGCAGAACCTCAAGGTTCTCGCCGTCGGGTCGCGCATGTCGGCCACCAACGAAGATCCGAACCAGAAGGACACGTTCAAGAGCGTGACGCTCCTGGCTACCCCGAAAGATGCCGAGCGCGTCGAACTCGCGACCTACAGCGGTCGCCCGCGCCTGGTTCTCCGGAGCGGTAAGGACCTCGGCGCTGTCGCTTCCAAGGGCGCCAGCCTGATGGAAATCCTGACCGGCGGTGAAGACAAGGAAAACTTCATGCGGACGCTGCAGGCGATCGCCAAGAGCGCCAAGCCGTCGCCGTCGACGACTCAGCCGAGCGAAGTCGAAGCACCGGTCAAGCAGGTGTCGACCGATCCGTTCGAAGGCATGCCGCGCACGATTCAGCGCAAGGTCACGGTCATTCGCAACGGGACTGAAAGCACCACGACCTTCGAAGTCCCGGTCCCGAAGGGCCACGATCTGATGATCGATATGCCGACCAAGGAAGTCATTGACACCGGCAGCAGCAAATAACAACCCGTAAGGGATTACGAACCCGAAACCATCTCTCTTCAAAGAGAGCAACTCTCAACACGAGGGCAACGCCCATGAAACGCAACCATGTAAACGGATTTTCAGTGCGTCAGACGATCGCCACGGCGATCCTGGCCGGAACGATCGGCCTGTTCGGGTTCGCTGCTCCCGCAGCCGCCCAGACGACGCAGCCTTCCGGGCCGGCGTACATCACCGACGGCATCGGCAATGACGGCCGCATCCACCTGGTGGTGAACCGCAGCCAGGTGCTGACGACCAAGACGCCGTACAAGCGCGTCAACGTCGCCCAGCCGGAAATCGCCGACGTCAACCCGATCGCCCCGTCGAGCGTTCTCGTCACCGCGAAGAAGCCGGGCTCGACCCAGCTGATTCTCTGGGACGACAACGACAAGGCACAGCTGGTTGAAGTGGTCGTCGATTTCGACCTCGTTTCCCTCAACGAACTTTTCAAGACACAGTTCCCGAACAGCAAGATCGAAGCGACGGCCGTGAACGGCTCGATCATGCTCAAGGGCCGCGCTCCGAACCTTGAAGCCGCCGACCAGGCGGGCGCGCTCGCGGCTCCTTACGGAACCCAGGGCGCGAAAGTGCTCAACTTCCTTGAAGTGGCCGGCGGGCAGCAGGTCATGCTGCAGGTGCGGTTCGCGGAAGTATCGCGGACGGCTTCGTCCTCGCTCGGATTCAACATGTTCGGCACCGACGGCAAGTTCCGTCTCGGCGTCGGCACGGGTGCAGCGGGTTCGCCGCTCGGCGGACTCGCCGCGGGTACGCCGGATACGGCCGTCCCGTCCAGCGCAACGGTTTTCGGAGCCACCACGCTCGGCTCTACCCAATTCGAAATGTTCATCAGCGCCTTGCGGACGAACAACCTTCTCCGCGTGCTGGCTGAACCGAATCTCACCGCCATCAGCGGTCAGGAAGCCAGCTTCCTGGCCGGTGGCGAGTTCCCGGTCCCGGTCCCGCAGGCCAGCAGCACGGGCGGAACCACGATCACCATCGAATACAAGCAGTTCGGCGTCGGTCTGAAGTTCGTGCCGATCGTGCTGGGTGACGGCCGCATTCGTCTGAAGTGTGCGCCGGAAGTGTCTGATCTGGATTTTAGCAACGCCGTCACGCTCAACGGGTTCAAGATCCCGGCGCTCACCAAGCGTAACCTGAACACGACGGTTGAACTCAAGGAAGGTCAGACGCTCGCGTTGGCCGGTCTGTTGAACAACACGATTTCGACCTCCGCCGACGTCACGCCGTTGCTCGGTGATATTCCGGTCCTCGGAGCGCTGTTCCGTTCGACCAGCTATCAGCGGAAAGAGACCGAACTGGTTGTGCTCGTCACGCCGAAGCTCGTGGGCGGGATGAATCCCGACCAGGTCCCGGCGCTGCCGGGCGAGAAGTGGCGTATTCCGACCGAAGCCGATCTGTTCTGGCTGCGTGACCTTGGCGGCGAAGTGCCTGCCGACAAGAAGCCGGTGAAGACGGGCCAGCCCGCGCGGTTCCAGGGAAGCTACGGCTTCACCCCGGCCACGCCGATCGCCGGTCCGGTGGAATCGCCGAAAACCACGGTGGTAACGCCCGCCACTCCGGCGGCCAAGCCCGCCCCGGCACCGGTTCGCCCGACGACCAAAGCCACTGGCAAATAATGTCGATGGGTGATTCGGAAGAGGGAAGTTAGGAAACCCAGGGAAACAGGCCCATGTACGTGCAACTGACCAGTGTGATCATCGACGCCGATCCTGCCAACCGGCAGGAACTGGCAACCTTTCTCGGCCAGCACGGCGTGAATGCGGTTGCCCAGTTGCCGACGGTCGATCAACTCGCCTCGGTCCTGGGACGCAGTGATGCACCGCAACTGTGCATCCTGAATCTCGACCCCGGGGCGAACGAAAACCTCAAGCGTATTGGCAACCTGCCGCGGCAGTATCCCAACGTCAGCTTCTTCGTGATGAGCCAGATGCTCGATCCGAACCTGCTGATGGAGGCGATGCACCTCGGGGTGAAGGAATTCATCCCGCTGCCGATGTCGCCGGAAAAATTCATCAACGCGATCGAACGGGTCGCCTCGATGAACGGCATGGGCAAGAAGGCCAAGGTTATCAATGTGATCCCGACCATCGGCGGATGCGGATCGACGACGATCGCCTGCAACGTGGCCGCCTCACTGGCGAGCACGGCCAAGGCGTGCCTGATCGATATGGATTTAGCCCGCGGCGGAGTCGCTGGATATTTCGACACGCGTCCGCGATACACGATCGCCGACGTGATGGACTCGGCCGAGAAGCTCGACAAGCAGCTGCTCGACAACGCCCTGACGATGCACAAGGCCAGCGGCCTGGCGATTCTGGCTCGGCCGGAATTGCCCGAAGACACGCAACGCGTCACCAACACCGGCTTTCACCGGCTGATCGGTGTGCTCGGCCGCGTCTTCGATTACGTCGTGCTCGATTCGCAGATGAGCATCGACCCGATCTACTCCACCGCCATCGCGGCGGCGGATACGAATCTGATCATCATGCAGCTGAACGTGCCCAGTGCGAAAAATGCCGAGCGGTTCGTCGGCGCGCTTCGCCGGATGGGCATCGAGAGCAGCAAAATCAAGCTGGTGGTGAACCGGTTTGAGAAGAAAAAGGGTTGGGACATCGAGCCGGATGAAGTCGAGCGGGCACTTGGCCTCAAGATCGCCTGGATGGTTCCGAACGACTTCAAGAACGCGATCAGCGCGATCAACTTCGGCGAGCCGGTGGTTCTGCGAGCTCCGAAGGCGGAGATCAGCACGAGCCTCTGCGGCCTGGCGGGAACGCTTAATGCCAGCACCAAGCTGGCGGCGTAACGAAACGAACTGCAAGGATGTATTGAAATGGGATTGTTCACACGAACAAGTTCGCAAGCGACGATCGAGCAGGCCGCCCAGGCCGCGTCGACTATGCCGGGCATCATTGCCGGCAATAAAACCACGGCGCGTCCGGCGCCGCCCATCGTCAGCCATCAGGCGCTGCAGCTGACGGACCGGCAGATCCAGTTCAACCAGATGAAAGTCCGCATCCACCAGCAGCTGGTGGAACGCCTGGACGTTCAAAATCTTAAAACACTGCCGCCCGATGTCGTTCGCAGCGAAGTGCGAACGCTCATCCGCGACCTCTGCCAGAGCGAAAAATCCCTGCTGAATGCCACCGAGCAGGAAAAGCTGATGGACGACGTCATGGACGAGACGTTCGGCCTCGGGCCGCTCGAAACGCTCCTGAAGGATCCGCTCATCAGCGATATTCTCGTCAACCGCTTCGACCGCATCTACGTTGAAAAACGCGGCCGGCTGGAGCTGGCGGAAGTGCGGTTCCGCGACAATCTTCACCTTCGGCAGATCATCGACCGCATCGTGGCCCAGGTCGGCCGGCGCGTCGATGAAACCAGCCCGATGGTCGACGCCCGTCTGCAGGACGGCTCCCGCGTGAACGCGATCATCCCGCCGTTGGCGCTGGACGGGCCGGCGATGAGCATTCGTCGCTTCGGTTCCAAGCCGCTGCAGCTGGAAGATTTGATCCGCCACGGCGCGTTCCCCGCCTGCGTGATGGACTTCCTTTCCGCCGCCGTGCAGGCGCGGTGCAACATTCTCATCAGCGGCGGTACCGGCTCGGGCAAAACCACGCTGCTTAACTGTCTTTCGCGATACATCCCCGCGGATGAGCGCGTGATCACGATCGAAGACGCGGCTGAACTTCAGCTCCAGCAGCCGCACGTGGTGCGACTGGAAACGCGCCCGAGCAACATCGAAGGCAAAGGCGAAGTCGGCCAGCGCGAACTCGTCAAGAACTGTCTGCGTATGCGTCCGGATCGCGTGATCATCGGCGAATGCCGAGGCGGCGAAGCGCTGGATATGCTGCAGGCGATGAACACCGGCCACGAAGGATCGATGACCACGGTTCACGCGAACAACACGCGTGACGCGATCGGCCGACTCGAAGTCATGATCGCGATGTCGGGCTTTGATATTCCGCCCAAGGCTTTGCGAACGCAGATCGCCAGCGCGATCAACATCGTCGTGCAGGCCAAGCGATTGACCGGCGGCAAGCGAAAAGTGACGGCGGTGAGCGAAATCACCGGCATGGAAGGGGACAACCTTCAGATGCACGACCTGTTCCAGTTCGAGCAGGGCGGCGTGGACGAGAACGGCCACGCGAGCGGGCGGTTCATCGCGTGCGGCATCCGCCCGCGCTGTGCGGACCGGATCGAGCACCGCGGAATCGCGCTGCCGAGCGATCTGTTCCTTCGCCGAGTGATTGAATAAGGCAGCGAATAAGTAATCAACGAAAGACCGAACATGGAAACATTACTCATACCTGTTGTCGTCGCCGCCGCCGTGGGGTTGGCCGTCTGGGCGTTCGTCGCCATGACGTCTGATCCGGAGCGGAAGGAAAAGAAGCGGCTTGCCGAACGTCTGAGCGCTGAAGCCAAGGCGTCGGTGACGTCGTCGATGCAGCTTTCGATCACCCGCCAGATGGAAGCCACCGGCCTGCCGGCGGGGCTGGCGAGCTACCGGTTCATTCAGAACCTGCACCGCAAAGTCATCCAGGCTAATCCTGAAGCCAAAGTGCAGACTTTCCTGCTCTGGGTTATCGGCAGCGCGATTGTCTGCGGCGGCATCTCCGCCTGCATCTTCGCCAACGTGTGGATGATCGTGGTCGGCATCGTGTTCGGCGGGTACGTGCCGTTCTTCATGCTCAACAGCAAGCGCAGCCGTCGCCAGCGGGCGATGACCATGCAGTTGCCCGAAGCCCTCGACTTCCTCAGCCGAGTCCTGCGGGCCGGTCACAGCTTGAGCACCGGCGTGCAGATGATGGGCGAAGAGCTCCCGCAGCCGCTCGCCAATGAATTCCGCCGCAGCTACGACGCACACAGCCTCGGCCAGCCGTTGGAAGACGCGTTCAAGGACATGGCCTCGCGAATCGAGTCCACGGACTTTGCGTTCTTCGTCACGGCCGTGCTGATCCAGCGGCAGACGGGCGGCGATTTATCGGAAGTGCTGACGAATATCTCCGACATGATCCGCCAGCGAATACGCCTGATGCAGCACGTCCGCTCCAAGACGGCCGAAGGGCGATTCACCGGGTACATCCTGGTGGCGTTCCCGGCGGTGATGTTCGTGATCGTGAACATTCTGAATCCGGATTACGGCAACATCCTGCTCCACACGACGGCCGGCCTGTACATGCTGGGAACGGCGTTCGGGCTGCAGATGCTCGGTTTGTTCGCGATCCGAAAGGTAACGACGGTCCGAGTCTAAGGAAGGCCCGTCGCGAGCCGATAAAGGAACTAAGTCATGCAAGAAGCAATTTTAATCTCGTGCGTGTTCGGCGCGGTGGCGCTGGTCGGATTCTTCGTCTCCAAGATGATGGTGGGGAACAAGGATTCCGGCAAGCTGCGCAATCGCCTGGTCGATCGCGGCTTCGGCGATGCCCAGATCGAGAAGAGCCACGAGAAGATGAAAGTCATGCCGATGCTCAAGGCAGTCGGCCAGGCAGCGGCCGAGCCGTTCATGCCTAAGACGCGCGAGAGCCAGGGGCTCATCCGCTCCAAGATGGGGCGCGCCGGCATCTACTCCGCTTCGGCCGGTAAGGTCATGAAGGGCACGCAGGTCATCATGATGGCCGGCGGGGCGGCGCTGGGTCTGTACTTCGATTACTACATGGGCAAGTTCTACGGCGGCATCGCCATCGGCGGATTGGTCGGGTACCTCATCCCGGCGTTCGCGCTGCGTCAGATGATCAAGAAAAATCAGCTGGAGCTGACGTATGGCCTGGCGGACGCACTGGATTTGATGGTCGTCTGCGTCGAAGCAGGACTCACCGTTGATGCTGCCATGCAGCGCGTCGGTACGGAAATGCAGATCGCCCATCCGTGCATCAGCCGAGAGTTCGGCATCACGCACATGGAAACGCGAGTCGGCCTGCCGCGAATGGACGCGCTCAAGAACATGGGCACCCGCACCGGCTGCGACGCGCTGATTTCGCTGAGCAGCATGTTGATCCAGGCCGACCGGTTCGGCACGAGCATCGCCCAGGCGCTGCGAGTGCACGCCGACACGCTGCGAGTCAACCGCCAGCACGCCGCCGAAGAACAGGCCGCCAAGGCGTCGGTCAAGATGACCTTCCCGCTCGTGCTGTTCATCTTCCCGGCGACGTTCATCATCCTCGCCGGACCGACCGTGTACGGCCTGATGCACAGTGCATTGTTCCAATAAATTAACTGTCTAAGAACACTTTTTGAGAAAGAGAGAGCATCATGAAGAACTCGTTGAAACTGATCCTGTTGGGCGGCCTACTGGTCGCGACGGGATGCGCACAGAACCACGTTCACGACACGGAATCGTCGTACTTCAATGAATTTGTGCCGGACGGCACCCCGCGCCGCACGCAGGACTTCATGAAGGCTCAAGCCGCCGTCGGCGCCCGCAATGACGGGATGCTGTACGCCTGGCACTTCGACGGCAAAGACCTCAGCCCGCTCGGCCGCGAGAAGCTGGCGTCCATCGTCGATGCCGACTCCATCGACACCATCACGATTTATGTCGACGTGAAGTCCGACACGTTCGCCGACCGCAAGGCGTCTGTCGCGGCTTACCTGGAAGACCTGGGCGTCGCCAAGTCGCACATGAACGTTGTCGCCGGCGTGAACGAAAATACGCTCACCCCCGTGGCCGGTGGGTTGGCGACCTACGCCAAGACCGACACCGCCGTCGAAGCCAGCAGCGGCAGCAGCGCTAACAGCAACACATCGTCTGGATCAGGGACGGGTAAGTAACGGGTCTTCCGGAGAGAAGAATTTTCTCGATCCTGTTCGAGACAGAACATCAGGGCAGACGGCTCAACGCCGTTTGCCCTGCTTTTGTTGGTAGGCGCGGCAACTAACTTGTCGCATTTCGCGGCCGAAGTTACGATTGCCTCTCGTTTTGCAGTTCATTCATCTTGCGTCGGGGAACGATCGTGACATACCTACGCCAACGCCTGATTACCTGCTGCCTCCTGGGTTTACTCGCCGGCCCGGCTAATTCGCAGACCGCCACACCCGATTTCACACCCGGCCAGGCAGTGGAAGTCCGCGAAGGCGATTCCTGGTCGGCCGCGACATTTGAGAAGAAGGAAGGGCGAAAATTCCAGATCAAATACACCGACGGCGGAACGGAAGAATGGGTGAACGGCGACCGAATCCGCGTGCCGGGCAGCGCGCCGAAAGAAGGCGCTCCCGCGACCACGAAGCCGGCAGCCAAAGCGCGAGCGACGTTTGATATTAACCAGCACCTCGAAGCCAAGTGGGGCGGCAGTTGGCGGGCGGTTGTCGTCAATAACACGCGCGCGGGGGGTTGGTATCTCGTCACCTACACGCCTGGAAGCAGCCAGGAGTGGGTCGAATGGTGGCGATTGCGTCGACTCGGCTCGACCTCCGATATCCCCACTGCCAGCCCCAATGGATTCTATCGCAAAGGCGGCGATACGCCGCGCGCCGATGCCGGCGATGGCCCGGGCGATAAAAATGGCGACAAGAAACCCGGCGAAGCTAAAAAAGACGGCGACAAGGAAGACTTCGCGCACCCCATCACCGATCGCGATACCGCGGCAATGAAAGAAGTTCTCCCCGCCTTCACAGGTGCGTGGAACGTCACACCTGATCCAGCCGACCTAAAGCTGGTCTCTGCCGGCGAACCGATCGGCATTACCGGCGAGAAAGACGTGTTCGTCAAACGCACCGTCTTCCACAGCGGGACGATGGCCGGCGTACTTTTTCGTGACGATCGCGGTGGGCAGACTAAGAGCTGTCGATTCCAGCGCGTGAATCTCGCGGCGGGGTCGGCTTCTTCAATGGTCGAATTCTAAACCACCACCGAACCGATCGCGATCAGCCCCAATGGCAAAACCGTGATCGGGCGTTCCACCGGATTCGGGTGGGGTAAGCAAAATCGGATCGACGTTTGGGCCATGAACGCCAAGCCCGAACACGTCATCAGCTTTCTGCCGTTCGCAAAGACCGGCCTGAATGAAACGGATATCCGATCGGCCGGCTTCATCGATGACACGCACGCTTACACATTCGGCAGCACCGGCGAACTGGCGGTGTGGGAAATCGCGACTGCCAAGGAGTTGTGGCATTGCACACTCGATGAACGATCGCCCCTCGTACTCAGCGCTGGCGGGAAATACATCTTCAGCGTCAACGAAGGCGACGTCGTCTGCTTCGATGCTCTGTCCGGCAAGGTGCTGGGCGTGATGACCGGCGGCGTGCCGGTCCGCGGCAATCTTGATGTGACGCCTGACGGCGCGTGGTTGGTCGGATCATCGGGCCCCGTGGTGACGATTTTCGATCTCAAGACTGGAAAAAACACCGGAGACGTCGGCCTGCCGATCGGCACGAACGGCGGCAAGGTGGTTGCCCTGCCCGACGGCTTTGCACTGGTCGGGCCAGTGTTGTTTGACCTGGCCAAGCGAATGCCCGTCTGGCAGTACGAAGGCGGCGAAGAACCGTTCGCCGTCGGCGGGCGGTGCTGGACGTTCCTTGGAGAAAAGAAGCAGTCCGCGCTGGTGAATGCCCGGCTCCCGCAGGACACTGCCCGCAAGGCCGACGCAAAGCTCGATGCTACCTCCGCCTTCGCCCTTAAGCCGGGTGATAAGGTGTCACTCGATGTCGCCGTGACCACCACGCCGGAAGATACCAAGGCGATCAACGAGCACATGAGCGCCGAGATCCAACGAGCGGGTTTTGCGATCGATCCAGCGGCGAACGTACACGTTGTCGTTCGTACCGAAGACGGCAAGACCGTAACGCAGAGATGGAATCATTTCGCAGCCGGCCCGTTCAGCAGCGGCGGCGAGGACGTTTCGGTCACTGAAAAGATCGTTCGCGCCACGATCAACGTAGCCGATAAGCCGGCATGGGAGTCCCGCGATGTGCACCAGCTAGGCATGGTCGGCCGAAAGAATGGGCAATCGATCGGACAGGCGGTGGCTGAGCAGAATGTTTACGACATCGACTTCTTGAAACGGGCATCATTGCCCAATTACGTGCTGCGCCCCGAAGCGACCACAGGGCTCGGGCAATCCAAGTGGATGCTGGGTGGCGTTAAAGACGGGAAATGACGGATTATTGGAGCCATTCTCCCGCTTGACGTCAGGCATGGATCAGCCATACTAATTAGTCTGACCTTTCATGAACCAGCGCAGCCGAAAAATAGTCGCAGTGATGATCGTGACGGCGGCACTTTGTGCCGACCGGACGTTCGCCGCTGCCCCTGCGCTTCGGCCGGCCGTTGGTGATATCGCCGGCCGGTTCGTTGATCGGCTCACGCGCAATCTCGGTCGTACCGTCAACCGCCAGGTGAAGCTCGCCCAAGTCCGGTCGCAAAACGACCGCCCGGCCGTCTTCGTTGTGGCTGTGCCTGTTCTGCCTGTTGCATTGCATGCGACTGCAAGTCCCTTCCAGTTCCGCCTGCCTCCGCCCGTGATCTGATTTTCGCCCGGCAACGTATTTCAGTTTTCAGTCACGTTCTACGCATCATTTTTCACGCAGGTGTCTCATGGAAATGTCGTTTGGAAAGATTCTCACGAAGATTTTTGGTTCCCGGAACGAGCGATTGCTCAAGCGCTACCGCCGGATCGTCGAGCAGGTGAACGCCTGTGAGCCGAAGGTGATTGCGATGACCGACAAGGAACTCCGCGCCCGCACAGAGGAGTTGCGGGCCGGGCTCACCGGCGGCAAGCTGCGAATGGACGACGAACTGCCCGAGGCATTTGCGATCATCCGCGAATCGATGGACCGGCACATTGGCATTCGCGCGATCTTCAACCCTGAAACCAAATTCGACCCTGACACGCTCGACGACGACATGCTCGAGCTCTACGACAGCGTACAGCGCAAGATGATCGAGTCCGGCGAAAGCTGGCAGACCGTCGAAATCCCCCAGCCGATGTATCAGGCCATCCGCAACATGTATCCCGACAGCCGCCCGCCGTACCGCGCGCGTTGTTTTGACGTGCAGCTCATCGGCGGGCTCGTGCTTTATGAGGGCCGGATCGCAGAAATGAGCACCGGCGAAGGCAAGACGTTTGTCGCGCCGCTGGCGTGCTTCGTGCGCATTCTCCAGGGCCTGCATTGTCACGTCGTGACGGTGAACGACTACCTCGTCCGCCGCGATGCGCTGTGGGTCACACCGGCGTTCACGAGCCTGGGCATGACGGTCGGCTACATTCAGTCGGAGATGGATCCGGGCAGCAATTCCCGACGGCAGATGTACGCCTGTGATGTCACCTACGGAACCAACAGCGAGTTCGGTTTCGACCTTCTCCGCGACAACATGAAAGAGCGGCTGGAGCTGCAGGTGCAGGGCCCGCTCGATTACGCGATCGTCGACGAGGTCGACAGCATCCTGATCGACGAAGCCCGCACGCCGCTGATCATTTCCGGCGCCGCCCACGACGACGCGCCAAAATACCGCGCCGCCGACGCAGTGGCGCGCAAGGTGATCGAGTTGAACAAGCCCTACTCCGACGCCGAAAAAGCCATTGATGCCGCCAAACGCGTCATCAAATCCGCACAAGGCGACGAGGACAAGGCCAAGGACAAGGCCGAAAAGGAAGCCGCCCGCGCCCGCGAAGCCGAAGGCGAAAAAATGCTCAAGGAAGCCGAGAAGAAAAAGGAAGGCATCACCCAGTACCTCGAAATCGAACTGGACAAGAAATCCGTCCACCTGACGCACGAAGGCATCGCCGCGGCGCAGGTGGCGGCGGGCGTCGGCAGCTTCTTCGTCGGCGAGAACATGGAATGGCCGCACCTTATGGAAAACTCGCTGCGCGCCCACGTCGTGTACGAGCGCGACAAAGACTACGTCGTTGAGCGCGGGCCCAAGGGCGAAATGGAAGTCATTATCGTCGACGAATACACCGGCCGAAAAATGGTCGGCCGGCAGTGGTCCGACGGGCTGCACCAGTCCGTCGAAGCGAAGGAAAAAGTCGCGATCAAGGAAGAAACGCAGACGCTGGCCACCATCACGTTGCAGAATTTCTTCAAGATGTACAAGAAACTCGCCGGCATGACCGGAACGGCCCAGACCGAAGCGGAAGAATTCCGCAAAATCTACGGACTGGACGTGGTGACCATTCCGACCAACCGCCCGGTCATTCGTGAAGACAACCACGATCGCGTCTACCGCACCGAGCGCGAGAAGTGGGAATCGATCATCGACGAAATCAAGGAAGTCTCCCAGGAAGGCCGGCCCGTGCTGGTCGGCACGACGAGCGTGGAAAAAAGCGAGACCCTCTCGACGATGCTCAAGCGCAAGTACGGCATCGAGCACAACGTGCTCAACGCCAAGTACCACGAGCGCGAAGCCGAGATCGTCGCCGCCGCCGGGCAGCAGTTGCAGAACTCGCACGGCGAAACCGTCGGCCGAGTGACGATCGCCACGAACATGGCCGGTCGCGGCACCGACATCAAGCTCACGCCCGACGCCCAAAAAGCCGGCGGACTCCATGTGATCGGCACCGAGCGACACACCGCCCGGCGAATCGACAACCAGCTCCGAGGCCGATCGGGCCGGCAGGGCGATCCAGGTTCTTCCCGGTTCTACGTTTCCCTGCAGGACGATCTGATGGCGATGTTCGCCGGCGAGTGGACGATCAAGGTCCTCAGCTTCCTCGGCATGGAAGAAGGCCAGCACATCGAAGACAAGCGCATCAGCAAGGGCATCCTCCGCGCCCAGAAGAAGGTCGAAGAGCGCAACTACACTGCCCGTAAAAATCTGCTCGACTACGACGAAGTCAACGAACACCAGCGAGGCACGTTCTACGGCATGCGCCAGCGCGTGCTGCGCGGCGAAGGTGTCGATCAAGTCATCTGGGACATGATCGGCGAAGCGATCAACGATGCCGTCGATAAATTCATCGTCAAGGATTACGTCGCCGCCGTCCTCGTGGAGTGGGCGCGCATCAATTTTGAAGTGCAGCTCGACCCGGGCGATTTGAAGTCGCACAAGCACATCCAGGATCTCGAGCCGTACCTGAAAGATCAGGCCCGCGCCGAGGCCGACACCAATCTCACCGCCACGCTCGGCGAGTTCATCGGCGAAGACGAAAGCGACCTCACCACGTGGGACGTGAAAGGCCTTTCGAGCTGGGCGATGCAGCGATTCCACGTGAGCCTGCCCGTCAGCGCGATTAAGAAAATGACCCCCGACGAAGTCGAAGACCGCCTGCGTGACGCGGCCAAGGAACAAATCAGCCGTCGCGACTGCAGTGGGCTGACGAAATACCTCGAGCCGCTCTATGCCGAGACTGAATTGTGCAACTGGGCAAAGGACAAGTTCAATATCGAAGTCAAACCGACAGAGCTGCTCGCCGACGTCAAAGGCGGCCAGCGCAAGTCGGCCAGCGAGATCACGGCGTTGCTCGAAAAGCGCGCCCGCGAGGCTTACTCACGCCGCGAAATTGAATACCCCGTCGATCACACGCTCATGTTCGCGTTCGGCGGGGATGAAGGGTCCACCGATAACCCGTACGCCGCCGAGCACGTCCGCAACTGGGCGCGTATGAAGTACGGCGTGGAACTTTCGGTCGACGAAATCCGCACACAGTCCGTTCGCAAGCTCCGCGATCAGCTCATCGGCCTGCAGGAAAAATTCCTGCTCGACGGCGAACTCGAAAGGGAAGTCGACGCGATGGTCAAGGCCAACAGCAACCCGACCGCGCTGGCCGAAGCGTTCAACAGCCGATTCGGCACGAAGCTGACGACGAAGGATTTTGGCGTCGACCGTTCGCCGCTCGACGTGAATGCCGCGCTCCATGAAGAGGCGAGAAACGTTCTCCGCCGCGAGCTTTCGGACCTGGAGCAGTTCGTGTTGATCCAGATTTTCGACCAGAGCTGGAAGGATCACCTGTTCGCGATGGATGCGCTCAAGAGCGGCATCGGCCTGCAGGCGTTTGCCGAGCAGGATCCGCGAATCCTCTTCAAGAAGCGCGGCTATGAATACTTCCAACAGATGATGATCGGCGTGCGCGACAAGGTGACCGACCTGATCTTCCGCGCCCGCGTCGTCGGCAACGTGCAGCGCCGCAGCGCCTACCGCGAAACGGCCGCTGTTCACGAAAGCGCCGGCGGTTACGGTGTCGGCGAAAACGTACAAGCCACCGCCGCCGCCGTAGCGCCGCCCGAACCGCGTGCCGAAGGCGGCCAGCCGGAGGGGGAAATCGCGAGGGTCAAAACCATCACCCGCGACACGCCCAAGGTCGGCCGAAATGATCCTTGCCCGTGCGGCAGCGGCAAAAAGTACAAGCAGTGCCACGGGGCGAATGTGGCGTGAGGCGTGGACGCCTTTTCTATGGTAGGACGGACATTCCTGTCTGTCTCTGCGCCTTTTCCGCGCCTTCGGTGGCACAGACATTCTTGTCTGTGACGGACGGATGTACTCATCCGTCCGTACAGACATCACCGTCCATTTCGCATCCGCGTACGAGCCGCGGCGTACCGCGTCTCGTCACAGGCAAGAATGTCTGTGTCACCGAAAGCGCCAAGACAGACAGGAATGTCTGTCCTACCAAAGAGCAGAAAAAGGAATCACTTCCGTCCCATCAGCAGCAGCGCGATGGTCAGCGTCTGCAGGAAGATCGCCGTCAATAAGTTCGACAGGACGGCGGCGGAGTCGCGGTAGAGGTAGGCGAAGAACATCGACGCCAGCGCCAGCATCTGCACGATCCCGGCCAGCAGTTTCGGCACGGAAAAATCGATGTGCGGCGACTCGTGCTGGTGGCGGATTTCCCGAAGAATCTGCTCGGCGACGTAAGTCAGCGGCTTGAGATCGAGCGAGGATGAATCTGCCGGCTGAATCGGGATCGCGAATTTTGTCGGCTCGGGGATCGACCCGCTTTCGCGATCGGGCGGCGGGAGGTGCTTGGCGATCACGTCAGCTGCTTCAGCCAACGTGCCGACGGTGAACTCCGCTCCGGCGCTGCCGCTTCCTTCAGCGGCGGGGGAGGCGGGGAGCGACGCGTCGGCGAACAGGATCGTCCGCACGCCGGCGGCACGGCCGGCTTCAATGTCGCGCTTCGCGTCGCCGATCAGCCAGCTGCGCGATAAATCCAGCGCCAGCGACCGGCCCGCTTCAAGAATCATGCCCGGCTTGGGCTTTCGCCGCTCGCTCTCGTGCCGGTATTGCTCGACGGTGCCTTCGGGGTGATACGGGCAGTACTCGTGCCGATCGATAATCGCCCCGGCATTCTCCGCGACGAGCAACTGCTCCAGCCGCTGATTCACCGCGGCCACCGCCGCTTCATCGAACTTACCGCGCGCCACGCCGGACTGATTAGAGACAACGACGATGGCAAACCCGAGCGACCGCAGCCGCGCGACAGCGTCAGCCGCGCCGCGGATGACCGTCACGTCGGCCGGGTCACCGAGATAGCCGTCGCAGGCGATGAGCGTATTGTCGCGATCAAAAAAAACGGCGGGGCGTTTCATGGATGCTTAAATTATCGTCGAGGCAGTCGGCGAAACCAAGCTGAATGTGGATCGAACGGTTATTGGACGTTAAAGCAGATCTACTCCAAGCGTATCGTCATCCTGAGGTACTCCGAAGGATCCGGCCGACTGCGCAGGGAGCCTAGATCCTTCGGAGTGCCTCAGGATGACGATCTACGTGAAGGTGAACTGCTCTATGCTTAAAAACAATCGATCGCGGTACGTAGTCTCGAACGGAGGTTCGCGGGTTTCGTCTGAAAAGACTCTCAAACTGACGCCCCCCGGTTTCATTTAATCTTCCGCAGCGCCTCGAACAATCCAATCCCCGCCGCGGTGGAGACGTTGAGGCAGCGCTCGCCTTCCACCTGCGGAATGCCGACGAGTTGGTCCGGCCAACGGTCGAGTACGGCGCGGGGCAGGCCGGCGGTTTCGCTGCCGAAGCAGAGCCAGTCGCCGTCGGCGAAATCCGCCTGCCAGATGGATTGCGACGCGCCGTTCTCCATCAGCCACACGCGCCCGTCCGTCACGGCGGCGAAGAAGGCTTCCAGGTCATCGTGAACGGTCAGCTTCAGGCGCGGCCAATAGTCCATCGCGCTGCGCTTGAGCTTTGAATCGGACAAGACGAACCCCAGCGGGCGAACGAGGTGCAACTCCGTGCCGGTGGCGACGCAGAGCCGCGCGATGTTGCCGGTGTTGGGGGCGATCTGCGGGTGGACGAGGACGAGTTTTATTCGATGGGCTTTAAGCATTTCGAGAGAAAAATTGATGAACACAGAGACACAGAGGCACAGAGAGGAAAAAATCATTTATCTTTTCTTCTCTGTGCCTCTGTGTCTCTGTGTTAATTTCTTCTTATTTAAACCGTCTTGGTCAATTCACCCGCCGGGTCGGCCTGCAAATATTGAGATGTATCCGCACAATACGCCGTCAGCCGGCCGTCGGTGGCTAGTGCGGCGCCCGTGTCGAGCATCACCAGCTTGTCGCCGACCAGCGGCTGGTTGCTCGCGCCGTAGGCCACGTAGTTTTGCGACGGCGTATGGCCGAAGTAGCCGGTGCGCTTCCACATTTTTTCTGATGCCAGCGCCGCGAAGTCGTACCGGCCCCAGAGGATTTGGCTTCGCATCGCCGCGTCGCTCGTGAGGCGGAAGGAAATCCGCGGATCTTCCGACGGCTGATCGAGCGGCCACATCGCATGCACGATGAACAGGTCGTCGTCTTCCACCACGGCGCGGAGTGTACGAAGGAACTTGCGGTGCTCGGGCGGCACGAGCTCGCAGAGCGTTTTCACCTGCGCTGGCGTCGCGTGACGCGACATTTTTTCAACCGTGGTGAAATCGGCCCCGTAACTCATGAAGGTTTGAATCAGCCCGTGCGGCAAAAACCACTGCACGGCCGCCACGCGATCGCCATTGGCGGAATTTTCGGCGTAGCCGATGCCGTTGAGGATCAGATCGAACACGTCGTCGTGATTTCCGCGGCAGAACTTGGCGTTTTTGAGCGTGAGCAGAAAATCGATCGTCCCGCGCGAGTCAGGCCCGCGGTTCACGTAATCGCCGACGAAGAACATCTTGGCCGCGGAATCAATCCGGTCGATCTCATCGACCAGCGTCCGCAGCGGTCGCAGCATGCCGTGAATGTCGCCGATGATCCATCGCATGAGAGAGTAGGACTTAGGTGAAAGGACTTAGGTCTCAGTGAAGAAGAGGCGCCGCATTGATCGCATTTTACTAAGTCCTAAGTCCTTAGTCCTTAGTCCTCGCCTCTGACGCCTGCGGCTGCACTTCCGCGATGTCTGAGGAGCCTTCTACCATTTGAATGGATTCGTCCGTCGTCTTGCCTGAGAGCGGCTTGGTGAAGCGGAAATTCGGCAGCTTGCTCACGCCGACGCGCAGCGCCGCCTCCCAGCGCTGGCGGATTTTGGTCAGGTCCGGGTCGTCGACGCCGAAGCGGCGGTGGCGGGTGATTTCGAATTCGTCCGTCGAATACGCCAGCAAATCCACCGGCGGGCCGACGGTCACGTTGCTCTTCATCGTGCTGTCGATGCTGAGCAGCGCGTACTTCGCCGCCTCTTCCAGCGAGGTGATTTCGTAGCGAATCCCGCGATCGAGGATCGGCCGGCCGTACTTGACCTCGCCGATCTGCAGGAACGGAGCTTCTTCGCTGGCCTGCAGCGGGTTGCCCTGCGGGTAAATCAGGTAAAGGCCCGGCGCTTCGCCCCTGATCTGCCCGCCGAGGATGAGGTTGACGTTGAAGCGGTAGTCGTCGCGCTCGAGCGCCTTGCGATCGAGTTCATCGACTTTGCGGACGACGGCACCAACGACCCGGGCGGCGTCGTACATCGTTTCAGCCTGTGCCAGCCCAAGGCCGTTGTCAAAATCGCGCCGCAGCAGCGTGATGATCGACTGCGTGCAGGAAAGGCTCCCCGAAGCCATGAGCACGAACACCCGACTGCCGGGCTGAACGAACGTGTGCATTTTCCTGGCGGTGTTGATCTGATCGTTGCCGGCGTTGGTGCGTGAGTCCGAGGCCATCACCAGGCCTTGCTTCGTGATGATTCCTAAACAGTAAGTCATATCAATAGTGGATTGTGGAGCAGGGAGTGTGGATTGTCGAGAGTCGCGACCGTCAATCTGTTACTACTGTTGTTGCTGCTGCTGAATCTCCACCTGCTGGTTGCTCATCTCGCGATGGCCGGCGTAGTTGGGTTGGAAGGTGGAGATGAAGATCGGCTGCACGCGTTCGGCGGCGAGTTCGGCGGGAATCGCGGTGAGCTCTTCGCTGTGGACGGTGACATCGATCGTCTCGGTGGCCTTGCCGCGGTAGACGCCTTTGTTGGGCGGCACGTCGCGATAGTCGCGGCCGATGGCGACCTTCACGAAGTTCGGACCGACGATGCAGTTGTTCGTCGGATCGAATCCCACCCAGCCCGCGCTGGGGAAGTACAACTCGCACCACGCGTGAGTTTGCGTGAAGCCGCGGAAGCGTTGCTTGTCCGGGTGAACCAGCCCGCTGACGTAGCGCGCGGGAATGCCAAGCGCGCGAGCGAGGCCGATCATTAAATGCGTGAAATCCTGGCAAACGCCTTCGCCTTTCTCGAGCAGATGCGTGATCGGGCTTGCGGCGTTGGTGACGCCTTTGCGGTAGGTGAATTTTTCGTTGATCAGCACGAGCATCCGCAGCGCCATCTCGCCGAGCGACATGCCTGGCGTCGGCCAGAGGATTTCCACGAACTGGCGCAGTTGCGGCGTATCCACGATCGGCCCGCCGAACTGCAGGTAGTCGTAGTGCGCGTAATCGCCGTTGGACTGGATCGGCCAGCGGTCGGCGAATTTTTCCACTTCGGTTTTCGGCCGGTCCGTCTCCAAAACGCTCGTGGCCACGATGCGGATCTGCCGGTGGAACGGATTGACCGTGAAGGAATGCACCGTATTCCCCAGCCAATCAAAATAACTGTTGACCGACGTGCCCGGCCCGATCGCAAGGATGAAAGAAAGCCGGTGCTGATCCTCCTCCTGCCGCGGAACCATGCGCAGCTCCATGACCGATTCGGAAATCATGTCGGAGTAGGTGAGGTCGGTGGTGTGGGTGAGTTTGAGGAGCATGCGAATTGAATGCAGAATTCAGAATGCAGAATGCAGAATGAATTGCGGGGCGAAATCCGCTTTCTTAAATTCATTCTGCATTCCGCACTCCGCATTCTGCATTTCCTTTAATGGAGAAAGTACGCCTTCTGCACCTCGATCGCCGCGTCGTCGATGGAAGTTTGCATTTTCTGCAGGTACGCGGGTAAGCCTTCGAGAAGGATTTCGCTCATCTCGGCGTATTCGAGCTGCGCGTCGAGCCGGCCGAGCACGCGCTCGGCGGCGTCGATGACGCCGGGGCTCACGTCTCTTCGAATCGCCGCCATCGCGTCGTGGGCTTTGCTGACGGCGTAACGGATCGAGCGCGGGAAATCGCGCCGCAGGATCAGGAATGATGCAACCCGCATCGGGTCCATGTCGCCGACGTACGCCTTGCGGTACGCCTCGATCGAGCAGCAGCTTCGCAGGACGGCCATCCAGTGGATGTTGCGGATTGGCGCTTCCAGCATCGCCTCGGCGCTGCGCAGAATGGTGAATTTGGTTTCGATCACGCGGCTGGTGACGTCGATGCGCTCCAGGTACTTGGCCAATTGCGTGAAGTGCCACCGCTGATCGTGGGCCAGCGTCTGGTCGGTCAACGCCTGGAAGAGCATCGAGCCGGACATGATCGCGCGATAGAAAGTATCGCTGGAATCTTCGAACCGCGCCCGCGCGTCATCGCTCACGATCGACCAGTAAAGCGTATTGAGATTTTCCCACATCTCGGCCGAGATGTTTTCGCGGATGCTGCGGGCGTTTTCGCGGGCCCGCAGGATGCAGTTGAGCAGGCTGTTGGGGTTTTCCTCGTTGAAGGTCATGTACTGCACGACCTGCTGGCCGACGGGTTTATCGCTGGGCTTAAGCTCGTTGAGCCGGAAAATCGTGAGAATGCTCTGCCACTGCTTCTGCTGCAGGTGCGGCGTGAGATCGCCGACGTCGGTCAGCACGTTGGAGTTCACCAGCAGCACGCGGGAGATGTGCTCGGCGCGCTCGACGTAGCGGCTCATCCAGTACATCGAGTCCGCGTCGCGCGCCAGCATCGGCCGGGCGGGGGCGTTGAGGTTGAAGGCGTTTGTTGTGCCGAGTTGGGACATAGTTTGAATGCAGAAGGCAGAGTGCAGAATGCAGATTGAAATTCGATTCATTCTGCATTCTGCACTCTGCATTCATCCTTTACGTTGTGACCAGCGTTTCCGTTCCTTCCGGCAGCGGACTTGCCACGGGCGCGTCTTCTTCATCAAGCACCCACGTATCCTTGCTCCCGCCGCCCTGGCTGGAATTGACGACTAAACTTCCGCGGCGGAGCGCGACGCGCGTCAACCCGCCGGGCATGATGATCGGCTTCTCGCCGTACAAAATGTACGGCCGCAGGTCGATGCGCCGGCCTTCGAATGCGTCGCCGATCAAACTCGGGTGTTGGCTGAGCTCCACCACCGGCTGGGCGATAAAGCCGCGCGGGTCTTCCTTGATCTTGACGGCGAATGCGTCTTGCTCTGCCTTGGTCGACTGGTGCCCCATGAGCATGCCGTAACCGCCGGACTCGTTGGTTGCTTTGACCACCAGCTTGTCGAGGTTTTCCAGCGTGTACTTCATATCATCCGGGCGGGCGCAGATGTACGTCGGCACGTTGGGGATGATCGCTTCCTGCCCCATGTAGAACTTGATCATGTCGGGCACGAAGGGGTAGATGGCTTTGTCGTCCGCCACGCCCGTGCCGACGGCGTTGACCAGCGCAACGTTCCCCATGCGGTAGGCGTTCATCAGACCCGCCACGCCGAGGGCGCTGTCGTGTCGGAAGCAGAGCGGGTCGAGGAAGTCGTCATCGAGCCGGCGATAGATCACGTCCACGCGCCGCAGGCCGGCGGTAGTGCGCATGTAGACGAAGGAATTTTCGACGATCAGGTCGCGTCCTTCGACCAATTCCACGCCCATTTGCCGCGCCAGAAAGCTGTGCTCGAAGTAGGCCGAGTTATAAATGCCCGGCGTGAGGATGGCGATCGTCGGGTTGTCCTGCGCGTGCTGTGGGGCAACGTACTTGAGGGTTTGCAGCAGGTTGTACGGATAATCCTCGATTGCCCGCACCTTGTACGCACTGAACAGCGCGGGGAATACTCGCTTCATCACCGAGCGGTTTTCCAGCACGTAAGAAACGCCGCTCGGCGTGCGGCCGTTGTCTTCGAGCACGTAATACTTGCCGTCTTTTCCGCGGATCAAATCCGTGCCGCAGATGTGGATGTAAATGTTCTTCGGCACGTTGACGTGGAACATCTCCCGACGGAACATTTTCGCGCCGTAGATCAGCTCCGGCGGGATGATTCCTTCCTTCAGAATCCGCTGGTCGTGGTAGATGTCCTGACAGAAAAGGTTGAGCGCGGTGATGCGCTGCGTGAGCCCGCGTTCGATTAGCGTCCACTCGTCGCCGGGGATGATGCGCGGGATCAGATCGAACGGGAAAATTTTCTCCACGCCGCGGGTGTCGGAGTAGACGGTGAAGGTGATTCCCTGGTTGCGGAAGGTCATATCCGCCATGCGAACCCGGCGGTTGAATGCCTCGGAACCCATTGCGGATAAACGAGATGCGACGGAGGCGTAGTGTGGGCGGGGAGTGTGCCTGTCGATGAACATCTCATCGAAAAGCCCGTCGCACTCGTACTGGTCAAACATGCCGCTGATCCGATCTCCTCGTATCCTCGAATCGCGCCGTCGGCGATTTTAAGGAAGTGAGGCGGCAGGGCAAGTGAAAATTCGCGGGTTGGTCAGGGGCGAATGTATTCGGCTATTTCCAGGAGTGAATGAACGCGGAGACGCGGAGTGACGGAGAAGAGCAGAGCAGATCTATTTGTCTTATCTGCGTCTCCGCGACTCCGCGTTCATAATTCTGTTTTCGTTCTACTGATATTTCACAACCGCCACGTCGCGCATCGCCGACTCTATCGGCGTGAACACGTCCGGCCCGAGCTTGGCGATGCGGTCGAGTTCCGTCGCGATGTCTTTGCTCGCCTGATCCATCTTGGCTTTGATCTTGGTGTTCATCTCATCGCCGATTTCTTTCGTCGGCTTGCCCAGGGTGCTGAGGCGCTGCTGGATCGATTTCTTGGCCACCATCTGCGCCTTGATCTGTTCCGCGGCCGCCTGGGCGGAGGGGACGTCCGTCACCTTCGCCAGCGCATCGCGAACGGCCTGCACGTTGGTCACCATGTCGGCGCCGATCTTGTCGTACGAATCCCCGCCGCAGCCGGCGGCGAAGGTCAGCGTCGCAAACGCGATTAAAATCGAGACAGCCAGCTTCATTCGACGCTCCTTACTTCTTGTCTTTCTTCTTGCCGCCCTTGAGTAAATCGCCGATGCCGTCGGTCACGGCGCCGGTGACGTTTTGCGTCGTCGGGGCTTTGCCGGACAGCACATCGCCGACGGATTTTCCGACGTTTTCGCCCAGGCCGCCGATTCTCGCGCCGATCTGGTCCTTCAGCACGCCGCCCATCTGGTTGGCCACGTCGGTCAGGTTGCCTTTGAGCAGGGCTTTGAGCGGGGCGGGCAGTTTGTCGGAGTCGGCCGCGCCGGCGACCATGCCGGTGATGACCTGCACGACCACGTCCTTCAGTGCGATTCCGTTCTGAGCGCCGTCAGCATTGCCGATTTGCTTCAGCGTCATGTCGGGGATCGGGATCGTCAGACCGGTGGCCAGGCCGGGAATGCCGGGCAGGAAGCTGACTTCCGCGCCGGTGATGTTGATCTGATCGATGATGAGCTTCATCGAATCCGCGGGCTCGGCCGGCGCCGGCGTGGGCTGGGCGGGCGTGTCGCTCTTGGGGAGCTGATCGACCAGCGCCTTGAAGTTGAGATTCAGCCCGCTCTGCTCGATCACCAGCTTGGGCTTGTTGAGCGTGATCGTGCCGATGCGCTTGGGATTGCCCTTCAGCCCGTCGAGCGTGACCGCCACGTCGGCCTTGCCGAGCGAGAGCATCTGCGGGGCTTTAAAATCCTTGGGCGAGCCGATCGAGAAATCGCTGAGAGAAAGGCTCCCGCCGAAGACTGACAAATGCACGCCGCCGAGCTTGGTCTCCACCTGCAACTGCTTGGTGCCCTGCGATTCCACCGTCGTGCGAATCAGGCTGTCGAGATTCATCACCACGACGGCCACCACCACGATGACCAGCACGATGATGACGAGCACGGCCCATTTAATGATCTTTTTCATAGAAGCTCCTTGAGGGGATTATTGTCTCGCCGCCGGCGCAGGATACAACGGGCCGGGCGATTTTTTTTCCAGGGGGTCGCGACTTCTCAATTGTCTTCGAACGTCATTCAGTTCTTGGGTTGCGGAGTATCCGTTGGCTCTACATCGCCGGACGAGCTGTGGGCTTTGGGCATCTCCGCACCGTCAAGCGACTTGAACTGCATGTTCTGGCGCAGCTTCTCGCGCAGTTTTTTGCGTTCTTCGTCGGTCGGCCGAGTCGTAGGCTGGGTGGTCGGAGCGTCGTCGTTCAATTCTTTCGGCGCCGGCGGTGTGACGAGAATCCTTGGCTGGCCTTTGAATCCGCCGCGGTTGATGCCCGGGCGCAGCGGCCGGGGCGCGGGCGCATCGTCGTCCGCCGGTTGCGTGGTCGGCTGCGTTGACGGCGCGGCGGCGTTCGGATCATTCGGGTTCGGTTCGACTTCGAGAATGTGCGGGGCACCGTGATTCCTGTCGCGAAAAGCGCCGGGCCGCAAAGGCCGCGCCGGCGGGGGAGCGTTGCCGTCGTCCGGATCCGAAATCGGCTGCGTGGTCGGAAGCATTTGCCCGTTCGACTTAAACTGCATGTCGCGGCGGAGCTTTTCGCGCAATTTTGCGCGCTCCTCGGCCGATTGTCGCGTCGTCGGCTGTGTCGCGGGCTGATCGCCGTCGCCGACCGCCGGCTGCGTCGAAGGCGCCGCGTCGCCCGGCTCGACGATCGGCCCCTGATTGTGATGGGGCATTCGCTTTCGGCCGTCGAAGCGGATCGGGCCGTCGATCGGAATGGGCCGCTCGTTCTCCTCGGCGGGGCCATCGGCCGGCTGAGTTGTTGGTTGATTCGCCGGTTGATTCGCCGGTGGATCGAACGGCTCGCCACGAATCATCATCGGCCGAACGATCTGACCTTGCCTTTGCATGTTGACGTGCTGGCCCTTGAAGTACGCCACCGGCCGGTTGATTGGTATCGACCCGTCCGCGGCGAGTGGGGCGGTCGGCGCATCGGGCGCGCCGGCGTTGTCGTCGGCGAGCAGCAGAACCATCCGCGGGTGCGGCGCCATGACGGGAATCTCGCCGTGCATGATCGGCCCATCGGCCGGGTTGGCTTGACCGCTCGGGCCGTCCGCGGGCTTGGTCGTCGGCTCGTTCGCCGGTGCGATCGCCGGGGCGGGCTGGATCTCACGATTCGGAGGTAACCGGCGAACACGCTTGGGGACGCCGGTGCGCATGCCGCCGCCTTGAATCACTTCCTCCGCCGGCGGGTTCACCGGCTGACCTTCGGCGGCCGGGCCTGTAGTCGGTTTTGTGGTCGGGGCGTTTAAGTTGTCCTCGGGCACGACGAGGATGTCAGGCTGCTGCTCGCCGATGATCCGAATTCGCATCCCGCCGCCTTGAATCACTTCTTCCGCCGGTGGGTTCGCAGGCTGAGCCTCAGCCGCGGGGCCGGTGGTGGGCTGCGTGGCGGGGGCGTTCATGTTGTCTTCGGGAATGACGAGGATGCCGCCCGGCTGCTGGATGACTCGGAGTCGAATCCCGCCGCCCTGAATCACCTCTTCGCCCGGCCCGATCTCGGGTTGATTGTCAGCCGCCGGCTCGTTGGCCGGCTGCGTCGCCGGTGCGTTGCCTTCGGTGAAGACAACGATTCCGCCCGCTTGGCCGATGATCTGGAGCTGAATGTTCTGCGAAGGCTGCGTGGCCGGCGATTGCGCCGCCGTTATAGAAATGGGGATCTGCGGCAAGGCGAATGTCACCAACGGAACAACCCCAAGACACGCCGCCGCCAGTTTGATTCGTCGCATTGCAAGCCCTCGTTAGACGGTAAGTGCCGGCATTCTACCAGATGGCCGGCACTTTCCGCTGATTCGTTTACGAATCAGACGCAAGGGCGGAGGTTTTGTTCCGGAAAATCGTGCGCTTCAGCAGATTATCGACCGAGAAGAAGCCGGGCCCGAAGGCGAGCAGGATAATCGACGTCATCAGGAAGGGAAACGCTGTATCCTGCAGGAAAGGGTCGGCATTAGAAAAGAAGCCAGTGACTGCGTCGCGGCTGGCGGTCCAGTATGCGACGCAAAAGTTGAACAGCAGGGCGATCGAGATTGCGCGCGTCCCCAGCCCGATGAGCCATAGCGCTCCGCCGACCATTTCAGTCGTCCCGGAAACAATCGCGTTGGTGTGGGCCATCGGGATGTGCAGCGATTCAAAGAACTCGGTGACCTTATCGAGGTGCGACAGGTGGCCGTAGCCGGTGACAATCAGCTGGTACCCGCAGAAAAGCCGTATCGCGAGCAAAAACACCGGCTGGAGATAGCCGGAAATGAGGACCAGGTATCGGTAGGTTGTGATAAGCAATTTCATGTTCGTTCCCTGTTGAATATCCAGCAGCCGTTGAGTTGCCGAGAGGCCGCTGAGTGATTCAAACTTGTGAGCTGGACGGATTGTTCCCGCCAAGTATCGATTTTGCGGACTCTGTCCCTCTCCCGGTACGCCGGGAGAGGGTAGCGTGAGGGTTCTGCCAATTCGTGAGGTGATTGTCATTTGGTACAGAACCCTCATCGCCCCTTCTCCCGGAATACCGGGAGAAGGAGTAAAACGAATACACTAAGTCCTAAGTCCTAAGTCCTAAGTCCTAAGTCCTCAGCACTCAGCACTAAGAACAAACCACTTCCCCCTCCCGCCACCCCGCGATATCTTCCCGCCATGTTTGATGACCCCGAAGAATCCCCTACCGAGCGGGCCGCCGACCCTGCCGCTCGCGCTCAGGAGCAGGCCGACGCGATCCGCATGCACGCGGAGTTGGCGGCCGTGTTCGAAGGGTGTCGGAAGTTTGAAGCGCAGCTCAAGCCGGGGCTCGATGCCGACGTCGCCCGTGACGTGCAGCGGACGATCGCCAAGCTGGAAAAATCCCGCGACCCGATCCTGCCGTTGATCCCCGACGAAAGCGCTCCCGAGGCCCAGCGCCTGCTGAAGCTCGCCGACTCGCCCGCGATCAGCACCAACGACTACCACCTTTACCGCCGGCCCGGCGAGGTGATGATCCTCCGCCTGCTCTCCGGCGAGCAGGTCGAAACGTTCTATACCCGCATGACCGCCCACTTCAACGCCGCGCTGGCCGGCGTACAGGAGGACGAGCGCAGTTCCCTAGAGTGGAAGAACGACGCAACGTCGGCCGCGTATTTGAAAGCGCTCGATGAAATCAAGATCGACATGCCCGGCCGATATCTCCGCGGGCCGATCCGCGAGCACAATTTAAATGTCCTCTCCACGCAGTCGGCCGACGAAATCAGCATCACGCACCTGGCCGACCATTTGATGAGCGTGCCGGTGGCGGATTTAGTCGGCGAAAAATCCGCCCCGCCCGACGACCCGGCCGAGCGCGACCTGGCGTGGTTCTTCAAACTCTTCTCCCTCCGCGGCATGGTCGACGGCGTAGAGCGGATGTGCTTCTTCGTCTTCCTGCAGAAGTCGGATGACGCGGGGTGGTGAAAACGCTCCACGAGCAGACAGAATCGAATCTTCACGCCAGTGTCTGAGGTAGTCTGAGGTATTCCGAAGACCCGGATTCGCCGGGCGACAGATCCGGGTCTTCGGAATACCACAGACGCCGGCGTGGATGAACTTTTGAAAAATCCGTATGGGGTCCACTTGAAATCCGTGGCACGGGCGGCCCGCCCGTGTTTCCTCATGTCGAAGACCATGGGCGAGCCGCCCATGCCACGCAAAATCAGGTCGTCTCCTCGTAGCATGGGCGTCTCGCCCATGACATGGTGCTCGGACACGGGCGAAACCAACTTTTTGCACCATGGATGTAAGACGCAGTCCGACCAGAAGTTGTCATCCTGAGGTACTCCGAAGGATCTTGCCGAGCTCTCAAGGACGCTAGATCCTTCGGAGTACCTCAGGATGACGATACATCCGAAATTGATACGCTCAAAAAATCCACTACTTACGGCGTTCACGCGAAAAGTGGGAGACGCCCGTGCTACACGGAGCGATTAAAACATTCCTTCAGTCAGGCAGCCGATCGCTATAGTGTCCGCATGCTCGCGATCGTCATCCTCTGCGCCGCCGCCGTGCTGGCGGGCGTGGTGGTGCTCGGCATCGGCTGGCGCGGGCGGGTGATCGACGATCATCCGCTCTGCCGCAAGTGCGGGTTCGATTTGTTCGGCCGGCCGGCGGGGAGCGAGCGGTGCGGCGAGTGCGGCGCGATGCTGACCGGCCCGCGAGCGATTCGCATCGGCCATCGCCAGCGCCGCGGGCGGATGCTTTTTGTCGCCGTCGCGCTGCTGCTGCCGGCTGCGATGATTCTTTCGGGCCTTGGCTGGGCGACGGCGCGCGGGATTGAACTCTATCCGTACGAGCCGGTGTGGTTGCTGCTCCGTCAGGCCGACGAGCTCAAAGGCGGGGCGATGAACGAACTGATCGCGCGGCTGGTGACGAAAAAACTCAGTGACGGCCAGCTTCGTTCCATTGTCGACCATGCGCTAGCGGTGCAGGCGGATGCGACCCAATCGTGGAATAGTCAATGGATGCATTTTCTCGATGCCGCGTACACCGCGGGTGTGATGTCCGATGCCCAATGGCAAAAACTTTGGGAACAGACATGGAGCGTTCATCTTTTGGCACGACCCACCGTTAGCCGCGATCATCCACGCATCGCAATTGCGGCCGAAGCACAGCCGACTCGAGTCGGCACCGCGGGCGATATGCGTTTCACCCTGTGGTGGCGCACTCGAATCGTCAATCTGAAAGTAGCGGGAATTCCCTGCGATGGATCAAGATTCGATCGTAATTCAAGGCTCAATGTGATGGGCACCAAGGGCGCGGGAGGTGAACCCATCGTCGTCGAACTACCGGCCGACAAACTCGCATCTCTGAAGGATAGCTGGCAAATCGCCACCGGCGATGTTGAGATCAGCGTATACGATCCCGTGTCGACGCAATGGATCATCGCAACATCAAAACTCACTGCATCGACCCCTTGGCAACTGTTGCCCGCCGATCAGCCGACCGTAAAGCTCGTTCACGATCCTGCCCAGTCGGCCGCGATGCAGAATGCGTTCACGATCAAGTCATTGAAGTTCGATCCAAAAAGCTGGAACGGTTTTGTGCTCGACATGCAGGGCAATTCACCGCCGGTGATGTTGATCAGCCGGATGATCATCCGGAACAAGCAGAAGGAATGGCCGGGCAATGTCATCACGTTCAGCACGCGAACCGGCGGCGGTGGGGGATACATCATCAAAGCCACCGAGTTCACCGGCGACACCGTCGACGTCATCCTCCGGCCCGACGTTAACGCCGCGGCCGACACGCTGAACGTCGACGCGATCTGGGGCGATGAAATTATTTTCAAGAACGTGAAAGTGACGCGCGGCGAATGAAGCCGCGCGAAGGGGGGCGCGGTTCAGATTTCGTCGAATGGGCTACCAGCCCATGTTTTGTGTTCGGAAACAGGGGCTGGTAGCCCGTGCTACGAAATTCGATTTGAACATTCGACGTTACTTCTTCGCCAAACCCAGCTTGAAATCGCAGCCGGTGACTTGGCCTTCGCGGACTGAAACCGCCTGCTTGGCGTAGCCGGTGCCGTCCTTTTTGCCCGCGTCAACCGAGTAATCCCCGACCGGGATGCCCGCCAGCGTGTACGTGCCGTCGGCGGCGGTGACGGTGGAGGAGATCGGCGTAGGGCCTTTCTTTTTAGCGGCGGCTTTGGCGCCTGCGGCGTCGGTCGGCGACTTCTTCGACTTGGCGAAATCCTGCGCTTCGCCGATCGAGAAGCCTTTGGGCGAGTTAGGCGCTCGCAGCTTGATCGGCGTGGGCGGCCAGAGGTTGACCGTGATGTTCGCCATCGCGTGCCCCTCGGCGTCGGTGACGGTTCCGGTGATCGACCCGACCGCATTGTGGGCCGGCGCGTCGTCGGCGCGAACGCCGGCGATTCCGAGCAGCACCGCAACGGCCACCATCGGCAGAAACCATGTTTTGATCGTTCGATTCATCGTTGCATCTCCGAAAAGTCTCGTGCCGGACGCGTCCGCTGCTTCTTTATCGATCCGAATGCCCGCGGGGCTTAAGCCGCAACAGGACTGCTCATTTTAGGCCCCGTGGGTCTGTAACGACAGGGAAAAGTCTAACGATTATTCGTGACGATTCCGTTACGCCCGCAGCTTCTGCAAGGCGTCGTTAAGCCGGGCCTGGGCGCTGTCGAGCGCGGCTTTTGCGGTCGTCCAGGCGGAATCGCGCGTCAGGCTCTGATCGAAATTCTTCTGAAGCGTCTGACGCCGCTCGGCCGCGACCGAGAGGCGATCATGGAGCGTAGCGAGCGTCGGCTCGGCCGCCATCGCGGCGGTGTCCATCGAGGTGATCGACTTGGAGATCTCGAGCGATTCCTGCGCCGCGTTGGCCAGCTCGGTGGTGGCGCCGGCGTCGCGCAGCTGCGTGATTTTCGCATCCGCGGCGGCTTTGGCGGTCAGCAGCTTTGCGAATTCAGGATCGGCGTGATGGCGAAGGAGAACGGCGGATCGCTCGGCCTCGTAGGCGTCGTGGGCACGCTGGAATTCCTTGTCGGCGGCGGTGTAGTCGGGGGAGCTTTCGAACTGCTGGCGAAGGCGCGTGGCGACGGCTTCGAGAGCGGCGCGGGCCTTCTGCACGTCCGCGTCGGCCGCCTGTGCCGCCTTCTGATCCGCCGTTGCCACTGCCGGGGGCGCGGGTTGCTTCGCGGGGGTTTTGTTCGTGTTTTTGGTTCCGTTGGAATTGCCGGACGTGGGCGTCGTCCTGTGATGCGTTCGCTTCGCGAGCACCGGCGCCGGCAGCGCCAGCGATGCCGCCATGATCGCCGCCAGAGCGAGAATTTGTTTCGATTGCTTCATCTATTTTCCTCAATCATAGCGAGACTACATGAGGGCACCGTGACGACTTCCGTCACGCCTCACGCAGCATGATGTACGATTGAAAATCGCCGAAGCATAAGTCCCATAATGATTTAAAAAGCGACCGGAATTCGGCCGCGGGGGTGCGGGCGGGTTTTGCTACTTAGCGGCTGAAATCGGGTTCCACCGGACTGAGGCACCGCGCTGGGCGACTTGATCCCACACGAGTGCGCACGGCGCAGCCAGTTGCCCCGGTGCCGGACGATACAAGTGCTCGCCGGCGGTCAGATCCAGCGGGCCGGTGATGGGCTTGGCGTCGATCGTGCCGGCCGCCACGCCGTCTTTCATCTCGAACTTGTACGTTCCCGGCAGCGCGATGTGAAACGCGATTTCGCCGTTAGCATTTTCCGGCCGGCCGTCGAGTCGCAAGCCGGCGACGTAGACTTTTCCCACCGGCAGAAAATTCGCGGCGATGAAGTCGCGCGTCTCGTCCGGGTAGCGATCGCTGTTGAACACGGCGACAAACGCGTGCGCCGCGACGATTTCGCTCGGGCCGGTGTCGGCGATCAGGTGCCGGCTCAATCGCCGGCGCGTCAGGCTCTCGTAAACGTCGCGGATCGCTCGCGGGCGGAAGATGCTTTCGCCTTTGGCGTCGATCACCGCCTGCCCGGGATCGGTCAGCCGGCAGACTTCATCGACGATCCCGCGGCTGACCTGCCCGCCGTCGTGAAACGGCGCCTGCGAAATCACCACCGCCGCGAACACCACCGCCGTGCCCATGGCGGCCAAGTCAAACCAGCGAGGAACCGCGGCGATGCTCGCGGCCCAGCATCGGCCTGAGAATGCGACGATCCCCACCACGCTCACCATGATCAGCGGCGAAAGCACGAGCCAATCCTGAGGCTCGAACAGCGGCCAGACCGTTTTGAACAGCGCCGTCGATACGAATGCCGTGCAGATCAGCACGATGCGCCGCCGCGCTCGCGCGCCCGGCGTTTTTCCGCGCACGTTGCGGCGGAGAATGTAAATGCACAGCGAAGCCAGGATCAGAAACAACGCCACATGCCACAGCGACAACCCACTCTTGTCGCCGGGCATGTAGTTGCTGCCGATCGTGCCGATGTAAAGATCGCGCAGCGCGCCCAGGTGCCAGAACCAGAAAATCATCGCGGCCGGCATGCAGAGGATCCCGAGAACCGCCGCGCCGATCATCGCCGCATATTGTTGCAACGGCCGGGCGCTCCGTGCGCCGCAGATGATGCGCGTCATCCCCATCGCCAGCACCAGCGACGTGAGCAGCACCGTGGTTTTCATCGAAATGGCGAAGCACGTTCCCACCAGCAGCCCGAAAACAAACGCCTGGCCCGGCCGGCGCAGCCCGCGCGCGAAAACCACCAGCGCCGCGCACCACGTGAGCATCCAGAGCTGGTCGGGCCGAAAGTCGATCGACCGGCGGTAGAAAATCGGGAAGACGGCGATCAGCAGCGCGCTCCACAGTCCGACATTCCGATCGAACAGCAATTTGCCCAGCCGGTAAACGCACAAAATCGCCAGGCCGTACATCGGCAACATCAGGATACGCATCAGAGGCAGCGCGGCAGAGGTTGACGGCATCAGCGCCATCAACGGAGCAAAGATCAGGTAAAACAGCGGCGAGTGATTGTCCGCCAGGTCGCGGTACTGCACGAGCCCCTGCGTCCACGCCCACACCACGTGCATGTGCTGCGGCTCATCGGTATTGAATTTGAGGTGGAACACATACACCGGCCGAAGCACAAAGCCGACGGCGATGATCGTGCTGAGCAGAATCGCCCGGTACCGCGAAGCGGCGCGAGAGGCCGCCGGCGCTGCGAGCACGACCGAAGAATCCGGCTGAACGATCATGAAAATCCCGACAATAGTTTTGTTCGCTGACTGACAGAATCCGCCGGATCACGAATTGCCCCCGCGGGCCATGCCCGTCGCGGTGGTTTCAATTCCGAAGAGTATAGAAATGAATGATGATCGAACGATGAAGTTTCAGTGAAAGGCGGAAGAGGAGATATGACGCGACGATGATAGCGGAGGGGCTTTGATGTCGGAGAGGGGGGAGAGGGGAAAGGATTCAAAAATCAGTTTAAGAATCGGTGATCGATTCGCGGGCGAATCATTTCCCCGCCGGCTGAGTCGCCGGCGCCGGCGTAGCGGGGCCGTTGCCGAAATCGAACACGCCGCCGGGGCCTATTTTCTGTGGGGTTAGGTCCCGCGTGGAATCCTTTGCTTGGTCCGCGTTTCGCGGTGTTCGGAATCCTGATCCGCGAGGAGGTATATCTTTCGGCGGAGAAACAGAATCCGCTTCCATCTTCGTGTTCGATTCCTTTGAGATGCTGATAACGGGCTGATAGGTACCTGTTGCGACTCTGAAAATATCACCGTCATGAAGGGCTCGTCTGCCGGGCTTGCCATCGACTCGAAAGTTAACTTCCAAGTCTTTTCCGTGCATCGGGGCGGGGTCTTCGCCCAGATTTTCTTTCGTAAGAAGGAAGTCGTCGCCGCGTTCGAGAAGACTCGCCACAGCGCGGGTTACATCGGATGATCGTTTCCCCGATCCCCAAAACGCGGAAACGATGACCGCGCCGTCGGGAAGCGTTCTTGGTTCAGCGCTGACAGCTACTTTGCTACGCGAAAACGGTCCGTCCGCGGTCTCTTCTGCTGAGGATTGAGCGGCATCATTAATGGCCGTACTCAATTTGAAGCCTTTATTCTCTTCGACCGTCCGGTGGATGGTCTTTCCGCCAACATCCAGCACGATGTCCAGATATTTTCTTTCAAATGGAGTTGGGTCGCCTCCAAATTCTCTCGTTCGAGCTAATAGCTCCCCGTTTTTTGCGAGCAAATCAGCGGCCTGATGGTTCACGTTAAGCATTTTTCGATCCCCACCCCAGCGCGCTGAGATGAGTCTGGTTTTATCCGTTTCGGAATTGTCCTTGGCCACTTCGTTGGACCCGGATTTCTGAAACGATATGCGAGCAGAATCTTGCTTTGTCCCCCGATAGAGTTTGAAGGTGTACCATTTGGCGCCAGTTTCTGGATCGGGAATGGTTATGATCTGTTCACCACTTTCCTCACTCAACTCAACGGGAGTACGTTGATCAATTTGTTCTACCCCTCTCTGATCGGCCACCGCTAATAACTTCAATTTGAATCCAAGGCCCTTGAGCGGGATCGCGAATCCTTCCGAGCGATCCTTGCCCGTTTCGACATTTGGCTTGCCCCAAACGGGTTGCCACGCTTTGCCATCGACAAATGTCGGCTCATGGTGGCCATGCCATTTTCCCGGCTTGGACGGGCTGGCGGCTTGTACCCAGTAGATGCCGTCCTCCTTGAGGTGCAATTCAGAGTCGCCATCAATAAATGCTTCAATGATAATGGAATTGACCCCCGCACTGAGTCCCCCATTGGGTATAGAGGAAGTTCCGATTTTAGAATTCTTCAGTGAGTCATCCTGGGGGGTGAGGGAGGCATGCGGTTCAGGAGTTGGCAAATTCGGCAACTTCGCCTCGGGTGCGGCCTTCTCCAAATCCGGCACGATCTTCCATTCCTTCGCCAGCTGATTCACACATTCATCGCCGGCCATCACGGCCTCGGCGTAGATCACGAGCGATTCCTGTAGTTGGCCGCGGAAGGTGTTTTTGCGTTGTTCGTCGCCGGCGGCGTCGAGGGCGAGCTTGTAGGCGTCGGCGGTGTTCTTGGCGACGTCGTTCATGCGTTTGGCGACGGCTTCGAGTTTGCCGATCGTGGTGTGCGTGTCGAAGGCGTCCATCACCAGCGTCGGCTGCTTCATCAGGCGGGCGTCGAAATCGGCGCGCGACTTGGCGACCGTTTCCTGGAACGCGGCGATGAAGGCGGCCTGGTTATCGTCAACGCCTTTCTCGGCCGACTCGATCAGCTTGTTGTTCATGCGCAGAAAATCCATCGCGGCCCGCAGGGCTTCTAGATTTTGATTGGCGGTGGCGGCGGGGTCGTTGGTTTTCAGATCGAAGCGGTAAAGCGGCTTGCCGAGCAGTTCGCGGCCGGCCGCGGCGCGGAAGGCGACCTTGCACCACAACCCGCTCTGCTCGGCCTCGAGTTGGCGACGACGGGCGAGCAGTTGATCGACCTTGCCGGCGAGCTTATTCACATCGGCTTCGGCCTGCGCCTTGGCGTTGGCGTTGGCTCGGTAGATGTAATCGAACTGCGGCGGGCGATTGCTGTTGGGCAGCGGCTCGTGCGCCACGCCGCCGTTAGAGCGGAGCACGTTGACAGTCAGCTTCAGCGTGCCGGGCGGAGTCGCAGGGTTGTAGAAGAACTTTTCCGCGGTTCGGCCGTAAAACTCGTCCCACCGAACCGGGCCGCCGGCGTTGCGGTCCATCAGCTCGTTCCCTTTTTGATAGCGGTTAGCGTCATCTGCGCGGATGGCGATCTTATAGCCGGCCCCTTTGAGCGCTTTGTTGGCGGCATCGACGGAGGTTTCAACGCTTGCGAGTTGAACGGTGAAGAAGACCATCCGCTGGTCGATGTCATCCCAGGCGGTCGGCTGGGTCGCGGGCGCGGTGGCGGGCGGCGCGGAGATCGCAGGCGAACCGAGTATGGCCGCCATCGCGATGGACAATCCCGCGACGATCAACAAATTCGAGCGACGTGCCATGCCGGCCCCTTTCGATGGAATCAGACTTGGGGCATATCTTAGTCAACGATCGGTGAAAATACACAAGTTGTCGACAATTGAAGTCAAAAATTGGTCTGCAAAATTATCCTAAAATATTCCAAACTTTTTCCCTCGGCGAGCGTCTAATGAGTAGCGATTCGATCGGCCTGACGGGCCGGGCGAGTTGGGGCTCTTTGGCAAGTGAAGTGCGAACGAGTGGGCGAAGAACCCGTACCTTCCCGTACCTTCCCGTACCTTCCCGTACCTTTCCGTCCCTTTCCGTCCCTTTCCGTACTTTTTTGGACTTGTTTTTGACACCGTAGGTCGCCTTTTGTCACCTTCGGTCACCCGCGCGATCGGCGTAAGCGTTGGCCGGGCCGGGGGTTGATTGAAAAAGGCGATAGAACAAGAAAGAAATAAAATCGGCCGGTGGGTGGAAAGTGCGTGTGAGTGGGTCGGCAATGGGCGTCCGTGGGCGCGAAGTGTGGGAACTTCCCTGGAAAGCTACGAGTTTCGCGGCGATTGCTTCGAAAACTACGTTTCCGCGAAATTTCCGAGAAAATATTTTGCTACGTTTTTTCTCGCGATGAATCGAAATCGATCAGCACCCAAAACTCACCCGCGGCCTGCCCGCTTCAGCGGGTAGAGGGAAAAGAATCCGTCGCAGACATGCGTGCTGAAGCACGCACGCCGAGGGGGATTGGACGGAATCGCGTGCGGATCGCACAATCGCCGTCATGCTTCAAACGATTCTCGGCGGGTTTTTGATTTTTCTGCTTCGGCTGGGCGACGTGCCGATCAGCACCGTGCGAACGATGCTGATGGTGCAGGGCCGGCGCTTGCCGGTGGCGTTTCTGGCGGTGTGCGAGTCGGCGATCTGGATCCTCGCGATCAGTCGGCTGCTGAAAGGGGAGGTGTACGATCATCCGGCGAATGTCGTCGGGTATGCCGTTGGGTTTGCGACGGGCACGGTGGTGGGGATGACGATCGAAGGTTGGCTGGCGTTCGGGCAGGTGATTGTGCGGGTGATCAGCAGCAAGTCGGTGGAGCTGCGGCAAAAATTGCTCGCCGGCGGCTTCGGCGTGACGGCCATCAAGGGCGAAGGGATGGAAGGCGAGGTGTTCATCCTGTTTGTGGTGACGCTGCGGAAGCGTGAAACGCCGCTGCTGCGGGCGATCCAGTCGATCGACCCGCACGCGTTCATTACCATCGAGCAGGTCGGCGAGGCGATCGGCGGCTACGTGAGGCAACCGGCCACGACGGGCGGAGGACATTGAAGAGTAGGGTTTAGGGTTCAGGGAACAAGGAAGGAGGCCTGGCGAGCAGAATAGTATTTTCCCGAACGCCGAACGCCGAACGCCGAACGCCGAACGCCGAACGCCGAACGCCAAGCGCCTAACGCCTAACACCTAGCGCCTAACGCCCGACGCCATCCCCCAACCCCCAAAAGATGCAAAATCCTCCCGTTTCTTACTGGAAATACATGGCCATCTCCGATACAACGTCTGAGCTACTCGCGGGAGTTGGGCTCGATGGACCGAGCTTGACGGCTGCGATTGCCTCCTTCTTTCGAGGGCCACGGATGGCGAAATCTACTCTTATCATCATTCTGCTGGGCTTAGGTTTTGCGGCCGGTTGTACGTCGCCGGACACGGTTTCCGTTGCGTCGCCGCGGCCGAACTTTAATGCGCCGGTGATTTCGAATTCCAAGCCGACGATCGCGGCGGCCAAGCCTCTCCAGCCGAAGGTGAACGTGCCCGCCGGCAAGCCGCCGGTGGTGGTCGCCAAATCGAGCGTGCCGAAGGGGTGGATTCCTGACGCGCCGCCGCGGCCGTGGCGGTACATCGTGATCCACCACAGCGACACACCGACTGGATCGGCCGCGAAGTTTGATGCGGCTCATAAAGCAAAAGGGTGGGACGAGCTCGGGTATCACTTCGTCATCGGCAACGGCACGGAAACCGGCGACGGCCAGGTGGAAATCGGCCCGCGCTGGCCTAAACAGAAGTGGGGCGCGCACGATAAAACGCCCGACAATCGCTATAACGACTTCGGCATCGGCATCTGCCTGGTCGGCAACTTCGATGCGACGCGCCCGACGACAGCCCAGATGCAATCGACGGCGAAACTTGTCGCGTACCTCATGAAGACGTACAAGATCACGCCGGCGAATATCGTCGGCCACGGCGACACCAAGGCCACCGACTGCCCCGGCAAGAACATGAGCGTCGCGACGGTGCGAAGAATGGCCGAGCAAATCCTCGCCGACAGCGGCTGGACCCCCGACGCCAAAACCGTCGCCGCCGGCGAAGAGCTGCTGAAATCCAGCCGACAATAGCCCGCCGGCCCGCATAATCGCCGATGGCTTGCAAGGCCCGTCCTCTCCGCTACACTGTGCGGCTCGGAAAAAGCCGGCAATCCGCCGGGGTGTAGCTCAGCTTGGTAGAGCGCTTCGTTCGGGACGAAGAGGTCGCAAGTTCAAATCTTGTCACCCCGATTTTCACGAATAACTCAGCCCTTCGACAGAACGTCGAAGGGTTTTTGCGTTGCGGGATTACGTTCTGACAAGGGTGCCCTTGCGCGCGGGAACATCGGTCAGTTTGATGAGGGGATGCTGCTGCGAAAAATAGCGGATGCTCCACTCGCTGGGGAACAAAATCGCGGATTGGCCTTCGGCATCGGTGGCCTGATTCGCGCCGCTTGGGAAGATGGCTGTGTCGAGCAGCGCCTCCGGCACCTCGGGCGAGACCCAGCGGAGGTAGCTCCACTCGGCCGACTCCAGTCGCGACTCGGCGCCGTACTCCGTTTGGAGGCGATACTGCACGACTTCAAACTGCAGCGGCCCGACTGCTGCGAGTAATGGCGAGGCATTCGTGGAGTCCTTCACCTTGAACGATTGAATCACACCTTCCTGCAGCAGCTGTGCGAGCCCTTCACGAAATCGCTTGTACTGCGACGTGCTGGCGCTGTGCAGGTAGGCGAAAACCTCCGGCGCGAATCGGGGGATTTCGTCGTAGACGATCGAAGGATCCTCGGTCAGCGTGTCGCCGATGCCGAACTCGGCATGGCCGACGAGGCCGATCACGTCGCCGGCGACGGCTTCGTCGACTGTTTCACGCTCGCGGCCGAAAAGTTTGTGCGAGCTGTTCAGTCGCACGCGCTTGCCGGTTTGAATGTGCGTGACGGCCATCTCGCGCGTGAATTGGCCGGTGCAGACGCGCACGAATGCCAGCCGGTCGCGGTGCTTCGGGTCCATGTTCGCCTGGATCTTGAAGACGAACCCGGAGAACGGCTTGTGATCCGGCGGCAGCAGCGTGCCATTGACTACGTGTCCCTGCGGCGGTTGCGAATACTTGAGAAATGTGTCCAGCAGCAACTGCACGCCGAAGTTGTTGATCGCACTGCCGAACAGCACCGGCGTGAGCTTGCCGTGCAGCACGGCCTCTGCATCAAACACCGAACCGGCGTGGTCGAGCATCTCCAGCTCATCAACGACTTTCGCAAAGACGTCATCACTGACCGTCGTGCGCACGGCCGGGTCATTCAGATCGCGAATCTTCACCGGCGCACGATACGCCCCGCCAACCGTGCGCTGGAAGGAATGCACCTGCTTGTTCATGCGATCGTACACGCCGGCAAATTCCGGCCCCGTGCCGAGCGGCCAGTTCATCGCGTACGCATGAATGCCGAGCACCGATTCCAACTCGTCTATCAATCCCAGCAGATCGCGAGACGGGCGATCGAGCTTGTTGATGAACGTAAAAATCGGAATCGCCCGGCGACGGCAGATCTCGAACAGCTTGCGCGTCTGGCTCTCAATGCCCTTGCCGGAATCGATCACCATGACCACCGCGTCACCGGCCGTCAGCACGCGGTACGTGTCTTCCGAGAAATCCTTGTGGCCGGGCGTATCGAGCAGGTTGACGCGGTAGCCGTTGTAATCGAACTGCAGCACGGTGGAGCTGACGGAAATGCCGCGCTTGCGTTCGAGCTCCATCCAGTCGGATGTGGAAGCCCTTTGGTTCTTGCGGGCCGTCACCGTACCGGCGAGCTGCAGCGCGCCGCCGTAGAGAAGGAACTTTTCCGTGAGCGTGGTTTTGCCGGCGTCAGGATGCGAGATAATGGCGAACGTCCGCCGGCGGGCGATTTCTTCTTGAATCGACATTGGAGAGAAAGCTTTAACCGATAGCGGCGGTTCAATCCACTGTCCAAGGCGGGGGCGCGTTCGTATACTCGATTTCGATTCGCTCACACGCTATGTCTCGTCCCCACCCTATTGCCGCCAGTTCGCCGTTCCGATCGTATTTCGACGAAGCGTTGGAGCATCGCCGGCCGTTGATTCGGCAGAAACGCACGCAGGCATTTCGCGTCTTTTCCGGAATTGCGGACGGCATCGATGGGATCTTCGTCGACGTGTACGGCGAAGGGGCCGTGCTGATCGTTTACGAGGGCCGGCCGCCTCGATCGTTCGATCCGATAGCCGAAGCGGCGACGGTGCTGGACGTGCTTAAATCGCTCGGCGTACGGGCGGTTTACGTCAAGCCGTTTGCCCGCGACCGATCGCGCCTCGGCGGCGAGCTTCCGACGATCGCGACTGATCCTACGCCCGCGGCCGGCGAAGCACTGCCGGAGGCGATCGTGATTCGCGAGGCGAAGTGGAAGCTGGAAATCCGCCTGTACGACGGGCTTTCGACCGGATTGTTTCTCGATCAGCGAGAGAATCGCGCGTGGGTTGCCGATTGGTGCGCCCGCCGTACCGCGGCCGGAAAAGCGACGGCCGTGCTGAACACGTTTGCGTACACCTGCGCCTTCTCCGTCGCCGCCGCGACTGGGGGCGCGGTGACAACGAGCGTTGACGTCTCCGGCCGCTATCTCGACTGGGGCAAGAGCAGCTTCGCGCTCAACGAGATCGACATTGCCGCGCACCGATTTGCGAAAATGGACACGTTCGAATTCTTCCGATACGCCGGTCGAAAAGGCCTGCGTTACGATTTAATCATCCTCGACCCGCCGAGCTTCGCGTCCGGTTCCAAGAAGAAGAAAATCCGTCCGTGGAGTTCAGTCGACGATTACGCGCGTCTCGTTCACGACGCATCCCACCTCCTGAATCGCGGCGGAACGATTTTGGCATCCACCAACACTCACGCGTTGTGTCGCGGCGACCAGTTGGATCGCGAAATTACAAAAGGCAGTGGCCGACCCCCGTGCTGGATCGCGTTGCCGGCTCCACCTCCAGATTTTACGGACGAACAAGACCGCTTTGCGGCCCGTGCGTTTTTAGTTTGACGAGCGCCGATAAACCCAATCCGAAGGGCGCCACTGCATCGACAAATCCTTAGTGTGATTGGCAAGTTACATGCCGAATCATTCCTGGTCGTTCAATCGTGCCAGAACCCGACATTCCGGAAATCTCTTTCCTTGCCGGGTGGAGCTTTTCGTGCCATCCCTCGGATTGCCCGAATACCTCGATTGGATTAGGCTGTCTTGCGAATGATTTGCCTTCCGCCATGAGAATTCTCCTCCGTTCCTTTCGTTGAAGCCGGCGTTTACACGCCCGGGCTGCTCGTACGTCTTGCGATTGAACTGAATATTGGATATTCGCATGCTTGATTTCTTTCGTCGGCGTCAGCCGAATCTTAAAAATGATGTGCTTTCCGGGCTAACCGTCGCTTTAGCACTTGTGCCCGAGGCAGTCGCATTCGCGTTTGTTGCGGGTGTGTCGCCCATCATCGGGTTGTATTCCGCGTTCTTCCTCGGGTTGATCACCGCCGTCCTTGGCGGCCGTCCGGGGATGATCTCCGGGGCGACTGGCGCAATGGCCGTCATCATCGTCTCGCTCGTCGCCATTCACGGCTTGGAATATCTGTTTCCCACCGTCATCCTTTGCGGATTGATCCAGGTATCGATCGGCCTGGCGCGGCTTGGCAAATTGATCCGCATGGTGCCGCACTCGGTGATGCTCGGCTTTGTGAACGGCCTGGCGATCGTCATCGGTATGGCACAGATCGGCAGTTTCAAATCGATCAACGCGTCGGGAATGATGGCGTTTCTTAGAGGGCCTGCACTTGGGATCATGCTCGCGCTAGTCGCGCTCACCATGGCGATCATCTGGTTGCTTCCTAAGCTGACCAAGGCCGTGCCGTCGTCGCTGGTTGCGATTTTGGTTGTCAGCGGGATTGCGGTGGCGGGCAATCAGTGGCTGGACAAGAAGTTCGCCACGCCGGGGCAGTCCAACGTGATCCTCACCGTGGGCGACATGCTGCTCGACAACGCCCGCGCCAAAGCCGTTGCGAAGGTCCGCATCGCCGACTCCGCGGCAAGTCCCCAGGCGGTCCAATCCGCCATCGCCTCGGTCGATCCTCGTTCAGTCGGACTCGCTGCCGGATTGCCGCGTCCGTTCTTTCTCGATTTCACGCTTCCACCCGTCAGTTTCAAGACACTCTGGATCATCCTTCCCTTTGCTCTCACGATGGCAGCGGTGGGGCTGATCGAATCGTTGATGACGCTGACGCTGATCGACGAAATCACCGATACGCGAGGCCGAAGCAACCGCGAGTGCGTGGGGCAGGGCATCGCCAATCTCACGTGCGGATTCTTCGGCGGCATGGGCGGGTGCGCCATGATCGGACAGTCGCTGATCAACATTAACTCCGGCGGGCGCGGCCGCCTTTCGGGTATCGTGGCATCCGTCGGGCTGCTGATGTTCATGCTGTTCCTGTCGAAGTGGATCGAGATGATCCCGATGGCGGCGCTCGTGGGCGTGATGTTCATGGTCGTCATCGGCACCTTTGAATGGGCTTCACTTCGCATGTTCGGAAAGATTCCCAAGGCAGACGTGCTGGTGATGTTGATCGTCACCGCCTACACCGCCGTCATGCACGACCTGGCCAGCGCTGTCATCATCGGCGTGATCGTTTCTGCCCTGGTCTTTGCGTGGAAGCACGCCAAACACATCGGCGCGGATGAGAAGTTCAACCAGTTCGGCAGCAAGATTTACCAACTCCACGGGCCGCTTTTCTTCGCATCAGTGGCCAACTTCAAGGAACTTTTTGACCCGAAGAAAGATCCGCAGGATGTGGTGATCGACTTCTACTACACCCGCGTCTATGACCAGTCGGGATTGGAAGCGATCAACACTCTGGCAGAAAAATACCGCGCTCTCGGAAAACGCCTGCATCTCACGCACCTGAGCCCGGAGTGCCGCGAATTGCTCGACAATGCGGGCGAGTTCGTCGAGGTGAATGTTTCGGAAGATCCGCAATACCAAGTGGCTGCAGATCGTTTAGGGTAGCGGCGATTCGTGGACTGCCGGCACCCAGACTCGTCGGGCGAATGAATTCTCACCTTGTGGACGGCATATGAGGGACGGCTCGATCAGAATCGTCTTGCCCAAATCCGGCGGGCAGTCCTAAACTTCTCCATCGAAGCTCGGCGCGGGCCGGCAAGGTTCACGCGCGAATTCGAATGACCCGCTGTTTTCAAGGAGACGGCCGATGGAAATCAAACGCAACGGCAGTCGTGCTTCGGGGAAAGGCCCGGCCGACTGGTTCACGGGCACCGTGCGGGTCGACCCGCTGTTCGACGCTCCCGCCCCCGCGCGCGTCGCCGGCGCTGCCGTCACCTTTGAGCCCGGTGCCCGCACCGCATGGCACACTCACCCGCTCGGCCAAACCCTGATCATCACCGCCGGCGCCGGCCTGGCGCAGCGCGAAGGCGGGCCGATCGAACAACTCCACCCCGGCGACGTCGTCTGGTTCGCCCCCGGCGAAAAACACTGGCACGGCGCCACGCCGACAACCGCGATGACTCACATCGCCGTCCAGGAAAAACTCAACGGCAGCCCGGTCGACTGGTTGGAGCAAGTGAGCGATGAGCAGTATCAGCCCGGCCAATAGTGCGCGAAGGATCGACAAGGACCGGAGCGAGGAAATCCACTCATGAAAAACATCGATGTACTTTTCGTTGCCGGTTTCGGGCCGATCGTTCGCGATCCGGCTGCGAGTGGGAGATTTTATTCTGAAACGTTGGGTCTGCCTTTCAAAGAAGAGGCCGGCGGGTATCTGCATACCGGCGAACTGGAGGGCGTGAAGCATTTTGCTCTCTGGCCCCTGGGGCAGGCGGCCGAGTCGTGTTTCGGGACGGCGCAATGGCCGGACCATCTCCCCGTGCCGCAGGCGTGGATCGAATTTGACGTGGCGGATATCGAAAAAGCCACCGCGGAATTGAAATCGCAGGGGTATCAGTTGCTGGTTGCGATGCGAAAGGAACCGTGGGGACAAGTCGTCACCCGGCTGCTCGGGCCGGAAGGTTTGCTCGTGGGAATTACGCTAACGCCGGCGATGCGGAAGTGAACGTTCTCTCCATTTTCATCCGCCCGCGCAACTTCAAAGCATGGCAATGCCGAGCCAGATCAACCCAGCGCTGCCGAGCAGCACGCCGAATGCGGGGAGGACGCTCATCGGTTCATTGATGAATGCCTTCAAAACTCGAAGTGCGAGATACCACGTTCCGAAGACGAAGAACAACCCCGCGCTCGGTCCGCCGTCTTCTTCCGAGCCCGCGGCGACGAGCCAGAGAATTCCTACGACCGCGCCGACCACGCCGATGATGATCGGGAAGGGGGCCAGATAGTGCATGGAGCGATACGCTAATGCGTGGACGCGAACCGGTCAACGTGGCCTTCTGCAATGCTAAAAAGACTCCGATTGGCGTTGCCGCTGTCTGGTTCCAAGGCGTCGGCACGATCCGCCGCGCGCACGCGGTGCAACCGGTGACGACGCTGCAGAGCGAGTACTCGCTGTGGTTCCGCCGGCCCGAGGCGGAAGTGATCCCGACGTTGGAAGAAAATATCGGCGCGGCGGCGTGCAACTCACGCCGGCCGACTTGGCCGAGATTGAATCCGCGGCGGCGAAGATCACCGTGCAGGGGGAGCGCTATCCGGAAAAGCTCGAAAAAATGACCGGCCGCTGAGGCACTAACCGGGGAGGGAGTTTTCATCCACCCGGACAAGCTTTTCTTCCTCAAAGCCGGGCGGCACGTAGTTTTTTTCGCCGCCGAGGCGCTTCCATTCGCGATAGAGCAACAGCAGGAACACCAGGGCGATCAGCAGGAAAGGCACCTTCCACGCGGGGATCAATCGGTAACAGTAATCCTTGCCCCACACGTCGTCCGGGAAGAACCGGCGCATCATGGTCATGAACCACGCTGCAATAAATGAGCCGGCAATGCTGATCCCGGCTCCCGCGATCGCATTAAATGAACAGAACTGCCCGAAGCGCGGCTTGGGAAAAACGCGCATCGCGGTCGGCAGCATCACGGCGACGTACATCAACCCCAGCGGCAACTCCACCGCTGCCAGCCCTATCAAAATTCGATACGAAACCAGAGGTGAGAAATTCCCGAACAGCCAGACAAAATTCAGCGGAGCAAGCACCACTGCCAGGGCGATTTTCATCCACACCAGCACGCGCAGCGGATGGAATCGATCCGCCAGCATCCCGGCCGGGTAGTTCAAGATCAGCTGCGCGAAGCTGACCACCGCCGCCAACATGCCGATTTGCTTGAGCGTGATGCCCAGCGACAGGTTTAGGAACACCCCGTACACCGCGCACGCCTGCGCCATGCTCCAGAACATGCTGTGGGCGAAGTAGTAACAGTAGATACGGTGCGTGAGGCATTCATTCACGTAAGTGCCGAACTTGGCCGCGAATCCGCTGGCCATCGATTTGATCGGCGGGTATTGGCCTTCCTTGATGCCGAAGCACATCGACATAAATCCCACGAAGTAGATCCCCGCTGCGCCGAGGAAAATGATTCGCATGTGGGTGAGCGCGTGCTCGTACACGTAATAGTTGTAGAGCATGCCCGCGAGGCTGCCGACCACTCGGAACAGGCCCATGAAGCGCGCCATGAATGCGGTGGGCACGACGTCGTTGAAGAAATAGTAGAAGACCGTCGTGATAAACAGGTTGGTCACCTGGAAAACGATGAAGAGCGCAGCGAGCGTGATGATCGCCACCGTGCTCTCACTCCAGCCGGTGAATCGCCCGATGGCGACGTGCGACCACTGCCCGATCTCGGGAGAAAACGCCATGAGAACCAGGGCGAGCGTAATGAAAGGTGTTGAAAACAGCAGGTAAGGAACCCGCCGCCCGAGCGGCCCGCGATGCCGATCGCTCGCGGTGGAGATGATCGGGTTCAAAATAAAGTTCAGCGTGTGCGGCGTGGTCGTCATGATGATCATGAGCGCCCAATCCGGAGCGTGCAGTTCCTTCAGCCGCAGCGGCACGATGCTCGGGACCACCGCCTCCATCAGCGTGAAGACGAAATCGCCCCAGAGCAGCCAGAAGAAAACCGCCACCAGCCCGGCAGTGGTGTACCGAAGCGTGCCGACGCTCAATCGATCCGCCGGTTCGCCACCCGACGGCGGCGACTCATATTCCAGCACGGTCGAGTCGGTGGATTTCATCAATCTTCGTCCCTTCCAATCCAAATCCCCCGGCCCGGCGTTCGACGCAATCTATCGGCCCAACAATCGCCGCAACATCGCCAGTGCCTGCTCGATGATGCGCGAGCCTGTCTCCGGATGCGACAACAGCGAGACGATCGTCTTTCCGTCCGGCGCGGTGGTGGTGTCCTCGTCGATGGACCGCGCCGGGCCGCGCATCGCTTCGTAACTTCCCTGCTCGAGCCCGATGGGCGTGGGAATGTACCACGAATTCGAGCCGTTGAAGGTCATCGCCAGCAATTGCCTGGCCGGGCTTGCGGCCGCGAGTTGCAGGCCGAACTCTACGAACAGCTCGCCGGGGAGAGTCAGGAACGCGACGTCATCGAGCAGCAGTGCGTTGATGACCGTCAAGCGGCGGACTTCGGTGGAGTCTTCGCCCTGGGAGAAATACTCGTGCACCATACGTGCAGGCCGCAGGTAGCGCAGCGATTCAATCGCCGGCACGACCGCTTCGGCGAATCGCCGGCCGAGCAGATCGGCGCTGGCCTGGAACCAGCGGACGCGGTCGTTCTCATCGCCGGGCGGCATGGGATGCACGCAGTGCATGTCGATGTTGCCGGCCGGACTGACGGCGTAGATCGCCGTCGTGCCGCCGAGACGCGATTCAATGTTCCGCTTGCACGCGCCGGCGACTTCGCCGCTGAATGCCGGCACTTCGTACAGGTGAATGTGGCTGCCGTAACTGGTCATGACGGCGAAAGGCGCTGCCGCGCCGATGTGCCGAAAGGCGGCGACGGTGATATCCGAACTGTCCGGCCCGGCCGCGCCGACGTACTTCTCTCCCGGAGGCGCCATCGGCCCGGCGCCCCAACTGGTGACGCAGGTTCCGCTGCCCATTCGCATTCGCCGGTTCTGGCCCATGGTCGACTTCAAACGCGTCGATGTCGCGGCGAATTCCGCCGGTTGAAGATTTGCCTGCGCGGCGACGCAGCTTTCAACGAAAGCGTCGATGATCCGCCGGGTCGAGGCGTCGATCGCCGCCTGGGCCTTCTTCCGATTGTCTTCGATCTCGCCCGGCATTTGCGCGAGCACGCGATTGGCCGGCATGACAGCGCTGGCCGAATGGGTGTGATTGGAGCTCAATAAAATGTGGCGAGGGTCGCAGCCGGTGCGCTGGCTGACCTTTTGACGAATTTCCGCCTGCCATGGAGGCAGGATCCAAAGCAGATCGCTCGTGACAAGGAATGTGAGCTGGCCGTCAAGTTGCATCGCCAGCGCTTCGACGTACAGCGGATCGAGCACGCCGAACGTTACGGCGCGGCGGCCCATACCGCTCTGCGAGAGAAGTTCCGGATTGGCGGGCGTGAGATCGCGGCGAGCGACGCCGGCGCGGAAACCTGTGTCGGTGCTCATCGCTTTGCCTCCACTTCAAATGGCCGGGCCGCAAAATACTTCGCCGCCTGCAGACGCACCAGCGCGTGCGGATCATCGAGCAGGCGTCGAATGATTTCGGTCGAGGAATCATCGCCCGGCTGCCTGGCCGAAAGAAGTTCTATCGCTTCGACAGCGCATCGCTTCACGTACGAATCCGCATGGGAAAGGGCGGCGACCACTTCGGCGCGGTGCGCTGCGTCGCCCGTAAGGCCGATCGCTTCAACGGCCACGGCGCGATCGAACGCATCGTCGGCGGTGCGGGCGAGTTGGGCGATCAGGCCGGTATCGCCTTGGCCGGCGGTGTGGAGCGCGAGCGTGGCTTTGATCTTCACGAAGTCAGTCGGGTCGGTCGGCAACAAATTTCGCACGGCCTGCAAATGCCGAGACGTCGCGCCGGCGCCGAGCAGACTCATGGCCGCTTGGCCGCGGACGTATCGGCTTTGGTGTGAGAGCAATTCCAGCAGCTTGTCGCACGCGAGCGGATCGCCCAGCAGCCCGAGCGTGCGGGCGGTCATCACGGTGAAGCCCGCGTCCGCGAATCGCCGGCCGGTGCCTTCGCAAATCGCCTGCGAGGTGATGCGCGAGCGGACGGATTCCAGTGCCGCCGAAGAGCCGGCCATCTTCAACACCGCCGGCCCGTACCAGCAGAACAAGACTTCGTCGCCCGCGTCGGCCAGTGCCAGCAGAAAAGGAACGCCGCTTTCATCGCCGAGCGCCAGCAGCGCCACGGCGGCGGCGGTCTGCACGGAGCGACGGCCGTACCAGTACCAGTCATCGGGACAGTTCGGCTCGCTAACGAGCGGCCGAAGAGAAGGCGAGATTGATCGATCGCCGATCTCCGCCAGCGCATGAAATCCGGCGACTTTCGAGTAATGTCGATCGTCTGTCACGTACCGAAGCAGCGGCGTGACTGACTCGGGCCGGCGCAGCTCTCCCAGCAGGCGCGCCGCATCGGCTTGGACCAAAAGATCGTCGGCGGTGAGTGCGGCGACCAGATCGCCGAAGGGCGATCGATTCGAACTTTCAACGGGCACGAAATCTCCTCTCCAACGGAATAACCGCCGCGCAAAGGCGTGCTGAACCGAAAGAATATCCTATGAAAATCGCTTCTATTTCGCCAACGCCGGAGAACAACGCTTTCCGTGAGCCCGCCGATTCAATCGCTCATACCGGCCGCACGGTCAAGGGCTACTCGCGCGGTGGAAATCAGGCTCGCCTCGGCCTTTGTCGAGATGACGTTTCGCACTTCATAGCCGCCTTCGTGGAAGGAGGCATTCGTGCAGAGATATCCCAGGCTGTCGTTCGTGTACCCGGCCACGAGCGTGGTGGCGAACGGCGAGGTGTTCTCAATCGCGAGACCGATTTCTCCGAACAACTCGCCCGGCGCGCTGATCACCGCGATGTTGCCGAATCGGAGAACCTGCATCTCGCTGGTGAGTGTTTCGCCTTCCTTCAGTTCGCCGGCGCGGCCGGAATAGTTGCGAGACGCCTCCGGCCCGAGCACCAGCGGCAGCGGCTCGATGTGTGTCTTCATCGGCAGGGCGGCGATTGGCTTGGCGGAGCTGAGTTCGTCGAGCACTGCTTTAGCCAGGCTGTCCCCGAGCAAGACCGGCTGGGCCGGATCGGCGCAGACGGCGATGCGAGGGTTGATCTGCGCCGCGGCGCCGGTGATATGAATCGCATGGCAGCCGGGCAGAGCGGCTTCGATCTTGCGGATGAAGTACCCGGGATAATCCGCGCTCACCAGCGTGCTGCCGCCGCCGAGCACTACCGGATGGCACGCGTAAAAGCTGATGAGCGCTTGCGTGGCGTGAGATTCCGGATCCTGCAGCGCCAGGAACCGCACATTCGGGTTGAAGAAACCTGTGTGACGCCCTTCGTGATCTTCCCAGACGTTCGTCGCCTTGCCCTCTTCGTCGACGAATCGGCGATTGTGGCCGCCTTTGAATTCGGTTCGGCCGATGCACAGGCGCTTACGCTTCCGACTCTCCCAGCCAGCGGCGATCGCGTCGATCGCCTGTGTGACGACCAACTCGATGTACTCCGTAGAAGGTTCGGTCTGCGGCGAAAGGAATCGCTTCGGCCAAAGCGTGGGCGCCGAGTGCGTATGCGTCGCGACGACCATGACACTTTCCGCCTTCAGCCCGGCAACTCGCGCGGCGGCGCCGCGACGAATTCGACCGACGACCGTCGGCGAAACATCGAGCGTGTCGATGACTACTATCGCCGCCTGCGGTCTATCCGGATTCGATTCGCCGAACACAACGGCACGGGCGAAAAGATCGATCCCCACGCCGGTGTTCGCTCGCAGATGTGGATTCGGATAACCGATGAGCGACAACCCCGTCGGCGGACTGATGACGCGGGCGGCCGAGCCGCTCGAGATAATTTGTGGTGAATTCATAGTGCCTGTTTGTAGCGGCGAGATTACATCCATCAAAGTACCGCGGCGACTTTGCGCACGGCCCGAATGCAGCTTTCCACATGCGCGTCGGTCATCACTTGAGTGATGGGCATGGAAACGGCGCGATTCAGATGCCCCAGGCTTTGCGGGCACATGTCCTTAGAATACTCCACTTGGCACGGGCGGGCCGGATCATTCCACGGATATCCGTTCAAGTCGGGCGTGCGCTTCTTCATGATGTAATCCCAGTGGTAGTAAATGTGCCGATCGGGAATTCCCTGGTCGAACATCGAGCCGGCCGACATGCCCTCGGCGCGAAGGGCTTCGGCGAATTTCTTGGCGCGCTCGCCGTTTTCCATGAAGAGCACGAGGCTCAGGCCGCAATCGCCTTCGCGGTCGGGAATGTCTTGAAACTTCACACCCTTCAGATCCGCAAGCTCGGCCCACATGCGTTTCTTAATCTGCCGCGTGCGGGCGAGGATTCGACCGCGCTTCTGAAGCTGCGCCATCACGAGTGCTCCGTTCATTTCCGACATGCGATAGTTCTCGCCGACGAACGGCTCGATGAGCCAGTCCTGGCTTTTCCAGAAGGCGTACGCGCAGTCGTGATAGCAGGCGGCGCGTTCGAAGGTCTTGCGATCATTCGTAGTCACAGCGCCGCCTTCACCGGCGGTGATGATTTTGAAATGCTGCATGCTGAACGCCCCGGCATCGCCGATCGACCCGAGCGGGCGACCCTTGTACGAGCCGCCGTTGGATTGGGCGCAGTCTTCGAGCACTTTGATGTTGTGCTTCTTCGCGACGGCCATGATCTCGTCCATGCGGCACGATACGCCGCGCATGTGGACGGCGACGATGGCGCGGGTTCGCGGCGTGATCGTCTTTTCAACGTCGATCGGATCGAGCGTGAGCGAATTGTCGATTTCCGCCACGACGGGAAATGCCCGGAGCGCCAGCACCGCTGAAGCGGTGGCGATGAACGTGTACGCGGGAACGATTACTTCATCGCCCGCACTCACGCCAAGGCCGACCATCGCGGCGATGAGGGCCGACGTGCCGCTGTTCACCGGCAAGGTGTGGGCCACCTGCGTCATCTCGCCGAACTGCGCGGCGAATTTGGCGGTGATGGAATCTTTCGGATCTTTGAAAAAGCGAAAGAGATTTTTAGTCCGCAGGGCCGCGATCACGGCTTCCTCTTCTTCCTTACCGATTTCCTGAGCGCCGAAGAGGTAGCTCTCCGGCTTCTCCACGACGCACGGCTTGCCGCCGGCGATGGCGAGCATTTCGGTAGATGGCGTCTCTTGCGTGAGTGTCGTCGACATAAGTGAACCTTCCAGAAAAAGTGGATTGCCTGTTCAGTCGCGCGCAAAAAGGAGCGTGGCGTGCTTGCCGGTGGCGGAACGCCCGCCATGGGCTGCGAGTACATCCAAATATTGTTGCTCCGGCCACTGCGAATACGCCAACTCAAACAATCCGAGATGGCCGCGCTCGTCGGTTAATGGTTCAATCATCTTGTGCGGCCACTGATCCATGTGCAGCAGATAATGAGCGGCGTAATCGGCAGCCTTCTTGATGCATCGGCCGTTGATGTTGCAGTTGTAGAGATCGACGCCGCATTGCCTGGCGATCTCGGCGACTTGGATCGTCGAATCCAGCGCGAACAGCGTGTAGTGCATCGAGCGCGTTCGCATGGTTTCGCGCGGAAGCTCGCCGGCGTCGGTCATTTTCATCGGCAGGATTTGTCGCCAGCGGGCGAAAACTTCAAGCAGGAGATCGAGATCGTCCAGGAGCAGCGCGCCGGTGGCGAGGTAGAGCAGCCGGGCGTCTTCCCAGTTGTTGTACATTTCCACGCCCTGGTAAAACATGAGCGGGCGCTGCGGGTCGATCATCGCGCGAGTCCAGCGCTTGACCGCCGCACGGGTGGGCAAGTTCCAGCCTGAATAATCCGCCAGCAAATATTCTGCCGTGAAGAGATCGAAGAATGAAACGAACAAGACGATATCGCCGCCGTAGCCCATGCCCAGCGCGTAGGAATCAAAGACTCGGCCCGTGGGCATCATGAAAGTGTTTTGATTGAGGCACCAGGCGTGGATCTGTTCAAGTGCCTTGTCGGCGAAGCGGGCCTCGCCCGTGAATCGCCAGGCCAGCGCGAGATCCAACGCGACCTTGCCGGCTTTGGTAGCCAGGCTGCGGCTCTTGATATTCGAGTCCGGGTTGAATTCGCCGTCGCGGCCCGGCACGTACACCGCGTCCTGCCGGAAGTAAGGGCTGCCGCCGTTCTGAGTGATGCTTATCGGCGGCTGGTCCAAGCCACTCTTCGCATCAGCCAGCAGCCGATTCCACGCCGACGCGAACGGCTCCCTGCCGGATCCTACGCGTTGACGGATTGCATCGATCGTATCGACATTCAAATAGCGATTGGCCACTTGCGCATCTCCCGCGATCGATTCACATCGCGCCCGTTCGTACGACTCTATTTCTACAATCCAACGGCGTGGCGTTGCTATGCAAAATTTATCGATCTCATGGACTTTTCAACGGCCGACCGCCGCCCCGGCGTCGGTCGGCCAGCAGCCGTGGTACCGCCGGAACGCCCGGCTGAAATAAAGCGGGTCGGAATATCCGATCGTGCGGGCCACTTCCTTCACCAGTAATGTGCGGTGTCGGCAGAGCTCCATCGCGCGACGCATGCGGAGGGAAATCAGGTATTCGTGAATCCCCTGGCCGGTGGATCGTGAAAAAAGACTGTTGAGATAATTAGGTGTGAGTCGCGTCAGTGCGGCAACGGTATGCACGTCGATCGGCGTGGCAAAATTGTGGTCGAGATAATCGCGGACACGCTTGAGAAGCTCGTCATGAACCGGCGCTTCGCTCCGCCGGCTTTTTCGCTCGACGGCGCCGTACGCGTTGCGGCGGTTCATCTCCGTGAGAATGTTGAGCAGGTCCGCCCGGATCGGCTCAAACGCCGCGGCGCTTGCGGGCACGCCGCCGGAGAGTTTTCCCAGTAAACGCTGCACGCCGCGTGATCGCAGGGCGTACCTCGCCGTGACGTGCCAACCGCCGGCGGGGCGGTACTCGCTTACGATCGTAATGAGCGATCGGTCGGAGCAATAATGCATCCACATTATCGCGTAAGAACTCTGCCGGCGGGCGTAGCCTTCGGCATGGTGAACGCCCGGGCGAATCAGCGCCACCCGCGGCGGGGAGAAGGGATATACCTTGCCGTCAAACGCGAGCGTGGCCGAGCCGCGAATCGCGATGCAGACTTCCGGGATATCGTGGGCATGCACACCGCGGGGGAGCAGGAGCCTGGCGGGATCTATCTTCGCGCGAGAGGGTTTAGCGCCCCAGCCCGCCGGCTCGCCGAGGATGACCGAGTCGGCCTCCACCGTTGCCACGCACTGAATGGCCAGGCGCAGCCAGTCTACTTTGGTCGCATCGGCAGACGCGGGCATGACGACTACACTACGCCCTTAAGATGGAAAATCCAACTCAGTTGGCAGACGCGGCTTTGAGCGCTTCCAACTGCTTCTGCGCGTACGGCGAAAGCTCCGTCTCTCGCTTAACCAACGCGTCAATGTACTTCAACAGGTTGGCGGCTTCCGGGCGCTTGCCCAATTTGGTCAGCGCGTCGGCCTTGCCGACGAGTGAATCGATCAGGTCGGGCTGCAACGCCAGCGCCTGGTCGAAACTCTTGATGGCCAGATCGAATTTGTCCATGTGCAGGTGGACCTGTCCGCGGGTGTCGTAGTAACCCGGCTCGCGCGGCGCTGAGTCAATCGCCTTGTTGGAGAGTGCGAGCGCTTCGTCGAGCGACTTATCGCGTGAGAGCAGCAGAAACGCCAACGCGTTTCCGGAAAAAGCGGTATCGCCGCGAAGAATGGCCTGGCGGTACGCTTCCTCGGCGTTGTCGAAATCCTTCAAGGCGCGAAGGGACTCGCCGAGTTGTTCCCAGACGCGCAGGTTGCTGTCAGTGCCGGAGGCGAGAACCCGGAGGAGCTTGGCCGCCTGGGCATAAGTGTCAGGCGCGTGGTAACGCTCTGCGACTCTGAACCAAGCTTGCGCCAGCGCGTTCTGATCGTCGAGTGATTGCGGGTCCAGCAACGGCGCCACCTTTTCAATCCACGCGACCGCTGCGGTGTTGTCCGGGCCGACTTCGCCGGAAAAGGCGAGCCAGAATCGACGTACCGCGCCCTGCGTGCGGACTTGCGTTTCGAAAAGTGATGCGGCTTCGGCGGTTCGACCGGTTTGCAGTAATGCGCGGGTGTATGGCCAGAGCACGTCAAAGTTGTTGACCGGGTCTTTCTTCGCCGCGTCCAGGTATGGCTGGAGCATGGCGAGGGCCTGGCGCTGCTGGCCGAGACCGATGAGCGCTTCAGCGCCGGCCAGGTCGCAGGGGCGCGGGTAGTCGAGCGACCGCGAGCGCCACTGCTGCACGGTGGTCAATTCGGCCGTCCAGTTGCTTTCCTCGGCGTAGATGGCGGCAAGCATTTGCAACGGGCCTGATTCCGACGGAAACGCATTGGCCGTCTGGATGCAAGTCTCTTTCGCTTTCTTCGATTGGCCGGCGTCGAGGTACGCCTGGATCAGGTTCCGGCTGGCCGGCCAGCTCTTGGGGAATCGATCGACGAGCGCCTTGTACCGCGTGATTCGGCTGGCGGAGCCTTCCTTGGCGGCGGCGGATTGAACGGCGGCGTCGAACAGCGCCTGGGCCGCGGCGTTGAGCGGATCGCGCGACAGCGTTTCGATTTCGCCGTTGACGTTCACGTTGGGCGGCAGAGCGGTGGAGGCGTCGGCGAGCTTCACTATGGCCGTCAACTCGGGATCGTCCTTCGCCACGCTCAGCCCCTGCATGGCCGAAGCCTTGGCGCTTGCGAAATCATGCTGGCGGAGTTGGAAACCCGCCAAGGCGCGCCAAGTCTGCGCGTCGGGCGAGGCCTTGGTGGCGGCGAGATAGAACTCCTTCGCCGCCTCAGTGGTTTGATACTGCTCGGCCAGTTGGGCGCGGATCAATTCCGTAATTCCAGGCGCCGGCGGATCGGTTGCTTCGGGCAGTCGCTTCAGGACGGCCGCCGCCTGCTCCGGCTTTCCTGTCGCGTAGTAAAATTCCGCCGCCTGCGTAATCGCATCGGTATTAATCGGTTTGGCGACGGCCAATTTGTCGAACATCGCCGCGGCGGCATCGGCCTTACCGAGCCGGCGGGTCAATTGAGCGAGCAATGCATCGCGCGAAGGGTCGGTGCCCGATTCAGATCCCAGGACCTGGATCGCGCGTTCGATCTGCCCCTGTTCCGCCATCAGTCGCGACACCACCCGCACGCCGATCGGAGAAAGCTGACGGCCGGACGCGAGCTTTTCCAGGTAGGCCTGTCCTTCGACGGTTTTGCCCGAGTCGAGCAAGAGCGTGGCCAGTGAAAGAGCGATCTGCGGATCGCCGGGGTGAAGGGAGATGGCGATTTTCAACTGTTCCGTCGCGCCGTTGACGTTGCCGTTCTTCATCAGCGCCGACGCCAGCAACAGGTGAAGGTCGATCAGCTCCGGGTTCGTGCGCAGAAGTTCATTGAGCGTGGAGACAGCTTCGGCGCGGTCGCGGTCGCTGGAATTGCCGTTGAGCAGATAGCGCGCGTGCTCGAGTCGCCAGGTCACGCCTTCTTCGATCGTCAGCGCTTTAACGCGTTCGATCGTAGCCGACCAGACCGGCCGCTCGGTGAGGCGGGTATCGGATTGCAGGAAAGCAGACTGCACGCGCAGATCGGTCGGGAACTGCTCGACGGCGGACTTCCATGCGAGCGATGCCGACGGATTGTTCGACTGGTCGTAGTATCTCGCCGTGGCGATTTGCCAGGCGGCCGGATCCTTCGTACCGGCGGCGGAATCCTTCATCAGCTGCGCGCCTTGATCGGCCTCGCCCTGCGACTTGAGCAGCCGCGCCTTGGCCAGCGCCAACTCCGGCGACTTGTTGCCCGCGGCGGTCATCGCGTCGTAGATGGCGGCGTGCTGACCCAGCCCTAGGTCGATACTGATCCCCGCCAGTTGCAACATGGAATCGGCAGGCAGTGCCGGGCTGGCGGCGATGGCTTTTTTGATCGTCGTGATCGCCTTATCGCGATCGCCCGATCGGGCGAGCATCGCGACGTACATCGGCAGGGTCTGCGGCTCATTCGGCTCGTCGGTTTGAATCTGCGTGACAGCCCGCAGCAACTCGGGGATCGGCACGGCTTCAGGATTGTTGGCGCTCAAAGCCGAAAGCGCCAGGGCGCTTGCGACTCGAACGCGGATCAACTTGGGCGCCCGCTGCGTCGCCAGGACGGATTCGTCGACCGCCTCGCGCCCGCGGCCGTGGGTGGCCAACGCCATCGCTTCGCGGATGTGCGGTTCGGCCCAGCCGGGAGAGAGCGTGGCGGCGCTGCGCCAGGCGTTGATCGCCAGTTCGGTTTCGTTGATCTTCGCGTACGCCTCGCCGAGCCATAAGCGGACAACGGCGTTGTCGCGGTCGCGCGTGGCGGCGGCGGTGAGCGTGGCGATCGCGGCGCGAGGGTCGGGCGCGGGAACGGCATACCGTGCGGGGATGGCCGTCGACCAGGCGAACGCATTTTCATCCGCGCTGCGCGACGCCAGCACCTTCACCACCGCCAACGCATCGGCGGCGCGATTTTGCTCCAGCAGGGAGATCGCCTTCATCGCGAGCAGGTTGGTGTCGGCCTTGGGGTCTTCAGTTTTTACCGATTCCAGGCGCTTAGCCATCTCGTCGGCTCGGCCGTTCTGCCACAGGCGCTGGACGAGCATCTGAAGCACTTGCGGGTCGTTCAATTCGCCGGCGGCGCGGTTGAGGAGGTCCTCGGACATTTCATACTGGCCGTTGCTGTCGAGCAGATTCGTAGCCATGCGGACGAATTCGGCATCGGGGGCTTTTCGCTGAACGGCGGTGTCGAGCAGCTTCTGAGCGTTGGTCTGGTCGCCGGCGTAGCTGTAGGCGCTGGCGAGGAACATTTCAAAGCGCGGATCGTTCGGATGGGCATCCAGCCCCGCCTTGGCGCGCGCGAGCAACTCGGCGGCGGGGCGTTTGAGTTGGGACATGAGAAAATACGTCAGCCGCTGCGACTCGAGGTCGAACGGGTTAAGCTCGTTGATTTTTTCAGAAGCCGCCAGCGATGCCGGGTAGTTTCCTTGCGCGGAAAGGGCGGTGGCCTTGGCGCGCAGCGCGGGCAGATCGTTCGGCGTCACCTTCAGGATGTCGTCGGCCAGCGCCAGGGTCTCACGATTCCATCCCACGCGCGCGTAAATCTCGAGGAGCTTGTGTTGTCCCTGCGGCTCGCCTGGGCGAAAGCTCAGGTAATTGTTGAACCAGTCCATGGCCGTCTTCAGGTGCTGCCCGTTCGGCAGCGGCACCATGCTGCGTGAGACGGCCATCGCGTAGACGACGTCGGCGTCGGTCTTGTTCTTTTCGTCTTTCATGTACGTGCTGAGTTGATTCAGCGCGTCTTCATATTTTCCGTCCGCGAACGCCTTCATTCCTTCGGAGCGGGCTTTCTGATAGTCGGAACTGATCTGGTTCAATCGCAGGACGACAAACCCGCCGACGCCGCCGAGTACGACCAGCGAGACAACGAAAATAATAAGCAGACGGCGTTTGGTGGTGGGTCTCATAATGATAAATGGGTGTCGATCGTTGAACCTTGATCGTTGTCACGATTCGATGGCCTGTTTCAACAGGCCATCATCAACAACCTTCCATCCTCTACTATCTATGATCGGCTAAGTTTGGAGAAGATTTCGGAGTAGGTTTTCCAAATAATCTTGAGGTCGAGCCAGAAGGTGCGGGTTTCGACGTATTCGATGTCGTATTTGATCCATTCTTGGAAGTCGGTTCCCGCGCGGCGGGTGCGTTTGACCTGCCAGAGTCCGGTAATGCCCGGCCTTACGCTCAGGCGAGCTTCGCGCCAGCCGGGGCAGAACTGGTTTTCCTTGTACGGGCTGGGGCGTGGCCCGACGACCGACATGTCGCCGATCAGCACGTTCCAGAACTGGGGGAATTCGTCGAAATTTAATTTTCGTAGAATCCGGCCGGTCTTGGTGAGGCGCGGGTCGTTCTCCATGAAGAACTGCGGGCCGTCTGCCTGATTGAGCTTGGCGAGCTCCGCCTTCATCTTTTCAGCGTCCTTGCGCATCGAGCGGAACTTCCAGCACGGGAATTCACGCCCGCCGATGGTTTCGCGCATGTGCCCGAAGAAGAACGGCCGGCCGTCTTCGAGGTAGATCGCCAGCATGATGAACGGATAGAGCGGCAGCGTGCAGATCAATCCGAACAGCGCAAACAGGATATCAAACCCGCGCTTGCAGAAGCGGTAGATGAACCCCGCATCGCGCGGCAGCGGTTCCAGCGGCGGGGCGGTCGGTACGATTTCGAGCCATTGAATCGCCTCGCTCGGCGGCGCGACGGCGGGATCATCCCACATCACGCTCGGCCCGATGACCGTGCTGCCCGGCGGCACGGTGCGACCGGCACCGACCCAGACCGGACCAACGAACTTGGATGTCGCGTCGATCTTCGCCTGCGGGTCGCGCCAGGCATCGCCGTTGATCTTGGCGGCGCGGGCCACGGTGCTGTCGGGGCGCCGCCATCGCGCCACGAGTTCGTGGACGCATTCGGAGACGTCGTGGTCGTCGAATCGATTGAAGACGGTGCCTTCGATGCTCTGCGTGGTTCGATCGCTCTTGCGGGTGAATCGCTTGATGCGCTTCCACGCGGTCCGCGGGTCGACCGATGACTGCCACAACTGCGCCACGTCATCGTCGCAAGTCAGCACTACGCGGGCGAGTTGCTCCGGCGAATCGTAAACGCGCTGAAATCGCACGAAATTGCCGTCGGCATCGGTCATGACCCATTCGCGGTAGCCACGCTCGCGGGCGTCGTGAATCCGCAGGAACATAATGTGCGGCCGAACCCAGTTCAGCGTATCGACCACGCTCCGCAGCGAAAACAGCGGCAGCGAGGAAGGATCAGTCAGCAGGTAAAGCTCGGCGTGTTTGACGATTTCCGATCGCTCGCCCTGGCGCACCACCTGAACGCCATGGGCGGCCCAGTAGCGCGTGAAGAGCTGTGTCGGATCAAGGCCCCAGAGCGTACGTGAATTGGGCGCGTCAGCCGGCGGTGTCGCGGGGGCGGAAGTCGAATGAGGTTCGATCTGTATCTGCGTCATGCAAAGTATCCCGCGTTCCGATCCACGGAAACAAGGGAACGACTCCATTCCAAGAGCGTTACGTCTTTCTCAAAGCACGCGGACGCTGGATTGCTCTGTCCGAATCCTTGAATCGTCCTGATTGCCGCTTGATTCGGCGATCTATGCTGCGAAACCGCAAGCGGCGATCCAAGTCATTAACGGGTTTGCACAGAGCAAACTCTGACTCGCGTTTTTTACGACAACACGTCTCAGACAAATCCGCCCGCTCGATTTCCCGAGCGAGCGAATGAATTACTTCTTCGAATCCTTGTGATTCGACTGCACGGCGCGACCGAGCACGCCGTAACGGTTGGCCGCGTCGACCGTGCCGATCAGGCCGACCGATCGCATGGAGACGTTGCTGAGCGACCGCTCGAAATCGCGGGCCTGGGCGCGGTTGAAGACCACGCCGGCGATCTTCGCGCCGATGCTCATCAGATGGCGGAGCGACTTCTCCACGATCTGCCGCTGCTGGCCGCGGGCGACCGTCAGCACGATGCCGTCGGCGACCGTCGCGACGAGGCTCGCCTCGATGCTGCCGAGGATCGGGCCGGTGTCGATCAGGATTACGTCGAAATGCTTCTTGGCTTCGTGGATGATCCGGCGGAGCGTGTTCGGGCTGAGCGTGCTGGCGTGGAGCGCGCCGCTCGAACCGACCGGAAGAATCGCCACGTCGGTGATTTCCGTCGTGCGGATGTTATCGAGCACCGAGCGATTGGCGGCGGCTTCAAGGATGCCGGTTTCGCTGTTGATCCCGAGGCGGCGGGTGAGGCCGGCGCCGATGAGATCGCAGTCGATCAGCAAAGTCCGGCTGCCGCAGGCGGCGAAGCTCAGGCCCAAGGCGAGCGTCAGGCTCGTCTTGCCGTCGCCGGGGCTTGCAGAGGTGACGGCGAAGACCGATTGCTCGGTCGCAGCGCCGTTGATCTGCAGCATCGTGCGGATCTGGTGCACACAGTGGGCGGCCGTCGCGGCCTGCTCCGGGTCGCTCAGGCGGTCCGGCAGGTTCGGCAGAATGCCCAGCAGCGTGATTCCCGACATGTCCGTGTCGGTTTCATCCGAGTAACGCAGGCGGCTGTCCATCAGGCCGATCAAAAGCATCAGGCCGACCGGAATCGCCACGCCGCCCATGAAGCCGGCGGCCGCGATCAGCGGACGCTTGTTGCTCGCCGGCGATGCGACTTCGCCGCCGTTGATGATCGTGACTCGGCCGAGCATGTCCTTGCGGAATGCCAGCGTGTCCAGCTCTTTCGTGCTGTCATTGATGATGTTGTTCTGCTGCTGAATCTCGTCGGTCTTCGTCTTGATTGCAGCGGCGGTCATTCCGATGTCATTGGCGACCTTGCGCTTGGCTTCCTGTTGAGCACGCAGCTGTTCGATCTGGTGGCGAACGGCTTCGGGGTCAAACTGGTTGACAGTGGCCTGGTTGGTAAGCGCATCCACTGACGGCGACGTGCCGGACTTGGCGTAGTACTTGCTGATCTCCTCTTCGATCTCGTCGCAGAACAGTTTGTGGCGCTGTTGAAGCTCGAGGACCTTCGGGTGAAGCGGGGCGAGCTTGAGGAGCAGTTCACGGGCATCCAACTCGGCCATGTTTCGCTCGTGAACAAGCTGGCGCACGTAGAGGTTAGTCTGCGCCAACTGTTCGGCTGTGATACGCGGAGTGGGGGCGGACTTCTGAGTCGTCGGAGCCTTGTTGCCGTTGATCAATTCATCGTAGTTGACTTGCAGTTGATCGATCTGGCCCTGCAACGCCATCATTTCCTGCAAGCGGGCGCTCTGCATGACAGCCAACTCGGTTGATCCGTATTTCTGTCCGAGTGTCTGAATTTCCGCCTGCTTGACGGCAATGCTGGCGATCGCCGCGGCTTTGCGGCCTTCATATTTCTGCACCTTGGTGGTGATGTCGGCCAATTCATTGTCGCTCTGGCTCGTCATGTAAGCGCCGATCAGCGACGCAACGGCGGCTGATGCGACCTTCTGGTCGGTGTCGGTGTAGGTAATCGTGATTAACTGCGAAGCCTTGGGCGAATCGATCACCAGGTTGGAAACGAAAAACCCGACGAAGTCGGCACTGGTGGGCTTGCCGGTGGCTTTCCATTCATCGCGCTTCAGCGCCGCCTGGATCAGCCGCGGGCTTTGCAGGATCTGCTGCTGGGTGGTCATGAACGGAATGAACATCGGCATGATGCGATCGATGTCGGTGTAGTTGTGGATCAGCGGCGAAATCTCGATCTGCCCGACGGAGGCGTACTGCTGCTTGGGAATGATCCAGCCCGCAGCGCCGCCGGCGAAGCCGCAGAGGATCGCCAGGACGATGACGATCGGGTACCGACCGCGCAGGAGTTTATGGAACTTGGCCAGCGGATTAGCGCCGGGCGGGGTTGCGCCGCCGCTGCCGCCAAAGTCCTGCATGGGCAGGGAGTTCATTGAAGATAACTGAATGTCCTGGCTCACTGGAGGCCTCCGGAGTTAATCGCCTTGATCACGGGAATTATCGGGGTAATTAGTTCGGTAAAGATCGCTTCACGTTCGGTCTGCGGAAGATCGCCGTCCATTAAGACCTGTACCTGTGCAGCGCCGAAAAACCGCAGACGGTAGTCAGCGGCGGCGCTTTGCACGTCGGCCATCTCGCGCTTAATGCCGCGATGGGGGACGATCAAAAAGTTGTACACGCACCAATGCAGCGTTCGCCCGTCGATGATCTGGCCGAACCGGTACTCGTTCGACGTAAAGGTCAATCCATCGATGGTCCAGGTGCGCGGCGTCTGCGATTCCAGCGTTTCGCCGCGTGCCGGGTAACAGTTGGGCGGCCAATGGCCGTCCATGTCGCTGCTGTCGGAGCACTGCTCGAGCAACAGGTTCGCCCACCGCTTGCCGTGCATCGCTCCACTGTCATTATCGACATACAGGCGGCTGATGACCGCATTGGCTCGCAATAATTTTATCGCTGCAGGCGGAACCGGTTGATCGCTGCCGATCCACTGGTTGTTTGGCCCGATAAAATACGGGACGCCGGTCTCAATAATCTTCTTCATCTCCGCGTGATACCCCGCCACTTCAGGCGGCGGCACGTGGTGTTGCTTCTCAATGGAAATCCCGCCCAGCAAAGCCAGGCAGACTACTGGAGCAGCGATCACCGAACGGAACATGTGACTTCGATAGGCCATAGTTATTGCGACACCAGCGTGTACCGCATCACGGGGATCATGGCCCAGCGTAACATGCGGATGATGCCCAAAAGTAGCAAAAACGAGACCGGCAGCATCGCCCAACCGGCAGCGTCATGGAACGGCTCGAACATTCCCTTAGGCCCAAACGCCACCACGAGGATCGTGAGCATGATCCGAAGTACGTTGCAAAAAATGGCCACAAAAGGACTTATGATCATGATCATTGCCCGCACCCAATTGTTCAGCGGCAGCCCGAAGCTGAACGCGTAGCCGACGAGGATCAGCGGGAAGACCATTCGCATGCCGTTGCATTGATCGATGATCGTGATCGATTGATTGTTGTACGTCAGGCTGTTGCCGTCTCTTCGTACATCCATTCCGCCGATTTTCATCGCGACTTCCACGGCGCGAGTGGTACGATTCTGCATCGGCACGGCAATCTTCTGGCGAACGTGCGTGGAGATCGGAACCAGGAAAATTAAAAGTGCGACGGCCGGCATGAATCGCATCAGCACGTGCCGACCGAGAACCGCCATTACGCACCCCAAAACCACTAGAATCGCGCCCAGGTGGAAGAACGTATCCCGGTTATGCCAGTAGCCATAACTCCAGCTCAGCCAGCCAATTGCGACGATGATCGGGCCGATGAAAGTCCAGGAAGGGCGGCAATACCGGATTCGGCCGACACGCACCCAGACCATCCACAACGCCACCAGCGGGACGAGGAGGATATGGCTGTTCTCTTCGTCCTTGATCGCCCGTTCGTAGATGTCCGCGAGCGCTCCGGACACGATGACCGCGCCCAGTGACGCAAAAATCAGTGCCGCGACGGCATGCCATCGGGTCCAGCGTTGAAGATTTCGGGTAACAACAGCCATTTTTCTGGGACGTTTCCAAGCAAAATAACACCGCCAACGTTATAAAACGTGCGATGCGACTCTGTTGTATCGACGATTCCCACGCGCAGTATGAGCCGCGAGAGGAGTCAAAAAGGTGTACGACCGTGATGCGTCTGCGTTTCCGCCTGACTTTTCCGGCCGCTTAACTTTTCTAGATGCGGTTATCGGTCCTTTCCGTTGACTTTGCAGGGCAAAGCCAAACCCACTTCCAACACTATGCCGGAGCTTAGGGGGTATTGCAATGGAAAAGCTACAGAGGGCCGTTTTTAGGTTATCGGACGTGGTTGAGCTCGGTTGCTCGAGCAAATTTGAGCGCGGGTCGGCGCGAAATGCGAACGCCGCCGGACCTACTGCGGCCCGTGATAGCGCGGCCGCTTGCAGGTGAGTGACCAGAGATTCCGCCACGCCGAGATCTTTCGAGGATTGCTCCACAGCGCCCGCCAACCCGTGCCGATGGCTTTGAACTTATTGCCCACGCCGTGTTCTCGCCATGCGAGATTGATCAGCATGCCCTGGATCTGCTCGATCGATTTTGAAGGCTGGCTGATCAACACCGCCGGCGGCAGCGGGGGATTGTCCTGCTGGAGATCGTCCTTGCCGTTGAGGCGGCGCTGGTCCTGGAATCGCTTGGCGGAGGTTTCGAAAAAGAACCGGGCCTCATTTCCTTGGCTGTAGGTGACTGATTCGTCATGCAGCCGATGCTGATACGCCGCCCACGGCTCGTACCAAACGTGCTGAGTTTCACCGAGGCGGAGCTGAAGATCGATGTCTTCCGCCGTCACAAAATAAGGCCGAAATCCGCCGAGTTCGTCGTACACGCTCTTGCGGACCAGGAACGTGCCAATGTGCGAGCGGATCATGCCCTTTTTCAATTCTTCAGAAATGTCCATCGCCCCGGTGCCGGCATCGTGATCGATGATCGGCTGGCCCTTATGGGTGAGTGTCGAAAAGCGTCCGCACACCGCGCCGTATTCGGGATGTTCGGTGAGAAACTTCAGCTGCCAGGAGAACCGATCGGCAGGGTACACGTCGTCGGCATCGCACCGCGCGATGAATTGGCCGGTGGCGAGTTCTAGCCCGTGATTGAGCGCGACAGAGATCCCCCCGCACGGCCCGGGGACCATACGCACGCGAGGATCGTCAATGCGTGAAACAATCTCGGCCGATTGATCGGTCGAACCGTCATCAATCACAAGCACTTCAAGATCGACGTCGGACTGCGACAAAACCGATCGCAACGCTTCAAGCACGTATCGCTGTGCATTGCGCATCGGCATTAATACTGTGATTAAACACATGGGGGTGATAGCGCGATATCTATGGGCGCAAGCGAGTATCCAGAGAAGGTCGACTCTGAATTTTTGCCCATGGCTGACGGCATTCTCACGAAGCGGGGGTCGAGTCGGTGTACATTAAGGAGAAGGATGAATTTCGCAAGGGGAAATCCTTTGCAACTGTAATAATTACCGATCGCGGTCGCGCATGTTCGCCGGATATCCATACTTTGAGTGCTTCGACGGATAATTCTTCGGAATTTGCTACAATCGAGCTCTTGGGAGAAACCATGGTGCAGATCGACATTACATATACCGGCAAACTTAAATGCTCCGCTGTTCATGAACCATCGGGGACCGCTCTGACCACCGCCGCGCCCAAGGACAACATGGGCGACGGGTCATCCTTTTCGCCGACGGATCTGGTCGCTACAGCGCTGGGCACGTGCATCATTACGACGATGGCCATCGCAGCCAATAAGCACGGGTTTGATCTGGAAGGCACGACCGTGCAGGTTCACAAGGAAATGTCCAAGACGCCGCCCCGGAAGATCGCCCGCATGCCGGTGGTCGTCACGGTTCATAAGGTGGTCGCCCCCGAGTTCCGCGAGCGCCTCGAAGCCGCCGCCCGTGCGTGCCCCGTGCATCGCACAATCGGCCACGAGACGGAAATGCCCGTCACGATTCATTGGAAGGACTGATGCGATATTGGCTGGGTAATCTGGCGATGTCGATGATCCTCATCGCATGCTTCCTGATTTGGCAAGTGCACAAAGGCACGCAAAGCGGCACGATGACCGGCCTGCGCGAGGGCTTCTACATCGCCGGCGCCGTGCTCGCCGCCGCACTCGGGCTCGCAGGGATGAAAGAGCGACACAGGAAAAAATCCGATGACGAAATTCGAAATTCGGACAAATGACGAATCACGAAATTCGAACAGCGTACCGCACGCATTAGCTGGATTCTTTTTCGTCATTCGAATTTTGAATTTCAATCGGATTTTGAATTTCGCCATTCGAATTTAGCAACATGGCACATGATTTCGACATCCTCGTCATAGGCGGCGGCCACGCGGGCGCGGAGGCGGCGTGGGCGGCGTCACGCCTTGGGGCGAAGACGGCACTGGTCAGCATGGACCCGGCTCGCATCGGCCAGATGAGCTGCAACCCCGCGATCGGCGGGCTCGCCAAGGGACAAATGGTCCGCGAGATCGATGCGCTCGGCGGCCTGATGGGCCTGGCGACCGACGCCACCGGCATTCAGTTCCGCATGCTCAACCGCAGCAAAGGCCCGGCCGTCTGGGGCCCGCGGGCGCAGGCGGACAAGTACAAGTATGCGGCGGAAGTGCAGCGGCTGCTGGGGACGTGTGTGAATTTGACGGTAATCGCGGGAGAGGTGGCGGAACTGCTGACGGAGGAATTTGAACATCGAACATCGAACATCGAACGTCGAACATCGAATAGCGACGTCTCGGACGAAAATACATTCGATGTTCGGAGTTCGATGTTCGATGTTCGATGTTCAAATTCTTCCCGATCGCGAAAAATCGTCGGCGCCACCCTCGCCGACGGCACACACATCACCTGCCGCGCCGCGATCGTCACCACGGGCACCTTCCTCCGCGCCCTGATGCACACCGGCGAGCAAAAAACAGAAGGCGGCCGAGTCGGCGAGTCAGCGGCGAAGGGACTGAGCGCCTGCCTCGCCAAGCTAGGCCTCGAAGTCGGCCGACTCAAAACCGGCACGCCCCCGCGTCTTCATCGCGACTCGATCGATTTCTCAAAGTTCGAACTCCAACCCGGCGACGATGAGCCGATGCCGTTTTCCTACATGGACGAGTACTCACAGTGGTCGCCGCCGCTGCCGCAGGTCCAGTGCTACCTCGGGAACACCAACGAAAAAATCCACGAGATCATCCGGGCTAATCTTCACCGCGCGCCGATGTACAGCGGCCAGATTCAATCGACCGGGCCGCGGTATTGCCCGAGCATTGAAGACAAGGTCGTGCGGTTTGCCGACAAGACAAGCCATCACGTCTTCCTCGAACCCGAGGGCCTCGACACGCCGGAGATTTACGTCAACGGCATCAGCACCTCGCTGCCGGCCGACGTGCAGGAGCAGGTCGTGCGGCTGATCCCGGGATTGGAAAAAGCACAATTCCTCCGCTACGGCTACGCGGTGGAATACGACATGATCTGGCCGAGCCAGATCCGCAGCACGCTGGAGACGAAACTCATCGACGGGCTGTTTCTCGCCGGCCAAATCAACGGAACCAGCGGCTACGAAGAAGCCGGTGCGCAAGGGCAACTCGTCGGCATCAATGCCGCCCGCAAGCTCGCGCACGGGTCGGCCGACTTCGTGCTGCGGCGGGATCAGGCGTACATGGGCGTGCTGGTGGACGACTTGGTGACTAAGCCGCCGATCGAGCCGTACCGGATGTTCACCAGCCGCGCCGAGCACCGGCTGCATCTACGGAGCGATAACGCTGACGAACGCCTGACGGAAGTGGGGCGGTCGATCGGCTTGGTGGATGACGAGCGGTGGACACAGTTCACCGCCCGCCGTGAACTTCTCGACTTGGCCGCCGCGGCGCTTGCGGCTTCGCGAGTGCAAGGCATCCCTGCCACCGACTGGCTGCGGCGCCCGGAAAACAACTGGGCCGGTTTGTGCGAAATCGTACCTACTCTCGCGGCGATCCCGTCCACCGTCGGCCGGCTGATCGACGTGCGCGTGAAATACGCCGGCTACATCGCCCGGCAGGACAAGGCGATCGAACGCTTCGCGAAGATGGAAACCAAGCTGATCCCCAGTGAATTCGACTACGCCCGCGTGTCCGGCCTGCGGAACGAAGCCCGGCAGAAACTCGTCAAATTCACGCCGCGCAGCCTGGGTCAAGCCCTGCGAATCAGTGGCATCACGCCGGCGGACGTTATGATTTTGGCGGTTCATCTGCGCTCTTAGGCGCGGGCGGGGCTGCCGGACTCGCCGGCGGTGGGGCGGCTAGCTTCGCCGCTTTCTTCGCTTCGATGTCCGCGATCCAATGCTTCGCGAACTGCTCCACGTGGGCGATTCCTTGCTCGCCGCGCAATCGCTCGTGAAATTCCTTGTGGGCCGCGACGACTTCCGGGTCTTTCCACTTGCTCGATCCCGGATGCTCCATCAAGCATTCTTCGATCGACATCCCCACCATGTGCGGCCGAACCACCAGCATCTTGAACTCTGCCAGCGTTAGCCGAATCGGCTTGGGCGTGCTCTTGAGGTGATGAATTAACAAGTGTTCAGAATTGAAAATGATGTGCTGAGCGTAAAGCAGCACATGATCGAACAGCGACATGTAATAGAGAATCGGCTCCACGCCGCCGAGCGCGAACATGTCGTTCACGAGATCGAAATTGTTGAACGTCGAAAGAAATAATCCGTCGGACGTGAGTTGCGGGATCACTTCATCGAGCGAATTGAAATACATCACGTCGGCCCGCAGCCGCACCGCAAAATCGTAATGCGTGCCCGTGGCCTGCCGGTATTGGTTGAAGATCGTGGCGACCGCTCGCCAGCCGAAATACTGGCTCATCATTCTTGAAGAGACGTTGATGTTATCCAACTGTGGGATGAATTTTTCGAATGGCGAGAAATCCACCTGCCGCTCAAACATGTAGGCCTTGGGCTGATATGCGTTCAGGATCTGTCGTTTTTCCGCGTCGTCGGTCGTGTCCCAGAAGTGAAAGAAGACATCGACCTGATGGTTCTTGAACAATTGCAGTTGCGATTGAACGCAATTCGCCCACTGGCGCGATAGGCCGCTGAAAAGAAGTGCGATTCTTGCCACGTTTTGAAATCCTACAACGGCGGGGAACAGGGTCAAACGAATCCCGCCCGGCCGTTTTGGTCGGGGTTGAAATACGTGATAGGATGCATAGTCTGAACCATCTTCGCGTCGCGAACTTCGGCTGGCGATGAGACGGGGCTTGCTTGGCATTCATCGAAGGCAATTCACGCTGCATTATCGAGATCGACGGGAAGAAATTGCGAAAAATTTCTCCGACGGCTGAGTATTCGCCGCGGCTGCAGCGGCAGATCCAGAAGCAGCGATCGTTTTCCGAAGCCAACCGGCTGAAGTTCTGCCGCACGCCGGCGGTGCTGTCGGAAGGCTGGGACGGCGGGATCTATCACGTCGAGATGGAGTACGCGCACGCGCGGGATTTCGTCGAGTTCATAATGCACGCCTCGCGCGATGATCTGGATCGGCTGGTCGAACAGGTCGGAGAATTGATCGCCGCTGCCGTGAGCGCGAGCAAGATGTCGGTCATTCCGTTTCACATCGTTCGACAGAAACTCGAATCGATCGCGACGGCGACCGGTTACGACGTCATCGGCCTGCTGGAAAAACTCCCGCAGGCCGACTTGAATCTCCCCATCGGCGCCTGCCACGGCGATCTGACGCTCTCGAACATTCTCTTCGGCCACGGCGGGCTGGTGGTAATCGATTTTCTCGACAGTTTCATCGAGTCGCCGCTGCAGGACATGGTGAAGATCCGGCAGGACACGTTTTTTCAGTGGTCGCTGCAACTCTACAAATTGCCGTGCGATTACGTGCGTACGCAGCTGGCGTTGAAATATCTCGACGATCGATTTCAGAAGCAGTTTCAAGCGTACGAGTTTTATCGAAATCACTATTCGATTTTTCAATTCCTCAATCTGGCGCGTATCCTGCCGTACTGTCATACTGACGAGCGGCGAAGGCACGTCCTGTCTTCTTTTCAACGCGTGGTGAACGACTATGTTTGATTTGATCATGCCCGTGGCCGGCGGCTCGACGCGGTTCCAGGGAACGCGGCCCAAGTGGCTGCTGACGCACCCCGAAGGCAACCTCATGTTCTACGAGGCGCTGCGCGGCCTGCCGCTGGAAAAATTCGACCGAATCTTCATCACCTGCCTGCAGCAGCACGATGAGCAATTCCACTGCGCGCAGGCGATCCGCAACCAGATGGCCAAGCACGGGCTGACCGATAAGCTGCAGATCATTGTGCTGCCTGAGGCGACGAAGCATCAGCCCGAAACAGTGGCCAAGACCTTGCGACTCGGCAACATCACCGGCGCATTCGTCGTGAAGGACAGCGATAATTATTTCGAGCTCGAGGCCGAGCCGGGAAATTTCGTTTCAGTGGCCGACGCGTACAAGCTGCCGGCGGACGGTCGGATGAATTTGTTCAACAAATCGTACGTCAGCCGGGACGATCATCAGGTGATCGTGAACATCGTTGAGAAGCAGGTGATCAGCAATCTGTTTTGCACCGGCGCGTACGGTTTTGCGAGCAGCGCGGAGTTCCTCACCTACTACGACAAGCTTTCGCACGAGAGCAATCTTTACCTGTCGCACGTGATTTACAGCATGATCCTGGCCGATCACAACTTTTTCGCCCGCGAGTGCACCAACTATCTCGACTGGGGAACGCTCGACGACTGGATGAGTTTCTGCCGGCAGTACGGGGCGGTGTTCGTCGATCTCGACGGCACGCTGGTCCAGAACTCGGCCGAGTTCTTCGACCCCATCTGGGGCAGCACGCCGGGCATCGCGGCCAACATCAAGGCGGTCAACGCGCTGTACGATTCGGGGAAAGTCCGCGTGGTGATCACCACGTCGCGTCACGCTTCATCGCGCGAGGTCACGATCGCGCAGCTGCAGCGCGAGGGCATCAAGTACCACGAAATCCTCTTCGGCATGAACCACGGCAAGCGGCTGCTGATCAACGATTTCGCCAAGACCAATCCTTACCCGAGCTGCGAGGCCGTCAACATCGCCCGCAACTCGGCCGACCTGGCGGAATTGATCAAGGGATTCTTCAAGTCTTAAAAGAAGTTCAGGTTACTCACGCATCGATAACGGCGGCTGGAAGATTTCCGTGATGATGAACTGCTTGCGGAGTGTGTCGGGCTTCATCCACGCGGCGATGACGGCGGCGTTGACCGGCGGCAGGGCTTGACGATGAGCGCGAGGATTTAATTCCGCGGCGACAGCGGCGGGGATCGGCTCGGGGGCGGATTCCGTCGCCGTGGGAATCGGTGGCGGGGCTGACCGGCGCTTGGCCGACATCTTGCTCGGTGCCTGCGCCTGTCGCGCGGCCGTCTGCTTCTTCTGGACCGCTTGCCGGCGATGCATGGCCGCCCGTTCCGGGTGCACCATGGCCGGCGGGTTGACGGCGCGTTGATTCCCTTCCTGCTTCCGCGCGGCCGTCTGCTGGCGTTGAACCGTCTGGCGTCGCTGCATCGCGCTGATTTGCGGATTTCCGACGGGCGGCAATTGCGGCGGGCCGGGCATCTGGCCCCGCCGTAATCGCTCGGCGACTTCGCGCTGAAAAATCTCCAGCGCGCTCGGTTGTTGAGGAACGTTGGGCCGCTGGATCGGCCCGGGCTTTTTCTTGAACGCGGTGGCCAACCCGTTGAGGATCCAGAAGCCGACGACGATCACGCCGATGACGATCTTCGACCAGTCCTGCTCGGCGAGAATGTTCAGTCCGTGATTCATGGAATCTCAGAAATCAAAATACCCCGGGATCACCCCTTCGCGCCTTCGCCCGGCTTGCTGATGGCGTCGCGCATGGCCGTGTCGGCCTGCATGTTTTTCATGCGATAGAAATCCATCACGCCCAGGTTCCCGTTGCGGAACGCCTCGGCGATCGCCTTGGGCACCTCGGCCTCGGCGAGCACCACGATCGCGCGATTCTCCGCCTGTTTTGCGACGTTTTCCTGCTCGTGCGCGACCGCCATCGCGCGGCGTTGCTCGGCCTCGGCTTGGAAGCGGCGCTTGTCCGATTCCGCCCGATCTGCCGCCAGCTTCGCGCCGATGTTTTCGCCGACTTTAATTTCGGCAATGTCAATCGACAGGATTTCGAACGCAGTATTCGCCGCCAATCCCATCATGAGCGCGGCCTTGCTGATCGTGTTCGGATTTTCCAGCACGTGCTTGTAATCCTCGGCCGAGCCGATTGCGTTCACGATCGCCTGGCCGACGCGGGCGACGACGGTTTCTTCCGTCGCACCGCCGACGAGCTGCTTGATGTCGGTGCGGATCGTCACGCGGGCTTTCACCTTCAGTTCAATGCCGTCCTTCGCTTGGCCGTCGATGGTGGTTTGGCCCATGCTGGCACTGGGCACGTCGATGACTTTCGGATTCACGCTCGTCTGCACGGCTTCGAGAATATCGCGGCCGGCCAGGTCGATGGCCGTCGCGGTCTTCCACGGCAAGTCGATGTTGGCTTTGTTCGCGGCGATCATCGCGTTGATGACACGCTCCACGTCACCGCCGGCCAGCACGTGCGATTCCATTTCGTTGTTCGGCACGGCTAGCCCCGCGCGGCTGGCTTGAATGCGCGAGTTAATGATCGTCGTCGCGTTCACGCGCCGAAGCTTCATGCCGATGAGTTCCGGGAAGCTCACGCGCGCTCCGCTGACCGTCGCGCGGATGTACAGGCCAATGAACTGGTACATCACCGCGAACACCACCAGCAGGATGATCAGGATGAAAATCAGAATGAAGACGGTGATTGGATTCCAGGCCGGTGCTTCGGATTGAGCGAGCGTGAAGAAAAGATGATTCATGGGCGTTCCTTTGGTTGTCTCAGACGGCCCGCACAACGGGCCTGCGGTTGATGATGCTGGTTACTGTAACGGTTCTGCCCGCTTCCACCATGCCGATATCGCAGGTGGCCTCCACTTTTTTGCCGGCGAAATCGCACATGCCCATCGGGCGCAGTTCGGTCAGCGCCTTGCCGGTCTGGCCGAGGTGGAAGGCGGGCGGATCGGGAATCGAGTCGACCGGCGGCAGCACCATTTTTCGGCCGATGGGTGTTTTCGGCCAAAGCGCCATCGCCGCTGACCACGCGAACGGCATGGCGATCACCGCGGCGATTAGCAGACCGAGGCCCGCCCACTGGTTGATCGCGAACGTCTTTCCGATCGCGACGAGAATGGCGACCACGCCCGCCACGCCGACGAGTCCGTGCGTCGGCAGGAACAGTTCCGCCAGCAGCAGGACGATTCCCGCCGCGAGAAGAACGAGGATGGTTTCCATCGCGTTCATGGTTGCTGCCTCAGCTCACCGGCCGAACCACCAGCCGCCCGCCGCCTACTTCCTGGACGATCACGTCGGTATTAATGGCGACGAATCCGCGGTCGGAGACGACGCTGAAAAGCCGCTGATCGCCGGCGGCGGAATCGAAGAACATCGCCGACCCGCCGGGCCGAAGATCGCTCGTCGTCCGGCCCTTATCGCCGAGCTGCGGCCACGCGCCCGATTCGCCCGGCGCGGCCTTGGTCGTCACGCCGCCAACGGTCGTTGTCAAAATCAGGCGATTGAAGAACGGCAGTCGCGGCAAATATCTTCGCAGCCACGTGCCGAGCAACATCGAGCAGCCCATGCCTGAAACGATGACGATCAGCCCGTTCTCCAACGCTTTCCAAGTGGCCGGAAGCGACGGCAGAAACCCCGGCAGGCCGTTGGGCTCTTTCGGCACGAAGGTCATCAGGAAGCCGAACAGCATGAGCCCGATGCCCGGCAAGGCGGCAAATCCGTGGCCGGGTATGACGAAAATCTCAAACGCCAGCAACGACAAGCCCGCGATGATGAGCACGATTTCCCACCACTGTGCATACCCAGTGAGCCACGGCACGCCGAGAAGCAAGGCAAGGCTGATCAGCGCGATCGCCTCGGGTGCGCCTTGGCCGGGAATGTGCAATGCGATGTACAAGCTCATGATGAAGACGACGAACAGAAGGAATCGCACCGGCGCGGTGCTGAACAATCGCAGGAACTCTTCGCCGGTGCTGGCCGCCAGCGTCGCGACAATCGTGAGCCCGCGCGATTCCGCCAGCGCCTCAGCCGTCGGCGCCGAGCCCTTGGACAGGCCGAGCTGGATCGCGAGGTTCGTTCCAACGGTCAGCAACTCGCTTGGCGTGTCGATCGGATTCGGCGCGTTCGGCACGGCGTGCCACTGGTCTCCCTGCGTGAGCTTGCTGTATTCATCCTGCTGAACAAACCGCCGATGGCCGGCGGAATCTTCGATCCAGTACACCGATCGTCCGACCGACACCATCGCCTCGGCCAGCAGCGGGTCGTAGCCGTTGCGTTGGGCACTGTCGCGAAAATCCTGCAGGATGGGGCTTTCAATTTTGGCGCGCTCGGTCTCAGGCAGCGGCTGAAGCGAGCCGTCGGTTGAGATTGAGATCGGCGCTGAATCGCCCAGCTTGGCGGCCGGGGCCATGACGATTTCGTCGCACGCCAGCGCGATCATCGCGCCGGCGGAGATGGCCTTCTCCGGGACAAATGCGATCACGTGCAGATTGCTCGTCCGCTTGATCAATGCCGACATCTCCAGTCCCGACGTCACCGCGCCGCCGTAAGTATCGAGTTGGAGAATGACCGTGTCGGCCCCGAGCTGTCGGGCGTGGCCAAGGCGCTTTTCGAGCGTGTCGCGCGTGTAGTCGTTGATCTCGCCGCTGATGACGATGACGACGGCCTTATGATTCGCGGGCGAAGTCGACGGAGTGGATGACTGCGCATTGGCAGCGGCGCCGATCGATACGGCACAAAACACCAGCGACAGGAAAATTCCCCACGCATGCTTCATGCCGTAATTTTATACTGTTTGGCCCGGTTGGATATGAAGAATTGACTATAAACCGCGACGGTTTTGAGAATCGGTCGAAGGAAACGCGGTTTACCTGTGGGCGTTGCCCGTAACACTGCATTCTTCCGCGAAGGCGCAAGCGAATTCGCCGTGCCATTAGGGTTGGCCTGCTCGCTTGCGCCTTCGCGGAGACTTGGCGACGTCTCACTTTGGAATTAGCGCGTTGCTGATGCGCACGAGTGACTGCAGAGTCTTCGCCGCCGCGCCGGAGTCGATCGCTTTGGCGGCAAGTTCCAGGCCTTCCTGCAACTCATCGCACCGCTCGGCCACCACGAGTGCGGCAGCGGCGTTGAGCAAAGCAACGTCGCGCTTCGGGCCTTTGGTTCCGGCGAAGATGCCGCGAATGGCGGCGGCGGATTCTTCGGCCGTTTCAACCTGCAGGTCTTCCAGCTTCGCCTTCGGCAATCCGAGCAGCGTCGCATCGAGCGACCAGGTTTTCACCTGGCCGTCGGAAAGTTCGCTGATGCGCGTCTCGCTGATCGTCGAAAGTTCATCGAGCCCGTCGCTAGCATGGACGACCCACGCGCGATGACTGCCGAGCTCGCGCAGAACGTTCGCGAGCTTCTCCGTCAGCTCCGCCGCGAACACGCCGAGTAGTTGGTGCCGCGCCTTGGCGGGGTTCGTCAGTGGGCCGAGCAGATTGAAAATCGTGGGAATGCCCAACGTCGATCGCGCCTCAGCCACGAACCGCATCGCGGGGTGGTGCGAGCGCGCGTACGCGAAGCCGATGTTCGCCTGATCGAGGCACGCGGCGAGTGTTTCGGAAGACACTTCCAGCTTCACGCCGAGCGCTTCGAGCACGTCGGCCGATCCGGACTTGCTGCTCGCGGAACGGTTGCCGTGCTTGGCGACTTTCACGCCGGCAGCGGCGGTGATGATGGCGGCGGTGGTGGAGATGTTGAACGTGTGCCGCACGTCGCCGCCGGTGCCGCAGGTGTCGACGATGATTCCGTCCGCCGGCACGGGCAGCGCCTTCTCGCGCATGACCGACGCGGCGCCGACGAGTTCTTCGACGGTCGACCCCTTGGCCGCGAGGCCCACGAGCAGGCCGCCGATTTGCGCCTCGGTCGCATCGCCGGACATGATGTGCAGAAACGCGTCGCGCGCTTCGCCGCGCGAGAGGTCTTCGCGCCGGCAGAGCTTGAGGAGGATTTCCCGCATGATCGCCGTCGCCATTATCGCACGCCCCCGAACGGGCCGGTGTGAAGCGGCTGGCCGCAATACAGGCACTGCTTCTGCCGCGACGAGTTCGGGCGATTGCACTTGGGGCACGGCGTGGTTGTCGGTGTGACGCGGCCGTCGGCAACACCATCGCGGAGATCGACGATCTGCATTTGCCGGAGCAGGTCCGACTCCATCAGTCCCGTGCGGGACTTGATCAGGTCCCACATCGCCATGTTGATCAGGAGCAGCCGGTCGATCGACTGCTCGAGCTGGCGAATGTGCATCGCCTGATTGTTGGCCTTCTGGTTCGCCTCGTTGGCGGCCGAGCTGGCGTTGTTTACCTGGCCTTGCAGATAGATGTCCCAGATCAGGTCCATGGCAAATCTCCCTTGCGGGTTTACTCGATCACGCTCGCGCCGTCGGTCGCCGTGGTGGCGAAAATGCCGGCGTTTGTACGATACTGCTTCGAATAAGCCGCGGCGATTTCGTTCGTGAACAATTCCACCGCCCGCGGCTGAACCAGCGAGACAGTGCATCCGCCGAACCCGCCGCCGGTCATTCGGCTGCCGTACACGCCTTTGATTTTCATTGCCGATTCCACCAGGAAATCCAGCTCCGGCACGCTCACCTCGTAGTCGTCGCGAAGCGAGTTGTGGCTCTGCACCATCAACTGCCCGGCGTCTTCATACTTCTGTTGGACGAGCAGATCGGCGAACTGCGTGGCCCGCGCGTTCTCGCCCACCACGTGACGGCAGCGGCGGAAGACGACGCTATCAATCTTCCCTTCGCGGCCGGCGTTTTCGACTTGCAGCATTGTCACGTCGCGCAGCGCTTTGACATTTCTCCCGGGGTAATGCTTTTGAAAATACGCCACGCCGGCTTCGCACTGTTCGCGGCGTTGGCGGTACTCGCCGCCGGAAAGCTCGTGCTTCACCATGCTGTTGACGATGACCACGCGAAGCTCATTCGCGTCGAGCGGAATAAACCGCGTGGAAAGATCGCGGCAATCCAGCAGCATGGCGTGGCCGGCCTGGCCTTTGGCGACGATCGTCTGATCCATGATGCCGCACGGCACGTTGGCGAAATCGTGCTCGGCCTTCTGCGCGATCAGGGCGATGCGCATCGCGTCCATCTCGTTGCCCGCCAGCGCCAGCAGCGCGCGGGCGGTGCCGACTTCAATCGCCGCGCTGCTTGAAAGCCCGCCGCCGGCGGGGAGCGTGTTGTCGATCAGCGCGTCCATCCCCACGAGCGGAATGCCCGCCGCCATCAATCCCGCGGCCACGCCTTTGCTGTAGTTGGCCCATCGCGGGTTGCCGGGTGCGAGGTGTTCGACGATGGAAAATTCCGCGATCTCGCCGCGCTTGTACGTGGAGGCGATGCGGATACGCCCGTCGTCGCGGGCCCGACAGGCGAAGAGCACCTGCGGCTCGATCGCCATCGGGAAAACGAAGCCGTCGTTGTAATCCGTGTGCTCGCCGATCAGGTTCACGCGCCCCGGCGCCCGCACCACGTGTACGCGTCCGCCGGCGCCGAATGTTTTGCTGAACCGCGATTTAAGCCCTTCGATTTCGATGCTCATTGCGTTCAATGTACACTGATTGATTGTTGATTGTCGACTCCGAAATGCCCTGGGCCGGAAAGCGGTTTCGACCGCTCGACATTCCACGCCCGACAATCCACAATCTCCTCCCGCATGACTCAACTCCACGGAAAATTCATCGCGTTCGACGGCGGCGAAGGGTGCGGCAAAAGCACGCAGACGCAACTCCTCAAGGCCCGGCTGGAAGCGGGCGGCGCGAAGGTCATTGTCGTCCGCGACCCCGGAACGACGCGCATCGGTGAGCTCATTCGCGCGATCCTGCTCAATCCCGATCACGACGAGATGGCCATGCGCTGCGAAATGCTGCTCTACATGTCGGCTAGAGCGCAGATGATGAGCGAAACGATCCTGCCCGCGCTGGCGGAAGGAAAGGTCGTGATCTGCGACCGCTTCGTCAGCAGCACGCTAGCGTACCAACTCGGCGGCGACGGACTGACGGCGGACGAAATCCGGGCGGTAGCGCAAATCGCCATCAAGGGCCGCTGGCCGGATCTGACGATCATTTTGGACATGCCCGCCGAGCGATCGATCGCGCGAGTGACACGGGCGAAGGACCGCATCGAGCAGCGCCCGATCGAATACCACCGGCAGGTGCGGGAGAATTACCTCTCACAGGCCAAGGCCGATCCGGCGAAAGTGAAGGTGGTGTCGGCGGATCGGGAGAAGGATGTAGTGCATGCCGACGTGTGGGCCGCGATCGGCTCGGTAACGTGACTCCGTCCCTCTCCCGGTATTCCGGGAGAGGGTAGGGTGAGGGTTCTGCCGCGATACTCAAATGGCATCCGGTCGCGATCCATCTTGGCAGCGAAAAGGATTCGCCCGAGTGATGCGCCACAACCAAACCGACGCCGAAGGACTCCTGTGGTCCGAACTGCGAAATCGAAAACTCGCCGGTATGAAGTTCCGAAGGCAAGTGTCGATCGATGGATTCATCGTGGATTTTTATTGCGTGGAAACGAAGCTTGCTGTGGAGTTAGATGGTTCGCAACACGGCAATCCGGAAGACGAAGCCTATGATGAACGGCGAACAAGATTGTTAAATACGCGCGGCATTCGTGTCGTTCGTGTTTCAAATGCGGAGGCCTTGAAGGACGTACGCGTTGTCCTCCGCACGATCCTTGAAGAATCGAGACAGAACCCTCACCCTACCCTCTCCCGGGATACCGGGAGAGGGACAAATGATGCCAACTAATCTCTCCGACATCTTCGGCCAGCACGTCGCCATTGATTTTCTTCGCCGCGCGTATCTCGCGGATCGCCTGCCGCACGGGATGATTTTTGCCGGGCCGGCGGGCGTGGGGAAGGGCACTACGGCCCGCGCGCTCGCCACGCTGTTTCTCTGCGAAAAGCCGAAGAAGGCCGAGCCGTGCGGCAAGTGCGACAGCTGCCGCGTGATGGCGGCGGGCACGCATCCGGATTTTCATGCCATCTACAAAGAGCTCATTCGCCTTTACGACAAGACGGGAAAGAGCAAGGGCACGTCGCTGTCGATCAACGTCATTCGGCCCGAGCTGATCGCCAAAGCGGCGAACAAATCGATCATGGGCATCGGCAAAGTCTTCGTGATCGAGCAGGCCGACCTGATGGAAGCGCCGGCGCAGAACTCGATGCTCAAAACGCTCGAAGAGCCGGCCGGGCGGACGCTGATCATTCTCATCACCGACGCCCCGGGTTGGCTGCTGCCGACGATTCGCAGCCGCTGCCAGATGATTCGGTTCGCGCCGCTCGATCGCGAGGCGGTTGCCGAACAACTCACCGCCCGCAAGATCGAGCCGGCCGTCGCTCGAGACGCCGCGGCGCTGGCGGACGGGTCGCTCGGCGTTGCGCTCAAGTGGATCGAAGACGGCGTCGTCGGGCCGGCCCGCGAGCTGGTGAGCATGATCGACTCGATCCTCGCCGGGCGAGAGATCGCCGGCGATCTCCCCGCATGGTTCAAGAAATCCGCGGAGGATTACGCCGCCAAACAGCTCGATCGCGACGAGCTGGCCAGCAAGGATCAGGCGACGCGCGAAGGGCTCGGCCTGTATCTTAAGATCGCCGCGGATCGCTGCCGGGCGAACCTCGCGACGGCCGATTCTGCGAACGCCGACCGATTGTGCGGGGCGATCGAATCGATCGTGCGAGCGGAGGGGTATCTCGATAGCAACGTGAACACCTCGCTGGTGTTTCAGCAGCTTTCGCTTTCGCTGACCACTGCGTGAGTCAGTTTTGCTCGTCTTCATTGGCGTGGCTCGCTTCAGCGGGCCTTGGAAAATCCGCAGAGTTGGTGGCCCGCTGAAGCGAGCCACGCCGGTGAAGAGAAATCCGTCCTACAATAGGTCACCATGTGGAACCGCAGCGATGGCCCGCCGCCCGACTGGTCGGCGGCGATCAAACATCTTTCCAAGGTCGACCCGACGATGAAAGCCATCATCAAAAAAGTCGGCGCGTGCACGATCGCGCCGCGCAAGGATTATTTCATCGTGCTCTGCACGTCGATCTTCAACCAGCAGATCAGCATGGCGGCCGCCTCCAGCTTGTTCAAGAAATTCCGGGCACATTTCCCGCGAAAAACGCCGACGCCGAAGCTCACACTGAAATTCCTCAAGGGCGACGAGGAGCTCATCCGCTCCTGCGGCATCAGTCGCCAGAAGCGGGCGTACCTGATCGACCTCTCACAGCATTTTCTCGAAAACAAAATCCCCATCCGCAAGCTCCACTCCATGAGCGATGCCGAGATCACCGAATCGCTCACGGCGGTTCACGGCATCGGGCGCTGGACGGCGGAAATGTTCCTCATGTTCGTGCTCAATCGCCCGGACGTTTTCCCCATCGACGACATCGGCCTGCAGGCAGCGGTGCATCGTGCGTACGGCCTGCCCGAACGACCCAAGCCAAAAATCCTCCTCCCGCTCGGCGAGCCGTGGCGGCCGTGGCGGACGGTGGCGACTTGGTATTTGTGGCGCGGGAGCGAGGCCGCGCTGGAGAAATGATTTCGTTGAGTCTCCATCGAATCGCTGTCGAATCGCCGTCGATCAAATCACTTTCGTTTCCGTATTTCGCCGCAATTCTTACTGGCGTTCGACTTGCGCTGCGCGAGCGTACTGCCGTTCGAACGTCGCTGCGGCGATCAGCAGCGCGGCCGCGCCGAACGTGTGGTAGTTCAAAAACGACTGCCGGTTGAGGAACAAAAACGCCATCATCGTCACGCCCACGCCGAGCGTGAAACCGGCGATGTTGCGCGGCAGTTTCGACAGCAGCACCAATTCCACTGCCATCGCGGCGACAAATGCGATCCACGACTGCGGTGGCGCACTCCCCTGCGGGAGTGAGTTGGCGTACATCGCCAGGAAGCTGAACGAGTCGTACCGGAACGGCTGGATCATCTGGATGTGAACCGTGCTGTTCCAAAACGCCCTCCAATCCCATAGCGCCAGCGGCAGCGTGATCACACACGCCGTGATGGCGATGATCGCCAAAAAACGCGCCGACGTTCGCCACTCCATCGGCCGCGGCAGGAGCAGAAAAACCAGCGGCGCGAAGATCGGGCAGTACTGCTTCACGGCCAAAAACAATCCCAGCGCCACCGGCAGCCACGGCGATTTTCGCAGCCCGCACCACGCGATCCATGCGAGCAGCAGCATCATCTCCGGCTCGGTCCAAGCCGCGCGATAGACGGCGTACGCGCACGGCGAAAGCATCAAACTCGCGCCCGCACAAATTGCCACGCCGCTCCCGCGATCCATCAATGCGATCAGCACCGCCGCCGCCAGGTAACACGCGACCAAGGCAAATCGCGCGTCATGAAAGAGCAGTTCGCCCGGCAGCACCATCAACAAGCAGAGCGGCGGATACGGATAGCCGAACAGCAGCCGGCCGTTCTTTTGCACCTCCAGCGAGTAGTACGGCGAATCATCGAGCCCGTCGTAATTCAGCGTGTTGAGGTAGGTGATCGCGTAAGGGTTTTCGCCGTGCACGAGCGCGGCGTCAGCGTCGTGATGGAAGAACCACACGTCCATCGCCGGCGGGCGGGCGCTCTGCATCCACGCGTTGAGCCCGAACAGGCCGGCCGTCGTCGTCAGCAGGATAGCCAGCATCGCCTTTCGCCGGTGCCGGCGATTGAGAATGATGCAGCCGACGATCGCCAGCGCTGTGATCACCGCGGCCACGCCGGCGAATCGAAATTCTTCCTCCGGCGTGCTCTCCATCAGCCCTGACGGAATCCAGCACGCCAGCAAACTCTGAATCAGCAGAAGCAGAAGCACGATCGGCGCCAGCAGCGCGTACGATCGCAATCGCCCGCCCGGTCGAATCGCCACCGCGCCGCCGCACATCGCGATGACCACCAAACTCGCCTGCAGGCAGCCGACGTGGTAGTGGCCGGTGCTGATCGAGAGCACCACGAAATACATCACGCCCGCCAGCAGCAGCAGCGTGACGATCGCCAGCACACCCGCCGGTAACTGCTGGGCAGATGCTTTATTCAATTGCGTAAGAGAATTTTGGCGCGGCTGCTCGCGACCGGCCACCGCTTTCGATTCGCGCGGAGGAATCACTTCAGCTCGACCGTCCAGTACGCGTTATCCAAAAACTGCTTCCAGCTCTGGTAACGCTCGTCCGCCAGGCGAATGTTGATCACCGGCGAACGCTTCGGCTTCACCGGCTTGGTGATCAAGTGCATGTGCGCCTGGTCCGGCGTGCGGCCGCCTTTTTTCACGTTGCACTTCACGCAGCAGCAGACGATGTTGTCCCAGCTCGCGCGGCCGCCCTGGCTTTTGGGCACTACGTGGTCGAGCGACAGTTCCGTCGTCGGGAATTTCTTGCCGCAGTACTGGCACTTGCTGCTGTCGCGGGCGTAGATGTTCCGCCGGTTGAACTTCACGTCCTGCCGGGGGAGTTTGTCATAACCCAGCAGCCGGATGATCCGCGGCACGGCGATCTGGAATCGCACGGTGTGGATCCAGTCGAACCCGTCCGGCTGAAATTCTTTCTTCAGCGTGGAGAGTTCCTGCCACTCGGCGAAATCCAGGTTCTGCCACTGCGCCTTGCCGGCCGTGTCGGTTTCAATGTGAATGACTTCCGCCAATTCACGACACAGAAGCGAGAACGCCCGCTTGACGTTAATGACCCGGATGGCCTGGTAAAATTTATTGAGAACAAGAACGTTGGCCGAAAGGGCGGGTGCCATTCCGACACTACCTGCGGATAGAGCGACAGACCGATCGAGGTTCATAGTCAATCCTGAACCCTGCATTAAGTTGGGTGCCCGATGTAGCAGCCCGCCTAGTCTCGGCATGGCAAGTCATCTGACCCTCCATTGCTCCGGACAAAGTAATTCTACAAGCGCTTTTCCGGAAAGGCTAGGGGAAAGCGTAGTGCTGAGTGCTGAGGGGTGTAGCGCGCCCGCCGGGTAGATTTTGTATAATGTGCTGATAACCGCGGCATGGAGGCCACTCGTGAATCTTTCTCGACTTTCTTTGCGTGAACGTCTTGCCGCCGAACAAGCGATTTTGACCCTTCGAGCTCTGGA
>JBBQNK010000012.1:0-97128 GCA_038329865.1 Tepidisphaerales bacterium | reverse complement strand
TGCGCAATGGCAAGGATCGCCGATCTGATTGTCGCCGATAAAGAGGACCAATTTGCCACGAGACCGGCTAATTCCGGATCGATTGCAGCGCTTTTTGCAGCGCCATTTGCGGAATCGCTTGATTTCTCGGTAGAATCGCTTGTTGTTCGATCCCTGTCCTGGGCACTAAAGAAGGCGACCTTTAACGAGGTCGCCTTTTCCTTTTCGTCCTCTCATAAGCGGCTTGCGGGACGCAATTTACGCCAAACGATGCGTCGCGCTCAGGCTCATTTCCAACGCACCTAAATCGTCGCCTCAAAGTTGCAGGTACGCCCCACGAAGTTGCAGGTAAACCGATTGGCGGCGGCGTCAAAAATCACGCGGAAAATTCATCGCCTTTTTCCCCAAAGTGGGTTTTATCCGCGGTATGGTGCCGCCTCAATTTGAGGAGCAGCACGATGCCAATCATCGCAGAGATTGTCCAGAAAAAGAGCTACGAGACAGGAATTCGATTCCACGAGCCGAGCCAACAGTTCATTGCGGAAATCGGCTATCACGAAGTGTGCGAGGTCGCCGGCGACGGGACGACCACCCGGAAACGCGTGCGTACCACTCATTACCTCGGCGGAATGAGTGACCGCAACGCTCACATCCCCCGCTTCCGGTCAATCAAAGCCGACTGGGAAGGGACCGCGGTCGTCCTACGCCGGGAATATGATGCCACGCAGGCAAGCCGCCAAGTCGCCGGCTTGCCGCCACTCCCGAGGTTCAAGCCTGTCTGGCCCAACCGCCAGGTCGTTCGCAACGCTCGCGCATCCAACTCGGCGGCACCCGCTCGGTCCGTGCAAATCAACATGTCGACGCAGCAGGTTTCACCCGAATCCTTGCAGGCGCTCAACATGACGATCCGGCAGGCTTACGCCGTCTATGTGGAACATCAGAAGAAGCGGATCGGCCTCATGGCCGGCAAGGGCATCAACAAAAACACGTACACGAAATACGTTCAGAGCCTCACGCTGGGTTTGGCGCTGAATAAGACGTATGACCGCAAAGAACGCCCCATCGACGTGAACAAACGCCTTGGCGACCTCAAGGTCGCTGACTACGACACGTTCGTGAAATTCTGGTGCAATCCCATGGTTGTGAAATCGGAACGTACGGCCAGAAACTACACCCGCGCATTCCAGCAGATGATCAATCATTTCGACATCCCCAAGCCCCGAAAATTCGACGACATCTTCACCGTCAAAATCACTCGGCCCACGAAGATCGTGAGGTACAACGTAGACCTTCTGGGCACCTTTCTCCGGCACGACAACGAACGTGTGCGTTTGCTGTCCCTGCTCTGCCTGAACTGTGGCTACTACCAGATTGATATTGCCCGTCTCCGTTTCGAGCACATCACTGATTTCGAGGGCAACCCTTATAAATCCGGCGAGATGTTCATCACAAAGCAGCGGGAACGCACTCTGCATCAAAACATGTTCACCACCACGGTTTATATTTGGCCGGAAACGCAGCGACTGATGGCGAAGTTCCGTGCTCGCCACGAGCACCCATTCGGCACGTACTTTTTGAGCAAGCTCGGCACCCCGTACAGCGTTAAGACGGTCGCATGGATCCTTGAAGGGGTGATTCGCGAGCGCCGTTTGAACGGTCAATTCAGCCTTAAGCAATTTCGTAAAATCGGAGCAAGTCAGATCAAGGCACTCTCAGGAACAGACGCCATGCATCAATACAAGGCAAATGCCCTTGGCGCGGCAGATACCCCATACATTCTCGAGGATTACTCGCTGCTGACGAAGGCGCTTAAGACTTTCCGCGAGAAGTTAATCGCAGATGGCGTGCTCTCTACGAAGGAATCCCCCCCTAGCAACTTTGTCCTTCCACATTTGACGCGCCGACCATAGCGTCACCTACCGTACTTCAGAAATCAACAACTCGGCGACTGTTTCAGACCATGCAATACAACGCCCAATCGTTCTACAACTTCCCGCCTTTTTGGCCCCACCCATTGAAACTCTGCCGTCACCCGGGCGGACGCCGTCATCCATTTCAATGACGACATCCGCGAGTTCGTCAGCAACGGCGGATCGATTTTCATGAGGAAGACCGGGCTAGAAACCACCGAGTCCACGACCGGCGGCTTTCATAAAAAAATCGGCACCTAGCGCGGCGGGAGAACGAACCGAACCGCTCAAATTTGGGACTTTCAGAAGTGGCCCGGGGAACTTAACGATTGACCGCCCTAGCAGCATCTTCTACGCTTGGACTTCAACAGCAGATTGTAACCCTATGAATACCAGAACAAAGGCCACCAGTTCGAAGGGCGTCGACCATCTCCTGGAGATGGTCACCACGAATAAACTTTGCCTACCGAGTTTCCAACGGCAATTCGTTTGGAACCCGAAGCAGATCGCCAAATTGATCGAAAGTGTTGTAAGGCATTATCCAATCGGTACCCTGATGCTCCTGACGAAGAAGGGCAACCCAAATCTAGGAGCTGAACCATTCCTGGATGGCAACTACGATTTCAACCCGACTTTCTATGTGATCGATGGCCAGCAAAGATTGAAGTCTCTCCTTTTCGCGCTTAGGCCGCCCACACGACCGGATAGCCAGTACGTCCACCTTCAACATCACTACCGCTTCTATTTCAGAGTAGATGTCAAATTAGAGGACATCCTAAGATGTGAGGAGGTCGACGCACTGACTTTTATCGAATCCCGCCGCAACGACGAGCCCCTTGAGCATGACAAAAAGAATCTACTTGAGAGCAAGCGTCTCCCGCTAAGCGTGATATTCAAGCATAAAGAAGCTGAATGGCTCAAAGACTTTCCGCCACGAATGCGGCGGACGTATAGCCAAAATGTTCGTGACGTGCGCAAACAACTGGACACTTACACGGTTCCAGTAGAGACCTTGAAGTACAAACTGACAGAACGCCAGCACAGCAACGTCTTCGCTTTGATAAACGACGAGGGCACCGGGCTAACGGAGTTCGAGCTCGCCGCGGGCAGGCTATATCCGATCACGATGAAAGATCTCTGGCGAGAGGTAAACAAGGGAAAGATTAAGGAGTACGGCATAGACCCCACGTATATTCTTAAGCTAATGCTACTAATTAACGACGACACCGCTGAAGTCGGAAGTCGGGGAATCCGCGGTATCCGCTCACGCTATACCAGAAAATCTGTCTTCGAAATCGCGAATTTCAACCGTGATTGGTATCAAAGCAGTAAGTACATCAACATAGCACTGAGTGATTTCGAGTCTCATTTCGGAGTGATGAACAAAAGGTACCTACCTTTCGCGCCCATGGTCGTGACGTACGCGGCCATCCGCCACTACGTACAAGAAGTGAAGCGGTACAGTCCTGATACCCAAAAACGCATCAATACAAAACTGAAAAAGTGGTACTGGGCGTCCGTGATCAACCATCGCTATAAGGCGGGTACAAACGCTGTAATTCGCAGCGATTACCGAGTGCTGAAAGAGTGGGTCGAGCCCCGCAGTAAAAGAACGCCCAGCAGATTTACGGTTCGGATGTCCCTAGAGGAAATCGAGCGCCTTATCGGGCGGACAAAAAGCGGCGCTGATGCCGTATACCGAGCGATAGTTTGCTTACCGAATAAAAACGAAAAATTCGATTTGTACTCTGGCCAACCGTTCTCTTCCAGTAACGTCAATGACCATCACATCTACCCTCGAAAACTCCTTCAGGACATGAACTACGAAGACGACGAGATCAACCAAGTGGCGAACAGAGTTATCACCTGCGAACGCGCCAATAAACAATTGGGTGGGGTTCTTGAGCATATTTTCACGTACACACGTGGCCCGCCTCTTTGGACCATCATTGGCATTAGATATAGACGGTTCAGGACTAGTTGTCCTACCCATATAAATACTGCTATCACTACCAGAACCCACAGATAGAGGCTTCCCGTCTGAAATGACCGAATCAGTCGAGTTAGTTGGACCAATCGAGAGCTTGATGGAATCCCGAATAATGTGGTCAAAGTTGAGATAGACGGGAGACCAGATAAGGCGGTCGAGTCCAGCTAGGTCCTGTATGCGGGGTATCTTTCCCAGTGCGCCACGTTTATCGACGGATTTATGATCTCCCGTTCCCTTCGTCGTGGTGAACGTCCCGTAGATGCCACAGAAGGTCGCCTGGTACCCCTGTGTGGCCACCAGACGCTTCAGGGCGTCGCTTACTCCACCAAAATATGTATTGGCATTACGCCTGACACAGGTGCCGATTCTCATGACCGTGTAGATATGGACCCCGCGACGGCCCGTGGACGGTTCCGAGTACGCACCAGGCAGATAGGTGTCGATCACCCAGTCAGCTAGTTGACGGGCGTCAGCTTGGCCGGCGTGGGCGTCGATGTCGAACATCAGCAGTGCGTAGCCTGATGCCCGATTGGAACGGTAATAGAACGTGTCCGTTTCCCGCACGTGGTTGTCCAGATGGGTCCGAGTGATCCTCATGGGCGGATAAGGCAGTTCACGCCAGTTATCGAGATGGTAGTTCGTATTGAGCGACCTGGGCGTGCCGTTTACTCGGATCCCGCAGTCGCGGCGGTCAATAAGTTCAAATAGCCATTTCGCATAGCGGTTCACGAGCGTGTTGTATTTCATTCCGTCTCCCAACAAAAAGCCCCGCATCGTGAGTGTTGGGCGACACACGGCGGGGCCGGCTGGAACGAAGTTTTCCAGTTTATTTTTGTCTCGTGTGTCGCCCACGTTTTATACGGCGTTTCAGAACGCATTCCTTCGAATGAATCGAAATTAAAATGGAATATCCTCGACCTTGCATTGCCGTTTTGCCTCTTCTTTGTGTCGGTCCATTTCCAGCGCGTGAAGCGTCGAGTCCGCCGAACTATTTCCCCACTCCGTCCGAGCCACGACCTCGCACTTCGCCCCGAGCCACAAATCCTCCCAGCCGCCGCCAGGAAGCGGACGGCTGACGTAGAGGGCCGATCCATCGGTGGCGCTACCCACCCAAGCCTTTGTCTTCGCCGGCCATTCTTCCAAAGGCACCTCTCGTACCCACGGATCTGATTCGTGGGGAGTAGGCGGTGTCCCTTCCAGTTGATCGAGGTAGAGATGCTCTGCCAGTTTTTCGCCCGTCAGAGCGTCGTATACATAGCTCTCTCCGACGATACTCGAAGGCTTCATCGTCAAATAAAGCCGACCACTCTCGCCCTGCCACATGGTAAATTCAAAACGTGCCATACTAATCTTTCCTTTCTTGATTGCTGTTGCGGCTCACGCACATGCGTGTAGACCGCTCTGTTCGATTCATCTTCAGCCGTCATCGCCACGCCATTCAGCTTTGGATCTAGGCGGCTACCATCTGCGCGTCAGCGCGGACGGGATAGTTCGTAATGATCAACTCGTGGCCGCGCCGGCGATTCGTGACGGTGCCGCAGTAGTGCCAGGAGACTTGATGGATGCGCCATCCCCGATACAGTTCCCGCACCAAGGGGTGGTCGTCGTATGTCAGACAGACCGCGTGATCGGAACCAAAGGCTACGTCGCGCAAACGGTGGTGATCGTCCAACGAAAAACCAAATTCATAGAGCTTGGCCGACTGATTCAATTCCGAATCACGAACGTACGGCGGATCAGCGAAGACCAATACATCTTCGCCGGGCTCAGTGAATAGGGGCTCAAAATCTCCGCAACTGATACGCGCTCCCGCGAGTACGGCAGCGGCCTTCTCCAACCTGTCGCCCTTCACGATGTTCCAGCCGGTTGGGTTCGAGAAGTACATCCGTTTCCGACGATTCGGTTCCAAGATGACCCGTCCGTTCCAGCCCAGGCGGTTCAGCGTGAAGTACCGAAGCGCAGGGTCCATCGAATCGTCCTGGGCCGTCTGCCAGAATAGGTCGTGCATCCGTTTCGGATACTTGCTGCCGAGTTTCGTCGTGATCATCTCTTCATCTGCCATCGCCGGCGTGATGGCCCGGCACGACTTGATGAAGCTGTCCGGCGTATCTCGCAGCGCCGTGTAGACGGACATGAGCGCCGGATTGATGTCATTTGCCCAACAGGCCGTACCGGTGGGGCGATTGAGAAGAAGGCCACCGCCGCCGGTAAATGCCTCTCGATGTTCCCTAAATGAAACGGGAAAATGATCTCGGACCAATTTCTGAACGGACGCTTTACTTTTTCCCCCTGGGTAGCGTAACAGTTGCATTGCGAATCACCTCGTCAACGAAAAGCAAATCGCTTACGTGGACACGGTGATGTCGCCATTCCCGATTATGTCTCGTCGCGCTTACACGCCAACATTATTCATCGACGATATTCGATCCATCCCGTGGAATGCTGAAAAGATCATCGGGAGAATTTTCGCGCGAAGAAACGCCGTAGAACGGATCATCCATGTCACCCGGCGGAGCAGTTGGTGAAGTTTGTTCCGTGTTCAATTGCGCGGTCTTCCTGACAAAAGGCTTGGCCGTCTTTCCTGGAGCGACTTCCTCGTAGACGTTACCCCTGCGTCCCACATAGTAATTGGCGGTTTTTTGAATCAATCCCAGAGTCATAAGCGTGGAAAAGATAATCTTAGCCTTCGAATGATGACACCCAACATCGAGGCAGACCTCGAAGCAGCAGCGCAGTTGGCCACCGCTCGTTCCCTTTCCACTCGTGCAATGCACGGCCCAGTATCCGACCGCCAGATCTTCGACCGTAAGCGACACGGCTTTCCGGGCGCGTCCGCACGCCCATGATGGGAGCGGCTGTAGACCCAATGCGGTTTGGACCCGATCTCGGTACCAGGGTGCGTTCTCTGGCCATTCGTGGTACGGCGTGGGATGCGGGTGGTCCTCACGCCATGCCTGTAGACGTTTCGCATTCTTGCGACTGCGCCGTTCCGCCCGACTGATTGATCGCCTTCGATTTTTCATAGTTGTGACTGCATGCTTGGCAAACCCGCCGATTGAGTGTTCTGCTACATGCCGTCGCAGGAGGAATGGTCCGAAAGTCCGATGTTTTGACCGGCCTCTTCTTCAATGGATGTTCCGGTCGATTCTCGGCGCGCCGGCGCCTTTGGTGGCTTAGAAATATTCAGCAGTTTCATCACCTTCGCCTGATAGAGCATGTATGTACTGCGTACGCCATGTCCCCATGCGGCGAACCGTGCGGCGCGCTGTTCCGAAGTCGCCAGGGTCGGATCGCCTTCATTGGCAAGACGCAGTATTTCGGCGGCGGCGGTCAGTTTGGGGTCTTTGTCCCAGCGCGCGGTCAGGTTGATCTTCCACCCCAGGCCGCTTGCCAGTTGTTCGGACGCTCGGACATAGTCCCGGAAGGTAGGGCGCACGATCCGTCGCAGATTCTTCCCAATGAACTCATAGACGTCCGGATGAATCGTCCGCTTGATCTCTTTTTTGGTCATCCATGTGGCGACTTCGGCATGGACTTCTTCGGCGGTGGGCATGAATCGATAGAGATGGCCACGGTCGAGCACGGCAGCAAGGTTTTTCCCATGGGCGCCGAGCTTGTTCGCGAACATCATCATCCGAGCGCTGGTCGTAAAGGATCGCGGAATACCCAGCTTGTCTGCGGCGGCGGTGTTCCACGACACTCGCTTGGTGCTGTCAGTTTGAAGGAGCGCCTTGAGCAGGTTCAGCCCGACCGCCGTGGACATCAGCGTATCCACGTCGTCCAAGACGATGATGCCGGTGTTTCGATTTTCGTACAATTCGGTATAGAGTCCGAATGGCGTAACGTTACACTCAAGGACAAACGCATCAGCCATCGACTTGCGGAAGGTGTTGGTCTTCCCGATCCCCGGATTGCCGAGGACGACGACAAACCCCAGACGGGAATCTGGCATGGCGAAGGCAGAGGTGATTTTACGCATCTCCGCGTAAGTGTTAATTTTTTGAAAGAATGCCATAGGTGGTTATCGCGCACGCGACTAATGCGACTCGTGCGACAACCATTAAAGCATCAGGCCGCACCGTTGTCGGTGGCGTTGAGGTGGTGTGAAGGTGGCATTTGGAACCGCTTACGACCGACGTTTGCATGGTGTCAAAGCCGCGATGCGCACTTTTTCCCAATTTCTGAAAGGTAATATCCGGAACCACGCGCGGCGGTATGGAAATACCCACTTTTCGTCAGCAATGAAAGCAGCTTCTTGTAGTTATTGTGGTCTAACTGCGGATCGACTTGACGTAGGATTTCCTTGCCTAACTTCGGATTCGACGCGTCCAGCGCGTTCAACTGAAACGCGGCCTTCAGAAAATCGCGCTGCCGTTCCGTCAACTTCGCCAATTTAGTCTCGACACTATCAGGCTGTGACGACGTACCGTCTACTTGAGTTGGGGAAAGGTGAGACGCTGCGCGAATGCGTTCTGCACAGTCGATAGCCTCTTGTACTTCGTTATCTGTTGGCGGGATTGGCGGTTTCTCGTTGTATGGGCGATATGCCAGTTGTTTCGTCAGCTTTTCTAGGGACGAGGTGTCCGCCTTCAATGTAGTGCCGAGAACAATGAGCTTGTTTGCGACGAGCAATAGGCTATCCGCCGATTGCTGAAGTTCCCGAATGTATCGCGGGCGCTTGTCGCGCCAGAGTCTTCGCACGTTCTCGTCTTCCAAAGGGTCTACTACGCCAGTTTCGAGCACCTTCAGCGCGTGCTCTCGCGCTTCGAACTTTTCGATGAACAAATAGAAATCTTCCATAAGTTCATCTACGTCAACGCTACCGTCCGTGACACCCATGCGGTGATTATAATGCATTGTTGTTCGGCAAACCGAATCCATTTGATGCTATGGATCATCGTGCCGGCCGCGTCGCAGCATATGCCCTTCAAATCTGCACCGAGCAAAACTCCGGGGAAAGCATTCGCGGAATAAGTTGATCGACCACCGACACGCCTCGCGCTCGCTTCGACCGTGGAGTCGATGCCCCCACTCGTGCAGAAAGGTGACGACGGAAAGACCCACCAGGATGATCGTGTCTTGGCTGAGGATGTAGCAGCTTTCGCGGGTATCGCCGTGTGCGGATCGTGAAAAGATGAGGATAGGCGGGTTGACGCTTAAAGCTTTGGCTAACTCAACGTGAAGCTTTCTGAACTTCTTCTGTCGCTCGGCCACGGTGCCTCGCCAAGGTCTTGATCGCGAAAATCGTTTCACGCTCGTTACGACCTTCGGGTCGAAAGTCATCGTCGGGTCTAAAACGTCCTCAACTCGATGGGGGTAGCATTCGTCGCTGTTCATGCCGTTTCCCACATCGTTTCCTCCGGTGAACTCCTCGCATCGCGGCTCGCAGGTATTTCCTTGTTGAGCTTTCGCAGGTGACTCGCACATACAATCCTTCGTGAGTAGGCTGACGACGTTCTACCGAACACTCGCTAGCGCCATGACATCGCCGGCGAATCCATTTCGAATGGCCGCCATAGCGCCCGAGCGGACACGCCGCGGGCGATGGCCGGTCGCATCGTGATCTGGGAATCTCCGTGCAACGCCGGCGGTCGATTTCTTTGCCGAATGTCTGCCGCCTGCTTCAGCGAAGGCTCGCATCGGCGGGCGATGAAGCGGAAACGAGTCGCGCGGTTGAGCAGTTGAATAATCTGTACCGTGAACAACAAAGGGAATGGATGCGTCGACGGGAGAACGCCGTCACGGATTTGCGGGAATCGGGTGGGAAATGACTCGTAGTAAATGGCTCGAAATCGAGACCCGGTTCGGCCCGCAATGCAAGAGCGATTCGCCATTCATGCGGCGCTGCCGCCTGCTTCAGAGCTGGTACAGGATTGAAATCCAGAAGCAAAAGGACTGCGGACCGTGGAATAAGAGCGGCCGCTGCGTCGGCAATGCATTAGTGGACGGCCGCACGACGGGCGCCAATTTTATCACCAGACAGGCGTTCGCCTACGCCACCAGCAAAGTGGCCGAGAAGCGCGGCAACCGCGACCTCACGATCGACGAACACCGGCTATTCAACAACATGCTTTCGAGCCAGCCGATGTGTTTCAATCTCTTCAGCGATCTTCGTGCGGGCATCCATAGCGGGAGCATGGGCGCGCAACGTACGGTCGCCGCGATGTTCTCGGAATCCCGCATCGAGTCCGTTGAGAGCCTGGAAGTCGAAATGATTCCGCGTCCCACTGGCGACTACATCGGCGACAAGACCGCCTTTGACGCCGCGATCCTTTTCCACGACGTGGATGGCCGGGCAGGCTTGGCCAGCATCGAGACCAAGTATACTGACCACCTTGGCACGAACCCGGCAAAGAACACGACAAAGCAATGGACCCTCGCAGAAGAATTGGGGTTGTTCACGCCCGAAGGTCATCAGCACTATCGCGCCGCCATCGGATTCGACCAGATCGCCCGCAATTTTCTGTTGACGTTGGCCTACGCGCGGAAGCACGCCGTTGCGACGTGGATTAACTACGTCGTCGCTCTTGAAGAAGACAAGGAAGCCAGAGACGCGGTTAACGCGCTTCGCAGCCGACTGGCCGAACCGTTTCGAGATCGCATCGTCTTGCTCCCGCTGGAAACGCTGGTGTCGCGCGGCCTGGCGGTAGCAGATCCGCCGATCGCAGAGGTGCTCACCGAATTCCATCGCCGCTACCTTGAATTCTCACCACTGGACGCAATTCTCAAGGACTAACGTGACGCTGAATCGGGCGGCCTATATCTCGTAGATGTAGAGATGCTTAAACGAAGTGGTTTGGGCCGTTCTGAGTCCGGAACTCAGCGATAAACATCGACCGCGTTTCGTGGCCTCTTCGATGAAAGGGTCTTCACCTTTCGATGCCGCGGTGAGCGCGAGATAAAGCGGTTCGTAATGCGTGTCGGCATGAACCTTCCACACCTTATCAGCGTGTTTGAATTTTCCGACGACCTCGCGGCTACCGCCCGTTCTGTGGCCATCAAGACGAATGTCATCAGGCCGCGCAGATTTACGAGGCAATACCACGGCTTTCATGAACGAGACGTAATCATTGTAAATCACGCAAATTCCCTTTGTTCGGAAAAGACATTTACACTTTTTAGATTATCGCACGCACGTGAGGTCTGGAAAATTGTGTTGCGCGTCCGGCGCCAAAGTTTTCACGCCGCTTTCACGCAAATCGATTGTACCTCCCAGGTGGTTTATTCTGGCTGATAAGCTTTCTGAACCGCCTCTTCCATCTTTGTGATTTCTTCGTCCTTCAGCATGGTAAAGAGTTCACTACGCTTGCGCTTCGATAACCTCCCGTGATTCTGCAAGCAGCATCGGATGAACAAATTGATCAGCCGATCGGGCATATCCACCACTTCCTGGATTGCCCGCTTGGTCCTGTCGTAGTTGACAAGGAACCGCAATTCCTCGACCAGTTCCACCTCGATCGTCTCGCGAATAAACACGAACAATGCTTCGGCTTGAGTTGTAAGGTCAGTGTAGCGATAGATGTCAGCGGTATCGTTCTTAACTTCCATGCGGCCCTGATCGTCCAACGAATATTCGATGAGCGGCATCAATGGCTTGGAGAAGGCTTCGAGTGATGCATCGTACATGTCCATGCGCTTCAGCATCGCGGCCGAAACCGGGAACATGATTCCAGCCGGCGTGAAGCCGCGCCTTGAAAGAATATTATGAATCAGGAATCGATGAATGCGCCCATTTCCATCCTCAAACGGGTGCATGAAGACAAAGCCGTAGGCAATGACGGCGGCATGGATGACGGGATGAACAGCCCCAGCATCCATCCGATCATGGGAGTCGAACATGCCGTTCATGAGCCCAGCCAGATCGTCAGGCTTGGGGGACACGAAATGTACTCGTTCGCTCTGCCAGGAGATCGATTCACCGACGTAGTTCTGGCTGGATCGGTAGTCGCGATCCTTAAATCGCTCATCGACGATGTGGTTTTGCAGGTCAATGAGAGCTTGCTTGTGGAAGAAGTCGTCCTTCTCTGCCAGTTGCAGAAGCGAGACGAACCGTTCCGTCCGCATGGCGCTAGGCTTGATGTGCTCAATCTCGAATGACGATTTTGATTCCTTCGTGTACAGATAGCTCAATGCGCGCTTGAGGAGTTCGAGCGGATAATCCTGCATGATCTGACGGCATCGCTCGCCCAAGTTTGATTGCTCAAACTGCGTCAGCTTCTGAGTCCTGCGAATTGTCGGGCAGAACTTGGCATCGCCGAGAAGGTTGTCTCGTACCCGTTGGCGTTGGATGGTGCGGGCGGGCGACGTGTAATATTCGTCGGCATCGAGAAGATCAACGTGGTTGCCCTGGCTGAGGTCCGCAATGGAAAGTTGATGGCCGGTCAACAACTCGTATAGGTACCAGACGCGTCGGGCGTATTTGCCGGTCGGTTTTGATTTAACGTAAGCCGTCAATTCGTTCTGAGATACGACGGCGAACAGTTTCGCAAGAATCAGCAGATTGGTGCCGTCGTACTTCAGGGCGAATTCGAGTTGAGCTCCGAGGTCATCGCCAGGGTCATAGGCTGCAGGGTATACTTCGCGGACGTGCCCATCAGCGGCTTCCACACGAGATGCAGGACCACCCGTTATGACGGATTCGTGCCAATTCGGAATGATGGCAAGGCCATATTGCTGAACGAGTTTGGCATAGCCGACAGGCTTCAACTTGCTCACTTTCGTTTAAAACGATTATCCTTCTGTATATTTGATTATAAATCGGCAAAAATCCATTAAAACTATTATAAAATGCAATTTTTAACGTAAACAATTACAAATGATTGGAAGACGTTAAAAATAAACTCACGGCCACAAAAACGATTAAGCGACTGTCATTTAACAAATTACGAGCGAAATCACTCTGGCGATCTGTGCGGGTCTCCCACGCGAACATGCTGTCGCCTTTTTCGGAACGTCTCCGGTTATTTTAGATCTTTGACGTCTTTGTCGAGAACTGAAGCCGGAGACGGCACCAGCGGATCAAGTCGGGCAGCCTGTTCGTGTGCCCAGCTGACCCTTCTCACGTTTAGTCTGCTTGTATCTTTCAGGCAGTCGAAGGCCATGCGCCACAATTTGTCCAGCCAATTCGACTGTCGTGCAGGTGGGTTGGCGTTGCCCAGACTTGCTCATAGAGTTTCTGGCGAGTGATCGTGATCGTTTTCGCGGCGAAAGTTGTCATTTTCATCGACCCGTTTGGGATGGGTCATGAAGCTAACATCGCATCGAAAATTGTTCTAATCGAAGTTGCAGGTACGCTCGTTGAAGTTGCAGGTACAGCATCAAAAAAGTGATCGAAAGCCCTTGTGGCAGCACGTGTTACAATCTTTTAGGCGGTTCAAGTCCTGTCCTGGGCATCCATGAAGGCGACCTTTTACGGGTCGCCTTCTTCTATTTGGGTGGCGGGGGCATTGGCGACGCCCTAGACTCCTCGATCCTTGATCAACGCATTGACTCTCTTTTCGGGCGTTTCATTTCTCTTCTTTGGGATCGGGTACCTGTTCTGGCCGCCGTTGCGACGGGAGTTTGGGCGGTACGGGCTGAAACGGATTCGCGTGCCGTTGGCGGTGCTGCAGGTCGTGGGCGGGGCGGGGCAACTGCTGTCACTGGTCTATCCACCCTTGGCGATGCCTGCGGCGCTGGGGCTGGGGGCGATGATGGCGATCGCGATCGGCGTGCGGGTCTGGATAGGTGATTCGTTAGTGCAGATGCTGCCGGCGGTGGCGTACCTCTTGGCCAATGCGTATCTGATATGGGCAGCCGTCGCGCGGTGAGTGGTGCGCGGAGCGATGCGGTCGATAGCTACAGCACCGCTGCAAGGATCGACAGCACGAGCATGCACGCCGCAGGCAGCGATTTACGCGGCGAATCCCCGACTTTCAGGTGCATGCCGATCGCCCCCGTCATCAGCACCGCCATCGCGATCGCGGCGGGCGCAACCAGCGACGGCAACCAGATCCCCACAATGAGCAGCACCGCCAGAGTGATTTTCAATCCGCCGATCACACACATCGCCCAGAACGGCAGACCGTACGCGGCGAACTCCTGGCGCATGTTCCCAGCCGAGGCGCCGCGATAGTCGGTGGACTTGCTGTAGCGCAGCACCCACACGTTTAATATCCCCAGTGCGACGATGATTTGGGCGACGATCCGTATGACATTCATGGAATCCTTTCCTGAAGGTTGGTGAGGAGCAACGCATCACGGTAATCGAACCAGTTCGCCCCGCAAGCAGGGCCGGCCGGATTGTGACGGAATATTCGCCGGCCTGGGTATTTAAGCCCACGGGTTTCGCCACTTGCGGGTTTTTCGTTTCCCGAATGGTTTCAATAGATTCGCCGGAATTGGCGGCCTAACGTTGTCGAACCGCACGGATCCGACTCGGATCCTGGGAACGAGACCTTCTTCGAAAGGAGCCGCCATGAGCGTTCAAACCGTCGCGAAAAAATTCGTGGAGTTGTGCCGGCAGGGCAAGAACTTTGACGTGATGAAAACCATGTACGCGCCGAACATTGTTTCCGTAGAAGGCGACGGCAAGGAGACGGCCGGGCAGGGGCCGGTGATTAAAAAATCAGAGGACTGGGTTTCCGACAAAACATTCAACGGCGAGACGGTGGCCGGCCCGTTCTTCAACGGGGCGAATCCGGATCAGTTCGTTGTCTTCTTCACCCTGGACGTCACCCCCAAGGCCACCGGCAAGCGCATCGCGCTGGAAGAGGTGGCTGTCTACACCGTCAAGGACGACAAGATCACGCGCGAACAATTCTTCTACGACGGGGCTCATTAGAGGGTCTCACTTTCACTTGTATCGCACGATTTTTCATCCATGTCATCCTGAGGTACTCCGAAGGATCTAGCCGACTGCGCGGGGAGGCTAGATCCTTCGGAGTACCTCAGGATGACGATACACCTGAAGGTGAACTGCTCTAGGAGCGGAGCTGCACCGGCCGGCTTACTTCGCGAAATTGCCTGCGTAATCGGCCGACAGCGTGTCCGACGCGGTTTTCGCGGTTTTGTCGGCGGCGGTGGCGATGGTTTTGAAGGTCGCGGCGTGCTCTTTCGAAACGGCTTCGAAATCCTTGCTGGCGGACTCGATCTTCTGGTTGGTGTCGATAATGTCCTTCAGCTCGCGCATCGAATTCGAGGTCAGGCCTGCCTTGTGATACGTCGTGACGGTCGGCTGCACGGGCTGCTGGTGTCCCTTGGTTTTGGATTTCGGGTCCGGCACTGCGGTCGGCGGGGCGGGATTGGCGATCAGCTTGTTGGCGTTTTCGTTCAGCACCTTCTCGCGCGCCTCACTGGATTTCACCGCCTCTTCCATCAGCTTGCCCGCCTGGGCGGCGAGTTGGCCGACCAGTTCCTGGCTGGATTTGTCGGAATCGGTGGCCATCATTTCGATCGCGCGCAGCTCGGCGATGCTGTTCATGCCGGCGATGATCGGCGCGAGCGATTTGCTGCTGGCGGCGGCCTTGGCTTTGGCGGCGACTTCGGCGTGGGCGTCGGTGAAGAGCGCGGTGAACGCCTCCTTCCGTTGCGACAGATCGAGCAAGCTGATCGGCGTGCCCTTCACGCCGGCCGAGCCCTTGGGCGTGTACGTGAGCGACGGCGACTTCTTCAGCAGCGCGCGCGTCGCGACCGCTTCAGCCGCCTGCTTCGGCGGGGTTTGATCGGTGGTTGATTTCACCGCATCTTCAAACGCGGTGATGGCTGACACCTGCTGCTTCATCTCGATCAGCGTGTTGCCCTTGAGCATTTCCAAATCGATGCGATCGTACGGCCGGGCGGCTTCGCCCTTGAGCTGCAGCACGCGCGACAACTTCGCAAGCAGCGGCTGATACATGCCGGCGTCAAAATCCTTATGCAACTCGGCCTGCGTGGGGAGCGGCTCAACGTCGGCGGCGAAGGCGGGCAACGCAGCGCCGGCGAGCAGAAACGTTCCGGCCAAGGCGCAACGCTGTAGGATCGAAAAGTTCACAAAAGCCTCCGTTGATGACTGACTGTCCGCCGCGGTCGTTCAATTCTGGACACGTGGATCGAGCGACGGATAGTCTACACCGCCCTGCTACAAACGCCCGGCGAGCGTCTTTGTTGCTAAAGCGTGGCCGAATCGGCCTGGAAAACTCCTCTGGAACCGGCGGAAGGGCCCCGCCATTCGGCCCGGCGGAACGTGTTTCCACGGCCCCACCGGCTGTTTAAACGCTTGATTTTAATTGCATTACAATCGGGCTCAGGATTAAACTAACGCCTCACACTTCGGCGGAATTGAACGGGACGTGAATCAGGCGGTCGAGGATATTCCATGACCCCGCAGCAGAACATTTTTAAGGTTCTGATTCTCCACAACAAGCTGGCGAGCGAGGAAGATCTGGCCATGCTCATGGAGCAGGAGCCGGATCCGGAAAACATCATCGCGAAGATGGTGATCGGCGAAATGATCACCGAGGCCGTCGGCGACAAGCTGCTCTCGCTTTATCAGCATAACCTTCAGAAGCAGCACCTGTCGGCCGCAGCGCCGGCGGCGCCGGCGGCGCATGCCGAGGCGCGCACGGGCCATGCGCCGGCGCACGCAGAAGCGCATCGGTCGTCGCTCGATGGTCACGCGAATCACGCGCACGCGGCACCGGCCGTGCCGCCGCGGATGCCGGCGGCGGAAGCGCCGCGGGCCACGCCGTCGCGTATGCCGGCTGAATCGGCGCATCCGACTCCGCCGACTGGTCGGGCGGCGCCTGCAGGGCCGGCGGCTTCGTCCTCATCAGTCGCGGGTGACGCGCGGTACGCGCCGATTCAAGCCAACGTGCGGCTCGATGGCGATGATCGCGATCTGATCTTCGATCTCCTTCGCGTCGCGCGCGAGTTGAACGCGTCGGACCTGCACATCAAGTCCGGGGCCGTGCCGGTGCTGCGGAAGGCGACGTTTCTGCACGAGCTGGCCGTGCCGCCGCTGTCGCCGGAGCGGGTGGAACGGGCACTGAAGTCGCTGCTTTCGCCGGCGGATCGCGAGCAGTTCGAAAAGACCAACGACGTCGACTGCTCCTTCGACGGCGGGCGCGGGCTCGGCCGATTCCGCCTCAACGTGCTCCGCCAGCACCGCGGCGTGGACGGCACGTTTCGGCTGATCCCGGACAAAGTGCCGAATTTCGACGACCTGAAACTTCCCGCACCGTGTAGACGATTCACCTCGTTCCGCCAGGGCGTGGTGCTCGTCACCGGGCCGAAGGGGAGCGGCAAAACCACCACGCTCGCAGCGCTGATTGACCTGATCAACGCCCAGCGGGCCGACCACATCATTACCATTGAAGACCCGATCGAATTCGTCCACCCGAGTAAAAAGGCGCACGTCAACCAGCGCGAAGTCGGCGTGCACACGCAGAGTTTCGCCAACGCGCTGCGGGCCAGCTTGCGCGAGGCGCCCGACGTGATCATGGTCGGCGAGATGCGCGATCTTGAAACGGTCAGCCTCGCCATCACCGCCGCCGAGACGGGGCATTTGGTCTTCGGCACGCTGCACACGCCCAACGCGCCGCGCACGATCAACCGCGTCATCGACGTCTTCCCGCCGGCCGAGCAGGGGCAGATCCGCGCGATGTTCAGCGAAAGCCTGCGCGGCGTGATCAGCCAGTTCCTCATCCCCGGCCGCGACGGCGAGTCGGTGCACCTGGCGACGGAAATCATGTTCAACACCGGCGCGATCGCGAACTTGATCCGCGAAAACCGCGCCTTCCAGCTCCACGGCATGATGCAGACACACCACAAGCAAGGGATGCATCTCATGGACGAATCGCTCCTGCGGCTGGTGAAGGAACAAAAAATTTCCAAGGACGACGCGATCGCGCGATCAGAAAACCACGGCCAGATGGAACGGGATTTGGCGGGAGTTCATTAAAGAAAGGACTTAGGACTAAGGACTTAGGACTTGGTGAAAACGAGACTGCACTTCTTCACTAAGTCCTAAGTCCTAAGTCCTTTGCACTGATTCATGCCTCACCTCGACGCCCTGCTGCTCCGCATGATGGAGAACCACGCCTCCGATCTGCACATCGTCGTCGGGCAGCCGCCCAAGTTCAGGATTCATGGGGCCGTCACGCCGGTGGAAGATTATCCGGTGCTGGATGAGGCGACCGTGAAGCAGTGGCTGTTTGAAATCTGCTCGCCGGAGCAGCGCGAGCGGTACATCACGAACAAGGATTTCGATTTCGCGTACGGCATCGGCGAGCAGGCGCGATATCGCGTCAATTACTTCTTCCAGCGCACTGGGTTCGGCGCGGTGTTCCGCATCATTCCGTTCGAGATCGCTACGATCGAACAGCTCAACCTGCCACCGGTGCTGAAGAAACTGGCGGAGCTGCGCGGCGGACTGGTGCTGGTCACCGGGCCTACCGGCAGCGGCAAGAGCACCACGCTGGCCGCCATCATCGATCTGATCAACAAAACCCAGCGGCGGCATATTGTAACGATCGAAGACCCGATCGAATTCGTCCACCGCAACGATAAATCGATCATCACCCATCGCGAGATCGGCGAGCACACGATCGATTTCGCGTCGGCCCTGCGCGGCGTGTTCCGCCAGGATGCAGACGTCGTCCTCGTCGGCGAAATGCGCGATTTGCCGACCATCAGCCTCGCCCTCTCCGCCGCCGCCACCGGCACGCTGGTGTACGGCACGCTGCACACCAACAGCGCGGCCAAGACGATCGACCGCATCATCGACGTCTTTCCAGCCGACCAGCAGGAGCAGATCCGCATCATGCTGAGCGAATCGATCAAGGCGATCGTCGCCCAGCAGCTCATCCGCCACAAGAACGGCAAGGGCCGGATCGCGGTGAACGAGATTCTGCTCGGCAGCCCGGCGCTATCCAACATGATCCGCGAGGGAAAGGTCGAAACGATCATCAACATCATCCAGAGCGGTAAGGCCCAGGGGATGCAGACGATGGACGAAGGGCTCGAGCGTCTGCTCAAGCAGGGCATCGTCGATCCAGAAGACGCGTACATTAAATCAGTCGACAAGCGGCGGTTCGAGCACTACCTGCCCGCGCACGATACGCACGATCACCCGGTAGCAGCGAAGGTTTAAGTTTGCGATAAACGACGATGTTCTCCGCGCGTGGCTGGGGCGTCACCGGCCGTGGGCTCACATGTTCATGCCTTCACGCGCGGCGCGATTCGCCTGAATCAGCGCGAAAAAAAACGCGGCCCGCAGATGCGGGCCGCGTCGAAGACTACCTCGGGTGATGCTCCCGCTTAGAAGCGGAAGCCGACGCCAAGGCTGTAGACGAACTGGCCGTCTTTGAACGAGTCGTTCGCGTCGCCGGTGTCGCGGAAGAAGAACTGGTATTCCACCTGCGTGTAGATGAACGTGGTGTCGTTCACGAAGAACTTCACGCCGGCTTCAGGCGCGGCTTCCCACGTGTCACTGACGCCTTGGCCGTACACGTAGCCGATGTTCGCCCCGATGAACGGGCGCCAGCGGCCGAGATCGAAGTTGTAGTCGGCCCCGCCGCGCGTGCTGCCGTTCCAGATCTGCTTCTGGCCCTGGCCGCCGTCGGAATACGAGACACTCTGGCGGACGGTGAGTTCGAACCCGTCGGTCACGAAGTACCCGAAGCTGCCGTTGGCATTGACGCTTCCTGCGCGGAATTCACGGTCATTGCCGCCGGAGCCGCTGAGTGTAAATTCTTTGTCGCCTTGCCTGAAATTTGCCATCGCCATCGAAGTCGTGCTGAGTAGCGCGATCGCGGCGATCCACATGGAGCGGTGTTTCATAGTGCTTCCTTTTGAAAAAGTCCGGACGAGTTCCAATCGCCCGTGACACTGCCACTTTAGGGAAGGCGGGCACTGATCGAATCGGGTATGCACTGATAAGAGGGTAAGGGCAGGAGAGACGGGCGTTCGACGCAACTCAGCGCGCGGCTGGGCCGTTGAGCCTGCTGCGGATTTTATTTTCAATCTCCGACCGCAGACCGATCCGCCGCGTTCCACGCGCGGCGAGATTCACGCGACGCCCGGCCGAAGGAGATGGCGAAGCGGATCATCAGGTAGATGCACCAGAGCCAGAAGAGCGCGATTGCAGTCGCGACTCCAAGCATCAATACCAGTGAAACAATCGAACGGCTCATCCAGAGTTCGTCGATACCCCACAACGTGCCGAATTTCATGAAGAGATAGGTTCCAAAAGCAAAGACAAGCGTTACCGTCGTGCCGACCCCGGCGATTGAACAATGTTCCGATAGGTGACGGCTGCCTGCTCGACAGGCGAGGCTTTTGAACTGCGCAAAACAAAGCGCCGGCAGAAATATTCCGAGCGTCAGCATGGCTGGAATCACTAACTCCTCGATCCAATCCGGCGTATAGGTTGACATCCTCAGCGGCCGGATGATTCTGACGGCAAGGAGATATCCAGTTGCTAGAAACGGAATCAGCGCCGCAATTCGAATCCACAGTCGGCGCCCACGGTCGAGTCGGTCGGCGGCGTCGAAACCTTCCTTCCGCGTCAACAGAATGGCACCAATGAAGAACAAAAACGCCGCCACCGGCTCGCCAACGATCCAAATCGCATCCTCAAACTGATAGTACCACCGGTAAGCCGTTGGCGCGGCCGCTGAGGAATCGAGAGAGTCGAGAATGTGATCCAGAATTAATTGCCCCAGGAACGGCCACACTCCCGCCAGAAGGATTGCGAACAAGAAAAGCCACACGCCGACCGAAATCGACCGCAACCACTTCGGCCTCGCGTCGCGCAGCGCATCCGTCGCCCGCCGACTCCGGCCCGCCAGCAGGCCGCACTCCGGGCAGGGTTGATCGTCCGGCGTGACGCGGAGATCATACTGGCAGCGGAAGCAGAGAATGTTGTCGTTCGATTCCATGTCTTTACTCCCTCTCCCCAGCGGACTTCGGCGAGCTCAGTCGAGCCGGGAGACGGCGGGGGTGAGGGGAGAAACGCCCCTCGCTAATTTTGCCGGCTCGCGCACAAACCGATCAAACAACCGGCACCGGCACGCGGCGGAACGCTCGGCCGCACTCGGGGCAGCGGGCTTGCGACTGCCGCAGATCGTAGCCGCAACTGCAGTGGCCCATCGCGTTGCGAATGCGCCGGCGGCGGAAGATGCGATAGGCGGCGAGGGCTTGGCGCGATCGGGAGATGAGCGCCCATGCGGGCCAAATCGAGAAACCGATTAAAAGGTACAGCAGTGGTACGGAAAGAAGATGGATCGTCACCGGCGAGCCGGTGGAACTGCTTTTCGTGCGGAACGTGATGAAATAGCTGTCGAGCAGCCGGTGATTTGTCTGATCCAACTTCGGTTCGAACTTTAATGCTTGAAACAGAGATCGGAGAAATCCGTATCGATTAACTAAAGGCAGCGTTCCGCCCGCGGGATCGGCGGCGTGCCAAATCGTTAAGGCGTGCGATTCAACGACCCATGCCAGTTCATGATGCCCGAGACCCGCGGCAATCGCCGGAAGTTTGTCGCTGCCATCGAGTGATTGAAGATTCCCGGCGACGTGTGCGGCGATGGGCCAGTAGATGCCGAGAGCCACGAGCAACAGCAGCGAGCACCGGAGCCAGGCGCGGGAGAGACGCGAGCGGAGGCTTCTCGCTCTAAGCGACGAGTCGGCGTGTACGTGATGACGAACGCCCTTGAACATGGCACGTTTCTCCCCTCACGCCGATTCGACTGCATTCACCGCAGGCTGCCCTCTCCCCGCTGGGGCGAGGGAGAATTGCTACGACGCCTTGGACTTCACCCGGCTGTCGCGCATCGGTTTGCCGTTGCGGGCTCGGGTCACTCGCTTGCGGCCGAAGGCGTCGGTCTCGGTCATCACCCGGCTGGCGCGGGCGATGTCCTTGGTGATCGCGAGGGTTTTGTTCCCCGCGTTGCCGGGCTTGGCGGCGGTGTCGATGGCGTGCTTGAGGCGCTTCTGCGCGTAGCCGACGTACTCGGCGGATTGGTCGATTCCGACGTACTGGCGATTGAGCAGCGCGGCGCTCACCACTGTCGTGCCGCTGCCGTTGAACGGGTCGAGCACGATATCTCCCGGATTGCTGGCTGCGGAGATGATCCGGTTCAGCACGCCCATCGGCATCTGGCAGCCGTGCCACCCTTCGCGCTCTTTGAACGTGCCGCAGACGCGGGATTCGTTCCACACATCGGTGTTGCTGCCGAAGTACCCGAACGCGGCGGCGTCTTCGGCGGTCATGGGCTTCGCGCCGGGTTCGATCAGTGCGTGCCCGCCGGCTTCCTGCGGGCGGAGGAACCAAGTGTCGTCCGGAAGCTTGCCTTTGGAATTCGCGCGGGCATCTGCGTAGATCGTCTGTCTCGCGGATTTCACGCGGACGGCATCGGCATTAAACGTGAACTCTTTGTCGTCTTTCGTGAAGTACAAAATGTGCGTGTGGCTTTTGGCGAATTTCTTGGAAGTCTGCTGGCCGAACGTGTAGTGCCAGATGATCCAGTTGCGGAGGTGGAAGCCGATTTTTCGCCGCGCGATCACGGCCAAATCTGCCGCGAATTCATCGCCGATCGCGAGAAAGAAGCTGCCGTTGGGCTTGAGGGCGCGGTACACGGCCGACATCCACTGTTCCGACCAGTCGCAGTATTCCTTCACGTCTTTTTGATCGTCGTACCCGTGATAGAGATAGCCGATGTTGAAGGGAGGATCGGCGAAGCAGAGATCGACCCAGCCGGGCTGACCTTCATTGAGCAGCTTGATGGAATCGCCCTGGACGATTTGGTTGGTGGCCAGCATGGTCCGGCCATTGTAGCGCATTTTCTGCGCCGGCGCAACGGCCGGCGCGGCGGTCGACAATTTCTTCGCTTTCAGTGTTCGCAGCCCTCGCTGGAAGGCCGCCGCTCGCTGATTCATGTCTGCCCTTTCGCTGCTCGAGGATTCCGTCCTATAATCGGCGTTTTGAAGTGACCTGCATGAACCCCGCCCTGCTGAGAATGCTCGACGCCAACGCCAACCGCGCCCGCGAAGGGCTGCGGGTGGTCGAGGACTACGCGCGGTTCGTGCTGAACGACGCGGCGTTGCAGGCGGATTTGAAGGCGCTGCGGCACGACCTGACGACGGCGGTCAAACCGTTTTTGGGGGATGCGATTCTGTACCGCGACACGCCGGGGGACGTGGGGACTTCGAGCACCACAGCGAGCGAGCTAACGCGGGAAGATTTTGGAGATGTGGTCGTCGCTGCGGGAAAACGCGTTGGCGAAGCACTCCGCGCGATCGAAGAAGCCCTGAAGAGCATATCACTACCGCAGGTGCCACGGGGCGAAACCGCAAGCGGCGGCGAGCGGTTCTCATCGCCGCTTGCGGTTTCGCCCCGTTCCATGACAGACAAGTGTTCCCCTTCGCAAGCGATCGAATCTCTTCGCTACCGCTTCTACGACCTCGAGCGACGCATAGCGTTCACGCTCCGCCCCGCAAAGCTCTTTGCGCTTGTGAAGCTCTATGTGCTCATCACCGAGAGCATCTGCTCGCGCCCCTGGCTCGAAGCCGCCGAGTTGGCCATCGCCGGCGGGGCCGACTGTATCCAGCTGCGGGAAAAAGACTTAGAAAGCGGCGAGCTGCTCCGCCGCGCAAAGCAGTTGGTCGAGCTTTGCAAAACCAAGCGAGTGCTTTGCGTGATCAATGACCGGCCGGACATCGCGTTGCTCGCCGGCGCCGACGGCGTTCACGTCGGGCAAGGCGATCTCCCCGCCCGTGAAGCCCGCAAGTTGCTCGGCCACAACAAAATCGTCGGCGTCAGCACGCATGATATCGCCCATGCCCGCCAGGCCGTGCTCGACGGGGCCGACTACGTCGGCGTCGGCCCGGTCTTCCGCAGCAGCACCAAGCCGCGCGAGATTTTGCCAGGACTCGATTTTGCCAAGCAGGTCGTCGCCGAGATCAAACTCCCCGCCGTCGCCATCGCCGGGATCACGCTGGAGAATGTCGATCAGGTCCTCGCCACCGGCGTACAGGCGATCGCCGTCACCGCCGCCGTCGTCGGCGCGAAAGACATCACCGCCGCGGCGCGGGCGTTCAAAGAAAAATTAGCCACAGATGGGGCACGGATGAACACAGATAAGAAGAATGAACGCGGAGTCGGGGAGAAGAGAAAGAGAATGAATTCTGGATTCGTGTTATTCGTGGACTTTTTCTCTTAATCTGTGTTCATCGGTACCCCATCTGTGGCAAAAACAATCTGATCCAACCCGGAAACGGATGTCCGAACCTGCCCCCAAGTCTCAATCGTTCCTCGGCCATGCCAAGCTGATCGGGGCGTTCACGCTCCTCAGTCGCGTGATGGGCCTGGCGCGCGACGTCGTCGCGTCGCACATTTTCGGCGTGGGCATCGTGGCCACCGCGTTCTCCGTCGCGTTCACGATCCCTAATCTCTTCCGCCGGCTGCTGGGCGAGGGGGCGCTGGCGTCGGCGTTTATCCCGCTCTACGCGCAGGCGGAAAAGCGCGGCAAGACCGAGTCCGGCGAAACCGCCGCTGAATTCGTCGCCGGGTCGTTCAAGCTGCTCCTGCTGATCCTGGGCGCGATCACGATCACGGGCGAGATCATTCTCGCGGCCCTGCTCTACCTGCAGCGCGGTAGCGGCCGGACCGATCGGCTGCTGCTGCTGCAGTTCACCGCCGTGATGCTGCCGTACGTGATGCTCGTGTGCGGCGGGGCATTTTTGTCGGCGATTCTGCAAGTCCACCGCCGCTTCGGGCCGCCGGCGTTTGCGCCGGTGCTGCTGAACGTCTGCCACATCGCGGTGGTGATCGCCGGCGCGTGGTGGCTCGGCCTGCACGGGCGCGACGAGCAGACCGACCGCGTGATCGCCCTGCAGACCACCCTGGCGTTCTGGCTGGCGATCGCGGTGCTCGTGGCCGGCGTGCTGCAGATCGCCGTGCTGCTGCCCGCGCTGGGCCAGAGCGGTTTTCGATTCTCGCTCGCCGGCCGGGCATGGTCGCCGGCCACGAAGGCGATGCTCCGCCTCGCCACGCCGCTGGCGTTCAGCGCGATGGTGCTGCAGGCATCGGTCGTGATCGACGAGCTGATCGGCTGGGCGTTCATGCAGGGATTGCAGCACGACCAGATCGTCACGCACTTCAGCTTCTTCGGGCAGATGATCCGCTACCCGCTGGAAATCGGCGCGCCGCGCCGGCTGGATCTGGCGCAACTGCTCTACCAGTTTCCCCTCGGCATTTTCGCGACGGCGCTCGCGACGGCGATCTTTCCCAAGCTGTCGGCCGACGCGCTCGAACCGGGCCGGGAGAATTTCAAACTCACGCTCCGCCAGGGCATCGAGGCCGCGCTCTGGGAAGGTCTGCCCGCGAGCCTCGGCCTGATGCTCGTCGCGCGGCCGATCACCAAGCTGCTCTTCCAGCACGGCCAACTGGACGCACACGCCGCCGAGCTGATCGCCCGCTCTGCCGTCTTCTTCGCCGCGGGGATTTGGGCGTTTTCGATTCTGCAGGTGATCAACCGCGCCTACTACGCTCTGCACGACACCCGCACGCCGCTGCTGGCGAGCCTGATGAACATTTTCCTGAACATCGCCGTCGAGCTGCCGCTGCTCTGGTGGCTAGGCGAAGCCGGCATCGCGCTCGGCACGCTGGTGAGCTTTTCCGTGCAGGCGATCGTGATGCTGTGGCTCCTCGACCGCCGGCTGGGCGGAATCGGGATGGGCGAGCTGATGAAGTCGATCGGGAAGATGATGCTGGCAACGGCAGTCATGGCGGCGGCGGTGTGGGGCGTGACACGATCGCCGTTCTTCCCCGTCGGCGAGACGCGGTTTGATTGGGCGTTACAGCTGGTGATTGAAGTCGGCGTGGCGGTGCTCGTGTACTTTGCGATGTGCTCGGCGTTGGGCGTGAACTTGCTCTCGCAGCTCCGGCCCGTCCGCGGAGATCGCGTTTTACAGTATACTCTTTCACGGTATACTGTTGATCGTGACATATGAGATCCTCGACAGCGAGTTGCGCAAGATGCACGCGGACGAGGATTACGTCTGCCGAAAGTTTGACAAGGCCATCCACAAGGCTTTTCGCAAGGTGATGGGCCTGATCTAAGCGGCAGCGAATGAGATTGATTTACGCGCATTCAAATCGCTGCGGTTGGAAAAGCTGGCGGGCGATCGCGCCGGTGAGTCTTCCCTGCGACTGAACAAGAAGATGCGACTGATCGTCAAGTTCCGAACTGAAATCAGCGGGCAAAAGATCATCGTCATTGAGATCGTCGACTACCACAGTTAGTAGAGGAGCAAATCATGTCCAAAAAACAGGCGTTTCCGCCCGGTGAGTATCTCACCGATGAACTCGAAGCACGCGGCTGGTCGCAGGCCGACCTGGCGAAGATTCTGGACCGTCCTTTCCAGCACGTGAACCTGCTCGCCAACGGAAAGCGGCGAATCAACATCGAGATCGCCTCCGAATTGTCGGCAGCGTTCGGCACGTCCCCGGACGTCTGGCTGAACCTCCAGGCGGCATGGGATGCGTACACGGCGCCGGCGCCTTCCAGGCAGATCGCCAGGCGGGCAGCCGCGATGCTCAAAATGTCGGCGTAGCTTCGTCAGGTTTCTGTCGCACCACAATGTTCTGTTTAGCTGCACAGTCCCCGCATGCCCACCCAGCGTTACAAGCTCACCATCGCCTACCGCGGCACGCGCTATCACGGGTGGCAGATTCAGCACGCGCAAGAAAGTTACTCCGGCGAGCAGCCGCCCGCGGGCGAAGGGCTGCCGACGATTCAGGAAAAGCTCACCCGCGCGATCGGCGAGATCGTCGGCCATCACGTCACGCTTGTCGGCAGCAGTCGCACCGATACCGGCGTACACGCCAAGGGGCAGCTCGCGCATTTTGACACCGATCAGCTGCAGATTCCGCCGGAAGGCATGCGCCGCGCGATCAATCACAAATTGCCCGACGACATTCTCGTCCGCACGCTCGAGGCCGTGCCCGATTCGTTCCACGCCATCCGCAGCACGCGGAGCAAGCGGTACCAGTATTTCATCTGGCACCAGCCGGATCGGCCGCTGTTCTTCGCCGATCTCGCGTGGCACCGCTGGCAGTCGCTCGACCCGGCGGCGATGGCGGCGGCGGCGAAGCATCTCGTCGGCGAGCACGATTTCGCCAGCTTCGCCAAGCCCGGCCACGGCCGCGAAACGACGACCCGCACCGTGCACGCGTGCGACGTCTCCTATCACGCGCCCAAACTGGTGATTGGAGTAGAAGGCAGCGGTTTTTTGTGGAACATGGTAAGAATCATCGTCGGCACGCTGGTGGAAGTCGGCCTCGGCCGATTCTCGCCGGACGACGTGCCGAAAATGCTGGAAGCGAAAGACCGCCGATCGGCCGGCTCCACCGCGCCGCCGCACGGGTTGTATTTGCAGTGGATTCGCACGGAATCGGAATCATGAGCGAGCCCCTCCAGCACCAACTGAATTATGCAGGCCCGGCGATTGCCGTCGTGCGCGGCGAGACGTTTCGATTTCCGCCGCGCTCTCAAGGTGTGCAGCAGGCGATGACGGCGATTCGCATCATGCAATTGGTCGCGCTGGGCTTGAGTATTTGCGCGGTCTCACTTCTCGGCTTGGTTCCCGGTGGACTCACGCTGGCGATCCTGTTCGTCCTACTGCTGAGCATTATGTCGGCGGTACTGCTGAAGTTCCGGGCACAGCTTAAGTCGGCCGTCACGATCGGCGTGAGCGACCAGGATTTCTGCGTGCTCCACGACGCGGGAGACACTGAAATCATCCAATGGTCAGACGTCAATCGCTTCCGCGTCAAACGACGACTCTTCGGAATGGCAGGCTTCGGCGATTTGCAGGTGATGACACACTCCATCGGCACGCACGTATCGCTGGTCGGGATGTATGACCTCGATGTTTTGCAGGAAGCCAACACATTTCTGACGAAGCACAGGCAGAAACGGACGCTGGAGAGTGAGCGCGCCGTATGAAAATCGTCCACATCATCACTCGCCTGATCATTGGCGGCGCGCAGGAGAATACGCTGCTTTCCTGCGAGGGGCAGCACGATCTGGGGCATGACGTGACGCTGATCACCGGGCCGGCGATCGGGCCGGAGGGATCGCTCATGGAGCGGGCGCGATCCTATGGCTACAAGGTGGTGGTGATCGAAGCGATGCGCCGCGCGATCGAGCCGCGCGAGGACTGGAAGACTTATCGCACGCTCGCCGCGATACTGCGCGCAATGCGGCCGGACATCGTGCACACGCACAGCAGCAAGGCGGGCATCATCGGCCGGTGGGCGGCGCGGAAGGCGGGCGTGCGGGGCATCGTTCACACGATTCACGGGCTGGCATTTACGGCGTCCACGAACAACACCGTCAACAGCGTTTACAAATTTCTGGAGCGACGCACGGCGCCGATCACAGCGAAGATCGTCTGCGTGGCCGACTCCATGCGCGACCAATCGCTCGCGGCGAACATCGGGGCGTTCAATCAGTACGTCACCGTGTACAGCGGCATGAAGACCGGCGAGTTTACTAACCCGCCGGTGGATCGTGCGACGGTTCGGCGCGAGCTCGACCTAGCGGGCGAGCAGGTCGCCGTCGGTACGATCGCGCGGCTGTTCGATTTGAAGGGTCACGACGATCTGCTCGATATCGCCCCCCGCCTGTGCGAGCGATACCCGAACCTCCGCTGGCTCTGGATCGGCGACGGCACGCTCCGGCCGCGGTTCGAGGCGCGCATCAAGGAAATGAAACTCGTCGATCGCTTCATCTTCACCGGCATGGTCTCGCCGACGAAAATTCCACAACTCGCCGGCGCGATGGACATTCTGGTGCACCCTTCTCGCCGCGAGGGATTGGCCCGGGCGCTCCCGCAGGGTCAGCTCGCCGGCAAGCCGGTGATCACATACGACATCGACGGCGCGAAAGAAGGCGTTCTCGACAACGTAAGCGGCTTCGTTCTGCCGCCGTTCGATAAAAATCTCCTGGCTCAGAAAATCGCGCTATTGTTAGAAGACCCGGCCCGCCGGCAGACCATGGGCGAAGCGGGGCGGGCGTTCGCGCTGTCGCGGTTCGATACGAAAGTGATGGTCGAGGGATTGGAAAAGGTTTATCGCTCAATAGCGCGATGACGCCATTCTTCGGTAGGACAGACATTCCTGTCTGTCACGGACGGATGTACTCATCCGTTCTTACGAACCGTTCGACTGCAGAAAAGTACGAGTCTAGGAGTACCTCGTCTTGTGACAGACAGGAATGTCTGTCCTACCAAAGAAAAGATCGGAAGCAGCAATGTCATCCTACTTAATCTTCGGCCCCCACCCGGACGACCAGGAACTCGGCATGGGCGGCACCGTCGCCAGGCTCGTGAAGCAGGGCCACAAGGTGCACCTCGTCGACATGACTACCGGCGAACCCACGCCCAACGGCAGCGAGGAAATCCGCGCCAAGGAAAAAGCGGCCGCAGCGAAAATCCTCGGCGTGGAGCGAACGCTGGTCGGTCTGAAGAACCGCGAGGTCGTTCACACGATCGAGGCGCGGCACAAAGTCGCGGCCGTCATCCGCGTGCATCGGCCGAACGTGTTGTTCGTGCCGTACCCGATCGATGCACATCCCGACCACGTGGCCGTGACGAAAATCTGCGAGGACGCGCGGTTCGATGCGAAGCTGACCAAGAGCGCCATCCCCGGCGAGCCGTGGCATCCCAAGCGGATCATCTACTATTTCTGCACGCACCTGATGATGAATTTTCAGCCGAGTTTTTGCCTCGACATCTCTGACACGATCGACCAGAAAATGGCGGCCGTCGCGGCGTATCCGTCACAGTTTGCCCACAATAAAGTGCCCGACATGGTCAAGACGCTAACCGGCTACTTCGGCGGCCGGATCGGGACGGCTCACGCGGAGCCGTTCTTTACGTACGAGGCGCTGGGGTTTAGCGGGCTGGATCAGCTTGTTTAAAGGCGGGGGCAAGTATTCAGGGGCAAGGGGCAAGTAAAAAACACAAGAGTCTTTCCTACTTGCCCCTTGCCCCTGAATACTTGCCCCTTCACACTGTGCAACTTTGGACAATTCGCCGTTTTACTGTTGAATAGAGCCCTATGGCCCCCGCCCCGCCAACCCGTCGGCCGCCCAGCGTGCTGTTCGTTGAAGACGAGCCGCGGCTGCGCGAGATTCTTTCCTCGGCGATGTCGTCGTGGGGGTTCACTGTCGATACCGCGCGCTCCGGCGAAGAGGCGCTCCGCGCGATGGATGCCGAGCCGCACGATATCGCGCTGCTCGACCTGAACCTGCCCGGCATGGGCGGGATAGAGTTGTTCGAACAGATCCGCCAGCGCTGGCCGCAGACGGCGGTGGTGATCCTCACCGGCTTCGGCGACTTAGCCGCGGCCCGCGCGGCGATCCGGCTAGACGTTGTCGACTTCCTCACCAAGCCGTGTCGACTCGACGACTTGGAGACCGCGCTCGATCGCGCCTGGAAGCGCAGCCCCGCCTCGCAACTGCCGATTGTTCCCGACACCGAGTTTTCATCCGATCCGAGCGAGCCGGCCAAAACGCTGGAAGAAATCGAGCGACGCCACATCCTAGACACGCTCGCCAAAAACCACGGCAACCGCACCGCCGCCGCCGCGGAGCTCGGCATCAGCCGGCGGACGTTGCAGTACCGGCTGAGCGAGTACCAGGAAAAGGGTTGGGTCGAAGGGGAGAGTTGAATAAGAGGGGCAAGTATTCAGGGGCAAGGGGCAAGTAAGAAAGACTTCTGCGCATTTACTTGCCCCTGAATACTTGCCCCTTTCCCTACTCCTGCTCGATCGCCGGCTTGTACGCATTCGCGATCTGCTGCTGCACATTGGGCGGGACGGCTTCGTAGTGGCTGAATTCCATTGAGAACGTGCCCTGTCCGCCGGTTACGCTTTTGAGTTGGCTTTGGTATTGCATCACTTCTGACAGCGGCGCGAGGGCCGTCACTACGGTCATTCCGCCGGCGCCCAGGTCGGTCGATTGGATTCGCCCGCGCTTGCCCGCCAAGTCGCCGGTGATGCTGCCGACGGCGTGTTCGGGGACGGTCACTTCCATCATCACGATCGGCTCGAGCAGCACCGGATGTGCTTTGGCCAGCGCGTCGCGCAGCGCGAATTTGCCGGCGGTGCGGAAGGCGATTTCCTTGCTGTCGACCGGGTGGTGCTTGCCGTCAGTCACGACGACGCGGATGTCCTGCACCGGATAGCCGCCGATGCTGCCGGCATCGATCACGTCGCGGACGCCTTTTTCGATCGCAGGAATGTACTGGCCGGGGATCGCGCCGCCGAAAACTTCGTCGGCGAATTCAAAACCCTTGCCGCGCTCGAGCGGCTCGATGCGAAGCTTCACCTCACCGAACTGCCCCGCCCCGCCGGTCTGCTTCTTGTGGCGATGATGGCCCTCGGCCGATGCGGTGATCGTCTCGCGGTACGCGATCTTCGGCGGCTTGGAATCGACGTGCAGGCCGCGGTGGGCGAGCTTCTCGAGCACCAAACGCAGGTGCAGCTCGCCAAGGCCATTGATGACCACCTCGTGCGTTTGGCGATCGGTATGCCAGTGGAACGTCGGATCTTCCTCGGCGATTTTGGTGAGTTGCACGGAAAGTTTCTGCTCATCGCCGATCGCCTTGGGCGTGATCGCCAAGCCGTACATGGAGGTGGGATACGTTTGCATTTCAAGGTGCACGTTGTCGAGCGCGTGATCGTCGTGCAGCACGTCGCCGGCGTGGACTTCCTCGATCTTCGCCACCGCGCCAATGTCCCCGGCGATGATCTGGTTCACCTCGCGGTGTTCCTTGCCCTGCAGGTGAAACACGTGTCCGAGCTTCACCGGTTTTTTGCTGTGGCCGATGTACACCTGCGATTGGCCGGTGCACTGGCCCTGGTGGACGCGGAAAATCGCAAGCTTGCCGACGAACGGGTCGGCCGTGACTTTGAAGACGTGGGCGAGGAGAGGCTTCTTAGGGTCGTTCCAATATTGAAACGGGCGCGACTCGGTTTTTTCGCCGGTGATGAACGGGCGGAGGTTTCCTTCCTCCGGGCTCGGGCAGTGTTTCGCGATCGCGTCGAGCAGTTCAATCACGCCGATGTTGTTCTTCGCGTCGGTGAAGCAGATCGGCACGACGTGCGCCTCGTCCATCGCTTTTTCAAATGCGGCATGCAGGGCGGTGTAGTCCGGCTCTTCGCCGCCGAGGTATTTTTCCATCAGGTTGTCGTCCATCTCCACGATCTGATCGAGAATCGCGGCGTGGCAGCGGCGGACGGTGTCAAAATCGCTCTCGCCGCGGCTGCTGAGCAGGCATTCGACGACCGCCTTCCCACCGCCCGTCGGCAGGTTGATCGGCAGGCACTCGCTGCCAAACGTGTCGCGGATTTTGCCGATCAGCTTTTCCAGCTGTACCGCCGAGACGAGATCGATCTTGTTGATGACGATTACGCGCGGCAGGTTGCGCTCCTTGGCGGCGTCCATCATCCGGCGGGTGACGACTTCAATCCCGTTCTGCGCGTTGATGACGACAAGCACCGTTTCCACCGCCGGCATGGAGGCGTACGCCGACCCGATCAGGTCGGCTGAGCCGGGCGTGTCGATCAGGTTGATGCGCTTGCCGAGATGATCGACGTGCAGAATCGCGGAGAAGATGGAATGGCGGTGCTCTTTCTCTTCCTTTTCAAAATCAGAAAGGCTAGAGCCATCGAGCGAGCTGCCGCGCCGGCCGACGGTGCCGCTGACCTGGAGCAGCGTATCAACTAGCGCGGTTTTCCCCGACCCGCCGTGGCCGCAGACTAAAACGTTACGGATATCCGCGGTTGTATACGCTGGCATAATGGGCACCTCGCTGGGTTGGATAGGATGCCCAAATTTTACCATTGCACTGCTGGGAAAAGCGAGAAAAACAGAAGTAGCGAGCTGAACTATCTAAGAAACCGCCGCGAAGGCTCAAGCGAGCATCGACACCGATGTGCAAATTAGGTTGCTAGCGCCTTCGCGGACGGATTCACAGGAATTTTAATCAATTCCGCCGCGATGTTTCATCATCGCGCCGAGCAGTGCCAATCGATCTGCGGGTTTATCCGTCACCACCTGCATGAATAAAAACGCCATCTCGTTGGTCGTCTGCTCGCCGAACGTCACACGCTTGGGCGGTGTGTTCGGGTTGCGGATGTTGTCGGCCGAGTTGTCGTAGACGTACTTCATCTGCAGCGTGCTGCCCTTGGGCAGGTGCATCGGCTTGAGGTACTGGTACTGCTCCTGCCAGTTGAAATCCCAATCCTTGATCCAGATCAGCTCCTTCTTACTGCCATCGGGCAACGTGGCCCAGGCGTGCATGTCCTTGCAGATCAGGTGCGCGTGCGGCGTCACGCCGATCAAGTCAATATCCACCGGCAGCACCAGCGAATCGGTCAGCGTGTAATCCTTCTTGTCCGGCGGAATGTCGATCTTGGTGCTGCGCAGCGCCAGGCCGGTGAGCTGCTTCTTCGGCGGTTCCTTGGAGAAATAAATACCCACCGACGACTGCTCCACTTCCTCCTTGCCGTCGGAATGGAAGTGCGTTTGGATTACGAGATCTGATCCTTTCGGCACCATCCGTACGATGCCTTCCGGCAGCGGCGTGACGAACGCGCCCGGCGCCCACCCGCCGAGCGAACCGTTCGGCGTGAAGCCCGGCCCGCCGGCTCTGGCGTAACCCGGCAGCGGGTCGGCGTCATCGAGCTTCCTCGCCCGGCCCTTGCCATCGAGAAACAGAATCGCGTGATGCACGATTTTACGATTGCTCGGCCGAAATTCGACGGCGGTGACGTACTTGTCTTCCTTCAAATTCAGCGGCACAACAAAGCAGCGGAATTCGTCGCGCCCGTCTGCCTTGAGCGTGTACGGCTTATCGACTTTCACGATCAAATCCGGCTTGCCGAGCTGCCAACCCTCGGCGAACTTCGGGAGCGCGGGCAAGAGTTTCGGATCGCCCTGCGGACAGCCCTGCTTCTGCCATTGGTCGAACAGCGCGATCTGCGCATCGGTGAGATGTCGAGCCCCTTCAAACTCGCCGTACCCCGGCTCGGCCTTCCACGGCGGCATGTACTTGGAGTGCGTGACCTCGGCCAACAAGTCGGCGCGCTTCTTGGCATCGTCGTAGGTGATGAGCGAGAACGGCGCCACCTCGCCGGGCCGATGGCAGCTCACGCAGTTGGCGTAGATCACCGGGGCGATATCGTGCGTAAAGGTGACCGGCGCATCGGCCGCTTGCGCCTTCGCGGTAAAAACGCCCGAGACAATCAGCATCGCGACGAACAATCGTTTCATGGCTTCTTACCTTCCGGCATTACAATGCTGCAGCCAACGGCCTGCGTGAACCGCGGCTCGACGGGCTTGCCCGCGACGACAGCGTCGAGAACGTCCTGCAGATCGTGGGTTGTCGGCGCGAACCGCTTGCGGCCGAGCGTTACGTATTGGTCGTCAATCCGCCCGCGGTACGCGACCGAACCGTCCGGCAACACGACCGCTGCCTCGAGCGTGATCTTCGCGCCCACGGCGTTGGCCAACTCGCATTTCGAATCCACCAACGCCGGGCAGGTGAACTTGTATTCCTTCGCGTGCTTCGCGGCGGCGGCGGGATCGACATCCGTCCCCGAGTAGACGACGTAACAAGACACGCCTTTCGCGCCGTACGCTTTTGCTAGCCGGCTGATCTCCGGCGCGTAGCCGTTGGAGACGGGGCACTCGGTCCCGACGAAGAACAGCACGACGGCTTTCGCATCGCCGCCGAGCAGGCGCGACGCGTGGCCGGCAACGTCGGTCACCTCCAAATCGCGCGACACCGCCGGCTGCGTCGTTGGGTGCTTCGTCGGGCGCGTCGTGGGCGCGGCGGCGAGCGAAATCAACAGCAACGCGATCAGCCCGAGGGGTTTCACAACATCAAAACGTGTCATCGTCCGTTCTATTACGCGGCTTTTCACCGCAAAGTTACAGTTTTTCTTCGCGATCAGTGGGGGAAAAGCAAAAATCGTCGTAAAATGGGCTCCCGCGAAGGCGCAAGCGACGTCGGTTGCAACTTGGCGCAGTCCGTCGCTTGCGCCTTCGCGGCGCAGAATTCCGCCTTTGCATCTTAAAGGAGTTTCAAGTCGCATCATCAATTCGTCCGATAAAACCGGCATGTCGCCTGAAAACCTTATCGCAAATCCCGGCCGTCTGAAAATCCTCACCGCCTTGGCCGTCGAAAGTCGGCAGGAGTTCGTCAACCTCCGCAAGCAGACGAAGCTGACCGACGGCAACCTCGCGTCGCACGCCCGTCGCCTGGCGACGGCGGGGTTCATCGCGATCGACAAGACCATTCGCGACGGCAAGCCCGTCACGAGCATTGCGCTGACGACCACGGGCCGGAGTGCGCTGGAGTCGCACGTCCGGCGCCTTATGGCGGCGATCAGCCAGCGGCGCGTGTTCGCCGAGCCTGCGATGAGCGAGTCGCCGATTGCATCACTGCCGAAGATTGCCCCGCTCCCACAGATCCCACAAGCGACGGAAGACGTCTGGGTGGATTGAGTCGATTTCTAATCTGAAACTTTTCCGGGCTTGCCACTCAAGTGGCAAGCCCAGTTCGTTTGGGGTGTGTCTCGCGAATCGCTCCGACTCACCAGAAATGTCATCGTGAGGTACTCCGAAGGATCTAACGGGCACTTGCTAGCCGGCTAGATCCTTCGGAGTACCTCACGATGACATGTTTTGAGCTTCGATGTTGATTCGTGAGACAGATCCTAGATACCCGACCGCGCCAAACGACAAATCCGCTCGTAACTTCGCTGCTTCGCTCGCCGTGCACGGCAGGCGGCACGCGCAAAAAGAAAATCCCGAAAATTAATCGTCGATTTCGATGTGAAATCCGCATTTCCCTCGCTCGCGCTGCGCGCCCATATAGCCGCCCGCGCAGCGCTGCCGGAGTTACGGAGGGACGCACAAGCGACCCTCAGTTGTCGCTCGACCAATTCGACGCGACAGCTTCGCAAAACGTGACTCTTGCCGGAGCGTGCGATGGCCTACCAACCCGAATCGCTTTCGATCGACCCTGATCGTCTTTCCCGGGCGATCAATCATCTGCTCACCGTCGATCGCGCCCGCTTTAATCGCCTGTGGGCGTACTACCAGAACCCGATGCGTGCGCTCGACGCGCAAAGCGACGACCGCCCATATCGCCAGGCGCAGGAGTGGGGCCTGCCCACGCGCATCACTGGCTTCCGCAGCGGGAGCGACGTGAACGCCTCGCAACGCGTGGACGACCAGGCCCGCAAGGAAGTCGTGATCGAAAATGACATCGGCTGGCGCATAGAGACGATGGCGGAGTATTTGTTCGGCAAGCCCCTGATCCTAGCGTCGGCAGCGCCGGATGAAGGCCGCCGCGCCGTCATCACCGATCTGCTCCGCCAGATCGTCGCCGCCAACGGCGGGATGATTTTTCTGCAGCAGCTGGCGCTGCTCGCCAGCGTGTACGGCTTCATCGACGTGCTGGTGAAACTTGATATGACGAAGCTGCAGGAGCTTCCGACCGAACCACGCAACCGGGCTTGCCACTTCAGTAGCACGTCGACTGAGATCGATCGTCCAACGCTTGCCACTGAAGTGGCAAGCCCGGCGAATGACACCAGCTGTGGCGATACGCAGTCCCTCGGTCGCCCGCCCATGGACTCGCCGAAAGATTCCTCCCCTTCTTTCCCCGACGAAAATTCCCAGTCTGATGCGGCACGTTCCCCCGACGTGTCGCCAGCGCAGCAGGCGCCCGCGCCGGAAGACTCTGCCTCCGCCGACACCCCCGCGGCAGCGGCGAGCACGCCGACATCGGCCGAGCCGGCGATCGATCGCGCTCCCGCGAATCCAGTCCCCAACCTGGCGAGTTTCGCCCGACTGATTCGCTTCGAGACGATCGAACCGTCGCGGGCCCTGCCACTGCTGGCCTCGAATGATTTCCGCGTGGTTGAAGCGTACGGACAGGTGTATGAGATGCCCGTTGCAGCGCACTCGTCCTCGGATGGCGATAGCCAGGCGGGGTGGCTGAATCGACTTTACCGTTCGGCCTCAGCAAAGCTGAAACCGCCAGTGATTTCGTTCAGCGGCGCGAGCGTCCGCAACATGCAGGTGATCGAGTTGCTGACTCCAACCGCCTGGCAGCGCTACGAAGACGGCAAGCTCGTTACCAGCGGCAAAAATTCGCTCGGGCAGATTCCCCTCGTGCACATTCAGAACATTGCGCTGCCGTTCGACTACGCCGGCGCGAGCGATGTCGAGCCGCTCATTCCGCTGCAGGACGAATTGAACACGCGGCTGAGCGATCGCGCGCACCGCATCAGGATGCAGAGCTTCAAGATGTACCTCGGCAAGGGCATCGAGAACTTCACGGATATGCCCGTCGCCCCCGGCCGCATGTGGGCCACCGACAATACCGACGCCCAGGTGATCGAGTTCGGGGGCGACGCGGCAAATCCGTCCGAGGAATCGCACATCGGCGAAATCCGCGAAGCCCTCGACAAAACCAGCGGCGTAAGCCCCGTCGCATCCGGCGGAGTGAAGAACAAGCTCGGCCATCTCACCAGCGCCGCCGCCCTCCGCGTCACGATGCAATCGCTGCTCAGCAAGACCGAACGGAAGCGCATCGCGTTCAACTTGGCGATCGCGCGCTTGTGCGAACTCTCCCTCGCCTGGCTCGACGCCGCCGGCGTGTTCCACACTTCGCCGGACGAGCGTGCGATCGAGCTGCACTGGGCCAACCCGCTCCCGCTCAGCGAACAGGACGAGCTCGACGAGGCCAAGGCTAAGCTCGACCTGGGCGTGCCGCGCGACGTGGTGTTGCGCGAGCTGGGTTATTGACGGGAGGACTTAGGACTGAGGACTTAGCGAAGAAAGTCCTGGTCCTCAATGTTCGACCTCTTTCCTTCAACACTAAGTCCTAAGCACAAAGTCCTACTACAAGAAAGGAGGTTCCCATGTCCGAAACGATTGACCCCACCCCCGCCCCTTCCGCGAGCGAGCCGTTCGACGCTCCGCCGCCGTCGGCGATGCCCGTGCAGACGCCGGGCGATGCCGCGCGGTCGCGATTGATGGAGCTCGCGAGCGAGCTTCGCCGGTCGCACAACCGGCGGTTGCTGATCGAGTACTTGCAGGTCCGCCGCGCGTTGCGGTGATGCAAGACAGGGATCTTCGATCCCTCGCGTCACGCGATTGTTTTCATCCTTCTGCCTTCATTTTTTTTAACAGGAGTTTCCTATGCCATTTTCCGGAAAAGCTACGTACACCGCGGGATCGACGTTGCCCGAGATTGCCGAGGACGTGAGCGACCTGGTTTCCATCACGTCGCCGTTCGAAACGCCGCTGCTCGATGCGCTGGGTGATCCGGTTCGACCCGCCCGCTCGACCGTGCACGAGTGGCTCGAAGATTCGCTTCTGCCCAACACCGCCACCGTCGGCACGAACACGTTCACCGATGCGGTGAACCAAACCACGTTCATCGTGACCGACGCTTCGATCTTCCGCGTCGGCGATCAGATCCGCGCCGAGGAGTTGACCGAAGTGATGCTGGTGACGGCCATCAACACCGGTACGAACGTGCTGACGGTCGTCCGCGGTTACGGCGCGACGACGAAGCAGGCGCTCGACTCGGACATGAACCTGCGGATCTTCGGCAACGCCGCGATCGAAGGCGCCGATGCCGATGCCGCGCGGTTCCGCGTTCGCGGGCGACGCAGCAACTTCACGCAGATCTTCTCCGCCACCGTCGAAGTCAGCGGCAGCGAGCTGGCCGTTAAGCAGCTCGGCGTGGCGGACGAGCTCGACTACCAGAAGCAGCAGCGCACCCGCGAGCTGCTGCGTGACCTGGAAAATTCCGTGATCAACGGCCGCGCCGCGACCAGCAATCCGGAAGGCACGTCCACCGTCCGCCGAACGATGCGCGGCATCGTCGCCTCGCTCACGAGCAACCAATTCGTCCCCGGTGTGAACGGTTTTTCCGAGGGCGACGCGCTGACTGAAGACCTGCTGAACGAAGCGCTTCGCCGCATCTGGTCGGGCAGCGCGGGCAATGTAGATTTGATCGTCGTCGGCGGGCCGGAGAAGCGGGCGATCAACCAGTTCGTCGCCGCGACTCGGCAGTTCACCCCGCAGAGCACCAGCTACCGCGACATGGTGAGCACCTACGAGAGCGATTTCGGCGTCTGCCGCATCGCGCTCAGCCGCTGGGTGCCGGCGGGCGCGGTGCTGCTGCTCGACAGCAGCCGCATCGATGTGATGCCGCTCGCCGGCCGCAGCTTCCAGTACAAGCCCCTGGCCGTCACCGGCGACAAGGAGAGCGGGCAGATCGTCGGCGAGTACACCGTGGAACTCCGCAATGAAGCGGCGCACGGGATGATTCAGTTCTAACGTCCGCGCAATTAGTCGGACCGGGGACGGAGCATTGAATCGCTTCGTCCCCGGTCCACCGGCGCGAGAGAAGATGCGGGAGTTGCCGCTTGCGGCTTCGCGCGTGCGAGAGCGATCGAACTCGTGAAGCCGCAAGCGGCGATTTCTTTCACAGATCATTTCATAATCGGAGTAAAATCATGACCGCTTACGCCACCGATACCGACCTGCTCCACTGGGAGCCGTCGCTGTTCAAAGACGCGACGATCCCTTCGCAAACGCTCCTCGCCGGCACCGGCGATTTGAGCGGGACGTCGTTCACTATTTCCGCCGGCTCGTTCGCTACCGCGGGCATTGCGGCCGGGCACGTGATCACGCTCGGCGGGTCGATCAACGGCAGCTTCCCGATCGTTTCGGTCGACTCCGCCACCGCCGTCACGCTCAGTGTGCTGTACGACCGCCTCACGCCGGATGAGTCAACCGTCCCCGCCCGCCCGATCGGCACGGCCACCGGCGTGGCGTACTCGATCAAAACCTGCCGCCCGCAGATTGGATTGATTAGCGAGCTGCTCCGCCAGGCGATCGGCGTGACCGACGCGACCGCCATCATCAACCCCCACGATTTTCGCCGGCCGGCGGCGCTCGGCACGCTGCAAATGCTCTTCAGCGCCACGGCCGCTATTACGCTCGATGAATCCGCGCTCAACACCCGCGCCGCGATGTACGAGCGCCTGTACCAGCGGTCGCTGCGCGCATGCAAGATCGAAATCGATCTCAACGGCGACGGCCGCACGGACCTGATCCGCTGCCCAGGCTTGCCGCGACTACATCGCAGCGCGTGATCTCTTCATGCCGCGTGCCGTTCGCTTGCGCCTTCGCGGGCATCAATGCGAAATCTCTGACGACTGCGGCGCAATTCATTTTCATTTCAGGAGGGAGGATTTCAAATGAAATCTCGACGATTATCCATTTTGATTGTGTTCCTGACTTTCACACTTTTCACCGCGCGAACACTCCGCGCCGATTCGCTCGGACAAGTCACCATCCAGGGAACAACCTACGACATCTACCCGCAGGCGGAAGTAAAATCGCCCGCGGCGAAGTTCAAGCTCGGCAGTAAGTACTACGCGCTGAAAAAATCGGCGACGCCGGCAACGCTGCCGATTCCGCCGAGCGATCCGGTGCCCGCGAGCTCGCCGCCTGTTGAGCCGACGCCTGCGACGACTCCGCCGTTCGTGCCGACGACAAATCCTTCAACGCAGCCGACGCCCGCACCGTCGACGCAGCCCGCCGCCACGACCAGACCGTCTGCCGCCAACACCGGCGTGCCGGCCGGCACGGTGCTTCGACCCGGCGGCAACTTGAACGTCATCGCCGGCGCCGTCCTCGACGGCCACGCCTTCGCCGGCACGCAGACCGTCAAGCTCGCCAAGGGAGAAACCGTCACCTTCCGCCATTGCCGCATCGACGGCGCCGGCCAACCCTACGGCGTTCGCTGCGACGGCAATCTCGGCACGGTCGTCGTCGATCACTGCGAAATCCTCAACGTCGCCAGCGCGGCCGTTTGCGGCGATCACTTCATCGCCACCGCCAATTACATCCACCGCAGCGGCGGCGACGGATTCAAGCCGGGGACCGACGCGCTCATCCAGGGCAACTACGTCACAGAGCTCGGCTGGAACAGCCCCGCCGCCCACGCCGACGGCGTGCAGATCCGCGGCGGGTCGAACATCCGCATTGTCGGCAATTTCTTCGACCTGCCGAGAAATATCGCCAACACAAAGGCCAACGCCGCGGTGTTTTTGCAACTCGCGGCGACCAACGTGACGTTCGACGGCAACTGGTGTCTCGGCGGGAACTTCGCCGTCCACGCCTACGCCGACGGCGCCGGCGGGCCGACGGTGAAAATCACCAACAACATTTTCACCGCCAACTCCACGCAATACGGCTTCGGCTCGATCGGCGCCGGCGTGGTGTGGACCGGCAACGTGACTGACGCAGGCAAGCCCGCCAAACCTGCGGACCACTAACCGGCGCCCACTTTGGAGCACTACTCGCGTTTAGCCGGCCCGCCCACGGGCCGTCGATCAACCGAACGCAAACGGCCCGTGGCCGGGCCGGCTAAACGCGAACGCCAATCGACTTTTCACACAAGGAGATTTCATCATGGACCTCACGCAATTCCCCGCGTTCAGCCAGCTCGCCAATCTCGGCGTCGCGGGCCTGATGGGGCTGATGTGGTTCTGGGAACGCCGCATGAGCCAGACGCGCGAGCAGCAGCTCGACGAAGCCCACGCACGCATCATGTCCGACCACGTCTTACTCGATCAGTTGATCGAAGTTGTTCGCACCAACAGCGACGCAATGAGCCGCCTGACGGCCACGCAGGACCAGCTCATCCGCACGATCGGAGGTGTGAAATGAATCGGAAATGCAGAATGCAGAATGCAAAATGCAGAAGGGAGAAATACGAAATTCGGCTATCGGCTTTTTTCATCCTTCTGCCTTCATCCTTCATCCTTTCCGCGTGTGCCCCTTACGCCCAAGCGCAGACCGACCTGCTCGACCAATCCCGCCGCGGGATTGTGATGGCCAGGCAGACGCAGGCCTCGTACGCCGCCGTGGTCGATCAACTGCACGATCTGCAGCGGCAGCGGATCGACGACGCATTCGATGCCGACGTGCGCGAGCAGAAATCCCTCTCGGCCGACTGGGTGATCGAGTCGCGCAAAGCCTACGCTGCCGCCGTTGACGCGATGGCGCAGCAGCAAGCCGCCGCGAAGCAGTCGGCCGTCGGGGCGCAGCAAAACCTCGACGCGATCGACCAGGCCATGCAGCGCGTCCGCTGGCTGGTGACCCTGCCGCTGTCGTGGTTCGGTTCAAATGATTCCAAGTGACCACTCTGCGGTAGGACAGACATTTCTGTCTGTCGTTTTTCGGCTTTTGGTGGCACAGACATTCTTGTCTGTGACGAGACTCGGTACTCCGCGGCTCGTACGCGGATGCGTAATGGATGTTCAAAACAGCACGGCCGGATGGGTACATCCGCCCGTCACAGTCAAGAATGTCTGTGCCACAAAAGACACGAAGGCAGTCAGGAATGTCTGTCCTACCGAAATTCAAAACACCAAATCAAAAAGGAGCCCGCCATGAATCCCGACGACCTCAAATCCCACGTCGCCGCCGCCCTCCGCGAAGAATGGCCCGCCTTCGCCGCCCGCCATCCGCACCTCTCCGCCGCGATCGAGGAAACCGCGTGGGTCGTCGTGGTGGCCGACTCGATTCGCGATGACCCGCAGTTCCAATCCGCGCTCGCGAGCGCCAAAACCCTCGGCACGCTACTCGACCAGGGCCAGCACCTCGTCCGCAACTTCGTCGGCGAGTTTTTAAAGCGGCTCGGATGAAAACGCATTTACCACAGAGGACACAGAGAACACGGAGAGGAAATGAATGAGATAGCTGCTGCCGAACGTGGATGGAGTAAAGAGCGGGATTTTTGATCCTCAGAGTGTATTTCGTCTTCCGCTCTTCCTCCTCCGTGCTCTCTGTGTTCTCTGTGGTAAATTTTTCTGCCTATTCGCTACAATGGGCGTCTTATGGCAGACCCGAAGCAAGCGGAAAAAACCTGGCAGGCACGCATCGGCGAGGCGACCGACGCCATCGCGCAGACGTTCGTCGAATCGATGAGCTACGACTGGCGGCTGTACAAGGTCGACGTCGCCGGCAGCATCGCGCACGCGACGATGCTGGCGAAGGTTCGCTTGATCTCCGAAGCCGACCTGGCCGCGATCATGGCGGGGCTGAAACAGATCGAAGCCGAGATCGACCGCGACGGGCCGAAGTGGACGGGGTTCAAGCCGGAGCTGGAAGACATCCACATGTGCGTGGAAAGCGCCCTGACGGAACGCATCGGCGAGCCGGGGCGGAAGCTGCACACGGGGCGGAGCCGGAATGATCAGGTGGCGGTCGATCTGTCGCTTTGGATCAAAAACGCGATCCAAGAACTGCTCGGCAAGCTCGACGACATTCAACAAGCATTCGTGACGCTCGCCGAAAGCTCTGCAGATATCGTGATGCCTTCCTTCACTCACCTGCAAAGAGCACAACCCATTTCGGCTGGCGCGGAAGCTCTTGCTTGGGCTGAAATGTTTTGGGGCGACTGGGGCCGATTAGCTGCTTTGACATCTTCATCCCCATTGCTAGACCTACCGCTTGGCAGCGGGGCAATCGCCGGATCATCGCTGCCAATTGATCCGAAAATCACTTCATCGAATCTGGTGGAGCACACGTCCGAAGAGGGTAAACGTCACATGAGCTTCAGCTTCGGCCCAACAAACAGTATCGAGCGAACCGCATCACGCGATCAAGCTTGTGATCTAGTCTACGCCTGCGCCATGATCGCCCAGCACCTTTCCCGCTGGGCCGAGCAGTGGATCATTTACATGACGACCGAGTTCGGCTTCATCAAGATCGCCGACCGGTACACCACCAGCAGTTCGATGATGCCGCAGAAGCGGAATCCGGACATGCTGGAGCTGATCCGCGGCCGCTGCGGCAACGTCTACGGCGACCTGTTCGCGCTGATGACGATCCTCAAGGGCCTGCCCATCGGCTACAACCGCGACCTGCAGGAAGACAAACGCATCGTCTTCCGCGCCTACGACACGGTCAGCAGTTGCCTGACCATGGCCGCGGCAATCGTGAACAGTGCGAGCTACGACAAGGCCCGCATCGAGCCGACGCTGGACCGCGGTTTCTTGGACGCCACGAGCCTCGCGGAATATCTCGTCACGCAGGGAATCCCGTTTCGAACCGCCCACCACATCGTCGGCACGCTCGTGGCTCGCTGCGAGAAGGAAGGAAAGCATTCGCTGGCGCAGTTAAGCGTCGATGCATTCAACGAAGTGATCGCGACCACGAAGAGCGACATCCGCGTCACCGATGACGTTTACACCTGCCTCGGCGCCCACAACGTCGTCAAGCGATACCAAAGCGCCGGTGCGGCGGGCGGGAAGCCGTTCGAGGAGCAATTAAAGGCTTGGAAAGAGCGCCTGGGCACTTGACATCGCTTACGCCATAGGACTGAAGGACGAACGCGCGTGAGCTAAAGCTGTTTTAACGCAAGGCAAAATTCGTCGATCCCGTTGACATCGAACGGCGTCTTGTACAGTTCGTTTACGAGCCACAAGCCGCTTTCTCTGATCTTGTGTTTCGGGGAACAGTGCCCGAGCCAACCGGATGATGGCAAGCATTCCTCACAGCCCGATATAGTAGAGATCATCCTCGATTCAATGCGCAGCCGCTCCGGCTTGTCAGCAACGCAGAACACTGCCAGCGAAAATTGTTGCCGCATGTAGTTTGTGACGAGCTGTTCGACATTCCGAAGTTTGCTCAAATCGATCTTGCACGATTTTCTTGCAGCGCGAGTGGTTCGATCCTGTTCCCAGTCGGTCAAAAACGGATCGCATCCTCTCGATAACAAAGCTCTACCGACGTTCTTTCGAAAGATGCTACGATCTTTATTCTCTAAAATAAAATGCTGCTTGATACGCGAGGGAAGTTGGTTGGCCCCCGTGTGTGTGCCCACGCGTACGATCCGATCCACGTCATGCGCAGTTTCGCCAATTTCGAATAAGACGTAAATGCCGTTTCGAGGAATGGTGCATGAGTCGAAAGGAAACGTCAATCGAGGCAGACCACACAAGAGATGATGAAGCCGACGGCATTCTTCACTCATTTGAAACGCTCTTTCAGGAACTGGAGCTGCTTGCCGATTCCAAGCCCCTGCATCGGCACTTCGTAGTGTGACAGGTGTGGAGTCAAAAAGCGTCTATATCGCTCCGCTGCCAAGAAGGTAAATCGATCTCGCCGCAGGTCGCTCAATGCTTCCAATTCTGAAATGACTTGTGCAGCCCACTCGCGCACTTGCTGCACCGGCTTACGGTTCAAGGTTTCTTCATACGGATCGATGGTTCGATCGATGGGCACAAGACCGTACTTTGCGGAAAGAACGAAGATTGAATCCGGGTTTAGTGAACGGGCAAACCTTAGACTCTTTCTGAATAGGTCACTCTGGTATAGCACTTCACCTCGGCAGCGATGTGCCGCCTTTGTCTTCACGCAGCCGATTAGGACTATGTGACGCATGGCGTTAATTATATCTCTCATGGCCGACCGGTACAACACCAGCAGTTCGATGATGCCGCGGTTCGACGTCGGTTGCCGCAGACAGAAGCGACGCCTTGCCTCAATTCGGCGGACATGCTCGAGCTGATCAGCGGCCGGTGCGGCAACGCCTACGGCTCTCCTTTATCGATGATGACGATCCTCAAGGGCCTGCCCATCGGCTTGCTGCCGCGACCTGCAGGAAGACAAGCGCCTCGTCTTCCGCGCGTACGACACGGTCAGCCAATGCCTGACGATGGCGGCGGCGATTGTGAACTCTGCTTCGTACGACAAGGAGCGGATCGAGCCGACGCTCGACCGCGGGTTCCTCGACGCCACCAGCCTGGCCGAGTACCTCGTCACCGTCGGCGTGCCGTTCCGCACGGCCCACCACATCGTGGGCACCCTCGTAGCGCGCTGTGAGAAGGAAGAGAAGCACGCGCTTGCTCAACTGAGTGTGGCGACGTTCAACGAGGTGATCGCGCACTCCATCGCCGTCGCTGGAGGGCGGTCGTCCTCGACCGCCGCGGCGGGTGGGGACACCCGCCCTCCAATTGCGGTCACCGATGAGGTTTACGCCTGCCTCGGCGCTGCGAACGTCGTCAAGCGCTACCAGAGCGCCGGCGCTGCGGGTGGAAAACCGTTTGAAGAGCAACTCGCCGCGTGGAAGAAGCGGCTGGGCGTTTAGCTCGCGGCAAATGAATCGCAAAGCGAAGTAAACCACTCATCTAACCGATAAAGAGTGACGCGGCATCGGTCGCGATTTACGTCTCAATCACTGAAAGGGCCGCGCATGCGACCATTCCATCGATCGGCCGGCGTCACGTTCGTCGCGCTGCTCATCGGCTGCGCCGGATCGAGTCCGCCCGCCGCCGGTCCTGCCCGATCGCTCCTTGCGCCCGCCGCTCTCTCGCCGGACGAAGCCGCAAAAAACGCCGCCGCCCTTGCGCACGTGTCGGCCGAGCAGGTGACGATCACCCACTCGCCTACCGGCATTGTGGCGGTGGAGAGCCGCGCCATGATGCTCATCACGCCTGATGAAAAGCGGATGCTCACCGTCACCGACGGCGAAGTGAAATGGTGGTCGCTGGCGGACGGCTCGCTGCTGCAGGCGGCGCGCGTCGATCTCAAGCCCTTCCCCTGGGCCAAGCCGATTTACGTCGGCATTGGCGGGTACACGTCGGGGTTTGAGCGCGGAGTGAGCGTTTCTCCCTTCGAGCGGGCCGCGTTTTTTTCCGATGACGGGCAGGTCGCCACCGTCCGGCAGCATGATCGCTCTAACAACTACCGGTTCGACGCGCGCACGGGCGGGCTCGTTGAATATCCCACCAACTTCAAGATGCCCGAAGGGTTTGTCGCGGTGAACGGAAATCGCTACGCGATCATTTCAGCGGAGGACCGCTACGGACTCGAGGGGCCGCTTTCGTACAAAATCGAAGTCGGCCATACCGATCGTTACGAGACGAAGTCATTTCCCGTCTATAGCTACTCTGAGTTAGGCGACCGGGAAAGGAATTTCCCCTTCGTGCCGCGGGCGACAATCGCCGGGTACGACTCGGCCCGCAATGCGGTGTACCTCACGCGCGTGAACATGCAGTTGCAGTGGGAGCTGGACGCGTTCGATATGGCCGAAGAAGGCACCGGCCGGCGACAGGAGGTGGCGGCGTTCGCAGACTTTTCGCAGTACGGGCACGACAGGCCTGACTCGTACGTGGCGTGCAAGGCGACACTGTCGGCCGACTCGCGGTACGCGGCGTGCGTGTTGCAGTCGAACAGGTCATCGCCGATCGTGCGCGTGGTCGATCTAACGAGCGGCAAAGCGCTCGGCGACGTCGGCCCGGCCGGGATGCGCGATCCGCGAGTTACCTCGTTTGCCGACGGGCTGCTGACGATCACCGCGCAATCCGCCACGAACACCGCCGAACCGCCGCGCGTACTCACGTTTCATCTGCCGGATTTGAAGCAGGTTGAATCGATGCAGTTGAACCAGCCGACGGATGCGACGAACACCGATGCGGCCGGCACCACGATCGCCGCCGTCTCGCCGTCGCATCGGTACGTGGTGGTCAGCACGGCGATGGCGGGCGAAGTGGCGTCGCTCACGGTGTACGACCTGGTGGCCGGCAAGGCGATGGTGCTCGACGACGATGTGCCCACGCGCCAGTTTGCGGCCAAATCCAACGCGGCGGTTCGCGAGGCGTACGCCGCCCTGCCGGCCGAACTCGCCAAGCAGGAGCAGAAGGCGAAGATGGCGGTGGAAGACCGAATCAACATGGAGCGGGCCGTTCGCGAACTCACGCTGCCGCCGGTGTATGCGCCGCCGCCCGCGCCGCTCTTCCAACGCTACGGTGGCTCGGCCAATGCAGAGGCGTGCTCCTACTGCGGCGGCAGCGGCGTGACGATCGAAACCAACACCACCGCCGGCTACAGCGACACGTATCAAACCGACCACGGCTGGGAAAAGGCGTACCACCCGAAGAGCACGAATATCAGCACTTCCAAATGCCTTCACTGCAACGGCAGCGGGCGAGCTAGTCGTTAACAAAACTTTTGCACCAGATCAATGATGGTTCGAGCCTCCCTGTCTACGCTTCGCGAAATGTAGTTTACATCGACACTGGACACGCCGAATACTTTCCGCGGGCGGGGACAAATTTCGGCGGAGGCATCCCATGCGTAAGCTCGGCGCGGCCTTTACGGTCGCTGTTCTGGGTTGGAGTGCGCCTTGTCGTTCGGCGATGACGATCGTCATCAACCCCGACGCGGGCCTGGCGGCGAATCCCGCGGCGCTGGCTGCATTCAATCGTGCGGCGGCGGAGTGGACGAACGCGTTTACCAACAACATCACCATCACCATTGATGCGGGGCTGAGCAGTTCATTCAGCAATGCGAGCATCATCGGGCACACGTCGCCGGTGGAGTTTCAGGCGAACTACGATTTCTTTCGCGGCAAACTCATTGCGTCAGCGGCGAAAGATCCGAACGACAGCATCGTCGCTTACCTGCCGACTGTGGCGAACTTTAAGGCGACCCTGCCGGTGGGCATTACCTTCAGCGGCAAGTTCATCGCCACCAAGGCGAACTTTAAAGCGCTCGGATATTCGGGCCTGGACGCGCAGTACGGCGCGACCGACGCAACCATCACCTTCAATTCCAATTTCGCTTTCGACTACGACGCCAGCGACGGCGTGTCGGTCGGGAAGATCGATTTTCAGTCGGTGGCGGCGCACGAGATCGGGCATGCGCTCGGGTTTATTTCATCGGTCGATACAGTCGACGCCTGGAAGGCCGCCGGCACGAGCGGGCAACTGACGATCGCCCCGCTCGATGCGTTCCGATTCCAACCCGGCTCGACGGCCGTCAATCCTTCAACGCCGCAGCAGTTCACCGACGACCCGCGCTACCTCAACACCGGCGGCAGCGCGATTTTCGATGATTTGAGCACCGAACTGGCGATGAGCACCGGCTATTCCACCGGCGACGGCCGCGAGGCCGCCCACTGGAAGGACGATCAATTCACCGGCCACCTGCTGGGCGTGATGGACCCGTCGATCACCTCCGGCATTGCTGAATACGTCGGCCCCAACGACATCCGCGCGCTTGATCTGATCGGTTACGACGTAGTGCCCGAGCCCGCCGCGGTCAGCCTCATCAGTTTCTTCGGCCTGTTACTGCATCGCCCGGGGCAGAGGATCAGGCAAAGGCGCGCCCCGATTGGTTGTATTTAATGGAATTACTATTTTATGTTGGGCGTGTCGACTTTACCGTTATCGCCGGACTGGCGTAAGCGTCATCCTGAGGTACTCAGAAGAATCTGGCGTCCAGGGCGGGTCGGCCGGATCCTACGGAGTACCTAAGGATGACGAGTATCAGAGTCGGGCGATTCAGGTGAGTTTGAAATGCTCTAGTACGGGAACCACGGCCGCTGGTAATAAGTCTCGGCGACGAATGTGTCCGTCGAACCAACAAAGACGGCTGGCGTGGTCTTAACGGCGGGAGCGACGTGCCCGTCCATGAAGGCGACATTCACCATCAGCTTGCGATGGCGTTTCTCGTCGGCCTGCGCATAGTTCAGGACCGGATTGCCGCTGGCGGTCGCGGGGTTGTTGTAGGTATCAGCCAGCATGTAAATTTCAGCGGGGCGACTCACCTTGTTGACGTAAAAGTAAGTGTTGTTGTAGACGTCCTTCGTCAGCCAGCGAGGACTGTCGCCGGGCCTCGGCGTATACATGCGGGCATTGAGTCCGTAAGAACCACGCAGTACCGACGCCTTGACGGAAAACTGGTTCTGCGAAGGACACGTCAGGATCGCCGCATTCCCACCCAGGTAGTTCGGCACAGTGATCCAGTTGTTCACCTGAAGCACCGGGGACATGAAGTTCATCCAGTACGGGAACACATTGCCCACCGCCGGCGCGACCTTCGGCAGGGTTGGGCCGGGCGAAATCTGGTTCGGTGGAATGAGGCCATGGCTGTCGATAGCGTACATCTGAAATGCCAGGTAAATCTGCCTTAGGTTGCTCGAACACTGCACTGATTGGGCCTGCGCCCGCGCCACCTGCAGCGCCGGCAGCAGGATCGCCACCAGCAGTGCGATAATTCCGATGACAACCAGAAGTTCGACGAGCGTGAAGCCCTTGGCAATGAACCGATTACGCATGACAGATGACCTCGCGGCAGCCCGATTGACCACTCGATGTGAAGGCGCTGGACAACACAACCTTTACGTACTCCGAACGCGATCTGTTCGACCGCTTACCCTACCTCAGAGATATTCGGAGGTCAAAAGATTTTTTCATGAATGCTGATTTTATTTACATCATTGATGATAAAATCAACGGATTTTGAGCAAATCGTCCACCTCGATCGCCCGCCCGCTTTCAATCGACTCATTCGCGGCAATCCCCATGAGAATGCTCGCGGCCCCGTCGAGGTGCGTCGCGGCGCGCCCGAAGGGGTCGGTGGGCGGGTTAGGGGAAAAAATCTGCTCGAGCATGACCGGATCGCCGCCGCCGTGGGCGCCGTCGGCATGCGGGAGCGGCACGTCGGTCGGCAGGCCGAACATCGGGAAGAGCGTGAGCTTGGTTTCCTCCCCCGCCGCCTGCTGGGCCGCGAGTGCGTCGTCGCCTTGCGCAGTGAGAATGTGCGACCCGTGCTTGCTGTAAAGCTCGAGCCGCCCCTTCGTTCCGGTGACGGCCGCGCGGAAACCTTCCCACGGGCTGTACGCCAGCAGCGAGTAGTTGAAGATCACGCCGTTGCGGTAGCGGGCGGTGATGGCCATCGTGTCGTCGATCGTCACGTGCGGGCCGAAGACATTTTTATCGCGGATGTATCCGCTCTCGACTTCGGCCGGGCCGGTGTAGAGCTCGCGCTGGTCGGGATGATTCTCCCACTTCAGCCGGAACGGATCGTCGGCCGGCGCGTTGAGCGAGCGATCGTACTTGGGCGGCTGCCCGCGCGATTCGGCCGCGACGTTGCCGTAGAACTTCAGATCGCCCATCGCGAAGACCGTCTTCGGGTACGAGCCGATCCACCAGTTGACCATGTCAAAATGGTGCGTGGCCTTGTGCACCAGCAGCCCGCCGCTCTTGTCAATCTCCGCGTGCCAGCGGCGGAAGTAGTCGGCCCCGTGGCTGGTATCGAGCACCCAGTGCAGATCGACCGCCAGCGGCGTGCCGATCGCGCCGGACTGGATCAGCTCGCGCACCTTCGTCGCGTGCGGCGTGTAGCGATAGTTGAACGTGACGCGCAGCTGCCGGTGGGTACGGGCGATGGCGTCGAAGATCGCGCGGGCCTTGGCGGCGTCGGTCGTCATCGGCTTTTCGCACAGCACGTCGCAGCCGAGATCCATCGCGCGGATGACGTACTGGTGGTGCGTGGAATCGACCGTGGTGACGATCACCGCGTCGGCCTTTTGCTCGCGGATCATGCGATCAAAGTCCGCCGGCGCGAAGGTGGGCACCGGCGGGTGATTGAACTTCTCGCCGAGGCGCTTGTTGTGCCACGCCATGCGGCTGGGGCTGACATCGCAGAGCCCCACGAGCTCGCACGAGCCGGCGTACTTGCCGGCCAGCGCGTCCAGAAACATCACCACCCGGCTGCCGGTACCGACGACGGCGTAGCGTTTGCGAGGAGTCATCTTGCGGGGCCTTTACAAAAAACGTTGCGGTCACATCTGGAAGTGGCATGGGCGGCTCGCCCATGTTTTTTACTTCCTGAACTAAAACCACGGGCGGGCCGCCCGTGCCACTTCAAACTTTCCCGCCACTACTCAAAAACAGTGCCGAATCGTATCGTGATCACTGTTTTACTTCGGTAGGACAGACATTCCTGTCTGTCGAGGAGCGTACGATTGTATTTCGGTGGCACAGACATCCTTGTCTGTGACGAAGCGAGGTAAGCCTCGATTCGTACGCGGATGCGCGACCGAGAGCCAAAAGAGCACGGGTGGATGAGTACATCCGTCCGTCACAGACAGGAATGTCTGTGCCACGACAAGCCGGCAATTGCCGTGACAGACAGCAATGTCTGTCATACCGAAGATAGAACGAATCATGACGCAACACCCGATCACCGAATCCGACCTCGTCACCGATCTCCGCGCCGCCGGCGTGCGGAGCGGCGAGGTGCTGATCGTCCACTCCTCGCTCAAATCCATCGGCCCGGTCGCGGGCGGGCCGGCAACGGTCATTGCGGCACTTCTCACGGCTATCGGCCAAACCGGCACGATCCTAATGCCGACATTCGCCGATCCGCAGGCGGACGGACTTTTCCGCGTCGCCGAAACGACCAGCCGGACCGGGGCGATCACCGAAGCGTTCCGCACCACCGCCAGCGTGCTGCGGAGCCATCATCCGACGCACGCGGTTTCCGCGTGGGGAAATCGCGCGGCGGAGTTCATCGCCGGGCACGAATCGATCGGCGGGCTTGTCGCCGGCTCGCCGTTTCACAATGCCGCGCTGGCCGGCGCGAGCGTGTTGATGATCGGCTGCGACTTTCGCTCGTTCAGCCTGGTTCACGTTGCCGAGTCGATCGTCCGCGTGCCGTACCTGGGCCGGGTGTGGTATCCCGGCTACGACCAGCCGCTGACGGTCGTCACGCCGGACGGCCGGGAGTTGCGCATCAACCCGATCGACCCGCCGACGTGCTCGGCGAATTTCCGCGTCGTCGAATCCGCCTTGGCCGCGGGCGGCCGGTTACGCCGCGCCCGCATCGGTCAGGCGGAATCGCTTCTCTTCACCGCCGGCGATGCGCTCGACGCGGCCGTCACGTTGCTCCGCGCCGATCCCGCCGCCTTGCTCTGCGACCATCCACGCTGCGCCGTCTGCCCGACGGCCCGCGCGATTCTTTCGTAGCATGAGCCGTTGGAGAATTTTAACTTTGCCTGTTTCACCAGACTTTTCTCAACGTCATCCTGAGGTACTCCGAAGGATCTAGCGTCCACGGCAAATCGGCTAGATCCTTCGGATTACCTCAGGATGACGACACACTTGAAGTTAGTCTGCTCGAACCCGAGCGACGAAAGCCAATCACTTATTCGGCGTCGCGAAAAATTCCTCGGCATCGAGCCAGTGGCTACGCATGATCGCCTGCTTCCGTTCGATCTGCTCGATCACGTCCGGGCCGAGCAGGAAGGTGTCTTCATCCTCGGGCAGGGTCGCGTGACTCAGCACGTCCAGCCCGTTCTGCCGCAGCAGTGCAGCCATCTCAGCGGCGTTGTCGAGCTCGTCGCGCATCAGTTCATTCAGCAGTGCCAGATCCGGATGGCCTGTGTTTGAAGCTCGTGCCCGCGGCGCCATGCCTTCGGTGCGGAATCGCTCGGCATTGCGGTCGCGCACGATCTGCACCGCGAAGAAATTCCCGCCGCTGCGCAGCACGCTGCTGTAGAGGCGCAGCGCGACGGCCGTCTGTTGCCAGTACTCGCCGCCGGGTACGTCAGCGAATTGCTCAAACGCCGTCGCGATCGATTTCAGCCGCTCGTTCAGCGACTGGATCGACCAGATGCGCGGATCGATCGCGTCGGCCGTCATCCATTCCGGGCTCACGCGCGTGCCGTGTACGTCGATGTAGTCCTCGCGCGCCCGCTCATGGCTGACGTTGAACACGTGCGGCAGGAAGTACGATTCCTCCTCGCCACTCAGCCGCTCCGGCAGCACGACCAGCGGCCGAGTGATGTACCGCAGGGACACGCCGCCGTATATCGCGCTCAAGCGCGGCAGGGCCGCCTGCTTGAACTTCAACGCCTCGTGCAGATCGATCATCGCTTCGAGCAGCGCCTCGCCGCGGGCTTCGCCCACCCATCGGTCGCACATCCGCCGGGCGCATTGCAGCATGGCGATCGTTCCGAACGCCGGGCGGGCGAGGAATTCGTCGATCGTCTCGATGATTTTCGCGCTGGTGTCGAGCCGTTCGTAGCCGCGGTCGTAGAACGAGCGGAGATCGACGAACACGGTGTGAATGTCGTCGCCCTTCAGCCCCTGCAGCGATTCGAGCACGCCGATCAGATCGAGAATGCCGCGCACCGGGTAGCACTGGTCGGCGCAGCAACTGACGGCGATCGAAGCGCTCCCCGCGCCGCGGGCGAATGTATTGGCCGGCAGATCGATGCGGATGGCTTCAAGCTCTGTCCGCGAGAAATTGCCCGTCATGTGAACCGCCAGCTGCTTCCCGCTGCGCCGGCCGCCTTGCTGGATGGCGTTCATCAAATCGCGCACACGTTTGCCGACGGGTTTGCTGCGGCAGGCGTGCGGGCCGTTCGCGCCGGCGTACTGCCAGTCGCTCCAGCACAGGCCCGGGCCGGCGTCGTTGGTTTTGAAGAAGAACGTGCCCAGCTCCGGCACGTTGGCGACGAGCTCGGCGATCATGCGCTCGGTCATCTGGCGCGTTTCAGGCTTGTCGATGCACGGTGCGAATTCTTCTTGCCGGCTGCGGCGCGGATGATCGGTGCGCGGGCCGCGCAGATCAGGATGGGCGAGGAAAAACGGCTCGGGCAAAAAGTTCGGCTCGTAGCTCCAGAAGGCCGCGCCGAGTTTCATCTCGCGCAATATCTCCGCCTTGGCCAGCAGCAGGGCGCGATTTCGCGCGACGAACTCCTCGGGAATGTACGGCGCGAGCATTTCATCCGGAAAGAATTTCGCCGGGGTTGGGTTGCACGCGGCGTACTCGTGCCACGGGCTCCCGCCGGCGGGGATTTCGTACCGCGACTTCTCGGCCAGCGTGCTGATGTTGATCTCGACGTGCCCGTGGCGCGTCAGTCGCGAAGCCAGTCCGGCCAGCTCGCGGAACTCGGCCAAATCGCGGATCGGCGTGTTCACTACGAACGTCGGCCGATGTACAGCTTCTCCATTCACCATAACCACCCCTTACTTATATGACGGCAACACCACGCCGCGCATGATCACGTTCTGTGCGAGTAAAAATACCACGAGCGTAGGGATCGAGCATAAAACTGCCGCCGCCATCGTCACGTACGGCGGGGCCCACTGCTGCAACTGGTACACGTGCACCATCAGCGTCCACATGGAATCATCCTGACACACCACCAGCGCCCACAGGTACGAGCCGTAGGTGGACATGAACGTTTGCAGCACGATCACCGCGAGGATCGGCGTGGACATCGGGAACGCCAGGTTCCAGAGCATGCGCAGCTCGCCGGCCCCGTCGATCCGCCCGGCCTCGAACACTTCTTCCGGCAGGCTGTCGAAAAATCCCTTGAGCAGGAAGATGCTGAACCCATTGGCCAATCGCGGGAGGATGAGCGCGGGGAACGTGTTGAGCAAGCTGATCGGCCCCAGGTTCACGCCGACCAGGCTCCCGAGCAGCGGCGTGAGATACCCGCCGGCGAAAATGGCACCAAGGATCGCGAAGACAGTGGCGAAGAGGAATCGAAACCCACTGGATTCGTGTAGCCGGCGAGCTTGCTCGCCGTTGGATGAGGCGAACGGCGAGCGAGCTCGCCGGCTAAACGAAGCGCGTCGCAGCGCGAGGAAGATCGCCCCGCCGACGATCGCGCCGATCAACCACGACCAGACGGGGAATTGCCGCAGCAGCAAAAAGTTGGGGATCATCGTCACCTCGCCGGGGAACGCCATCGTCGCCAGCAGGAAGGTGAGGATTTGGTTGGTCGCGGAAAGGCGGAATCGCGAAAGCGCGTACGCCGCCAGCGGATTCACGGTGACGGCCGCCAGCACCATCGTGCCGACGAGGAAGAGCGTGTTCCACAGCGACCGGCCGCGGACGGCGATGTAGTCGATCACCTCGGCGTAGTTGCGCGTGAACGCCCACCACCGCCACGCCGACGCGTCGGCGGCGAAGGTGACGACGTCGTCGTCTTCGTAAGGAGGCCGGGCGTTCGCGCCGAGCGTGGAGGCGACGAGCTCGGCGTAACGAATATCCGGCGTGCGGACGGAAAAATCTTTGGCGCCCGGCCCGGTGCGGAGGAACCCGCCGATGGCGTCGAGTTCGGCGGCGGTCGGTTTCACCGGCGGCCAGACGATTGCCTGCGCGCTGGCGTAACTCGTGCCGAGGCGGGCGTTGAGTTGCGCGATCGAATCGAACGCCGTGCGAGCGCCGCCGGGTACGGGCGAACCGGCCGTCGCTGCCGAGCCTGTCGAGTCGCGCGATCCAGACGTCCCCGCCCCGCTGAGCAGGTAGTCGCGATATTTCGCGTCGCCGCCGTCGATGCCGATGAATCGGTAGCCAAGTTCGTTGCGAACCCAATGCTCCCAATCCGCGGCGAGGCCGTCGCTGGGCAGGCGCGTGGAGAGCGGGACGTCGGTGATTTTTTTGAAGGGCGCTCTGTCGCTCGCCGAGTGCGCTGCCGGACCGGCGATCGGGTCGACGGGGGATCGCGTGTTGAGGGGCACGTCGGCGATTGTCGCGGACGCCGCTCTGTCCCTCTCCTGGTACGCCGGGAGAGGGGAGGGTGAGGGTTCTGTCGCGAGAGACGAGTGGTTTTCGACCTTGGAAGCAGAACCCTCACCCCCGTCCTCTCCCGGAGTACCGGGCGAGGGAGTGAGGCCCACGCCCGCTCCAGAAGAAGCAGAATCGCGAAGGCGCAAGCGGCTATCGTCCGTGCTCGCCGGTGGCCCGTCGCTTGCGCCTTCGCGGGGAGTCGCTTCGACCGCGTCCGACGGAACCAGACCGATCGCGCGATTCAGCGCGTCCACTTTTTCATACTTGAAATTCAAATACGCACGCCAGAGCGCCGTGCCATCGACCGGTCTTCGGAATTTCCCGTCGATCGAAGCTTTGAACGCATCCCATCGCTGGCCCTCAGCCCCCGCCACGCCGGGCCAGAGTCGGCCCTGCGGGCGCTCGTACGGCGCGAACGCCTCGGTGAACGCGGTCACATCGCGATGAAAATCCCGCCCGAGATCTGCCGGCGACGCGTACGCGGCGCGGAGCGAATCGCGCCACAGCATCTCCGCCTTGCCCGGCATGTTCCGCCGGCCGACGTACCATAGGCCGAACTCTTCGGGCTTGAGCGTGCCGACGAACTCCCGCCACGCCTGCGACTTGGCCGTCGCTTCAGCCACCGATTCCGTCGGCAGTTCGATATCGGCCCACACGCGCGACGCATCGCCGTCGTGCGTGGCGGCGTATTCACTCACCGATTGGTATTTCTCATACAGGAATCGCTGGTAGAGCGCCCCACGATCGAACCAGAACCGCGGGATGACGCGGAATTCTTTCGTATCCGGCTCGCCGGTGGTGCTCGTCGCCAGCATGAGCAGGAACGGATAGAGCATCGTGATGCCGCCGGCGATCAGCGCAGCGTAGATTCCCGCGAGCAGCGCTCGCGTGGAAAACTTCCGCCGACCTACTTTGGCGATGATGGACATGATTCGAATAAGTCGGCAACGGGCAGCCGGCAGTTGGCAGTCTTTACTGCCCGCTGCCAGCTGCCGGCTGCCTGCTTATGACGCCCTCCGAAACTTCATCTGCTTCAAACTGCGCAACTGGTAAACTGTAAATCCGATCAGCAACGATCCCATCACCCACGCCTGCGCGGTGGCGTAGCCGAATTTCAAGTGCGTGAAGGCGTTGAAGAAAATATCCATGCCGAGTGTCATCGTGCGGTTAGCCGGACCGCCGCCGGTGAGGACTAGCACGCTTTCCATCGCGTGGAACGTGCCGATCACCGCGCCGATGAAGTTGATGACGATCAGCGGTAGCAGCGTTTGGAACGTCACGTGATACGCCTTGTGCAGCGGGCCGGCGCCGTCGAGGTCGGCGGCTTCGTACAGCTCATCGGGGATGCTCTTGATCGCTGCGAGGTAGATGATGCAGCCCGGCCCCGCGCCGGCCCAGATGCCGGGGATGATCACCCACAGCATCGCCCAGTAGCCGGTGGGATCCTGCAGCCACGGGTACGGCCGCGTCTGCGGGACGAGCAGTGAGGTGAGCAGCCACGCGAGGGCGAGCCCGACGATCGTCGTGCCGATGGCGGCCGCCTTCTTGAGCCGGCCGGCGACGGCAAGGTCTTCGCGGGCTGAGAACATCGCGACGACCGCAGTGGCCGCGAGCACCACGCCCGCCGCGATCACGCCGTAGAACAGGAACGCGATCGGCGGGCTCAGATCGAGCGAGGGCAAACCGCCCGCCGCCAGCACGCCGGGGACGATTGGTACGATCGGAATGATCGGCGCGATCGACAAGGCGCCGACGCCTAGTCCACCCATCGCGCGGCCGTTGGGCTTCGCGGAATTGTTTCCGGGGCGCGAGGAGATCCAGTCGATGACCGCTGCGGCAAGGATCGAGACCAGCGCCCACCAGACCAGCGCGAACCCGCCGGTCGTGATCACGCGCCCGCTCGTCGTGCCGCTCATCCAGGCGAGCAGTTGGTTGAACACGCCTTGCGGCGAGTTGTCGTACAACATGATTTTCCAGATCGTCAGCACCACCACGCCGCTGGTGACGGCCGGCAGGTAGAAGAGCGTGCGGAAAAAGATTTTGCCGAACGAAATCTCCGAGAGCAGGATCGCCAGGATGATCGGCGCGAGAAAACCAAGGCTGAGCGAGATCGCCACGTAGACGAACGTCTGAAGCAGAGCGCTCCAGAATGTGCCGGCGTTGAAGACGGCGATGAAATTGTCCAGGCCGGTGAAATGGCTGTCGCCGGTGACGCGGTAGTCGAGGAACGCCAGCAGTGCGCCGCTCGCCAGCGGGTAGTAATCCCAGACGAAAATCGTAAGGACAGCCGGCGCGAGAAAGAGAATGCCGACGCGCACGAGCGATCCACGGTCGGCCGCGCGCGGGCCGTCCAGCCGGGCGGGGGCGACGGAACGGCCGCGCCGTTTCGCCGCGAATTTTCGCTGCGCGATGATTGCGATCGCCGCCAGCACCGCCGCCAGCGCGCTCACTACGCCGCGGGCGATGGTCCGCCGGTGTGCCACCACTTCCGGCGGAGTCGTCGAGAAGAACGCGCTGTTCGCGCGGTCGTTGATCGACTGGAGCACCGTTTTCGGGTCGGCATTTTCGCTGAAGAGCACGTCGTCGAGCTGCGAAAGCACGTCGGTCGCGACTTGATCGTACCCGGGCGCGAACGGCTCGAGATGGCCGTTGGTGGCCATGTTCTTGGTGAACGTCAGCCACGATTTCGGCATCGTCTGGAGCTCGGAGTTGTAGCCGAAGCGTTCCAGCCAATCGGGCGGCACGGCGGCGGCTTGGCCGGCTTCAACGCACACGCGGGTGGTGATTCGTTTGGCGTCTTCGCCGGTTTTGAAGGCGATGAACTTCCACGCCGCGTCGCGACGCGCCGGATCTTTGGCGAGCTGGGAGTTGAGGCCCCAGAATTCCCCTTCGAGCATCGCCGCCGGACCGGCCGGGCCCGCGGGGAGCGGCGCGATGCCGATCGTCGCCGGGTCGGGGATGTCGGTTCCGACGGCGCCGACGGTGGAGATGATCGCCATGGCGGCCTTGCCGTCCTGCACGGCGCGGAGCGATTCCTCGCCGGTGGCGTCGACGCGCATGCAGGTCTGCATCGCCTTGCCATCAGCGCTCGCCCACTTGCCCCAGCGGAGTTCCTTGTAGAACTCCAGCGCCTTGAGCGCGCCAGGGTCATCGAGCGAAAGTCGATACCCCGTCGCCGTCGGCCGGACCATTTCGCCACCGGCCTGCCAGACGAAATTCGGGAACCGCCAGCCGGCATTCACGCCGCTGGGCAGGATGATGCCGAACTGACCTTTCTCAGGAATCGTGAGCTTCCGCGCGTCGGCAAGCAGTTCGTCCCACGTGCGCGGCGGCTGATCGGGATTCAAACCCGCTTTGGCGAACAAATCTTTTCGATAGAGCATCGCCGAGACTGCGACTTTCGCGGGGATCGCGTAGACGTGCCCGTCGCGCGACACCGTCGGCAGCAGCTTCTGATAAAACGGATCGGCCTTGATCTCGTCGGTGAGATAATTATCCAGCGGTAGCAAAAATCCTTGGTCGATGTACTTCTGCATCGATCGGCCGTTGACGTACAGCGCGTCCGGCGCGGTCTGCCCGGCGATGGCCATGTAAACCGAGGCTTCGCCGCTCGGGCCTTCAATGCGGAGCCGCACGTACGGGTCGATCACGACGTTGGGGTTGGCTTCCTTGAACGCGGTGAGCACCGCGCGCTCGGCGGCAGTGCTGGCGCTGCGGATTCCTGATGCAGGGACTTCGAGACGGAGGTGGACGTTGTCGTCGGCGCGGGCGCGGGATGTGAAGAAGGTGAGGAGCAGGAGCGTCGCGAAAATTGCGAGATATTTTTCCCGAGAAAATTCCCGCGAAGGCGCAAGCGACTTCGAGCGCGATTCGACGCAGACCGTCGCTTTCGCCTTCGCGGAAAATCCCCGTTGATATCGCGCAAGGGGCCCCGCGCAGCGCCGCTCGGATTGGCGAGCCCTTCGAAACATCAGCCCACTTCTCCGATTTGCTTGCTCGCTTCGAGCATCTCCTTCATCAGCTTTTTCGTATCGATCGGCGACTTCAGCCAGATGCCCACGCCCAGTACGCCGAGCAGGCGGTGCCCTTCGTCGAACACCGGGACGGCCGCCCGCACCTGTTCGTCGGGGTAGATCGGCGGCATGGCGTAGCCGGTTTCGCGGGATTTCTGCAGGAACGCGTCGAGCCGCTCTTTGGTCTTCCAGATCGGCGCGCCTTGATCCAGAAACGGATGCTGCCGACGGTAATCTTCCACTTCCTCCTGCGACCAGAACGCCTGAAACGCCAGCGGCGAAGCGCTCTGATAAGCCGTCATCACACGGCGTGGCCGCTCGAGCACGCCGGGGCGCTGCATGCGCATTCGCAGCAACATGACGATTTCATTCCCCACGTGCTGCGAGAAGCTGAGCGACGCTTCGTCCTGCGGGCCCAGTTTCGCCGGCAGCAGGCCTTTAATGCGCTCGAAGACGTCGTTCATGATCGTCGACGCCTGTCGCACCACGTTGTGGCTCTGCCGCTCCTCCGCCAATCGGGTGACGGCCGATCCGAGTCTGTAGCGCACCGGCGAGGTGGTCTTCTCGACAAAGTCGCGGGCGATGAGCGTGCGGATGAGGTTGTGCGCCGTCGGCTGCTTAAGGCCAAGGGCGTTGCACACTTCGCCGAGCGACAGGCCGCGCTCGGATTGGGCGACGAGTTCGATCACATCGATGGCTCGGAGAAGAGACTGGATCAGTTCATTGTTGGGCATTCAAGGACTCACTCACTAAGAGAGGACAGCTCAATCCGCCACGCCGATCGCTCTGTGCGGCGGCGCTAAAAATGCGATCATTTTGCAAATCGCGATGCGATCGACCTATCTTTTGTGCAGCCGGCGAGGTTGCTTGCCGTTTAATGCATCGCGGCGAGCAAGCTCGCCGGCTACATGAGTCGTTCATCCGATTGCCACGACATCATCTATGATGAGTAACTATCTTGCAATGATAAAATGCGCATTGCATCAGATTTCCCGCGGGTTAGTATCAGTAGTCAGATGAGCAAGCGTCCAACCCGAAAAGCATCGCCGCAAAAGTCAGACGGCTTGGCGGCGGGTTCGACCGCTCGCCACGGCGACGCTATCAGTCCCACCGGCGAGGAAATCCTCGCACGTGTCGCCTCGCTCCAGCTCCGCAAGCCGGAGTACGTTCAGAGCCGGACGATACTGCGTACCGCCCAGGGCCGGCCTATTGATGCCGTCACCTTCACCGACCACCGCGTCGACGACGCCGACAAGCAGCACGTGCTGATCGTCGCCGGGCAGCACGGGAATGAAGAATCCGCCCGGATGGTCGCGCTGCGGCTGATGGACTACCTGCTATCGTCCGACGGCCGCCCGCTGCTGCGCCGGCAGAAGATCGTGATCGTCCCCAACGCCAGCCCCGACGCCGCCGCCGCCGACACCTACGAAACGCCGGCGGGCGTGAAGCCGAATCTCGATCATGCTGACACCGGCGCCGTCTCGCCCGAGGCCATCGCGTTCGAGATGATCGCCAATGAGCTTCAGCCGGACGTGTACGTCGACATGCACGCCCGCGGGCACGCCGGGTGCAGCCACGACATCGTCCTCTTCCCGCCGAGCAAGCCGTACACCGAGGACGAGCGACTTTTGTACGAAATCGCCGGCGCGATGGCCGACGCCGGGGAGCGATCGGGCATTCCTCACGCGGTGCACCCGCTCAGCTGGCCCGGCTGGGGCGGGACGGATCTGAATCAGCCGAGCTCCACGCTCTACGCGTACCGGCGGTTCAAGTCGCTGGTGTTCCTAACCGAAAGCGCCGAGCACAATGAAATCGCCTACCCGGCCAACCGCCGCGCGCTGGCAGGCGTGAATCGACTCAAGCCGCTCCTGGCGGTCGGCACTCGCCGGTATCCGCGAATGTATTACCCGGGCTATCCGTGCTCGATCGCCGTGGGGATGATGCACACCGGCATCGTTGCCGCCGGCAAAACCGCGGCCGCGCGGCGGGCGAGCCGGATCGAACTGTGGCAGCACGCCGCCTCGTTCACGAAGCTGACGCCCGTCCTTCCCGAGCCGCCGCAGGCCAAGACGATTCAGCTCGCCTACACCGGCCCGAAGTTGACCGCCGGCGCGGGAATCCAGGTCCGCGTTGCCGGGCGCTGGCACGCCAAGACCGTGACGATCAACGGCCAGCGGCTGAGCCCCGGCGAAACCGACGGCTTCTATTCCTGGCAGGGAAAGTTCACGACATTCGCCGTCGCCACCGTGCCGGAACTGACGGCCGGTGAATACGAGATCGCGTTTGCGTTTCAGTGATTTCGTCGCATGGGCAGCTTGCCCGTGCGTCGCGTAGGCCGCGACGATCTGAAGTGGCATGGGCAGCTTGCCCATGGGTCGGGGACTTCGGCGAGTTCAGTCGAGCCGTATGCCGCGACGATCGGTCGTGCTCGACCGATGAGGCAAGAGCGCAGCGATCTTGATGAGAGACGAAGATCGCTTCGCTCTTGCTGCATGAGCCGCGTACGGCTCATACTGCGTGTGTACACGCTCATGGGCAAGCTGCCCATGCCACGAAAGAGTCGCCGGACATTTTAAATCGGGTGCCCTTATGAAATTGAATTCCACTTTGTTCCGCACCGCTGTTCTGGCCTTGAGCATTTCGACCACGTTCATCCTCGCGGAGGAAATGCCTGTGACGCAGCCCGCGGCCACGCAACCCGCCGCGACCGAGCACGCCGCCGGCGAGCCGGTCGATCCCGTGCCGCACGGAGTCATCACCGAGCCGTACCGCGTCTGCGACGATCTGGAAGAGCTCACGTCGCGCATCAACAATCTCTATCGCAAGCCGTTCGCCAAGTTGTTCGACGCCAGCGGCGCGGCGCAGCCCGAGACGATCTTCTTCCGCGATGTCACCAGCGGCCACGAAGTCATGAGCCTCACGCGCGAGTTGTGCAGCGATATTTCCCACCCCGATCTCGGCCGGCCGGTGTGGACCGTGGACGGGCGGCAGATCCTTTTCATGGGCAACCGCGCGTTCATCGACAAAGACGGCAAGCTGAAAAACACCGGATGGATGGGCAAGAACTTCAAGATGAACGCCGACTACTCCGGCCAGCGCGCGATGATCGTCGACATGTTCGACGACACCGGCAAACCGCTCGGCAAAGCCAACGGCATGCCGGGGAAATTCAACATCATGGACCCGGTCGAACCGCGCGTGGCCTACTACGCGGATCCAAATCAGCTGTTCAAAGTCACGCTCGCGCTCGACGACAAGCCGAGCAAGGCCGAGGTCATCGCGAAGTTCGCCACCACGCAACCGAAGTTCATCCAGGCTGTCAGTAAGGACCGCAAGCTGCTCATCCAGGACAACAACGCCGACCCGGATCGCAAGACCGGGCAACTGCCGTACATGCCGCAGATCCACGTCATCGACCTGAACAAGAAGCCGGGCGAGCCGGGCTTCTACTACCACCACCCGATGGACTACGGCCTGCCGGAAGTGCTCGGCAATGACGGAAAAGTCCTGCACGACGCGAAGAACAATTACCAGTTCCACTCGCTGATGTTCGGCGGATCGAGTAACAAGATCGGCTGGAACTACGGGCCGATGACGCAGGAAGGGGAGAAGCTCGGGTGGGGCCTCGACATCACCAACGGCCTGGACGGCGTGCCCGAGCACGGCCCGATCAACAGCGACGGCGGGGGCAATCAGTTCGCGCAGTACGAATCGCACGGGCGGTTCATCGACGACACGCACGTGGGCCTGTACTACAGCGGGCCGGCCACGGTCGACGGGCAAAAAACCGGCGACTGGGGCCTGTGGCTGCGCGACTACGAAGCCGGCACGCCACCCGTTTTCATCACTCCCGCGCCGGGCGGACACGTGGCCGGCGGCGAGTCGTTCAACCCCAACTTCTTCGCCGTACACATCGCCGGCTCCAGTGCCGAATGGCGCAAGCGCGTGCCCGCTTCTGACTCCATCTTCGCCGGCGACGCGCGCGATACGAAGAACGCCGCCGTCCTCTGCTACACCTACTCCGACGTGCGCGGCGGCACGAAGGTCGATCGCAAAACCGGCAAGCTTGTTTGGTCCGGCATGGACAACAACGACTTCCGCCCGTACTCGTCGGTCCCGCGCCCGCTGCTGAGCCGCGACTCGACGAAAGTGTGGTTCCACTCCTGCATGCTGCAGCCGACGGAAGAGTGGGTGGGCGTTTACGTCGCCGTGCTTCGCCGGCCGGAAGCGCCGACGGATCTGGTCGTGAAGACGCGCTTCAAGGAGCACGCTGCAGATCTCACGTGGAAACCCGTACCGCTGGCCGTCGAGACCAAAGGCTTTCACGTCTATCGCAAAGACGGCGACGCCGAGGCAGTGGAACTCACGCAGCAAGTCGTCCCCGCCCGCGGTGCTGACGGAAAGATGCAGGAAAGCTACACCTTCACCGACAAGAATCCGAAGATGGACGGCACGAAATCAACGTACTTCGTGACGGCCGAGGAATGGTCAACACTGGAGAGCGACACCACGAGCAACTCGGTCGAAGTCTCGGTCCTGCCGACCGACGGCATTCAGAACGACTCCAAGCCGCCGCTGACGAAGTTCGACACCACCGCCCCGCCGGCGGTGACGAATTTCACCGCCGCCGCCGAGCCCGACGCCAAGGGCCAGTACCGCCTGAAGTGGGACGCTTCGCCCGCGAGCGATCTGCGTTACTACAACATCTACTTCAGCGCCACCGCCCAACCCGGCATCGTGCAGAAGCGGCTGATCGCTTCGCCGCTGTCGCAGATGACGAACTATCTCGATTGGTCCGCGCCGCTGACCGGTTCAGCGTACTACGCGATCACCGCCGTCGATCGCCAGGGGAATGAATCGGGCGCGGTGTTCGTCGCAGTACCGTAAGCGATTGAACCCACGCCGGGTCTGAGGTACGCCGAAGCCGCGGATCTTCCGCGCGAAAGATCCGGGGCTTCGGATTACCTCAGACACTGGCGTGAACGCTCGTCCCGTTCCGCGACCCAAGCCAAGGCGCGAAAAAAATTCTCTGGCAATTTCTGCCGATGTTTCGTAAGTCAATTATTCACAGTAGTTTATCGCAAAAACAGGGTGTGCAACAGGGTGCCCAGAGGTGACTAAAAGCGCCCCCTTTTCAACCCCAAAACCACCCCAAGCCAACCCCAAAACGACCCCAAAGTCGCAGATTTCGACGTATTTTCATCCCCGCCCGGAAGAATTCCTCCCCGGATTGGTTTGGATTTGTTCACTTTTCAAAGAACTGCACGGTCCTATGTAATCCTAACATAGACCGTACCAAAAGTCAATAGACTTTTCGTGGTGGTCTGGTTTGGAATCCGTCGCACGGGCGGCTCCAACTTTTTGCATGAACGCCATAAGTCGTGGATTTTTAGAGCATACCAATTTCAGGCTTATCGTCATCCTGAGGTACTCCGAAGGATCTAGCCGACTTGCGTGGACGCAAGATCCTTCGGGGTACCTCAGGATAACGACTGCTAGAGCATATCAACTTCAACCGTAGCGGGCGTCGGATGTTTTGTCTCCGTCATCCCGAGGTACGCCGAGGGATCTCGGGAGCACGAGAACCGTTTGAAATCCGAGATCCCTCGGCGTACCTCGGGATGACGCTACACCTTAAGTTGACTCGCTCTAGGGTCGGGCGATACAGGTGAAGTTGAGATGCTCTAAGTGACCCACTACCGAATTGTTGCAGGATGGAAAATCCGATCGGTTTGTGATGATCCCGCGTGTAGGCGGCGAGCTTGCTCGCCGTTGAACGTTAACACGGCGAGCAAGCTCGCCGGCTACACGAATCAGATTCCTTCGATTTTGACCGGCACGAGTCTACGACATCACCAGCGACGATCACCGCCCCGCTTCCATCCGCCACGCCAGGCCGTAGTCCCAATCGAACGCAACGTCGCTCGTTGTCACGATCAGCTGGTACTCGTGGTTCGCGATCACATCGGTCCAGATATTTTGCGTGTTATCGATCGTCGAGGCCGAGCGCATAGCAATTACCGCGAACTTGCCGGCCGATACGTCGACGAGCGTGAGGAAGAGATGGTGGAGCGTCGCCTGCCCGGCGAACTGCGCCGGCGTGCCGCCGTCGATTTTTACGTTCCACACCAGCGACGCGATGAACTTCCCGTCGCGCGTCGGCTTGAACGTATACGTGGCGACGGCGTTGGAACCGTTCGCGCCGCCGAAGTGGTCGTCGTAGTCGAAGCCGGTTTCGCCGATCGCCCCGCCGCCGTCTTCGGCACTGTCGGCCTCGCCGCCGGCGAGGATGTGATAGCTGTTGAACGCGTTGACCTGCCCCGCGCCGTAGCGGCGATCGAGGCCGTTGTCGGTCGCGGCGCGAACCATCGCGGCGGGCTTGGTGGCGGCGACGCGCGTCGTCGGGGCGTCGGGGCGCGTGGCGGGTGCGTTCTGATTCGCTTCGCGAGTCGTCGAGCCGGTGATGGGTGGCGGCGTTTCCGCGCGCGTGATCGCCGGATCAACCGGCCGCGTCGCCGGCGTATCGGACATTGCGGCGTTCGTCGCGGGCTTCGTGGTCGGCGCATTCGCGGCACTTCGCGTGGTCGGTGATGTTGCGGGCCGCGTCGTCGGTCGTGTGGCCGGCCGCGGCGTCATCGCGTCGGGATCATTCGAGACTGTCGAGATCATTCCCTCGCGGTAGTCGCGCACTTCCGGGCTGTCGTACGGATTATTGTCTTTGAAATTCCGCAGCGCCCCGGCCATCAGCGCCGCTTTAATTACTTCGCTGGTTTCGCCGTCGTAGATTGTTGCCTTCGTGCGCGGGGAGATCTGCGATCGCCCACGCGATAGGCCCGGGTTCTGGTGCGCGGTTTGGATCAGCATCGCGGCGATGCCGCTGGTCCAGCCGCAGGCGCCGCTGGCGTCGGTGGGGCCGACGAGGTCGGGCTTGAATCGGCCGGCGGTGTAGACGGAATCGGTCGGCGCGTCGGGGATCGATTTGCTGGGCGGCGAGAGTTCGGCCGTGCCGAGTCGCGGGCCGCCGCCGCTGGCGGGGGCGATGCTGATCGTGTTGAACCCCATGCCGAGCGGCATGGCCGCACCGCTGCCGGTCGTGCCGACGATCTGGAGAAAATCGTCCGTTGCCACGAGCCAATCCATGCGTCGCAGGCGGTCGCCGGTGAAGTCGTCGGTCTCCAGATACTGGTAGCTGTGATTGGCGATCCGGCTGGCGTTGCCGGACACGCGCGGCTGGCCGAACGAGCCGTTCTGGTAGAGGAATTTCGTGCTCTGCCACGGGCCGGTGCGGAAGGCTTCAATGTCGGTGATTCCCGTGCCCATCGGGTTGGTGAACCGCGTGCTGCCGAAGAAATTCGCGCCGACGGTGTTGGCGTGCGCGTTCCCTTCGAGCGGCAGCGAGCCGTCGGGGTAGACGATTTGCTTGCCGGTGTACTTGGCGGAGGTGACGCTGGCCGATTCAACGATCGTGACCGGCACGCCAGCGCCGTTGGGCGCGTGATCTCCGAGTTCCTTCTGCAACGCCGCCACGCCGAGGTCTTCCTTGATCGTCGCGGACGCGAACGTCGTTGTAATTGCGACGATTGCAATGGAAAGAATCGAAACTCGAATAGGACGCATGGGCTGTCTCAAGAAGAATGTGGAAAATTTTTAGCCACAGATGCGGCACGGATGTTCACAGATGGGAAATGGTGATTGTTGATTGGTGCGTGACCAAGGCAGCTTTGTTTCTGTCACGTAACAATCACCAATCACCATCCTGAATGATCTGTGAACATCCGTGCCCCATCTGTGGCAAAAACTCTTACGCCGGTCATACGCCGATGTTCAGCAGGTCCACCAGCGCCACCCAGGCCGCCACTTCGCTGAAGGTGAGCGTGGGAAGGGACCAGCGTTCGATTTTCATGCGGTCGCTCAGGCCCGCCAGCAGCAGCGGTTGAATGCCGCTCTGCAGGCGGTCGAAGAACGCGGGGCTTTCGACGAACGATCCGGTGATGATCAGGCGGTGCGGGCGGACGAAGTTGGTCGCGTTGGCCAGGCCGTTGCAGAGATGGCCGAGGATCGCCGCCGCCGCCGGGGATTGAGCGCCGCCGTCCGCCATCGCCTCGGCCAGCGAGCGGTTCGCGCCCGGGTCGGTCATGGCCAGCTGTTCGCTGCTGAAAATACGCTCGAGGCACCCTTCGTGCCTGCAGAAACAGACCGGCGTGTGCACGGGGAATCGCATGTGCCCGATCTCATTGGCGCCGATGGCGCATCCCTGGTTCGGCGAGCCGTTGATCAGCATCGCCCCGCCCATGCGCCCGTCTTCCAACAGGACGAGCAACACGTCTTCATGCGTGGCGGCGCCTTCGCCGAGCAGCCAGCGGGCGGCCAGCGCGTGCATGTCGTTCTGCACGATCATGGGCGTTTCGCCGGCGGCGTCGTAGATCGGCGCGAGCGAGATGGAGAACGCATCGGGCGTGGCGGAGCTGGAGAGGAGCATTTTCGCGGCCGGATCGACCAGGCCCGTGGTGCTCGCGCCGATGGCGAGCGTGTCGGAATCGATCGATTCGCGCAGCAGCGCGGCGGTTCGTTGAATGAGCGTTCTGGGGTTGGGGCTGTTAAATAAGGTCGGCGGGCCCATCGGCTGGCCGAGCAGATTGACCTTGCTGAGCTGCACGCCGCCCGGCCCGATCGCCAGCCCGATGAGGTGACGCGCTGAGGCGTCGATCCGCAGCGGAATCCCGGGCCGCCCGCGCCCGTTAATCATCGATTCCCCTTCGCTCACCAGCCGGTGCTTGAGCAGGTGGGAGATGTCGTCGCCGATGAGGTTGGGGTGCACATCGAGCCGGCGCTGCAGATCGCGTCGCGAAAGGCTCTCCGTCGGCCAAAGCAGCCGCAATACCTGGTGGTGGCGACGTCGGAGGCGAAGAGGTTCAACAGTGAGCGACATTCTACTTGCCTTTTAATATAACCAAATATACAAAATACATTATACACTTAGCAAATTCGAGAGCACGATATGTTGATCAAAACCGAAAACATCCCCGTTCAAGTGCACCAGACCGCCGCCGCTGCAAGCGTGGCGGTGGCCCGGAAAATTGCCGACCTGATTCTGCAACGCCAGCAGCAAAACCGCACCGCTGTGCTTGGTTTGGCTACTGGATCCACCCCTACCGGCGTTTACGCGCAGCTCATTCGCCTGCATCGCGAAGAAAAGCTCTCGTTCAAGAACGTCGTGACGTTCAACCTCGACGAATATTTTCCCATGAAGCCTGCCGAGTTGCAGAGTTACGTGCGCTTCATGAAGGAACACCTGTTCGATCACATCGATATCGACCCGAAAAACATTCACATCCCCAACGGCACGGTTCCGGTCGAACAGGTTGCCGAGCAGTGTAAGTTGTACGAACGGCAGATAAAAGAGGCCGGCGGGATCGATCTGCAGATTCTGGGCGTCGGGCGGACGGGGCATATCGGCTTTAACGAGCCCGGCTCGTCGCGCGACAGCCGCACGCGATTGATCACGCTCGATCGCGTGACGCGACTCGACGCCGCGAGCGATTTTTTCGGCGAAGAGTACGTTCCCCGCCGGGCCATCACCATGGGCGTCGGCACGATCCTGGAGGCTCGGCAGGTCATCCTGATGGCGTACGGCGAAGGAAAGGCCGGCGTGATCGCGCAGGCGATCGAAGGCCCGATCACCGCCGCCATCGCCGCGAGCTTTCTGCAGAATCACCCGAACGCGCAAATGGTCCTCGACGAAGCCGCCGCCGCCGAGCTCACGCGCTTCAAGAGCCCGTGGCTGGTCGGCCCGACGGAGTGGACGCCGGCGCGCATCCGCAAGGCCGTCATCTGGCTGGCGCAGGAAGTGAAAAAGCCGCTCCTCAAACTCACCGACGAAGACTACAACGAGTTCGGCTTGCAGGATCTGCTGGCCACCCACGGCTCGGCGTACGAGATCAACCTCAACATCTTCCGCGCGATACAGAAAACAATCACCGGCTGGCCCGGCGGCAAGCCCGACGCCGCCAAGCGGCCCGGCGACATCCGCCGCCCGACCGACGCCATCTTCCCCAAACGCGTGCTCATCTTCTCCCCCCACCCGGACGACGACGTGATCTCCATGGGCGGCACGCTGATCCGCCTCGTCGACCAGGGACACGAAGTTCACGTGGCGTACCAAACCTCCGGCAACATCGCAGTGTTCGACGCCGACGCGATCCGCTTCGCGGAATTCGCCAGCAGCTTCGCCGCGATGTTCGGCCTGGGCGCTGACGCCGCCGCCAAGCTCGAAGGGCAGATCGAAGAGTTCATCAAGAACAAAAAGCCCGGCCAGACTGACAACCCGATGCTGCAGCAGATCAAAGGCCTCATCCGCCGCGGCGAAGCCCGCGCCGCCGGTCGCGATTGCGGCGTGCCGGCCGATCGCCTGCACTTCATGGACATGCCCTTCTACGAAACCGGCACCGTGCGCAAGCGGCCGCTCGGCGAAGAGGACATCAAGCTCACCGCCGACCTGCTGGAAAAAATCAAGCCGCACCAAGTGTACGCCGCCGGCGATTTATCCGACCCGCACGGCACGCACCGCGTCTGCCTCAACGCGATCATCGCGGCCGTCGATCGCGTGAAGACGCAGGCGTGGTTCAAAGAATGCGAAATCTGGCTCTACCGCGGCGCTTGGCAGGAATGGGAGCCGGAGAAAATCGACATGGCCGTCCCCATCTCGCCGCAAGAACTGCTGCGTAAACGGTCGGCGGTCTTCAAACACCAGAGCCAGAAAGACCGCGCCATGTACCCCGGCAGCGACCCAAGAGAATTCTGGCAACGCGCCGAAGACCGCAACCGCGCGACGGCCGCGCTCTACGACCAACTCGGCCTTGCCGAGTACGAGGCGGTCGAGGCCTTCGTGCAGTGGCAGCCGCCGACGAAGTGAGCTGGGCGCATCCGAGTATCGCGGAACTTGTTCCGCGTAGCATGGGCGTCCCGCTGGCTTGTCCAATTCCTCGATCGAGGCGATGTGGAGGGCGGCTGTCCTCAGCCGCCGGAGCGCCAATCGGCGGCTGAGGACAGCCGCCCTCCAGATTCGATTGAAAATCTGAATCGTTTTGGAAAGAGCAGGGTCTCGCATGCCAGGGTGCGCCGATCTAAGGGCGGCCTTTCTTCAGTCAGATTTTGAATCTGCCTCCTACTCCTTCTCCCGGTACTTCGGGAGAAGGGGGGATGAGGGTTCTGTCGCGATCCCGCGTCGGTTCCGTATCTTGAAAGAACCCTCACCCTACCCTCTCCCGGAATACCGGGAGAGGGACAGAGTAACGTCTGGCGATCGGCAATTGACCGTCCTACCATGTTCCCGTTCCTTCACCCGCACGGATTGCGGATCAGTGTGGATAAAATGGCGACTCCATCAAATCCAATCAACCCGAGCGTGATACCGGCCAATTGGTTCGATCCGGCCCGCGTCTTATCGTCCGCCGATCTCACCGGCCACGCCATTGCCGATCAACTCATCGCCGCCGGGATGGCCGGAACATTCTCGGCGGAAAAATCCAAACTCTTCGCCACCCTCGGCCGGTCGATCGCGAATCGCACCGCGCCGGTCCACGCCGCGTTCATCCCCGGCCGGATCGAGCTGTTAGGAAAGCACACCGATTACTGCGGCGGGCGCTCACTCCTCTGCACGGTCGATCGCGGTTTCTGCATGACCGCCACGCCGCGGAACGATGGCGTGATCCGCATCCTCGACGCCGCGAAAAATCACGCGATCGACTTCGACGCCCACGCCGAGCACAAACACCCGCCCGGGCACTGGGGGGGGTACGCACAGGCGGTCGTCCGCCGGCTGGCGAACAACTTCAAATCGGCCGGTAAACTCGGGGCGGACATCGCCTTCATCAGCGATCTTCCGCCGGCCGCGGGGCTTAGCAGCTCGAGCGCGCTGATCATCGGCCTGATTGTCATGCTCGCGCGGACGAATAACCTCGCGAGCACCGCCGCATGGCAGAAAAATCTCCGCACAACGGAAGACATCGCCGCCTACGCCGGCTGTATCGAGAACGGCGGCTCGTTCGGCGACCTGCCCGGCGACCGCGGCGTCGGCACCTTCGGCGGCAGCCAGGACCACACCGCCATCCTCTGCTGCCGCACCGGACAGATCAGCCAATTCCGCTTCGGCCCGGTCACCCGCGAGGCCGACGTTATTTTCCCCGGCGGCGTGAAGCTGGCCGTCCTGCTCAGCGGCGTAGTCGCAGAAAAAACCGGCGCCGCGATGGCGGAGTACAACGCCGTCTCGCTCCGCGCGCGAAAGCTCGTCGAGCTGTGGAACTACGCGAACGATTCGCACCTGCACTACCTCGCCCAGGTGGTGGAGACGCCCGCGAACGTCGAAAAACTCACCGCACTCTTAAATCGCCTGCCGCACCCCGAGCGCGACTCGCTCACGCTCCGCCTTGAGCAGTTCCTGCAGGAATCCACCCAAATCATCCCCGCCGCCGCCATCGCCATCAAAGCCGCCGACTGGCCGCTGCTGGGCGAGCTGACTTCCAAAAGCCACGGACTGGCCGTCACGCACCTGCTGAACCAAGTCCCCGCCACGATCGCGCTGCAACAGTCCGCGATGCAATCCGGCGCGTTGGCCGCCAGCGCCTTCGGCGCCGGCTTCGGCGGCAGCGTGTGGGCGATCTTCCCGGCTGATTTGGACGTGGCGTTGCCGCCGGGATCGTTCGTGACGGAGCCTTCGATTCCGATGACGGTGCTGGGGAGGTGAGCTTTGCCTCTTCCTGATGGACTTATTATTCAAATTGAATTGAATGGGCCGGCGTACTGCTGTAAAAGTTAACTCGCTCGTCGGCCCGATAAAATTCAGCAGCCCAAATCTTCAACAAATCCAATTCGTGGGTGAAGATCCGCCACGGCGACCCCAAACTCTTCAGAGGTGATTTCTCGGACTTTGTTCCAAATCTTCTCGTCGTCGAGTGGGCGCCCCGACTCCCGTCGTTGTGCTGCGATATAACCGCAGAGATCTTCCGGCGTCTTCAGACGCACCGCATCCCCATCGCGTATCGTAATTTCCAGCTCTCGCTCAACACGCTCCTGATTTGCTGTCGCATCAATGCCATCCTGAAACAAGCAATTGTCCATCCAGGAAAAGACATTGAGGATTCGACGTATAGTCGTCATGGATGGGTAATGAATTGAGATCGGGCTTCGAGAATCGTCCCGGAGAAAAAGCGGCGTACAGGGTTCGAACCTGCGACCGGGAGTTTGGAAAACTCCAGCTCTACCAACTGAGCTAACGCCGCGTATTGCTTTAGCAATTCTAGCATCCGGGCGGGGATCGTCCAACCTCGCCCGCAGCGGCGTGGGGGGGGGGACGCGGCAGTGGGGGGAATTGAATCTGATATGATGGCCTTTGCCATGCCCAACGATTCCACTCGCGCGCCAGCTCGCCGGACGCATCAGATTCAGATCCGGGTGCGGGACATCGATCAGCTTTTTAACACGATGGATCCTTCGCCGTTTCATGAGAAAGATCTGGACGCCGACGCCGAGGAATTCATACTCAGTTGGGCACTGGAATACCCCTCGCGCGACCCGGTGACGCTCACGGTGCATGTGGAGCAACCCAAGCCCGACGGAACAACGCCGGAGTTGCTGGAGCGGGCCGTTCAGCATTATTTTCTGCACCGGGCGGAGCTCACGAAGCTCGAACTCCGCCGGCTGATGCGGGACGCGCGAACGAGTTTGCTGATCGGCCTGGGGTTTTTGGCGGCTTGCCTGGCGGGCGGAGAATTCCTCACGCGGGCGGACGACGGGACCGTGATGCGGATCATCCGCGAAGGCCTGACGATCGCCGGCTGGGTGGCGATGTGGCGGCCGCTGCAGATGTACCTCTACGACTGGTGGCCGGTGCAACGCCGGCTGCGGATTTTTCAGAAGATGAGCCGGATGCGCGTGGAATGCGTGAGCGGTCAAACGATGGAGAATCGTTAAAGTACTCCGGCTTCACCCGAAGCCCGGAATGGCGAGCCACCTGAAGCACAATCGAAAACCTTCACATCAGACCGCAATATTCGGCGGCGTGTACGGCATGCCGTGAGCTTCGGCGACCGGTTTGCTCGTGAGCTGGCCGTCCTGCACGTTGATGCCGGGGACCAGCGCCGGGTGGCGCTTGCACGCCTCGGCCAAGCCAAGGTCGGCGAGCAATTCCAAATAGCGGTAGGTGACGTTCGTGAGCGCCTGCGTGGCCGTGCGGGCATACGCGCCGGGCATGTTGGCGACGCAGTAGTGCATGATGCCTTCTTCGAAATAGATCGGGTCGTGGTGCGTGGTGGCTCGGCTGGTTTCGGCGCAGCCGCCCTGGTCGATGGCGATGTCCACCAGCACGCTGCCGGGCTTCATGGCTCGCAGCATCTGGCGGCTGATGAGCTTGGGCGCCTTCGCCCCGGGGACTAGCACCGCGCCGATGAGCAGATCGACCGTCGGCAGCAAATCCGTCAGGTGCGACTCGGTGCTGAACAGCGTGTGCGCGGTGTGCATGGTGATGTCGAGGAAGCGCATGCGCTCGAGATCGACTTCGAGAATTGTCACGTCGGCCCCCAGGCCGGTGGCCATGCGGGCCGCGTTCACCCCGCTGCTGCCGCCGCCGATGACGACGACTTTGCCCGGGAGAACGCCCGGCACGCCGCCGAGTAGCACGCCCTTGCCGCCGGCGTGTTTGGCCAGGAAATAGCCACCGACGATCACGCTCATGCGCCCGGCGATTTCGCTCATCGGCTCCAGCAGCGGCAGGCGGTTGTTGATCTGCACCGTCTCGTACGCGATGCCGGTGACGCCGCTCTTGAGCAGCGCGTCGGTCAGGCTGCGGCTCGCGGCCAGGTGCAGGTACGTGAACAGAATCTGCCCGCGGCGGAGCAGCGGGTACTCGCTGGGCAGCGGCTCTTTCACTTTTACGATGATGTCGGATTGCGCGAAGATTTCCGCATGGTCGTCAAGAATCGTCGCGCCGGCGGCAGCGTATTCGTCGTCGGGAAAGCCCGCGCCCACGCCGCCGTTGCGCTCGACGATGACTTTGTGGCCTCGCTTGATCAGCTGGTACGCCGCTGAAGGGAGCAAGGCGATTCGGTTTTCCTGTTCCTTAATTTCTTTGGGGCAGCCGATAATCATGGCGGGGATTATCGCAGCAATCGGGCGCTCAAGCTATTCGATTTAATTCGGATTTACCCTTAGAGGTGGGGACAACCTTGCGGGGGTTTTCACGAAAAAGCTGCAGTTTCTTCCGCGAAGGCGCAAGCGAGTGGCCGCAGTAAGTTGCGATCGCCGTCGCTTGCGCCTTCGCGGCAGTTCCTACTCCGCTCGTTCTTCGATCGGATCTGTCTGGTGAACTTCCGGCGGAAGGATTTCCTCGGATGCGGCTTCCACCGAATCGCTCTCGGCGCTTTCAACGACGGCCGGCACGTGCAACTCCGCCGCCGCCGTCGTGGAGACGTGCTCGTACACGCTGGCTAAAAATCCGAGGAACGGGAAGCCGCCCTTGTCGGGTTTTTTGAACGGGGCGGCGCCGAGCTGGTCGATCACCGGCAGTTCCATCGCCGGGCCGGGCGGGAGGACAACTAAATCCGCGGGCGTGCTGCCCCAGAAGGCGTCGGCGTCGGTCGGCAGGTCGGCCGGCGGGGATACGGGAGATTCTTCGGTCGTTACGTTCATGATTTAAAACTCCGCCACGGCATCGTTGCTGAGCGACAGGTATCGCCGCAGCTCGTCGGTGGAAAGATTCGTCAGCCACTCGTCGCCGCTGCTGACGATCTGGTCCGCCAGCGCTAATTTATCGCTCAGCAGGCGATCGATTCGTTCTTCCAGCGTGCCGACGCACACGAATTTATGTACGAGCACTTTCCGCGTCTGGCCGATGCGGTGGGCGCGGTCGGTCGCTTGCGACTCGACGGCCGGGTTCCACCAGCGGTCGAAGTGGAACACGTGATTCGCCGCCGTGAGATTCAAACCTAATCCGCCGGCGCGAAGCGACAATATAAACAGCCGGATATCGCTGCCGGGTTTTTGGAATCGCTCGATCATTGCGTCGCGACCCAACGCCGGCGTGCCGCCGTGCAGGAATTGGATCGGCTGGCGCAGGCGCTCGGTGATCATCGATTCCAGCAGGTGCCCCATCTCGCGGTACTGCGTGAAGATGATGGCGGCGTCGCCTTCCTCGATGACTTCTTCGAGCATTTCCAGCAGTCGCTCGCACTTGCCGCTGCGGCCGAAGAGCTGCGCCACGGGGATGCTTTGCGAATGCTTTTTGGCGTTGCGCGGCGCGTCGGGATCTTTCATCGCCAGCACCGGGTGATTGCACACTTGCTTCAGGCGAGTGAGGGCCGCGAGGATCAGCCCGCGGCGGCGGATGCCCTTGGCCGTATCAATCTGCCCGAGCATGTCGGAGGTGATGCGCTCGTAAATCGCCGCCTGCTCTGCACTGAGATTGCAGAAGACTTTCATCTCCATCTTCTCCGGCAGGTCGGCGGCCACTTGCGGATCAGTCTTCGTTCGCCGCAGCACGAACGGGCGAATCATTTCGCGGAGCTGCATGGCGCGATCGCGGTCGGCTAATTTTTCAATCGGCACGGCGAACCGCTCGCGGAACTCACTCGCTGTGCCGAGCAATCCCGGGTTGAGCATCTCCATGATGCTCCAGAGTTCGGAGAGATGATTTTCGATCGGCGTGCCGGTCATCGCCACGCGGTGCTGGGCGACGAGCGACCGAATCGCCACCGCCGCGGCGGCCGAGGGGTTTTTTATTTTCTGCGCTTCATCGAGGGCGATACGGTGCCACGTGGGGCGTTTTAAATCTTCCAGATCGCGGTGCGCCAGCGCGTAGCTGGTGATGACGACGTCGTTCTCCATCGCGCCCTCGGCGAACTTGTCGCCGCTCTGGCGGTCGGGGCCGTGGTGGATCATCACCTTCAGCGGCTTGGCGAACCGGCCGATTTCCTTCACCCAGTTGCCCACGACGCTGGTTGGCGCGAAAAGCAGCGTCGGCCCGATCTTCGGCACCGGCTTGCCTTCAGGCGTGTCTTTCGCTGCCATTTCGCGCTCGTGCAGGAGCAGGGAGATCAGCTGGATCGTCTTGCCGAGGCCCATGTCATCGGCCAGGCACGCGCCGATGCCGAGGCGGTTGAGGAAGCTCAACCAGTCGAGTCCTCGCAACTGATAGTTTCGCAATGTTCCCTGGAACTCGGTCGGCTGCTTGAGATTTTCCAGTCGCGCGGCGGGGGTTTGCTGCAGGAAGTTATCGATCCAGCTCACGCCGCTGATGCCGATGATCGGCACGCCGTCGTTGGCGCGGTTGATGCCGAAGGCGGTTTTGAACGCCTCGGCCAGCGTCATCTTGCCGCTGTTCTTTTTCGCCATGAAGTCGACCATTCGGCCGGCGGCTTCCTGGTCGATCTCCATCCACTTGCCGCGGTAGCGCACGAGCGGCACGCCGCTGCTGGCGATCTGCTGGAACTCGGCGGGAGATAATCGCAGCTCGCCGACGGCGATCCGCCAGTCGAAATCGAGCAGGCTGTCGAGCCCGAATTTTCCGCTGGAAAGCTGGGTGGGCGATTTCGCCGCGCCGTTGGCGGCTAATCCATTGGCGAGTTCGGGCGGGAGCTCGTCGCCGTCGGCATCGAACTCGGGGCGGACTTCCAGCAGCATGCCGAGGCGCTGGCTGCGGTCCTTCGCCCACTCGGGCACGATCACGCCGAACGCGTTGTCGAGCAGCTTGCCGGCCCATTGCCGCATAAACTGGTGGGCTTCGTTGGTGTTGAGCGCGACGAACGACGGCGTCGGCGACTCCATCGCGCGGCCGATCGGCGGGCAGAGATCGACGGCGCGCTGTAACTCGGCCATCAGGTGCGCGCGGCGCTCGCTGACGGATCGACCGATGATTCCTGCCGGGTCGGCCGGGTCGGCCCAGAGGTCAGCCGAGTCCTGGCGCTGAATTTCTTCGCCGCCGGATTCGAGGATGAATTTTAAAGTCCACACCGCGTCTTGGCCGTCGAGTTCGTCCATCACGGACGTGACGGGCGTGATCGGCGGCGTGACTTCTTCGGCACCGTCGGCGGCTTCAGTCGGCGGCTCGATTTCAGTGATCGCTTCGAGCGCCGGCAGTGTCTCGGGCGTCGGCGCCACGTCGTCTTCGTCGAATTCCGGCTCGGTCAGCTCGAAGCACAATCGCCATGATTGCTTGCCGCGGGCCTCATCCAGCCGGCTGATCCAACTGCGGATTTGCTCGGCCATGAGCGGGTTGCCGCGGTGCGGGACGATCGAGCGGTCGTGCCCGAGCAGCGAGGAAAGCCACCGCACTTCGCCGGCGGATTCTTCCTCGCGGGCGAGATCGTGAACGCGGGAGAAAAAGTCGTCATTGCTCACGGCCCGGCGGACGAAGGAGTCAACGGCCGTCGTGAGGAAGGATTCGAGGATGACCGACGCTTCGGACGATTCGCCGTTGGCGATCGCGCGGCAGCTGGGCGGCATGGCGGCGGCGAATTGCGTGAGCTGATCGATCCGCGCCCCGCCGCCGATGATCGACCGCCAGAGGCCGACGAACGCGTCGGCTCGGGGCTGATCGATGTCGGGATAAAACTGACCGGCCGCAATGCGCGAGAGGATAAACCGCGCCATCGCCGCCCAGTAGACGACCGAAGGGCCGCAGTTCGCGGGGGCGTGGATCGGCACGTCGCTGAGCAGGTCGATCGCGTCGGCGGCGCCGAGTTGCAAAGCGGGAACGGTTCGCTGTGCCAGGTGCGAAGAGCCGTTCTGCCCCGCCGGCATCCACAGGGTGAGCGAAGAATCGCCGGCGATGGAGGCGATGAGCGAATCATTCGAGGAGAGTTCGCCGACCGCTTCGCGGAGTTCCGCCGGAGCAAGCGCATCGCCGCTCGCGGTCGTGCCCCAGACGTACAGCCACGACAAATGCCAGTTCGCGTGGAGGCGTAGCGTCGAAGAAGAGGTTGCCAAATCCGCAGATTCCGTCATTCAGTCCGATCGAGCGCCGAAACTGGGCGCCGAAACGCCGCAGCATAGTTGGTGTTGATCATTTATGTAAGGGGATGGGGCCGGGTTTTGGAAACGAACTCGACGGTTTGGATTTTTGGGGCGGGAAAGAGGAATTTGCCACAGAGGACACAGAGGGCACGGAGAGGAAGAGGTTGAGCCACAGATGGGGCACGGATGTACACGGATAAGAAATGGTGATCGGTGATTGTTGTGTGACAGAAGCAAGTTGCCTTGGTCACGCAACAATCACCAATCACCATTTCTTGCGTCTGTTCTCTGTGGCAAATTTTCTTCGCGATTAAGAAGAAGACTTCGGCAGCATCCGCCGCGAGGCCAGGATCACCGCTACGCCGCCAAGGAGCCACCATGTCGCGTGTTCGACCAGGCCGAGCCAGTAGAACGCGATCGCGATGCCGCCGGTGATCAGCACGCGGGCGATTCGCGCCGGCGTGGGTGCGGCCGGGTTTGCTCCGGTCGGCACCATGCAGAGCAGCACGTAGGCGGGGAAGAGTGCGCCGTAGAAGCCCATGAAGCAGAGATAAATCACTTCGCCGGTGTCGTGGGCGCGGGGCGTTGAAAAATCGGTCAGGTTCCGCCAGATCAGGAACGGAAAGTTGAGCGTAAGCAGCGCCAGCGCGATCGCCGCGAGCGCGGCTGTCGGGAGGAGCAGCCGCCATCGCTTGTGCTGCTTTGCCGTCGCGTCGAGCAGGGAGCGGACGTGCAGCGAAAGCGTGAACGCGATCTGCACGATCATGTGAATGCCCACCGCGTAGCGAAGCACAAGATTCTCCCCCGGCCCGCGATCAAGCCAACCGGCGTACAGCATCGTGAACAAAATCATCGCCAGAAACGGCCCGGCGAAGCCGATCTGAAACGCTTTTTCGCCCGCCGCCGGCGCCGTGTTCTGGCGGGCGCGGTGGTACGTGAGATCAAGGTACGGACAGAGAAAAAACCCGATCATGCAGACCGGCGTGAGTGCGATTAAACTCGGCGAAGGATCCGCCCGCGCGAAAAGCGTTCCGTTCCCCAGCGGCTGGGTGAGCGCAAAACCCATCGCGACGAGCGAGAGCGCGATCACGATCACAGCCAGAATCAAATCCCGCCGAGTCCCCCCGCCAATCCCGAAGAAAATCCCCGCCAGCAGGAACACGCCCGTCGCCGGCACCAGCCCCACCAGCGGCAGCAGTTTCCATCCGACGAAAAAAACATGGAACGCGATCGTGACGAGCGAAAACGCGATCGCCGCCGGTGCGTGCTGTGAGAGGAGTTTTTTACTGCGGTCGGCGCTTCTCAGCACCGCCCCCGCGATCGCGGAACCGATGACGTTGGGGATCGCAAAGACCATCCACCCCCAGACGCCGAATTCGCGCATGAGGATCACGGGAAAATACATCCCGATGCACCACGTCCATGAAGCGCCGAGAAAAAACGCCCAACCGGTAATGCGCGCGGGAGAGGAATCTAAGGAATCGGTCGTGGTCACGAAAAGAATGTTACGGAGTTTGGAAAAGATGTTCCATCCAATGGAGAATAGTTAGGATTTCTTCCGCGAAGGCGCAAGCGACTTGCGACGCGGTCTGAAAATATCGTCCCGGTTGAGGTGTGACGATTTTGAAGAGTATGTTCGATCATTTCCGCGTATGAAACGGTGGAGTGCATCTTGTCGAAACCTCCAATACACCTTCGTCGCGTGGTTCAAGCGGTTCACCTGATCTTCACCGGTTACGGACACTGGCTTCCCAACGACCCGCGCGGAAGTGGATCGACGGATGTCCGCAAGGAGGAGTTGAAAGACCTGGGTGATTTGCACTTCGGACGAAAACGTATTCAACCACCTCGCGATGAACTGAGGCAGTTCTTTCGCGACGCAGAACCGAAACTCGAACACCCGACGCTCTGGTTCAACGCGAAATTCCGAAATGCGATCGCAGAAGGTTTCCGTCGCGCGATTGAGTTGCATACTTACACTGTGTTCGCGTGCGCCATCCTGAGAAATCACGCGCACCTTGTCGTGCGACATCACAAACACCGCTCGGAGGAAATTTGGGATCACTTTGCAAAGGAGGCTTCGAATTCGCTTCGCGCCTTCGCGGAAGTTCCGAATAACCATCCTGTCTGGTCGCATCGTCCGTACAAAGTTTTCCTGAAATCAAACGACGACGTCCGCGGGCGCATTCAATATGTAATTGACAATCCAGAGAAGGAAAAGATCGCTCGTCAGAATTGGAATTTCGTAAAATCGTTCTCAAACCGATTACAAATCACTCGCGATTCTTCCCCCGCAGCGCCTTCTGCTGGTGTTGAATCTTCGGCGTCACGTGGAACGTTGCTTCGCAGCGCCCCACCCTCTTGTCGCGCTGGCCCGGGGTGTAGACCTGTTGGGCGACTTCCAAGTCTAGCGTGATGTTGAATTCACTCTTGCTCGCCACCAAGGCTTTGACGTTCTCGCGCGGCTTGATCTTATAAATCGCGGGCCCGAAGCACGGGCGGAGGAACGTGTACTGCAGGTTTTTGCAGACGACGGTGTAATCGCCGCCGCAGATGCCAAAGACGTACATCCCGCCGGCGATTTCGGAGTTGGCGAGCAGCGCGCCGCCGGCCATCGCGCGGTACCAGTTGCGGTTGAAGCGCACGAACGGCAGCACCGCGGTGAAGCTGGTGTCGTCCATCTGCTTCATGCGGATGCCGCTGAAGAACGCGTACGGCAGCCAGATCAGCGAGCAGACGCGGTGCCAGAAATTGTCGCGAACGCTCAGCCGGCTGATGAACGCTTCGATCTTGTCGAACAGCCGCTGCGATTTGGCGTGCTCGCCGGGCTTCTGTCGCGGCGGCGCGGACGGCGTGGACGTCGGGTTGCCTCCCTCGATGCGGGAGACGCTCTGGGCGTTCATGTCGATCGGGCGCGCGGAATGTTCGTCGGGTGAATCCACCAGGGTCGAATCGAAAGGTGGTGTGCCGGCAGATGACATAGCGATCTGAACCTATTCTCGGGAACGCCGATTATATCCCAGCTAGCTCGCAGAACCCAAGCGACCGGGGAGATTTTCGGAACAAAAATATCGCTTCGATTCGGAATTGCATTTCCCGCGAAGGCGCAAGCGACTGGTCGCACAGTGCGGCGAGGCCAGCCGCTCGCGCGTTCGCAAGTCTACGCCATGATCGCCGCCTGCTCGCGGCCGATCGACCAGGCAAGCGGCTCCTGCTTCAGGAACCGTTTGAGCTCGTCGACAACGATGCGACCCATGCGGCGACACTCGTTGTCCATCGAGCCGGCGATGTGCGGCGTTAGAATAACATTCGGCAGCGTCCACAGCGGCGAATCCGCCACCGGCGGTTCGGGGTACGTCACGTCGAGCACCACCCATAAGTCCGGGCGATCACGCAGGACGGCGATCATCTCCGCCTCATTCACGATCGCCCCGCGGCTGGTGTTGATCAGCGTGGCGCCTTGCTTCATCGATGAAATCAGCTGGCCGTTGATGAGGCCTTCGGTTTCCTTCAGCCACGGCGTGTGGAGTGAAACGACATCGCTGGTTTTGAAGATCTCCGCCATCGAAGCGAGCTTGACCGGAATGGCGGCGGCTTTTTCCGGCGTGATCAGCGGGTCGAACGCGATGACGTTCAAGTCAAACGGCTGCAGCAGCTGCGCGACTCGGCGCCCGATCATGCCGAGCGAAACAAGGCCCACCGTGCTGCCGTACGCGCCGGGAACTGTCGGGCGGTGGAATTTGTGGTGCACGCGCGCGTTCATGATGCACTGCCAACCGGCCTTGAGGGAAAAAAGAATCTGGGCGAGCGTGAACTCCGCGACCGGGATCGCATTGGCGGCGTAGGAGCTGGTGATCGGGATCTTCCGCGCCCAGAACGCGTCGGTCACCATGCCTTTGATCGAGCCCGCGCCGTAGAAGACGGCTTTGAGCTTAGGCATCGCCGTCAGCAGGGTTTCGTTGAGTTTAGGCCCGCCCCAACCGGAGAAAATCACTTCAACATCAGCCATTTCGGCGAGGTGGCTGTCGATTTCCTTCCCGCGGATCGGCGGGCCGACGACTTCGACCAGTTCAGCAATGTCTCGCCGTTCGTCGGGGCCGTAAATCAGGTCGAACGCGTATTTTTCGAGCACGTAGGCGGCTTTGAGCATGGGATAGGTAGGGTAAAGATAACACGGCAGCGTGTCCAAGGCTTGACGTCCGATAACTGCTATTCCAGCGAAAATCCTTCGATTTGCCCTGCTCCGGAATGAATCGTAAATCTCAGCAACGACCGTTTTCACACGAAGGAAGAGATTTATGTTGACGTTGCCGGACATTCGCCCGATCGAAACAAGCACTCCGACCCAGCCGCCCGCCCTGCCGTTGCCGGGTGTGAGCCGCGAGGTGGACCTGGTTATTTCCGCGATGGAGGCCGGCGGGCATTGCCAGCCGAATCGCCGGGGGCAGCAGCGGAACTCGTGGCGCGTGCAGGCGACCGTTCGCCTGTTCGTCGACCAGGCCAGCCGATCGGCGCGCACTATTTTCACACGCGATATTCACTCTCGTGGCCTGGGCTTTGTCACCCCCGAGCGCCTGCCGCTCGGCTACGGCGGGATGATCGACCTGCCCGCGAAAGACGGGACGATCGTCTCCGTCGCGTGCACCGTCCTGCGTTGCCGACTCGCCACGCCCGGTTGGTACGAAGGGCTGGTCTATTTCAACCGCGAGCAATCGAGCGTGGAGCGCTGGGTCGGCTGATCGGCGTGCAAAACTTGCTCGACTGCGCGGCCACGGAAATTGCTTCCGTGGCCGCATTTTTTGCGTGGATACGTTATAAATACCCGGATGATCGATGCCCGATCATTCGGAGGACGCGCGATGCGAACGTTGACCCGCTGTGGTGTGCTGTTACTTCTGGCTGGCCTGAGCGCCTGCGTCCTCGCCCAGGATCTGCCGACCGCACCTGGCGCACCGGCGGCCCCCACCACGCAGCCGGGGATCGGCAAATTCCCGGGCATTAACGTGGACGTGAAGAAGAAGCAGATCCGCGTCGACTGCCAGGCGCTGAACGTCGACATCCGACTGGAATTTTTCTGCGTGCTCACGGGCACGAATGAGCACGAGTCGGTCCTGCGATCCGATGCCAAACCGTCGGATATTCACACCGCGCTGCTGATGCTCGGCCTGAAGCCGGGCGAGCCGGTGAAGTATTCCGAAGCCGCCAAGAAGTGGATTCCGCCGCACGGCCCGCCGCTGCACATTTCTTGTGAATACGAAAAGGACGGCAAGACGGTCGTCGTCCCCGCGAACCGGATGATCCGCGACGCGACGACGAAAAAATGCCCCAATTCCTTCACCTTCATTTTCGACGGCAGCCGGGTGATGGACGACGGCAAATACGCCGCCGACGTAACCGGCTACATGGTGAGCGTGGTGAATTTCGATCTCACGCTGATCGACGTGCCCGAGCTGGCGAGCAACGCGAATGAAACGCTCGAGTGGGAATACAACCCAGACACGGTTCCGAAAACCGGCACGAAGGTGACGATGATCATCGAGCCGGCCGGCAAGGATGCGGACGTGAAACCCGACGCGCCGGCCAAAGCCGACGCCGCCGCACCGGAAACCGCCGTGCTCAAGGTGCAGGCCGGGAACATGACGCTCAACGATCAGCCGGTAACGCTGGTTGATCTTTCCGCGGCGATCAAGAAGCTGCCGGAGGGAACGGTCGTGCGGGTCGCGCAGTCGCAGCCGGAAGGTCCCGCGGCGATGGGGCAAGTGACGACCATCCTCAATGACTCCGGCCACAAGATCGAATCGGTCAAGGCATCCGCCGCGACGGATCTGCCGCCGATCAGCAACGTGCATCTCGACGAGCAGAAGCTCACCGACCTGAAGACCCGCTGGGAAAAGGCGGTGCGCCCCAATGCTGATGCATTGCGAACGGCCGCCCAGGCGCATTACGAAGTCATCTCGGAAATGCGCAAGGAGCAGCAGCGCCTGATCAACGAGGCAGACCGCATCCAGCGCGCGATGGATCAGCTGGAAAAAGACTACCAGGACATGACCACGCCGCGCCCGGCGAATTAGTCGACCGCGAATCGACGGTCAATCGATGAAGCTCCCCGCCCTGTTTTATTTCTTCTTTCCCCTGGCCGTAGCGCTGCTGAGCGTGTGGCTGATCGGCGTCAATCTCGGCGGCGCGTTTGCGATCGTCGTGACGGCGGCGATTCTCTGCCCGCTTGCCGCTTCGTCTGACCGCGCGTTCAAGCCGTCGATCATCGCTGCCGTGCTGGCGAGCCTGGGCGCGGCCAGTGGGTCGGCGTCGCTGTTGTTGCACGAAGCGTTCACGCCGGGCCAGGTGGCGGCGATCGGGTTGACGGTCGTCGCGTTCGGCCTGGCACTGGCGGGACTGGCGCGGCTTCTCATCGCGATCCGGTTTTCGCCGACAGTCGCCGGCGCGATCGTGACGCTGCTCGCAATGGCGTGGCTGGGCTGGCCGATCTGGCTTTCGCCGTGGCTCGGGTTTCACGGCAGCGATGCCGTCGTGGCGCGATTGACGGCCGTTCATCCGCTGCTGGCGATCAACGCGATCGCCCCGCAGTTCGGGTATTGGCCGCAAAGCCGGTACATGTACTCGCTCACCGGCTTGAGCCAGGACGTGCTGCTGTCACTCCCCGGCAGCACGCTGGCGGTCACGGCGTTTCACCTGATCGTCGCGGGTGTTGCGCTCTTGCTGCTCGGAGGGTGGCGCGTGGTTGGGAATCAATTGTGCGCGAAACCGACGAGTTGAACAGCAGCACGTTCACTTCATTCACCGTTGATTGAGTTCAAAGATTAGTCGGTTCCCGCGCGCGCCAAGATCGGGTCGGTCACCAGTGGCGCGATCACGTGAGTTACAAATCGCTTGCTCATCAAACCGATGTGGCTTCCGTCGTTGCCCCATTGAAGCCATGAATCATCGTACGGAATCTGCTCGAGCTTTTGGTACGCCGCCGCATCTGCGGTTTCGGGTTTGTGGAACCCGGTGAATCCCGAGGCGGGAGTTTTCACGCCGTCGATCGTGCCGAACAGGGTCGTGCCGGTTTCGAGCACGATCACGTCGTGGTTGCTGTAAAAGTTGTACATCCGGCCGCGCACGTGCTTGAGGGCGCTCGAGAGGTCGTAGCCGGGCGAGAGTGCGCTGGCCAGCAGGATCACACGATCGACTTGCACGTCCGGCGGGAGTTTTTCGAGTGCCCAGACGACAATCCCTGCCCCGCCGCTGTGCGCGGTGACGATGATCGTACGCCGCGGCGAGGCGAGGCGGACGGCGGTGAGCTTGTCGGCCAGACGCTGCGCCTCGATCGCGTGGCGGTCCTGCCGCAGCAGCGCCGGCAGGCCGGGCTCGTGATCGGTCCAGTCGTCGATCTCGTATTGGCCGGTATAGCCGCCGTCGATCATTCCCTGGATGAGCCGGCGGTCGTGCGTGCGCGCCCCGCCGATGCCCGGCAGGTGCAGCAGATACGCCGGCGGCGGCTCGACCGCGACCGGCGCCTGCGACACGCAGCCGCTGACGAAAAGTACGCAGAGGATGAGGAACGAGCGCCCGGGCATTTTTCAATCTTAGTGCGAGTGGAGCGGATTTATCGAACGTACGGATCGCACGCCACTTTAGTATTTTGGGAAACCGCGAAGGCGCAAGCGGATGGCAGCCACCCTGAACGGCCGCCGCTCGCTTGCGCCTTCGCGGAAGATTTTCGAGAATCTCCTATCCAAAAAACACGACTCGTCGCCGATTAATTCCCCATTTCGATCACCGCCCGCTCGGCCCCACCGTCGATGAACGCTTGCGCGACGCTCGCGTTCGCTATTCCGCCCATTGCGATGATCGCCAAACCTTCGCCATGGCGCTTGAGGGCATCGATCGCCGCAGTGCTCGCGCCGCCGGCGCGGTGGTAGCCGCTGGCGGTGACGACGCCGTCGCAGCCGCTCTCGCGGATCGCCCGGCAGGCGATGGCGATTGCTTCTTCACTTCGGCCGGCGCCCAGCGAGAGGAGCAGCGCGGTCTCGACGATGACATGAATCGCCACGTCCCGCCGCGTAGCGCGGGCGGCCTTGACGATCTCCAGCAACTCGCCGCGGGCGGAATCAAAGTTGCACGCGATAGCGTGGATGAGATGGGCAGAGACGAACACGTCGTCAACGCCTTCCTTGATGCTACTTGTGGCTTCGATCGCTTTAAGGGTGGCCTTATTCGTGCCGTGGGGAAATCCGACGACCGTGCCGACGCGCACGCCGCTGCCTTGGAGCATCGTGGCGACCCGCCCCGCCCACACCGGCGCGACGATTGCGCCGGCGTGTGATTTCTGCATCGCCTCGGTGGCGACGTAATGGATTTCAGCCGAGAGGGCTTCGGGTTTGAGCAGGGAAAGATAAATCTGAGATTGCATGAAAACAAATTTACCACAGAGGACACGGAGAACACGGAGAGGAAAGCAGAGAACGTCCCGCTCTTCCTTCCTCTCCGTGTTCTCTGTGTTCTCTGTGGTAAATTCTCTTCAATCGATCAAACGCCTACCGGATGCCAAGTCGTCTTGGTTTCCATCGTATCCAAAATGAAGTACGGGCTCTGCGCAACAGGCGACAGCCAGTTGTCCGGAGCGTACTTCGACACGCGTTTGACGTTGAGGGCGGCGTTGGTGCGGATCTTCGTCCACTGTCCCGCGTCGCCGCCGGCGTAGAGGACGGCGTTGACGTCCATGTGCGTGGAGAACGGGTCGGTCAGCTCGGCCGCATCGCCGGTGAGGAGGTTCACCACGCCGCCGGGCACGTCGCTGGTGGCGATGACTTCGGCGAGCGTCACAGCCGCCAGCGGCTTGGCTTCTGATGCGAGGGCGATCACGGTGTTCCCGCCGGTGATGGCGGGGGCGATCAGCGAGACCAGGCCGACGAGGCCGTTGTCCTGCGGGGCGATGATCGAGACCACGCCGGTCGGCTCGAGCAGACTGAAATTAAAGTGGCTGGAGTTGACCGGGTTCACGCTGGAGAAAATCTGCTGGTATTTATCCGCCCAACCGGCGTAGTAGAGGAGACGGTCTACGCTGGTCGCCACTTCTTTACTTGCCGCTGAAGCGGCAAGTCCGGTGGAGACTAATTCTTCCACGAACTGCGCACTGCGACCTTCGAGCATTTCTGCGATGCGGTAGAGGATCTGTCCGCGGTTGTACGCGCTACGGTCGGCCCAGGCGTGCTGGGCGCCGCGGGCGGCGACGACGGCTTCGCGGAAATCCTTCCGCGAGGATTTACAGATGTTGGCGATCGCCTGGCCGGATTTGTTCTTCAGCGTGTAGTACCGGCCGGACTCGGTCCGCGGGAATTTCCCGCCGATGTAGATCTTGTACGTCTTGAGCACCGGCAGGCGCGAAGGCTCGCCGGGCTCGTCGATTTTTTTGAATCGCGGCGCGGTGGCTGGTTCAGTGACCATCGCGTGGCCGTTGGATTTTCCGTTCGCTGCTGTTTTTTTTGCCATGATCGTCTCTTTGTATAAATCAATCTGCGTTCGTCTGCGTCGATCTGCGGTTCCGACTAGTTCACATTCAAATACGCCGCCAACCCGTGCAGGCCGCCCTCGCGGCCCATGCCGGATTCCTTGTAGCCACCGAACGGGCTCGTCGGGTCGAACTTGTTGTACGTGTTCGCCCAGATCACGCCCGCACGCAGCTTGCCGGTGACTTTGAAAATCTTCGAGCCCTTGTCCGTCCACACCCCGCCGCTCAGGCCGAACGGCGTGTTGTTGGCTTTTTCGATCGCTTCATCGACCGTGCGGAACGTCTGCACCGCCAGCACCGGCCCGAAGATTTCTTCCTGCACCACGCGGTGCGATTGGCTGCAGTTGAGGAAGAGCGTCGGCCGGACGAAGTACCCTTTGTCCGGAATCGGGCAGCTCGGCTGGTACACTTCCGCGCCCTCCGCCCCGCCGATCTTCACGTATTCTTCTATCTTCTCCAATTGCATTTTAGAGTTGATCGCGCCGATGTCGGTGTTCTTGTCCATCGGGTCGCCGACGATCAGCGTCGCCATGCGGTCTTTCAGCTTGCGGTAGACGATTTCCGCCACCGATTCCTGCACGAACAACCGGCTGCCGGCGCAGCAGACGTGGCCCTGGTTGAAGAAGATGCCGTTGACGATTCCTTCGACGGCCTGGTCGATCGGCGCGTCGTCGAAAATAATATTCGCCGCCTTGCCGCCAAGTTCGAGCGTGTATTTCTTTTCCGTCGACGCCAGGGCTTTCTGGATGATCTTGCCGACGTCGGTTGAGCCGGTGAAGGCGATTTTGTTGATGTCGGGGTGATTGACGATGGCCGCGCCGGTCTCGCCGGCGCCGGTGACGATGTTCACCACGCCCGGTGGCAGGTCGCAGTCGGCGATCAGCTCGGCCAGCTTCATCGCGGTGAGCGGCGTGGTTTCCGCCGGCTTGAGCACCACGGTGTTGCCGCACGCCAGGGCCGGCGCGATTTTCCACGCGGCCATCAGCAAGGGAAAATTCCACGGAATGATCTGCCCCGCCACGCCCAGCGGCGTGGGCATCTTGCCCGGGAACGCGTACTGCAATTTATCGGCCCAGCCGGCGTAGTAGAAAAAATGCGCGGCAGCGAGCGGGATGTCCACGTCGCGGCTTTCGCGAATGCTCTTGCCGCCGTCCATCGATTCGATCACCGCGAACTCGCGCGCCCGCTCCTGCAGCACGCGGGCGATGCGGTAAATGTACTTCCCGCGCTCGGCCGGCGGCATCTTGCTCCACACGTTGGTGTACGCATTCCGCGCGGCCTTCACTGCTTTGTCGACGTCTTCGCTGGTGGCGCTGGCCACTTCGGATAATTTCTTTTCCGTCGCGGGATTGATCGTGTCGAAGTACTTCCCCTTCACCGGCGGCACGAACTTGCCGTTGATGAAAAGCTCGTACCGCGGCTTGATGATCGCGCTGCTCGTGCTCTCGGGAGCCGGCGCGTACGACCAGTCGGTGGAATAATTCAGTCGAACGGCAGGCGTGGCATGCGGCATAAATTCCTCGATCTGAGCTGTCTTCGATTGGCGGCGAACATGAGAACCGCGACCGAACAGTCTAGCAAACTCGCGGCGGTCTGTCGCACGCAATTTTCCCTTAGAACAGGCGATTTCTATGCTTACAACGCGGGTGGGGTCCGAGCGCGTCCCTAGCAAAGGCCGAACCCGGCGCTGACACACAATTCGCAAGCTCTTCGCGCCGTTTTCACCCCGCCCAAACTCCCGCTGTCGATAAATTCAACAGGGACAAGGATGTTCCTCGGGAGGTTATCAAGCATGATGCAGCAGTTTGATACGGTGATCGTCAGCGATTTACATCTGGGTGCTCACAACGCACGGGCCGACGATTTTTTGCGTTTCCTCGATTCGATTCGTACCCATCGCCTCATTCTCAACGGCGATATTTTTGACAGCAACCAACTCCGCCGGCTCACGCCCGAGCATCTGGTTGCGCTCGAAGCGATCCGAGCGTTCGCGAAAACCACAGAGGTGATTTGGCTGCAGGGCAATCACGACCCAGAGCCGACGTGGTCGAGCGCGATCTTCGGCGTGCGGTTCCAGGACGAAATCGTCATCGATGTCGACGATAAGCAGTACCTCGTCTGCCACGGCCACCTGTGGGACGCCAGCATGCACTGGCCGGCGTGGCTGATCCACGGGGCCGACGCCGTGTACGGATTTTCGCAGTGGATCGATCCGACCCACAAGCTGGCACGAACGCTGAAACGCCGGTGTAAAAAATTCTGTAAGGCAGTGAACAATCTTCAACAAAGCGCGATGAACGAAGCCCGCAGGCGAAACCTTGCGGGCGTTATTCTTGGTCACACGCACATCGGGCAGGACGTCATCGTCGACGGCATTCACTATCTCAACTGCGGCTGCTGGACGGAAAAGCCTTCGTCGTTCGTCGGCATTCGCAACGGCGTGGCCAGGCGGCTGTTCTGGGAATCGATTCGCCGCCGCCGGGCCGTCGTGCAAATGCGGCCGCCGGTGGAGCCTGCGTTTTCGCTCCCGGTCGATCTGCATCAACCCGAACCGCTGGCGGTGGGAGATGACTCATGGCGATGATGACGGCGCTGCGATCGCGGGGCTTCAACTTCGTTCATCGCAATCACCTCGTATACAACACCTGCTGGGAAGACCCGCGCGTCGATCACGCCGCCCTGCAACTCAGTGAGCAAGACACGGTGCTCGTCATCACCTCCGCCGGATGCAATGCGCTCGATTACGCACTGGCCGGGCCGCGACGCGTGTACGCGGTGGATATGAACCCGCGACAAAACGCGCTGCTGGAATTGAAGATCGCTGCGATCAAACGCCTGGATTACGAGGACTTCTTCTCCCTCTTCGGCCTCGGTCGCCTGGCGAATTACGAAACTGCCTACCGCTCCGCGCTTCGGCCGCTGCTGAGCGAATCGGCCCGGGCGTTCTGGGATGAAAACCTCGACTGCTTTGACGGCGTCGGTCGTCGGCCCAGCTTCTATTTTCGCGGCACAAGCGGCTGGTTTGCGTGGATGATCAATCAATACATCGACCGCATCGCCCGCGTACGCGGCGGAATCGAAGCCGCACTGGGCGCGGGCTCGATCGATGAACAACGAAAAGTCTATCAAACGCAACTACGCCACGCCTTCTGGCGGCCGCAGATGCGCTGGTTCCTGCGGCGCGACTGCACCATGTCGCTTCTGGGCGTGCCCCGCCCGCAGCGGGACCAGATCGATCGCGATTACAACGGCGGCGTCGCACAGTTTGCAGAAGACTGCGTCGCCGCCGTCTTCGGACAAATCCCGCTGAAGGACAATTACTTCTGGCGCGTCTACCTCACCGGCCGGTACACGCCGGAGTGCTGCCCGGCGTACCTGAAGCCGGAGAATTTCGAAAAACTCCGCGGCGGGCTGGTCGATCGGATCAGCGTCCACACGTCGTCAATCGCCACGTTCCTGCGCCGGCACGACGTGACGATCTCCCGCTTCGTCCTGCTCGATCACATGGACTGGCTCAGCGCCGCCGACCACCCGGCCCTGAAGCAGGAGTGGCAGCAGATCGTGCGGCGCTCGGCGCCGCGGGCGCGGCTGCTCTGGCGCAGCGCGGGAATGTCTTCGAACTTCATCGATCGCGTGCCGGTGCAGCACGGCGGGCGGCGGCGCGAAGTCGGATCGCTCCTGACTTACCAACGAAAACTCGCCGCCGACCTGCATCGCGTCGATCGCGTGCATACGTACGGCAGTTTTCACGTGGCGGATTTTGCGGCGGCTTAACCCTGGAGGCACAGAATGGCTCGCTCTCGACGAAGGCGTTCTATGGCGCGGCGCCGGTCCCGGACCGCGCGTCGGTGTACTTGCGTCATCCCGCGCGAACTCTCCAAGCGAGGCTTGCCGCGCGGCATGCCTTAAATCTCCAGAGTTTGCGAAGGCGCGAACTCAGCGCACAGCCTGGAATTTATTTGGGATGCGCATGACTCGTGCGGCGTTGCGAATGGAGTGCAGTGACGTTCAGTGGAGTTCAATGGAGTTCAGTGTCGTGCGCATCGGCCGACCATTGAACGGGAGCGATCATGTCTGTGCTTGCCGATCTCCGCACGCTCTACCACCTGTGCCTCGCGCCGGTTCGCGGCGACACGCACGCCGAGCGGCTCGAAAATTTCTACAGCAAGCAGGCGGGCAACTACGACCATTTTCGTTCCCGGCTCTTGCAGGGCCGGCGCGAATTGTTTGATCGATTGCCCATGACGCCCGGCAGCACGTGGGTGGATTTAGGCGGCGGAACGGGGTCCAACCTCGCGTGGCGATCCGACCGCGTTTACCAGCTTAAACGCGTGGACGTGATCGATCTTTCTCCGTCGCTGCTCGCTCACGCCGACTCTCGAATCCGCGAGCACGGCTGGGATCACGTCCACACCCAGTGTGCCGACGCAACGACGTTTCGCCCGCCGGAACCGGTGGACTGCGTGACGTGTTCGTACGCGCTTTCGATGATGCCCGAATGGTTCGCCGCGATCGATAACGCGTGGCAGATGCTGCGGCCGGGCGGAACGATCGGCGTGGTCGATTTTTATGTCTCACATAAGTTCCCGCCCGAAGGCCTGACCCGCCACGGCCGATTTGAGCGCGCGTTTTGGCCGCTCTGGTTTAGTGCCGATAATGTGTGGCTCGGTCCGGATCGACTGCAGTATTTGCTGCACCGGTTTGATCGCGTGGAGCTGACCGAGTCGCGGGCGCGCGTGCCGTTCCTGTGGGGGATGAAGGTGCCCTACTTTATGTTCGTCGGCCGCAAGGGGCGGGATTAGGTTTCTAAATTCGGCGCGCAAGAATTCAAACGATGGTATTCGTTGGCTTTAATTCAATTACAGTAGGACTCAGTCCTTGGAGAAATAATCGAGCGACTGATAAACGCCCGTTTTCTCCTTCACCAGCTGCATCAATATATCGTTGGCGAGCTTGGACGCACCGAAGCGGAACAGGTCGGGGTTCATCCAGTCCTGCCCGAGCGTTTCGCGGAGGACGACGAGGTAATTGATCGCGAGTTTCGCCGTGGCGATTCCACCTGCGGGCTTCATGCCGATCTTCTTGCCCGTCGCGTAATAAAAATCCCGAATGGCTTCGAGCATCACCAGCGTCACCGGCAGCGTGGCGGCGGGGACGACTTTGCCGGTGCTGGTCTTGATGAAATCAGCGCCGGCGTGCATGGCCAGGTCGCTGGCCTTGCGGACGTTGTCGAGCGTGGAGAGTTCGCCGGTCTCTAAAATCACTTTGAGGTGCGCATGGCCGCAGGCTTCTTTGGTCTGCACGATCTCGTCGAAGACTTCGTTGTACTCACCGGCCAGGAACTTGCCGCGGCTGATGACCATGTCGATTTCATCCGCCCCTTCGGCAACGGCGTACTTCGTGTCATCGAGGCGAAGATTCAGCGGGTACTGCCCCGCCGGGAATCCCGTCGCGACGGCGGCGACTTTGATCGTCGTGCCTTTGAGCGCTTCCTTCGCGGTGCGGACGAGCGTCGGATAAACGCAGACGGCCGCGACGTGCGGTACGCCTTCCAGCGATTCGTGTGGATGGGCGGCCTTGTAGCACATCTGCTTAACCTTGCCCGGCGAGTCGGCCCCTTCGAGCGTGGTCAGATCGCACATGCTCAGCGCGAGCTTGAGGGCGTGAACTTTGCTCTCTTTTTTGATGCTTCGCTTGGTGAAACGATCGATTCGCTCCTCCACGCCGACCTGATCGATGGTGGGCGAGCGGGAAAGATCCGGAAAGGTGGGGGCAATGAGTGTCATAATGGATTGGCCATCTTACAAAGAGAGGCGGGCGGGAGCAGTGAGAAAAATCCCCTAGTGTGTTGAATATTTATTAAACAAAATGATTGTTCCACGTGGAACTGTGGAATGGTTGCGATAACGGGAGGTGTGAAAACTTGAACGGCTACTCCGTCGCATCGGCGAATTGCCCAGGTCTTCGGTCGAACTGAAATCCAACCCACCCGCGAGTTCGACAGTTTGGACATTCCGCGAAGGCGTAAGCGATCAGCCAGCCTTGTCGGCTGGCCGCTCGCTTACGCCTTCGCGGGCAGATTCATACTTCGTTTAAGTCGAGGCTTGCTTCGTCAATCCATGTTGACGCCCAGCTTGGTCATCAACTCATCGAACTGATCGAGAGAACCGTAGTGAAGGATCAGCCGGCCTTTGCCCTTCTTGGCGGCTCGGAGTTGAACGCGGAGGCCAAGTTGGCGGGAGATTGACTTTTCCAGGTCAAGTTGGTGCGCGGGCGAAGCGGCGGAGCTTTTGACCGGTGTCGGATCGGCGGCGGGTGCCTGTAGGAGTCGTTCGAGGTTGCGAACGGAAAGGCCCTGCGAACTGATGAGCTCCGCCAGGCGCTGCTGCTCGAGAATGTCTGGCACGCCGGCCAGGAGTTTGGCGTGGCCGAGCGAGAGGCTGCCGTCGCGAACTTTGGCGCGAACAGGTTCCGCCAAATCCAGAAGGCGGACGAAGTTCGCGATCGTGCTGCGTTCTTCCCCGAGCCGGCCGGAGAGTTCTGCCTGGGTCAGGCCAAGTTCGTCCATCAGGGTGCGGTAGCCTTGGGCCCGATCGATGGGGTTGAGATCTTCGCGCTGGATGTTCTCGACCAGCGCCATTTGGGCCTGGGTGAAGGCGTCGACATCTTTGACGATCACAGGGATCTGCGTGAGCCCCGCCACCTTGGCGGCCCGCCAGCGGCGTTCGCCGGCGATGAGTTGATAGCCGGGATCAACCTTGCGGACGATGATCGGCTGGATCACGCCGTTGGATTTCAAGCTGGCGGCGAGTTCGGCGATCGAGGCTTCGCTCATAGTCCGACGGGGCTGGTGCGGATTTGGTACGATGGCGACCAAGTCGAGCATCAACGGCTCGCCGGTGATTTGAACGGGTAAGGGTGGCGTGGACGGTATGGTGGTGACATCCGGGCCGACTTCCATTTCAACGGGAAGCTCGGAGGAAGACATCAGACTACTCAAACCGCGACCGAGGCGAGAGCGGACCAGCTTTGCCATAGCGAACTCCTTTTCAGAAATGACGATGTTCCACGTGGAACACGAGTACCGTATCAGACGATCGCGAAGTTGCAATAAGTCCACGGGAGCAATCTCGGCGACGTCGCCGAAACAAGGCGATCTTCGCCGGCCGTGACCTTTGGCCGGATCAATATGATGGGCGTAGTTGTCGACGACAGATGGCAGCTCCAACTGCTTGTAGGATCGCGAACCGAATTTCGAAATCCCTTACCGCGAAAGTTCCCCCATAAAAACAAATGTTTTATAACTATAAATATATCGCAACTCTGACCGGCACCTGTTGAGCGATTCTGTCCTCCTTTGAATCCGAAAGAGTTTCCCCTCAACCCTTTGTGAACTCTGGTACGAACTCCTCGCCCCGCTATAATCCATCGCCCGGCCAGCATCGGCACCACCGCCAGCGGCCCGGCAATGAGGTTCATGCATGCCCTATACGCTGACGCAAGGCGACCCAGAACTCCTCGACCCCCAAGGCCAGCCCGGCGAGGGCGGGATGGACGCCGAGAACCGCTGGACCCTCAACTTCGGTCCCCAGCACCCGGCCACCCACACCACGCTCCGCCTGGTGCTCGAACTCGACGGCGAACGCGTCGTCAAAGCCACGCCGCACATCGGTTTCCTGCACAGCGGGTTTGAAAAGCTCGGCGAAGTCCTCAACTACAACCAGTACGTCACAATTGTAGACCGCATGGATTATTCCGCACCGATCTACAACGAGTTGGCCTGGCACGGGGCGACCGAAAAGCTGATGGGCATTGAACTCACGCCGCGCTGCAAAGTATTACGCACGATTGCCGGCGAGTTGGGGCGGATTCAATCGCACCTGCTTTGCGTCGGCGCGGCGGGGCTCGATCTCGGCGCGTTCACCGCGTTTCTCTATGGCTTCAACGAGCGCGAAAAAATCTACGACATTGTCGAGTACATGTCCGGCCAGCGCTTCCACACCAGCTGGACGCGCGTCGGCGGGTTGAACATGGACTTGCCCGACGAAGCGGTCTTCAAGCGGATGGTGAAGAAGTTCGTTAACGAGCAGATGCCGAAGGCTTCGGAAGACGTCGCCAAGCTGCTGAATAAGAACCGGATTTTCGTCGAGCGAACGCAGGGAATCGGCACATATACCCGCGAAGAAGCGATCAACTGGAGTCTGACCGGGCCGCTGGCTCGGGCTTCCGGGGTGAAACGGGATATCCGCAAGGATGAGCCGTACTT
>JBBQNK010000011.1:0-99539 GCA_038329865.1 Tepidisphaerales bacterium | reverse complement strand
TTCCTCAGCACTCAGCACTCAGCACTCAGCACTCAGCACTCAGCACTCAGCACTCAGCACTCAGCACTCAGCACTCAGCACTCAGCACTCAGCACTCAGCACTCAGCACTCAGCACTCAGCACTCAGCCTCCCGCCGACCGTTCTCAGCAGATTTTTTCCAAATCCGGCAATTTTTGCGTTTTCCCCCTTGCAATTTCTGCGCGGCCCGGCAATATATTGGACGTGCTACGGAATTGAATGGTCGCCCATCGATCATAAAATTCTGTTGCACGCCTAAACACGTTTACTTTCCCGCTGCGTTGTCAGCGGGTTCGCCGGGGATCTGGCGAGAGAACAATTTTCAAGCACGGAGGCTTGCGCATGTCACGTTTTCATCTTGGTTTTCGCCGTTTAATCGGCGTGTCGATTCTTGGCCTTTCCCTCACCGGTTGCGTTACCCAGGAAAAATATAACGCCCTGCGGCTCGATCGCGACCGCCAGGCTGAGCAACTCGCTCAGGCCCAAACCGACGCCAGCACCGCCAAGGCAGAGGCCGACGCTTACAAGCGCCAGCTTCAGGCTTTGATGGATAGCGGCAATGGTCAAAACGGGCTAGCCGTTAACCTCACGCAGCAGATTGCCGCGCTTCAAGCTCAGTTGGATGATGCCAATCGCAAATATGCTGACGCCCTCGGCCGAATCGGCACGGGCGCGGTACTCTCGCCGCAGCTCACCAGCGAGCTCGAAAACTTCGCCCGCGCGAATCCTGATCTGATCGAGTTCGATTCCGCCCGCGGCATCGTCAAGTTCCGCAGCGATCTCACCTTCGCCACCGGCGACGCGACGCTGACCCCGAAAGCCAAGGACGTGATCACCCGTTTCGCCGGCATCCTGAATTCGCCGGCCGCGATCAACTATGAGCTGCTCGTTGCCGGTCACACGGACAGCACGCCGGTGAGCAACCCCGCGACGATCGCCAAGGGTCACAAGGACAACTGGTACCTCAGCAGCCACCGCGCGATCTCGGTCGGTTCTGACCTGATCGCCGACGGCGTGAGCAAGCAGCGCTTGGGCATGGTCGGCTATGCCGATCAGCACCCGGTCGCCAGCAACGGTTCGGAATCGGGCAAGGCCCAGAACCGCCGCGTCGAAGTGCTCATCCTTCCGACCACCGTCCGCGGCGGCGCCGTAGCGGAAGCCCCGCGAGCGACCGTCCGTCACACGGCCCCGGTGGCGAAAGAGCTCAACAAGGACACTGGCTCGACTGGTCCGTCACTTAACAAGTGATCGATCGTTCGAAGCCGCAAGCCAACCGCCCCGCGATGAACATCGCGGGGCGGTTTTTTGTTGCGCGGAATTTCGGCATTGCTCAGATTGCACCCCGCTTGAACAAAGAATCGTCATCCTGAGGTACTCCGAAGGATCTTGCAGATCCGCCATATCGGCTAGATCCTTCGGAGTACCTCAGGATGACGACTGCGTTTGCGTTGAACATTTGAATAAGTTTTCTTTTTCCGAACCCACACCACAGCAGCTCTACATCTGTCCGTGATTCTTTCCGGTCACGCTCTCGCGCCACTTCGACGGGCTCGTCCCCACGCGCTGCTTGAACTGTCGCGAAAAGAAAAACACGTCCGCGTATCCCATCGCCGCGGCGATCTGCTCGATCGACATGGCGCTGTCCTGCAGGAGTTGCCGGGCGCGGTCGAGTCGCACGCTGATGCAGAACTCGCGCGGCGGCTGGCCGACGACTTCGCTGAAGACGCGCGCGAAATGATCGATGCTGTACCCCGCGCGGTCGGCCAGTGCATCCACCGCGTGCATCATCCCCGGATTCTCCCGCACGAACCGCACCACGCCGGCGATGCGTTCCTGGTGCTCCCGCGCGGTGCCCGCGAGCAGCGGCAGGGCGGCGGCGTGGCGCATCGCTTCGAGAACTCCCGCCAGATGCAGGCCCGCCTGTGCGGCGCCGGCGGGTTGCTTCGAGAGCGTCACGACGTGCCGCATGATCGACTCGTACGTCCCCGACCCGCTGAGCTGCGCGAAGAACGGCGGCAAATCGGAAGGCCGCGGGTGAGACACCTGACCGCGCGCGGAAACGAAATCGAAATGTGCGTAGCAGACGCCGAGGCGATGGGCCGGGTCGTGCTCGACGTGGTACGACTCGCCCGGCCGGAGACAACAGATCGCGCCGGGAGACAAATCGAACCGTTCTTTGCCGCGGCGCAACTCCCCGCGACCGGCCCAGATGTACCAGAGGTCAAAATCCGCCAGATTCATAGGCCGCCATGACCATTCCGGCTCGCAGAACACGGTCCCGGCGGTGTTAACTCGCAGATTGCAGGCGATGTTCATGCTCGAAAAAATAGCGGAAAAACACAAATCTATCCAGCAACGCGATATGGCCGGCAGTCGAGTGCGAAGTCATACTTTCCTCGACAGTGAGATCGGAAGTGGATGATCTGTCCCACGGGCGGCTCCTGGTTCCTCTCCCGGTATTCCGGGAGAGGGTAGGGTGAGGGTTTTGCTCATTCGTGAAGTGTTCGTCTTTCTAAACAGAACCCTCATCCCCCCTTCTCCCGGAATACCGGGAGAAGGAGAAAGACGTCGCCGCGAGGCTTTGGATGACGGAACTCACGGCCCGTGCGACGGAGTTCAAATAAACGCACTCGATTTAACATGGAGAATTTTCAATGAGCCTTACGCAACTAGGACCCGACGCGATCGCCAAGCAGCTATACCGCTCTGACAACGTCCATCGGCCGCTGCCGAACCTGGACGCGTTCGACGACAGCGCGATCGAGCGCTACCGCCGCGACGGGTTCATTGCGATCGAAAATGTCTTTACGCATGAGGAAGTCGATAGCGCGCTGGCCGGCATTACGCAGCTCGTGAAGGACGGCAATCCGGAGATCGTCACCTTCGAAGACGTGCCCGGCTTGAAGGAGATGTCGCCCGAGCAGCGCGAAAGCTGCGTCCGCAAGTGCATGAGCTTCGTGGAGCACGAACCGCGCCTGAACGCGATGGCGCACAATGAAAAATTGCTCAGCGTCGTCCGCCGGCTCATCGGCAGCGATGTCGTGCTTTCGCAGGACATGGCGCTGCTCAAGCCGCCGATGGTCGGCCGCGAGAAGCCGTGGCACCAGGACAGCGCTTACTTCAACTACGGCCCGGCCAACCTGCTGATGGGCACGTGGACCGCGCTCGACGAAGCCACCATCGCCAACGGCTGCATGCACGTCATCCCCGGCTCGCACCATGAAGGCGGCAAGGCTCACTACCACGACCGCGACTGCCAACTGCCTGACGAAGTCGTGGACGTCGCGAAAGACGTAGTCGTCCCTCTCAAGCCGGGCGGCGTTCTCTTTTTCAGCGGCCTGCTCCACCACGGCACGCCGCCGAACAAGTCGCCACAACGTCGGCGAGCGGTGCAGTACCACTACCGGTCGGTCAACGCCAAGGCGCTGAACCTCGAACAGATCGAGGAAATGTTCCACGACTCCAAGGGCGTCGCGGCGTGCGCGGTGGGGCGATTCGGGAAAAAGGTTCGGCCGATGAGCGAGAGAGATTTGTAGGGCGACGTGCGAATCGTCTCTGCGGTGGCACAGACATTCTTGTCTGTGACGAAGCGAGGTACGCCTCGATTCGTACGCGGGGGCGCAAGTGCTGATCGAATACGCAGAGCACGGACCGATGAGTACATCCGCCCGTCACAGGCAGGAATGTCTGTGCCACCAAGGAAAATGCGAACGCTTCACCCCAGCTTCGCAAGCTCCGCCTCCGCGGCCGCCAGCTGGTCGCGGGTTTCCTGGATCAGCTTCGGCGGGGCCTTGGCGACGTATCCTTCGTTCGCTAGCCGGCCCTTGAGGGCGGCGATCAGCTTGGTCTTTTCTTCGCGCAGTTTCACGGCCCGCAGCTTTTCGGCTTCGGGATCGATCAGCCCTTCGATGTAAATATCGCAGTCATCGTTGACGGTGACGCGGACCGATTCCGCCGGCGGGGCGGCGCCGGGGGCGAGTGTGCGCAGCGTGCAGGTGGCCAAGCCCTCGATCAGCCCGCGATTGGCTTCCGCCACGCGCGTGGCGGCTTCGCCGGGCGCGGCGATGGCGACAGCGAGCACTTTACGCGGGTCGGCCTTGTGGTCGTTGCGCACGTTGCGGATCGCGCCGATGATCGCCTGCAGCCGCGGGAAGACGTGCTCGGACTCTTCATCGATCGGCGGCGTGCGGGCCCAGTCAGATTTGCAGAGGCGTTTGGAAACGCGCTTGCACGTCAGCCGGGCGGGGTCGAGCTCGTTGAGTTTTCCCCAGATCGCCTCGGTGATGAACGGCGTGACCGGGTGCAGCAGCCGCAGCACGCCGTCGAGCACGTCGACGGCCACCACGAGCGAAGTCAGACCGGCCGGCGTTTTCAGCGTCGGCTTGATGATTTCGAGATACCAGTCGCAGAAATCGCCCCAGAAGAAGTCGTAGCACGCCTTGGCGTACAGGTCGAAGCGGTACGAAGCGATGGCCGCGTTCGCGTCGGCGAGCGTGCGGGCGAATCGCGTGACGATCCACCGATCAGCCAGCGACATCGCCTCTTTTTCCGGGTACGCCGGCAACGCCGCACCGGCCGGCCAGTTGGAAAACAGGAACCGCGAGGCGTTCCACAGCTTGTTGCAGAAGTTCCGGCCGAGGTCGAACTTGTCGCTGGTGTTCCGGCCCTGCGAATCCTTCTTCACCGGCATGCGCACGTCCTGCGTCTCGGTGGCCATGGTGGCCAGCGTGAAGCGCAGGGCATCGGCACCGTGGGTGTCGATGATGTCGACGGGGTCCACGCCGTTGCCTTTGGACTTGCTCATCCGCTCGCCCTTGCCGTCGAGGATCGTGGGGTTGATCGCGACGTGGGCGAAGGGAATGCCGGAAGATTGCGGATTGCGGATTGCGGATTGCGGATTGGCAGAGGATCCGGACGATGGAGTCTTCAATTCTGCATTCTGCATTCTGCCTTCTGCATTTCCCAAGTTGTACATCCCCATCATCACCATGCGGGCCACCCAAAGCGTGATGATGTCGCGGCCGGTGAGCAGCACGCTGGTCGGATACCATTTCGCCAGCGCAGGCGTCGACTCCGGCCAACCGAGCGTGCTGAACGGCCACAGGGCGGAGGAGAACCAGGTGTCGAGGACGTCGGGGTCTTGGGTGAAGCCCTCGCCTTCGATCAGTGCCACAAGTTCGACTTGGGTATCCGTAAGAGTTGGGACGATGTCCGATGGTGGGCACACATACGCGGTGAATCCCCCTTTGTCGGGATAGATACGTTGTAGACCCTTCGAAGCGTCGGCGTCATGTACATACCCAACGGCGATGATTCCTTCGTTGCCCAATAGGGAAAGCCAATCATTCACTTCGTCCTGGTAAGAGCCCGGGGTTCCCCAGAATTCGCGCTTGGAATCAAAATGCTTCTTCCACACCGGAATCCGATGTCCCCACCACAACTGCCGCGAGATCGGCCAATCGCGCTTTTCGCCTAGCCAGCTCAAATACTGCTGCGCGTGCCGCTCGGGGAAGAACTTGATCGTCCCGTCGCGCACCACCTCCAGCGCCGGCTCGGCCAGCGGGGCCATCTTCACGAACCACTGGTCGGACAGGTACGGCTCGACGGGGGTTTTGCTGCGGTCGCTGTGGCCGACTTCGGTTTCGTACGGCTCGACCTTCGCGAGCAGGCCGGCGGCTTCGAGGTCGGCCACCACCTTCTCGCGGCTCTTGTTGCGATAGAGCCCGGCGTACGGGCCGGCGTTTTCGTTCAGCGTGCCGTTGGGGTTGAGCAGGTTGATGATCTCGATCGCGTCGGGCAGGTTGCGATGACGCTCCCACACGGCGTAGTCGTTCGGATCGTGAGCCGGCGTGACCTTCACCACGCCGGAGCCGAAGGTCGGGTCGACGAGAGTGTCGTCGGCGATAATCGGAATCAGCCGGCCGATCAGCGGCAGGCGGACGGACTTGCCGATCGCCCAGTTCCAGCGCGGATCCTGGCTGTGGACGGCGACGGCGGTATCGCCGAGGAGGGTTTCGGGACGGGTCGTCGCGACGGTCATGTGCGTGGGGCGGAGAGAATCAGACGGGTTCGGAATCTCCGTGGCACGGGCGGCTCGCCCGTGATCCTTGCCGGCAGACACGGGCGAGCCGCCCGTGCCACGGATTTCAGAATCCACAATCTCATACCGAATGTGCCACAGGTTCGTCTTGATCTTCTCGTGATAAATCTCGTCATTGCTAATCGACGTTTGCAAGTGCGTGTCCCAGTTCACCAGGCGCTTGCCGCGGAAGACCAGGCCGTCTTTGAAGAGCTTGAAGAACGTTTCGCGCACGGCCTTGGCGCATTGCTCGTCGAGGGTGAAGCGTTGGCGGTCCCAGTCGCAGCTGCAGCCGAGGCGTTGGAGTTGGCCGATGATTCGGTCGCCGTATTGTTGCTTCCATTTCCAGATTCGGCGGACGAGTTCTTCGCGGCTCTTCTCCGGCGTTTCGGCGAGGCTGTAGCGGTCCTTGCCTTCTTTTTCCTTGATCGTTTTTTCCACGACGGCCTGCGTGGCGATGCCGGCGTGATCCAGGCCGGGGATCCAGAGCGCGTTTTTACCTTCCATGCGCGCCTTGCGAATGAGGATGTCTTGCAGCGTGTTATTGATCGCATGGCCGAGGTGGAGCGCGCCGGTCACGTTCGGCGGCGGGATGACGATGCTGTACGGCTCGCCGGCGTCGGTCGGTTCGGCGTGGAAGCATTTCTCGTCGAGCCAGGTTTTGTACGTCGCGGCCTCGATGGCGGCGGGGTCGTACGTTTTGGGTAAATCGGTGGGCAGTTCAGTGCTCATGGCGTTTCCAATAGGGGCAAGTATTCAGGGGCAAGGGGCAAGCGAATCGGAGCGGGGTCTGTGCTGAATAGCGACAGACCCTATCGTACGGCGACCGTCATGTGCGGGAGGTGCTTCATGCCTGAATTCAGGATACCCGCCGGTGGGAAGGAAGAAAAGGCGAATGCGCCACAGAGGCACGGAGGCACAAAGACCAGGCAAGAGAAATTTTTTGTGTCATTCTCTGTGCCTCCGTGCCTCTGTGTCGCATTTATTCGGACTTGGGAATCAACGCCTTACCCTTGACCGCCGACACGCCCAGCCGTTTCAGGAACCGGCGTTTGAGAATGCCCCGCAGGTGCTCGATTTCCTTGGCCGCGGCGGTCTCGAGCTTGATCATCCCGCCGGCCTTGGTGCGGTGGCCGCCGCCTTCGCCTAAATTTTTCAAGAGGTGACGAATCAAGTCGGCGGCGGAGAGTTTCGCGTCGCTGGTGCGGATGCTGAGCACGAACTTGCCGTCGTAGACGGCCGTTACCAGCGCCCATTTGATCGGCTCGAACCGCAGCAGCGCGTCGGCGATGATCGCGGGTTTTTCGATCGAGTCGATTTCGCCGAGGTGCGAGATCATCGCGGTGTCGTAGTACGTCGCGGTGCCGAGGCCGTTGTAAAAAGACGTGTAGTAACTCTGCGGCAGATCCGCGTAACGCATCTGGTAAAACTTGTGCGTGTCGGCAAGCAGCATCAGGCTGGAGAGGGCGACGTTGTCGAGTTCCCCCGGTGTTCCCGCGGCGCCGGCGAGATCGGATTCGATCGCGTAGAGCAGCAGCGCGGCGAGCGAGCGGTCGATCGGAACTTCCAGCTCTAAAAAGTAACTGAAGACGATCGACGACGTCGCGCCGACGTCGGTGCGGATGTCGCAGAATGGGCAGTGCGGGTGCCGGCCGCGGCTGCGGTGGTGGTCGAGCACGGCGATCGGCGTCACGTCCGCCGGCAGCGGGCTGTAGGCGAAGAGCGGCTGGACGTCGAGCATGACGATCGCGTCGTATTCTTTGAGCGTCGCGTCGTCCCACGGCGTGAGCTTGAGATTGCTCTGGCGGATGAACATCTCATTAATGCCGCCCTTGATCGGGCCTTTGATGGACATCGAGATTTTCGCGCCGGGGAGTTTTTGCGTGAGCAACACGCTCATCGCCAATGAACTGGCGAGTGCATCAGGATCAGGATGCTGGTGCGTGGTGATGAGGATATTTTTCTTGTCGGCCAGCAGCTTGAGGAGCTTTTTCGCGCGGGACCGGCTTCGGCTGGTCTGCGAGACTTTGCTCACCGACCCGGTCATCGTCTCGAGATAGGAATCCACGAACGTCGGCATTACGTACCATTATAGCGGAATCGCCCGAAAACCCGCCCCATTCGCTATCGGAACGAAGGCGGAAGCACTTTGTTAAGTTATGGCGCGAAAGGCGGTTGTGCAAAGTTCGTCATCGCTGTTGATGACGCTCCAAGGCGATGCGGGGAGCGATTATCGAACGTGCGAAATAATTCATGGGTCGTGCGAAAACGAGCGTGTCCCGCTGAAGCGGGACACGCCGGTGGAGAAAGTTGTCGCGATCGCGATGACTCGCTCAAGTGCGAATTCACTCGGGCGGATGACGATCCCTACGAAATAATGACGCTAGGTCAGGGTGCGACTGTGTTCTTCAAGGCGCTGAATTAACTCGCTGGCTTCTTCGGTTCGATCGCCTACGGAGCTCGTCCACGCCAGCGATTCATTCTTCGCCACCGCCCGTTCGATTCGGCGGCAGGCGCTGATGACCGTGCTGTGGTTTCGCTTGCCCATGCGCGTGCCGATTTCCGGGAAGCTGAGCTTCGCCGTCTTGCGGACGAGGTACATCGCCACCGAGCGGGCGAGTGAAATCGTGCGCTGCCGGCGGCCGGACATGAGGTCTTTGTGCTCGAGGCCGAAGTAGTTGCAGACGGACTGCAGGATATTCTCCGGCCGAACCGGGGCGACGAGCTGGCGATCCAGATCGCCAAGGGCCTGCTGCGCGAGCGCGATGTCGGGCTTCTCGCCCGTCACGCGGACGTGGGCCTGGATTCGCGTGATCGCGCCTTCCAGTTCACGGACGTTCTGCGTGACTCGCCGGGCGATCCACGCGATGACTTCTTCGGAAAGATTCAGGTGAAGGCGCAGGCCGATCGCGCGGAGGATTTCGCAGCGCATCGCGTAGTTCGGCGGATCGATCCGCACAACCATGCCGCTGACGAAACGGTTGATGAGGCTCTCGCCGAACTCGCTGATCATCTTCGGGTGGTCGTCGCTCACGAGCACGACCTGCTTGCCCATCGCTTCGATCGCGTTGAACGTATGGAGGAATTCCTCCTGCGTCGCCTTCTTGCCGGAAAGGAAGTGCACGTCATCGATCACGAGCAGATCCAGGTCGCGCAGCTTGCGGCGGAACTGGTCGAGCTTGTTGCTGCGGAGCGAAGTGAGGAACTCGTTGGTGAACTCTTCGCCGGTGAGATACATCCAGCGTTTGGTGGGGTGGTGCTCGATGAATTTCTTGCAAAGGCCCTGCAAAAGGTGGGTTTTCCCGAGTCCGCAGCTGCCATGAATGAAGAGCGGGTTGTACTGAGCGCCCGGAAATTCCGCCACGTAGGCAACACAGTTCATCGCCATCTGATTGCTCGCGCCGGTGATGAAGGTATCGAGATCGTGACGAAGGCGCGGGCGGCTGGAGTATTGCGACGACATGTCGCCGGTGTGCGCCGGCGCGGCCGGCGCCGGACGCGACACGACCGAGGCGAGCGGCGCCGCGGAGATCGACACCTTCTGCTTCACCGGCCCGTCCGCCAGCAGCGGGGCGGTCGGGTGCAGCTTGGTCGCCTTGATCGGCAGACCGGCCGTGGGCGTGGAGCTGGTCTCGTGGCCGTTGAAGAGTTCCGGCATCACGCAGAAGCGGACGGAGAGCGGCCCGCCGAGCACTTCGTGTGCGGCTTCCTGAATCGGCCGCGTGAAGTGCGTGCCGATCCACTCGCTGATAAAATCGTTGGGTACGGCAATTTCCAACCCGTCCTGCTTAAGATCCAGGCGGGTTGAGTTATTGAACCATACATGAAATCGTTGAGGCCCGACGCGTTGGGCGATTGCATCTGCCAGCCGAGCCAGCTGATGATCTTGAGTGCCGATGAGGCTCACGTCGCTCTCCTTGTAGATTCCCGTTCGAGTCGACGCACTCGCAGTTGGCGCAGTCAGCCGCCAGCAGGAGGGCATGATCGAACTACAAACTCCGGTGTATCCCCACCGCCAAAAAAGCGCCGTCGACGAGTGGCCCTGATCAGCCGACCTTGGCCGATGAGAGACCCGAATCCAGCGCCGCATTTCCCCGGCGGATTATGGCGTCATGCCTTAAATTTTCGTCCGTGAGTCGCATCCTTGCGGCGTGAGCTGAGCGAGCAGATTGTGAAAAAGTCCGAGACGGTTTTTCACGTTTTTCTGTCGATCAGCCATCAAGTCGTTGTCTCAGGTTTCCTCGCACTTCCCTAACCTGATCTTCCTCATCCGTGAACTTGATTTGCGGAATCTAATACCCGATGCCAATACTGGCAAGGCAATATTTATTGGATTTTCCGTTCACAGCGTTGTAACCGTCTGTAGGGCCTAGTCCGGGCCGACCCAAAAAAGATTTTCTGAACAAGCTGTCCACGGAATTACTGGACATGGGGATGAATTGTGAGCAAATGAAAAATTTTTTGCGGGCAGGCGTGGAACGTCCGATAACTTCACCTCCCGCAGGCTGGCGGGGGCCAATCAGCCGACGACCTGCGGTTTGCCGTGCCTCGCCACCAGCGGGCGGAGGTCGCGGATCATCGCTAGCTTGCTGCCGAGCTTCTCCATCCCGTGGCGGTAATAGAGCTTGATGGCCGGCGTATTGGCGGCATCAACGGCGAGCGTGAGCTTGGCGACGTTCGACTCCAGCGCCGACCGCAACGCCTTGCGAAGAACCAACGCCCCAAGGCCGCGCCCGCGTGCCTGCGGAACTAGGCCGAGATATACCAAATCCATCGAATCCGATCGCGGCACATGAGCGAGTAGCAGCACCGCGAGCGGCGTTGATTTCTCGTAGAGGAGAAACCAGTGCTCGGGATTAAATTCGCCGCTGGCTTTGTGGCTGGCGATCACGTCGTCGATGTGTCGCATGCCGCTCAGGGCTGGGCAATCGAGGCTCGCTTCGTAGCTGGCCAGGATCGTTTTGGAAAATACGCCGTGCGTGACCGGCGAATAAGTCTCCCAGGAAAACCCGAGCGGCATCTGCACCGGCGGGACGGAAGATCGCACGTGCGTGTTCAGATATTGCAGTTCGGCTAGGTCAGAAAATCCGCACTGGTGGAACAAGTGTCGCGCAGGATGATTTCCGGGATCGACCAGCACCTGGGCCAGGTGGACATCGCGCCGCGCGAACGAGGCGCAGGTTTCGTTAATCACCCGGCCGGCGCAACGCTGCTCATGCTCGCGCGTGCGGTCGGTCGATCCAAAGAGCAGCATCGTCTTGCCCGGCGAGACGACGGGAAGAACCGCCCACTGCACGCGCCCGTTCTGCTCGGCGAGCTTGAGGTCCGATAAATCCACGCCGCGTGCTACAATGTAGCGAAGGAAATCGACGACCTGCTCGTCAGTCGGGCGGTGGCCGTCGGAGGATAGGATCATCCGCAGGGCGACGTTGACCTCGTCCGGCAGGGGCGCGCGGCAGAGGATGGGCGATTCCTCAGGAACCGTACCGTCATCGCGGCGGAACAAATTTGACAGAGATCGCACGCAACTAGAGAATACCGCAGCTTTGCGAAGGGGCAAGCCGAATATTCTGTTGCGAAATGCAGCATACGAGACACCGCGGAGGCTCACACCATGCTCAAGTTGAATCGAATTCTCGCCGTTGCCCTGTTCGCCATCGTGGCGTGCGTCGGAAGCCTCATGGCCGACCCGCCCGCCGCTAAGCCTTATCCCACGCCAAACGTCTATCCGCTCTCCTGGCAGCTGAAGTTCGAGCACGGACTGCCCAAGCGAATCGTCGTCGATGTCCCCGGTGAAAAAGGCCCCCAAGCCTACTGGTACATGACCTACCTCGTCACCAACAAGACCGACCGCGAGCAAATGTGGCTGCCGACCATCGAGTTTCTCACCGAAGACGGCCGGGTCATTCAAAGCGACGGCAAAGACATCCCGGGCAAAGTTTTTGACGCGATCAAGGAGCGGGAAAGGAAGCCGCTGATGGAGCCGGCCACCAAAGTCTCCGGCACGATCCGCATCGGCGACGCCGAAGCGAAGGAGAGTGTTGCCATCTGGGCCGAGCCCACGCCGCGACTCGGGCATTTCTCGATTTTCGTTTCCGGCCTGAGCGGCGAAGTCCGCCAGTTCAAGAAAGTTGACGGCAATTTAATCGAGCTGAAGACCGGCGCGGAATTCAAGGAAGCGGGCAAGAATCTCGTCATCCTCCGCAAAACCCTGCAGCTGAATTTCTTCATCAACGGCGATGACGTTTACCCCGGCGAAGACGTGGTGAACGAAAACGCCGAAAGCTGGGTCATGCGGTAACGATCGTATCGGTCAGCAATAATTCGTCATCCTGAGGTACTCCGAAGGATCTAGCTTCCCGCACGGGCCGGTTAGATCCTTCGGAGTACCTCAGGATGACGAATTCGTTTGGATTGACGCGTACTCGATAAGCTTTGTTTATTGCACACCGCCTGCAAATCGCCCGCGATTCGACTACCATATCACCTGATCCCGGCGGAACAGTTTTCAATTCAATCTTGCGGAGGTGCGTCTTGCTATTACGGGTTTTGCTCCCCTTAACGTTGACGGTGCTGGTGTTCCTGCCGCTGGTCTCGTGGTCGGCCGATGACAAGCCCGCGGCGCACCCGGCCGGCAATCTGCCGACCCTTCCGCCAGTGCCGACGAAAGCCGTCGATGCCGCCATCGCCGCGCCGATGATTCGATTCAACCGCCACATCAAAGGCGGCGCCCACACCGACGGCGGCGGTGGCGGCGGCGTCTCGATCACGCTTGCCTTGGCCGCCATGCAGGGCGACACCTCGGCCGACGCACGCCTGCTCGAGCAAATCCGCTACAACATGACCGCCGACAACAGCATCAGCGCCAACGGCGGTTACCCCGCTCAGCACGAGCGCCACGTCACCGGCATGTACGCGCTGGTGAAGCTCACACCACGCGTGTGGAACAAGCTTAAGCCAGAAGAGCAGGCGAAAGTCGACCTGCTCATGCGGGCCGCGCTGATTGGGTCGGCCTACACCACGTCCGATGCCGGCTATGCCGACGGCAAAAAAACCACCGCCCTCGACGGCGATGACAACCTCAACCGAGGCTGGAACCCGAATTACCGCGAGGGAATGATCGGCGAGATGATCGTCGCCGTCTTCTACTTCGGCGGCGCGGCCGAGGCGCATAAAGTCCTCGACAACTACAATCACGACGCCTTCGTCGCCGAACTCAAGGCGGCCGGCTTGAACAACACCTACGACACGTTCAACTGGAAGGCTGCCCACCCCGATTCCAAAGCGCCTGACGGCCCGACCATTGCGTCGACGATCAAGAACTACCGCTACCTTGGAAAAGACCTCAGCGACCCGATGGACATCTACTACGGCCTGACGATGCGAACCTACGGCGCGAAGGTCAACGCCGGCCTGAATGACGGCAAAGGAAAGGACGGCGCCGGCATGGTCGACAGCGGGGCGGACAAGCTGCCGAACGTGGGCAAGGATGGCATGCTCGCCGAGTTCGACTCCAAAGACGCCGGCGGCCCACGCAGCGCGATGGGATACTCCTTCGACGGATTCCGCTGCAACCTCACCAACCACATCGTTCTGCTCGCCGGCGGGTATTGGAAAAAAGGCAAGCAAGCCGACGAAATCCTCGCGAAAATGAACGTCGGCATCACCGATCTCTATTACAAGCTCGAACGCGGCTACAAGGATTATTCAAAGGGCAAAGGGAGCACGAACGTCTTCGACATCCACCGCAAGGGCATGAACCTTGAAGGGCCTCGCATCTTGTGGGAAGAGGTGGTTGAGCCGTACCACGAGGCGAACGGCGAGATCGCGAAATAGAATACTGGAATGAACACAGAGACACAGAGACACAGAGAAGAAGTAGAAGTATCAATTCTGGTCTTCTCTGTGTCTCTGTGCCTCTGTGTTCATCATTTCTTCGCTACTTCGCCGGCCCGCCCGGTTTTTGATGTGACCTCGGCGGGATCGGCTCCAGAATTTTCCGCCGCGCGGGCGTGAGGCGGTTCAGCAACTCGTTCGAATACCGATACCCGTGCCGGGTGCTGCCCCAACTCACGCCGTAGCGGAAGATGACCACTCGCCGTTCGCCGGGGTTGGTTCGGGCGCTGGCGCCGTGGCAGATGCCGTCGGCAAAGAGCAGGGCGTCTCCCTTCTTCAAGTGCACCTCGCGCACCACATCGCCGGCGATGTTGTTGTGGCCGCGCTTCACCTGCTCGTCCCACGAGCAGTTCAAATCAGGATGCATGAAGTTGCTCTTATGACTGCCCGGGATGACAACCGTCCCGCCATCACCGGGTCCAATGTCAGTCAGCGCAAGCAGGATGTTCACCTGCCCGCAGCGGAATTTTCCGTTCTCGTAGTGATACTTTCCCCGCAGCGCGCCTTGAAATCCGCCGGAGTGAAACGGAAAAAACCCACCGGTGCGGCGGATCGACGCGAAGCACTCGTCGATGAAGAGCCCGTCGACGTACGACCCTTCCTCGCCGCAGTAACGGTGGACGCGATCGACCCAGGCCGGGTGATCGATCATCCGCTCGAACGGTTCGCCGCCTTCGACGATATTCTGCAGCTCCATGCCGGTGAATTTGTTGTTATCCAGCCGCTGCGTGTTGCCCCACCACGCCTGGTACGGCAGATCCTGCGGCACTTGGTCGAGCACTGCGTTGAGGTCGGCGATGTGTCCCGTGTCGACGGCGTTGCGGAGGATCGTGAAACCATTCAGGTCGAACAGATAGTCATCGAGATCATGTGGCATGGAGGAATCATGCTCAGTGCGTTTGAAAACGTCAATTGAGCAAATCCTTCCTCCAAACAACCGTTTCCCTTCTCCATTCGACCGAATGCTTGCATCCCAAGCCCGTCTCGGTTACCTTTCTCGACCCCTCCTGCGCAAGCAAAGGGTTGTTTTTAGCTGAAAAAGGTGATTTATGGCACATAAGAAGGGTCAAGGCTCGACCAAGAACGGCCGCGACAGCAATCCGCAATACCGCGGCGTGAAGGCGTACGGCGGCGAAGTCGTCGGCGCAGGGTCGATCATTATCCGCCAGCGCGGCACGAAATTCATGCCCGGATTTAACGTCGGCATCGGCAAGGACGATACGCTGTTCGCCCTCAAAGACGGCCGCGTGGAATTCCAGGGCCGCAAGGTGCACATCCGCACTGAAGACGTTGCCGCTGCGACGGCCTAAGCAGGACTTAGGACTAAGGACTTAGGACTTAGTAAAAGACTGAGTGACGCACGCCGGATGGCGGCTTCACTCAGTCTTTTGCATTTCCACTAAGTCCTAAGTCCTAAGCACTAAGTCCTATGTTTATCGATGAAGCCAAAATCTACGTCAAAGCCGGTGACGGCGGCGCGGGCTGCGTCTCGTTCCGGCGCGAGAAGTTCACGCCCAAGGGCGGCCCCGACGGCGGCGACGGTGGGAGCGGTGGGTCGGTCATTTTCGTCGCCGACGAAAACAAGAACACGCTCCTTGATTTCGCTGGCAAGCACCATTGGATCGCCGACCGTGGCCAGCACGGCATGGGCAGCAAATGCTTCGGCCTGAGTGGTGACGATCTGATTATCCAAGTCCCCGTCGGCACGCTGGTGTTTGATGCCGACACGCAGATGCTCATCGCCGATCTCGACAAAGACGAAAAGCGAATCGTCATCGCCCAGGGCGGCAAGGGCGGGCTCGGCAACGTTCACTTCAAATCGTCTACGAACCAAGCCCCGCGCTACGCACAGCCCGGCACTGAAGGCGCGGCCCGCAATCTCAAGCTCGAACTTAAACTCATCGCCGACGTCGGCCTCGTCGGCATGCCCAACGCCGGCAAGAGCACGCTGCTGCGGACCGTCTCGCACGCTCGGCCGAAAGTCGCCGACTACCCGTTCACCACGCTCGAGCCGCAACTCGGCATCGCCGATTTAGTCGGCGACCGCCGGATGGTCATCGCGGATATCCCCGGCTTGATCGAAGGCGCCCAGCACGGCGCGGGCCTCGGCCACGCATTCTTGCGGCACATCGAGCGGACGAAAATCATCGTCCACCTACTCGATCTCTACCCGCCCGACGGCTCCGACCCGGCCGACAATTACCACAAGATTCGCAAGGAAGTGGAAAGCTTCAGCGACGTGCTTGCGAAGAAAGACGAGATCATCGCCGCGAATAAATTGGACCTGGCAATCGACGACGAAGCGATCGAGAAGCTCCGCAAGGATTTACCCGACAAGGAAATTTTCGCCATCTCGGGCGTCAGCCGAATCGGGATCGAAAAGTTGCTTGATGTGGTGTGGCACCACCTGAAACGCGCTGAAGAACCAGCGTAACTTAACTCTCCGCAATCACAATCGCTGGACCTTGTGCGCGTCATCATTTTGCCGCGACTTGCGCCACGACAACGGTGCCGCACTCTGGGCAGCGATCGGGCGTGGCCCGCATGTCGTAGCCGCAGGCCGGGCATTGGCCCATCTTTCTGCGGCGATCCTTTTGCAACGCCCGCCGATACCGCCAGAAGCAAACCGCCGCGATCACACCTGCTAATGTCGCGATCATCCGGAGGTCGATGAAAATGGTTCGATAGCTCAGGTGGTCGAGCTCTGCGCCTGACTCCAGCGTGTACGTCATTAAGAAACTTTGAATATCCGCGCCCGCAAAAGTTCGATTTGTTTGATGGCCGTAGGCCGAATATGGTTTCACGGAATCACTCGGCGGAACCTTAACCGTATCGAGGTTTATGATAAGAATGACTAGCTGTCCATTGCTCGGCCGAATGGAATATCTCGAATGAAGCCTCTCGACACGTACTTCATTGATCAGTCCATCCATCCGCCATCCAAAAATCCGCTCAAACACGGCCGCCCCGCAGAGGAGCAGGAACACGTTGGCCAGCAGAAACAGGAGGCGGCGTTTCATTGGTGATTAGACGGTAGCACGCGCGCATAGTTTCGCCACGAGCACCAGCCGAGTAAAATCGATTGCTTGCCGCCTTTGAATTTCCCAACTACGTTACAGGTCGCGCTCAAGGAGTGGGACATCGTCTGCCGCGCCCTCGGCACTGGCCGGCAGATGATTTTGCTCCGCAAGGGCGGGATCAGTGAATCGATCGGCGGGTTTGAGATCGAGCATCGGAAATTCCTGCTGTTCCCGACATTCCTGCATCAGAACCTGGCGATGCTCAAGCCGGCGGAGCAGGCGAAGATGGTTTCGCACTCGGCCGAGCCGGATGAGATATTGATCCAATTCGTGGCGGAAATCGTGGATATTCTGCAACTGCAGTCGCGCGAGCAGATTGATCGGCTGGACAAGGAGCACATCTGGGCGCCGCCGCTGATTGATATGCGGTTCAACTACAAGCCGAAGAATCCGCTGTATTTGTTGACGGTGCGGGCGTACAAGCTGGCATCGCCGGTGACGCTCCGCAACACGCCGGCGTACGCCGGGTGCAAGAGCTGGGTGCCGCTGGAGAATGAGGTGGCGATCGACGCAACGCCGGTGATGAGCGACGCGGCATTTGAGGATCGACGGACGGAAATTCTGGATCGACTGAAGAAATAAATGAACACATAGACGCAGAGGCACAGAGAAAGCGCGGAGAATTTAGACAACTGATTGCTCCGCGTTTTCTCTGTGCCTCTGTGTCTCTGTGTTCAAAATGAATTGGAGAGATCATGCAATATCGAAGACTAGGCGATTCGGGAATCAAACTGTCAGAGATCGGCCTTGGCGGCTGGCTCACGTTTGGGAATGCGATCGAGAAGGCGGCGGGCAAAAAGCTGTTCGATAAAGCGTTCGACGCGGGCATTAACTTCTTCGATACCGCCAACGGCTACGCCGCGGGAAAGTGCGAGGAATCGTGGAGCGAGCTGCTCAAGATCCGACGGCGGTCGACCTACGTGCTCGCGACGAAGTTGTTTTTCCCGATGGGCTCGGGGCCGAATGAACGCGGGCTTTCGCGCAAGCACATTTTTGAGCAGTGCGAAGCGAGCCTCAAGCGGCTGAAGTTGGATTACATCGATCTGTACCAGTGCCATCGCTACGACGCCGAAACGCCGCTGGAAGAAACCGTCCGGGCGATGGACGATCTGATCCACCAGGGGAAAATTCTGTACTGGGGATTTTCGATGTGGTCACCGGAGCAGATCGAGGCGTGCCTAAAAATCTGCGGCGATCGCTACTACAAACCCAAGAGCAGCCAGCCGCTGTACAACGCGATCAATCGCGATGCCGAGACGAAAGTCTTCCCGCTCTCACATCAAGCAGGAATCGGCCAAGTCGTTTTCTCGCCGCTGGCGCAGGGGGTTTTGAGCGGCAAGTACAAACCCGGCGCGGCCGCGCCGAAGGACAGCCGGGCGACGGACGATCGCTCGAACCAGTGGATCAAGCCGATGGTGGCCGATGAAAATCTGCTCGTAAAAGTTCAGAATCTGGCGAAGGTGGCCGAGCAACTGCAATGCACGATGCCGCAGCTCGCACTGGCATGGATCCTGCGGCGAAAAGAAGTCACCAGCTGCATCATCGGCGCGACCAAGCCTTCGCAGATCGAAGAAAACGCCAAGGCCAGCGACATCAAGCTCGACGAAGCGACGATCGCGCGGATCGACGAGATCCTTCGCTGAATCAGTCCAAAGACAAAACGTAAATCAGCGCATCCTGATCCTTGAGTATCGACGAGACCGTCCCCATGTGGTGAAACCCGGCGTGGGTCATCATCGCTCGGCCGTTGACCTGGTCTTTCTGGTTCACGTTCATCCAGATTCGCCGGAGCGGGAGCTTTCTGGCGCGGAAGAATTGGCGGATCTGTTCGATGGCGGCCTGGAGTAATCGCTGGCCGTGGCCGGCGCGGCGGTGAGGTGGGGCGATCGTGATCTCCAGCAATTGAGCGACGCCGGTCGTTCCGTCATCAGTCACGTACCATCTTGCGTAGCCGATTTGTTTGCCGGCGTCGGTCATGCGGATCGTCTGCACGTAGCCGGCGAGCGGGCCAGTCGGGAACGGCGGATCGTACGTCAGGTCCGGCATGCTTTTTTTTCGCTTTACGGTTCGACGGATCGGGCGGGCGGCGAGTCGAGATCAAGGCGGGTGATCTTCGGGCTGTTGGAGTCTTCGCCGAGCTGGGCCAGCAGTTCCTTCACGCGCATCTCGTTCAGCGGCGCGGAAAACTTTCCGCTGAGCTGAGCGATGCCGACCGGGTCGGTCATCTGCCCGCGGCTGCTCTTGAGTTTGAGGGTTGTGTTGCTGATGCGGAAGTCGGCCGAGTCGTCGCCGGCGTAGATCTTCACGAAGCCTGCGCCGCCGTAGTGCATCAAGTCGCCGTTGGAGTCGCCCCACACGTACCAGTTGATGGCGGCGTTGGTGGACGACGGATGGTCGCCGCGGTCGCCGATCATCGGTGCCCACATTACGTGAATGTGCACCATGTGCTTGAGCGGCCGAACCGGCCGGGCGACGAGCGGCTTGCCGGGGGCGGGAACGTCGGCATCGTCGATCGGGTCATCGAGCAGCACGATGTCGTAATCGCCGTCGACACTGCGCGTCGCGTAAACCTGCGTGAACGTCTGCTTGAACGTGAGCTTGTTTTCCGGTGATGCGACGGTGAGCGTGGGGCGCGTGCTGCAACCTGTGAGGAGAAGCGTCGCTCCCAGGAACAATGCGATCACGCTACCCGCTGAAACGGGCCCACCGACAAGTCGAGGAATTTTTCGGATGGATCGAATCAACTTTCCTCGTTCTTAACGCGTCGTGTTATCCAAACCCAGAAGTGCCAGCGTGTCGCGCTCGACGATTCCCCGCAGCGCCTCTCGCGGGATCAGCGGCATGTTCGTGCCTTGGGCGATCTGGTTGATGCTATACAGCGCCTCAATGCAATCGGCCGCGTCGGTGTAGGGAAAGTCGCTGCCGAAGAGCAGTTTGTCAATCACCTGGTACTGGTGCACCGCAACTAAAGCGTTATACGCCTGCCACGGGCGGCTGAGCATTCCGCTGACGTCAGCATATACATTCGGGTGCTTGCCGAGCAGGGCGATGGTCTCTTCGATGAACGGATGGCCGAGCTGCGCGATCACGATTCGCAGCTTCGGGAAGGTTCTTGCGACTTCATCGAGAAGGTACGGGCGGCTGTATTCGAGCTTGCTCTGCTCCATGAACGGGCCGCTGGGGTGGATCAGCACCGGCATGCCGAGTTCCTCGGCCATCTCATAGACCGCCATCGCCCGGCTGTCGGTGGGGTGGAAGTCCTGGTTGGCCGGCGAAAGCGTCACGCCGTGCAGGTGAAGGTCGTTTTTGGCGAGCTTGAGTTCCGCCGCGGCGCCGCGTTCGGTCGGGTCGATGCCGGCAAAGCCGATCAGCTTCGCCGGGTAGCGCTTGACGTATTCGGCCACGAAGCTGTTGGGGATTTCCGCCCGCAGGTAGCGGCTCTTGAAGCCGAGGACGATTGATTTATCGACCGGCCCGGAATGCGCCCAGTGGTGCTCCGGATCGGCAGCGGGAACCGTCCGCCATTGGCCCTTGCCGACGGAAATCCGCGCCGGCCGCGGGCGGTTGCTGCGGGGGAGTTCGCCGAGGTCCATCTGACCGAGTTGCTCGGGGCTCTGCCAGATGTGGGTATGACAATCAACAATCATTTCGATACATCTCCGTCGCGTCCCGTGGTACGACCAAGCAGGGCGCGACTTTTCGCTATGAGTCTATGGAAATCCACCCAGAGTTCCAATATTTCTCGCGATCCCGCACGGCTTTTCGGACATTTGTATTTATCGGACGTTCAACCGGGTGATCTGTAACTAATCTGTAACTGATTGTAGGAGTGAGGGTTGGGTTTCGGGCTTGGAAAAGCAGGGACCTCCGATCCCTCGCATCCCCGTTTGAAAATCAATTACTTCTTGGCGGTCTTGCGCCGTCGAAGTTCAGCATCGATGAACTGATCCAGTTCGCCACGGTCGAGCACGCTTTCAACGTTGCTCGTCTCGACATTCGTCCGGTGATCCTTCACCCGGCGATCGTCCAACACGTACGACCGAATCTGGTTGCCCCAGGCGATCGCGCCCTTCTCGCCGTAGAGCTTTTTCAGCTCGTCGTCGCGCTTGGCCTGCTCCATCATCTCCAGCCGGCCCGTGAGCAACGCGATCGCTAGCCGCTTGTTCTGTTGCTGGCTGCGCTCGACCGAGCACGTCACCTGCAGTCCCGTCGGCTTGTGCGTAATCCGAACCGCCGACGCCACCTTGTTCACGTTCTGCCCGCCCGGCCCGCTCGACCGCACGAACGCCACGATGTCCAGATCGATCTCCGGGATGACGAAATCCGTATCGTCCTCCTCAAAGTCGGGCACCGCATCGACCGAGGCGAAACTCGTCTGCCGCTTCCCCTGGGCATTGAACGGCGACGGCCGCACCAGCCGGTGCACGCCCGCCTCGGCCCGCATGTAGCCGTACGCGTAGTCCCCTTTCACCAGCAGCGTGACCGACTTGATCCCCGCCTGCTCGCCCCATTGTCGGTCCGTCTCGCTGACGTCCCAGCCGCGCTTTTCAAAATAGTAGAGGTACATCCGCAGGAGCATCTCCGCCCAGTCCTGCGCTTCAGTGCCGCCGGCCCCTGCATGAATCTGCACGAAGCAGTTCTTCGCATCGTTCTTGCCGTCGAGGAGCGATTGAAGCTCCACCTTCTCGCCGCGCTTCTCCAGGTCGGCCAGCATCTGGTCCGCCTCTTCCAGCGAAGCCGCGTCGCCCGCCTCCGTGCCGAGTTCGTAGAGCGCCCGCACGTCGTCGATCCCGCGCATCATCGCGTCGACCGGATCGATGACGGCCTTGAGGATCTTCGCTTCCGCGACAACGCCCTTAGCCGTCTCCTGGTGATCCCAGAACCCCGGCTCGCCCATCTTGCTTTCTAATTCTTTTCGACGTTCGATTTTGCGAGGCAGGTCAAAGAGAGTCCCGGATATCGATCATCCGGGCCGAGAGGTCTTGGATTGATTTGGAAAGATTCTCGTGCGTCATGCGGGTGACCGTAACAGAATTGGGAGTGGGCATCAAACTGGCGGAGGATTGCCGATTGGCGAGTGCCGATTTTAGAATTCCTCAGCACTATCTTTTCTTCACCAAAGTGCCTCGTTCCCCACCCCAGGCCCGGCGAGCGCTTGGGCCGATTCAATGGGTGACCGAAGGTGACCCAAGGTGTCCAAATCGAGTAAAAAAGGTACGAAATGGGGCAAAAACAGGTACGAAAGGTACAACGGGGGGGGGGAATGATGAATTCCCCTTGCCCCCTTAGAAGTCAACATTCGGATTAGTTTATGCGACGCTCGGGCGGCGCCGGCGCGACAGGAGGCCTAGGGCGGCGAGGCTCGTCAGGCCCAGGGACGCCGGTTCCGGAACAACCGAGACTGCATAGAGTACGACGTCATTTCCGCCGGTCGTGCTCACAACTCCGCTGTCGCCGAAATTGCCCGAGTAAGTGATTCGCAGTGAGATATCACCAAAGGCCGCTACTTCTGAGCCGTCGGTGGTAAGACCATTGAACGTGCCGGCGCGGATGGCCCCGTCTTCGAGTTGTAGAATCCCGAAGGTGTCGCCATCGGACAGTGTAAAGGAATTGATCAAAGAGACGCTCAGGGTTCCGTCGATGGCCACCGTCGGTGAGGCGGCGGTCAGCTTAATGCGGTCGTAATTTTCTGTTCCGTTCAGGGTGAATGCCGTGCCGCCGAGTTCGATCTGGCTGGTCGAGGCAGGGTCCAGGGTAAGATTTCCGCCGATTTCCAGCGAGCCGGCAGCAGCGTTGCCGGGGGCAATTGTGCCGTTGACGGTGACCGCTCCAGTGATGACGCCGCCGCCGCCGAGGGTGCCCAGGGTATTCGCCGTCACGCCGCTGGTGGCGGTGAGATTACCGTTTACCAGGAGCGTGCCTGTGCCGATCGTCGTAGCGCCGGATACCGAGACGCTGCCCGTGCCGGCGGCGATCGCGTTACCCGTGCCGCTCACACCTAGGCTTGTCAGCGACAGGACCGTCGCAGCCGAGGTATTCGTGACATTCAGAATGCCGTTCCCGGTAAGCGTGCCGGCGCCGAAGGAAGCTGTGGCCGTCCCGCCGGTGTAGTTGTTGCTGGTGACGTCCAACTGACTGCCGCCCACGGCAAGGGCCGACGCGAAAGTCTGGTTTACGCTCGTGGCGCCGGAAGCGCTGCGGTCATTGATCATGGTGGTGTTGCCGGTGATGTTGATGGTCCCGCCGCTGTAATCGGTGTCGGTCGCGTTGAAACCGCGAAGCGTTCCGCCGCTGATCGCGAGGGACGACGTCGCGGTGACCAGCGCGGTTGCTGCCGAGGCGCGGAGTTCGCCGCTCGACATCGAGACGGTCGACGAGCCGAGCAGGGCGTTGGCGGCGGTCACGTTCAGCTGGCCGCCGTTGATCAGCGTGGCTCCGCTACCGAACACGCCGTTGGTTGCGGAGACGGCCGAGGTTCCAGAAGTGGCCGCCGCGATTCCGCCCGAGATCTGCACGCCGCCCGAGAACTTATTGAGGCTGTTGCTGAAGGAGGTGACTCCCGTACTCGTCGTGTTGATGATGAACGAAAGTGCACCGGCTGTTGCGTCGGTCGAGTTGTCTCGGACCAGTGCGCCTATTGTCGTATTCCCCGTACCGCTACTTGCGAATGTCAAAGTAGCCGCCGAAACGGCGCTGCTGTTGCCAAGATATGGAGTCGCGGCGCCGTTCGTAACGTTCGACAGATTCAGCGCATTGTCACCTTTATTCGCCCAAGACTGATTACCCGAGATGAGGGTGATTTGCGGTCGCGAGCTGGCGCCAAAAGTAACTGTGCCCGCGCCGGCATTGATCGTCAGTCCGAGCGATCCGATCGTGATCGTGCGCGTGTTACTGCTCGTTGGATCGATGAGTGTCGTTCCAGTGTTGTTGATGATAATCCCTTTGACCGATGGGAAGCCCACCGTCGTCGCGGTCAGGTTACCAATCACGGAACTCTGATTGAAGACGGCGGTATCGTTCACGCCCGGGGCGGTGCCGGTCGTACCGCCGGTGTCCGGATCAGTACTCCAGGCCGACCCTAAAGTCATGCTGGTTGTGGTCGTGGTATTCCAGTAATAAGTAGTGGCGTTGGCGGCCTGCAGCGTAAGGCCGTAAGCAACGAAGACAACAAGTGCTACCAATGCGGTGATAGATCTCGACACCAAAACCTCCGTAGCGGACCAGCATTTCCGTTGGCCCCAAAAATCGCCATCCCCGCATTCAGTCTTGCAACCCGTCCACTTGAAATGACCAAATAAATCTTGGTGAATTGCACTGCCATGTATTAAATAAATTGATGGGCGCGGGTTGTCAATCGATTTAACGAGTAAATGATCCACTAAGTTATCAAGGTTTAGGTAAGTTGGGCAAACAGCGAGGCGAATGCGAGAAAATGCCGGATTCGGGGCTCTGACGATTCGGCGTTTCGGGCGATCACCTACCCAGAAAATCCTCCCGCCAGTAAGCTCCTCGGCTCATGGAATGGAACTCCCTCCTCTTCTGGATCGCGGGCCTGTCGTCGGCGATTGCGATCGTGCGGATGGTCCGCAGCCCGCTGCGGCAGTGGGGGTTCATCGGGGTGAGCGCACTGGTGCTTGTGACCATTGGGGTGGCATGGTTGATCAACCCTGAAGTGGCGGGCTTCGCAGGGGGAATCGTGTGGGCGGCGCTGGTGCTGGCGCCGGCGATTTTGTATCGCCGCGTGACGCGGGCGTCGGCTTCCATGCAATACGACACCGCGGCCCGCTGGGCAATGGCGGCGCGCCTTCTCCACCCGCTGGATGGATGGTGGTATCTCCCGCGCCTGTATCGCGCCAACGCGCTGCTAGATCGCGGCGAAGACGCGGCGGCGGAGCGCGAGTTCGAGTTCCTTCGGACGCTCAAACCGCCGATCGGCCCGACGGCGGAAATCCAACTCCACCGGCTCAAGCGCGACTGGGTGGGCGTGGCGGAAGTCGCGCAGACGGCGTCGCGGTTGCGTGGGCTCACGCAGTCCAGCGCGCTCGTCCCGCTCTACCTGCGGGCGCTGGGCGAGCTGAATCAGATCGACTCGATGCTGCAGGTGTACGAGCAATGCCGGCTCACCTTCAGCTCCGAGGCGTTCTCCAATGTTCGCGCGATGGCGCGGTGGATGGTGCTCGCCTACGCCGGGCGGACGGCGGCGCTGGATGAACTGCTCGACCATTTCTTCCGCGGCCTGTCGCGCGACCGCCGGCGGTTCTGGCTCGCGCGGGCGGAATGGGCGGCGGGGCGGACGGAATCGGCGGCGGCAAAGATGGCGCTGCTCGCGCAGTCGCCCGAGCGCGGGATCGCCATCGCCGCTGCGCAAATCCTGGAAAACCCGCCGCCGCCCGCCGTGTTTATGCCGCAGGGCGATTGGGTGCTCGATCAGGCCGAGCAGGACAGCCGGCACGAACGCGCGTACGCCATCGCGCCGCACGGCTACGCGAATTGGCCGGCCGTCACGTACACGATCATCGCCGCGAACATCGTCGTCTTCTTCCTCGAAATCAGCATGGGCGGGAGCGAGAATTCCGACACGCTCCTGAAGCTCGGCGCGGCCTACCCCGGCGGCGGGTGGTGGCGCGCCATCACCGCGAACTTCCTGCACCTGGGGATCGCGCACATCCTGCTGAACATGCTGGCGCTGCGGGCGCTCGGGCCGTTCGTCGAGCAGTTCGTCGGGCGGGTCAGATTCGCGATCATTTACGCAATCAGCGGCGTGGGCGCGGTGGCGGGCGTGCTGGTGCTGATGCGGATGGGACTCGTCGAGGCGGATTACCTCGTCGGCGCCAGCGGCGCGATCATGGGCCTGATCGGCGCGATGGGCGCCATCCTTCTGCACGGCTGGCTGCGCGCCGGCGCAATGGTCGCCAAGCGCCGCCTGCCGCTGATCGGCTTCATCGTCGTGCTGCAGGTGATCTTCGACGCGATGACCCCGCAGGTCAGCGGCTCGGCCCACCTCATCGGCCTGGGGCTGGGGTTTGTAGTGACGATCGCACTCATTTCGTTCGGCCAAACCACGCCTGACGAAGCGTTGATCGACCCGCCTCGCGGGATTGATGTTCAGAAGGATACGGAACAATGACGATCACATCGCGCAATCTTTTCTTAGCGTCGGTCGTCTTCCCCCTTTTACAACACCCGCGCCACCAGCAGCGTTCGGTCGTCCGTCGCAGGCAAATACCCGCCGAATTCGTCGACGGCCGCCAGCGTTTTTTCGATTAGATCGTCCGCGTCTCGCGAACTGCCCTGCAGCACTTGGTCGAGCCTGCTCACGCCGAAGAGCTCGCCGGCGGCGTTGCGGGTTTCGGTGATGCCGTCGGTGTAGAAGACGATGATATCGCCTTTGGCGAAGCTGGCGGTCTGGTCTTCGTACTGCTCATCGGGATCGATGCCCAGCGGCAGGTTGCGAGCGAGATCGAGTGAGGTGAGCGCACCATCGAGCCCGGATTTGATCCGCGGCGGGCCGTGACCGGCGCAGGCGTACTCGATTTTTCGCGTGGCCGGGTCGTACATGCCGTAGAAGGCGGTGACGAAAGTTCCGTTGCCGTTGGTGTATCGCGCGGCCAGGTGCTTGTTGATGAAGTTGAGCATCTGCCCCGGGCGAGTCGGAAGGCCGGGGTAGCTGTGGGCGATGGAATGCGTGACCGCCATCAGCACCGCCGCCGGCGTGCCGTGACCGGAGACGTCGGCGATGAGAATTCCCCACCGCCCGTCGGCCAGCGGGAAGAAATCGTAGTAATCGCCGCCGGCGCGCTGAGATGTGGAGTAATACGCAGCGAGATCGAGCGCCGGAATCTTCGGCAGCTCGGTCGGCAACAACGAGTGCTGAATATCCGCCACGGTTTTTAATTCGCGGTCGACCACGTCGTACGCGTGCTGGAGTTCCTCGGTCAGCACCAGATTGTGCGTTGACCTGCCGAACAGATTGCTCAGCCAGGTAAATTCCGGCATGCGCTCGCGCGGGTAATAGTGCGGGTGACGGCTGGCGGTGATGACCATGTTGAGCGTTTTGCCCTGGTCATACATCGGGATGGCAAAGAGCGAGCGCATGCCCTTGAAGTATTCCGCGGCCGGGTCGTCGGTCGCGATCTCCAGCTCGTCGATGATCACCGGCATTTCGCCGTAAATCAGCTCGCCGAGAATTCCACCGCTGACGAGCGGGAGCTTGGATTTTTCCTTCCATGGGTTGATGCTGTCGTCCCACGTGCTGCTGCGGGTGATGCGGTAGTAAGGCGCGAGCAAATCGCGCCGGCTGAGCGAGAGGGAAAGATCGTACTCGATGATCGCCTTCATCCGGCTGCCGTACAGCTCGACGACTTTTTGCGGATTTTTTTCCGACGACAGATCGCGCATCAAACTCACGATGAACGACAGGCGCGTCTCCCAATGGCTGGAGAAAAAACGATCGATCGGTCGTTCAACGGAGGTGTCGGTGGATGCTTCGATCATGGAATCAAGCCCTACACAACTTAAAAGCCTTCGCCGCGGCGGCGATCGTGAGGTCGATCGCTTCGTCGTCGTGCGCCAGCCCGACGAACCACGCTTCAAACATACTAGGCGCGAGGTAAACGCCTTCGTCGAGCATGGCGTTGAAGAACCGCGCGAACCGCTCGGTATCACATGCGGTGGCTTGGGCGTAATTCGTCACTAAATCCCCCGAATTTCGCACGAAAAACAGCCCGATCATGCTTCCCACGCGATTAATCGCGACGGGAACGTCCGCGTCCGTAGCCGCGGACGCAAGTCCGTTGGCAAGGCGTTCGCTGCGCTGCTCGAGTTGATCGTAAGTTCCGTCTTCCTGCATGATTTCGAGCGTCGCGATGCCCGCCGCCATTGCCGCGGGGTTGCCGCTGAGCGTGCCGGCCTGGTAGACGCTGCCGACGGGGCTGATCAATTCCATCAGCTTGCGCGAAGCCCCGTACGCCGCACACGGCAGTCCGCCGCCGATGACTTTGCCGAGGCACGTGATGTCCGGCCGAATGCGGTAAAGCGTTTGCGCCCCGCCCCAGGCGACGCGGAAGCCGGTCATCACTTCATCAAACAGCAGCAGCGCGCCGTGATCGTCGCACAGATCGCGCAACCCGTGCAGATAACCCTCGCCCGGCGGGACGACGCCCATGTTCCCCGCGATCGGCTCGACGGCGAAGCAGGCGATCTGGTCTTTGTACTTTTCAAACACCGACTTGGCTGCGGGTAGATCGTTGTACGGCACGAGCAGCGTGTTGGACGTGATCGACTTCGGGATCCCTGGGCTTGAAGGATGCCCGAGCGTGAGCGCACCGCTGCCGGCCTCGACGAGCAGTCCGTCGGCATGGCCGTGGTAGCAGCCGATGCATTTAACGACGAGATCGCGCCCGGTGGCCGCGCGGGCGAGGCGGATCGCGCTCATCGCCGCTTCCGTGCCGCTGTTGACGAAGCGCACCATTTCGATCGACGGCAGGGCGGAGGTGATCATCCCCGCGAGGTGCGATTCGGGCTCAGTTGGAGCGCCAAACGTAGTCCCGCGCCCGACCGCCTTGCTGATGGCGGCGACCACGCGCTCGTTCGCATGCCCGGCGATCAGCGGCCCGTAGCTGCCGACGTAATCGACGTAGACATTGCTGTCCAAATCCATCACGCGACACCCTTCGCCGGAGCGAATGAACAGCGGATTCCCGCCGACTGCGTTGAACGCCCGCACCGGCGAACTCACGCCGCCGGGCATGAGAGATTTGGCTTTGGCGAAGGCGGCTTGGGAATTGGTGGTGATTCGAGTGGGCATAAAACTCCAGGAGTTCAGGGCCAAGGACTTAGGACTTAGGACTTAGTGAATTGAAACTAAGTCCTAAGTCCTTGGCCCTGAGTCCTGCTTTTAATCCATCTCCGGCTCGTACCCCCAGCCGATTTCTGTGCCTTCTTCCATCGTCACGCCGTCGGATTTTTTCTTCGGCATCGGCTGCTGGTAGTTTTGTGCGACGGGCATTCGCCGGCCGAATCCGAAGGCTCGGCTGGTGACTTTCAAACCCGGCGCGGCTTGGCGACGCTTGTACTCGCTGCGGTCGATCAGCTTGATGATCCGCAGCACGACGGCCGGGTCGAAACCTTCAGCGATGATCTGCGTGGCGCTTTCTTCCAACTCCACGTAGCGGTACAGAATCGCATCCAAAATCGGGTACGGCGGCAGCGAATCCTGGTCGGTCTGGTTCGGGCGAAGCTCGGCACTCGGTGCCTTGTTGATCGTGTTGCGCGGAATGATCTCCTGGCCGGTGTAGGTGTTGATCCATTCGCAGATTTCGTAAACGGTCGTCTTCGGCACGTCAGAAATCACCGCGAGGCCGCCGCACATGTCGCCGTAAAGCGTGCAGTAGCCGACGGCGAGCTCGCTCTTGTTGCCGGTCGTAAGCAGGAGGTGGCCGAACTTGTTGCTCATCGCCATCAGCAGCGCGCCGCGGGCGCGGGCCTGCAGGTTTTCCTCGGCCAAGTCCGGCTCGCGGCCTTTGAAGACCTCGGCCAGCGTGGATTCGTATGCGTCGTGAATCACCTTGATCGGAATCGTGTGGAAGGCGATTTCAAGATTGGCGGCCAGCGCCGCCGCGTCGTCCACTGAATGGCCGGAGCTGTAGCGCGAGGGCATCGCCACGCCGGTGACGTTTTCTCTACCGAGCGCGTCGACCGCGAGCACGGCGGTGAGCGCGCTGTCGATTCCACCGGAAAGCCCGAGCACGACGGATTTGAACCCGCACTTGCGGACATAATCGCGCAGGCCGAGCACGAGGGCTTTGTAGATCGACGCGACGCCGGTGGAATGCTTTTCCAAGCGATTGCTTTCGTGCGCGGGCACATCGACTACGAGCAAATCCTCTTCGAATTCCTTCGCCTGCGCGATGACATTACCGGCCGCGTCGAAGACGCAGCTGTTGCCGTCGAACACCAGCTCGTCGTTCCCGCCGACCTGGTTCACATACACCAGCGGCTGCTTGAACTGCTTCACCTGCGAGGAAAAAAGCTCCAGCCGGAACTTGTGCTTGTCGACAACGAACGGGCTGGCGCTGGCGTTGATGAGCAGCTGCGAGCCGCGCGAGGAAAGCGTGGCCAGCGGATTATCGTGGTACAGCCGGCGGTCGATCAGGCGCTCGTCGTTCCATAAGTCTTCGCAGATCGAAACACCGACGAGCGTACCGCCGACCTGGATGAGGTTAGCCGTGTCGTTGTCGGGCCCCGGCTCGAAGTAGCGGCTTTCGTCGAACACGTCATATGTCGGCAGAAGCGTTTTGAAGTGCCGGCTGAAGACGATGCCGTCGCGCAGCAGCGCCACCGCATTATGCAGCGGCCGGCCGACGGGGTCGACGTTGCGGTCGGCGTAGCCGACGATGACATCAATCCCACTCACACGCGAGGCGATCAATTTTAGCGCCCGCAGGTTGTCGTTGATGAATTGTGGCTTGAGCAGCAGATCTTTCGGCGGGTAGCCGACGATCGCCAATTCCGGAAACACCACTACTTCCGCCCGTTGCGCCTTGGCGCGGGCGATGTAGTCGACAATCTTCCGGCAATTCGCGGCGATGTCGCCGACGGTGGGATTGATCTGGGCCAGGGCGATCCGCATGGTTCGATTCTATGCGCGAGCAGCACCGTCGAGTAGGGAGTGCAAACAGATTATTCCCGCTTCTGCCCGCGTGACGCCACCGGCGGTAGCGGAATCGCCTTCAGCACCTTGGGCGGCGGAGCCGGTTGCTTGCCGGGCGGCAGAACCGCGAACCCGCGGCGCTCGGGAACGAGTTGATTCTCCTCATCGCGCAACGGCCCCTGGTGTACCCACGGCAGGTAGCGGTGGTAGACGCGGTACGTCTGCCCGAGAGTCCAGCAGAACCAGTGCATCATGAAAATGCCGACCATCAGCAGCGGCGCGGCCACGTACGCTTGCGCGAATATCGGCTGCGGCAACTGCATGCTCTTGAAGATGAACCACTGAAAGATCCACAAGTTTACTCCCACGACACCTAGCACATAGGGGGGCACGGAAATCAGAAAGAGGAAAAGCAGCGTAGCATACGTCGGGCCGATTTCTCTTGCCGTGCCGAGCACGCGGTCAGGCCGCAGGTTCGCGATGCTGCCGCTGGTGGTAGAGATGAGGATGACCGCCGGCGCGACGAAAATTCCAAACAGAGCCATCGGCGCCGCGATCGCCAGCTTCATATTGAGCGGCAGCGAAAGTTTCATCGCCACCAGCGGAAGGCCGAAGCAGTACACGAACCCGATCATCATTCCCGAGAACGGCCCCCACAGATCGTCATGCCAACTGACATTGCGCAGCGGCCGCGGCAGCTCGTCCTGACCCGAAGGGCCGGTCTCGTCGATCACGTTGCCGAAATGGGCCACCAGCGCGATGATCAAAAACAGCGGCCCGAGCATGATGATGAACATGCCGAACATCATGATCGTACCCATGAACGCGTACAGCAGGTGCGCGAACATGATCAGAACGATCACGATCAGGTTCATCGGCTTGAAGAGCGAGAGAAAGATTCCGACCGGCGAGACGTGGACCAATCGCGTGAACGGCGTGCGAATCCTCGATCGCCGGGGCGCCGGCCGGGTGGAGCGGACGTGCTGCGTGTCCTTCTGCACTTCAATCGGGCGGATCAACTCGCCGGTTTCGGGATCATACTTAGGCGCGGCGGGGCGGTCGCGGCCTTCAGCGACGAGATCGAGCGGATCAACGCCAACGCGCGTGTAGTCGTCCGGCTGCGTGTACGAGCGAAGGTCAATCTCCTGGCCGAACTCATCAACGCGGGAGTTCTTGAAAATCCGCTTGAGCTCCTCTTCACGCTGGTGATTGACCCGCTCGGGCCCGATCGGGCCATCAATTTTGTAGTTGCCTTCGCTGTCGAGCAGGGCGAGATCCGCCGCCGAGGGAACAGAATTGAGCCTTCCGCAATCGGGGCATTGGATATCAGCGCCGACCTGGTCGTCTTCGACGGTGAACAGATGATCGCAAACGCAGGGGAACTGAATCATGGTGCTCTACCGATATCGACCGGCCATCGGTTACCGGCGAATTATACGCGGCGAGTCCGATAAATCGCGAGCCAAATGCCCAGCCGGCGTTGAAAATCGCGCGTTGTGGCGGTGGGAGATCGAACTTAAAATGCCCGCGTCGGTTTCGCGAAAGGATTTCTCATGCGCTGGCTCTGCGTGATTGCGTTGGTGGTGGCCTTCTCCGGCGGAGTATCGCTGGCGGACGACGTCAAGCCCGATCAGCTTAAGAAGATGTACGACGAAGCCGTCGCGCAGCTCCAGTCCGCGCAGGACCGCAAGAACGAGCTGGCGATGGAAAACGAAAAGCTCACCGCCAAGCTGGCCGAGATGCAGAAACAACTCGACGCCGCCCACGCCAATGAAATCACCTTCGCGGAACGAACCTACCAATGGCGGGCAACGCAAGCTGCGTGGGAACAATTCTTGAAACGCTACCCGGTGCTGCTTGGTCAGTGGGAGGCGTTCTTGAAGCAGGATCTGCTCAGCCCCGCGTCGCTGCCGGTTTGGATGGATTCGGGGAAGTAAGAGTTAGCCACAGATGGGGCACGGATGAACACAGATAAGAAAAATTCTTTTTACATCTGTGTTCATCTGTGCCCCATCTGTGGCAAAGACTGATTCGATTGGTTTCTGGTCTACTGCCCGACTTCAATCCGCACGTAGCGTTCCAAAATCGCGCCCTTGCTCTTGAGGAGCTCGGAGACTTTCCCCTTGAACGCGTCGGCGTTGATGTAGTCCTGATCGAGCAGAACTTTTTCATTGTAAAACGCGTTGAGCTTTCCTTCGGCGATCTTCTCGGCGATCGCCTGCGGCTTGCCGGTTTGCTTGGCCTGCTCGACGGCGATTTCGCGCTCCTTGGCGATCACGTCGGCGGGAACGTCTTCGCGGCGGTGGGCCATCGGGCGGGCGGCGGCGATGTGCATGCCGAGCTGGTTGACCAGGCCTTCCGGCAGGGCGTTGTTGCTGATCGAGACGATCACGCCGATCTTCCCTTTGCCGGCCGTGCTGTACAGGTAGCTGCCGACAGCGTCGCCGGTGAGCACGGCGTTGCGGCCGAGTACGACGTTCTCGCCGGTGACTTTGCTGACTTCCGCGAGGTCGGCCTTGATCTGCGCGTCATCGGCCAGCGTGATGCTCGGGTTCGCCAACAGCTTGGCCGCGGCGGCTTCGAGCACCTTCAGCAGCGGCTCGCTCTTGGCGGTGAAATCGGTGTTGCAGTTGATCTCGACGAGGGCGGCCGTCTTCTGATCCTTCGACGTGACCGAAATCACCCGGCCTTCAGTGGCGGCGCGCTCGGTGATGCTGGTCTTCACGCCTTTCTTGCGGATCGCGTCGATCGCTTTTTCCATATCCCCTTCGACTTCGACGAGGATCTTCTTGCATTCCATCATCGCCAATCCGGTCTTGGCGCGGAGTTCGTTTACGAGAGCTGCGGTGATCGTGGCCATTTTGAAATTCTCCAAGGACTAAGGACTTAGGACTTTGGACTAAGTACCGAGACTGAAAGCCATGCCGCCGGGCGACATGGCTTTTCTAAGTCCTAAGTCCTTAGTCCTAAGTCCTGCGATTATTGAGCCGCGACTGGTTCGCCCGTCGGTTCGGCGGGGGCTTCGGCGGTCGGGGCGGCGATTTCTTCCGGCTTCCCGTCGTCGGCCTTGAACGCCGAGCGGCTGCTGCGACGCTTGGGCTGTTCGCCGGCGTCGTTCTGCGCCTTGCCTTCGGTGCGGGTCTGCTTGCCGTCGATGACGCTGTCGGCCAGTTCCTTCAGGATGATCTCGATGGCGCGCATCGCGTCGTCGTTGCCGGGGATCGGCAGGTCGATCAAATCCGGGTCGCTGTCGGTGTCGATCAGAGCGATCGTCGGCACGCCGAGCTTCTTGGCTTCCTTCACCGCGATGTGCTCGCGGCGGGTGTCGATGATGAACATCACGCCGGGCATTTTTTCCATCTTACGGATGCCCGAGAGATTCGTCTTGATCTTGGTCATCTCACGCTGCAACGTGGACTTCATTTTCTTGGAGTAGGAATCGATCTGGGCGCGGCCGTCCGGGCCGGCGGTGAAGATCTTCTCGAGCTCTTCCAGGCGGTTAAGCCGGGCGCGGATCGTGCGGAAGTTGGTGAGCGTGCCGCCCAGCCAGCGTTCATTCACGAAGTGCATGTTGCAGCGGTTGGCTTCCTCTTCCACGGCGAAGCGCGCCTGGCGCTTCGTGCCGACGAAGAGAATGTCCTTGCCCTGGCTGACGGCCTGCTGCACGAGCTTCTTGGCGCGGAAGAGGCCTTTGATGGTTTCCTTCACATCGATGATGTGAATCATGTTCCGCTTGCCGTGGATGTACGGCGCCATTTTCGGATTCCAACGCGAGCAGCGGTGACCGAAATGCACGCCGGCATCGACGAGGGATTTAACGAGTTCTGCTTGAGACTGTGCCATGACTAACTCCATCTTCATCGACTCTTTATTGAGTCGGCAGCCCAGTGCAGAACCGATCGGCCAAGTCGCCGGTTCGCCATGGGGCTTAATAAAAGCGAGGTTGTGAAACAGGAACCGGATCGCTACGAACGATCGAGCCGAATCCGGTCGGCCCCTTGGCGAGGCCAGAAGAGTAAGTGTACGCAAGCAATTGATTGTTGCAAGTCTCTGCAGCGAAGAAAACAAGGTCGGTAAGACCTTGGGGGCCACCATCTCCACGGCTGGTCGCGGCGTTGGAAAAGTTTATAAGTCTTGGATTAATCCAAAGTTCCGGAATGGGGCAGGCGGCAATTATTGCCGAGTTGATTCCCCCCAGGGCGGGAGTTAAGGCCGCTCCGGTTGTGACGGCGGGCTCGCCGGATTCTTCCCAGGCATTGTACGGAGCGGAGCGGGGCCGTTCGCGTTTGAAAATACAACTCCATACCATGTCGCCGCCATGACTCTTGCTGCTGTCGCTTCCGGAATCATCCTGGGCCTGGGCGCCGCCATTCCCATCGGGCCGGTGAATGTGGAGATCGCCCGGCGGAGTTTGCGGAGCGGCTTCGTCGCCGGTGCATCGCTGGGGTGCGGGGCGGTGACAGTGGACATGACGTACGCCGTCATCAGCTCCCTCGGCGTGCAACTGTTGCTGAAGCAGAGGTGGTTGATGCTCGGGCTGTCGATCGCGGGCATCGGCCTGCTGATTTACCTCGGTGTGATGAGCCTTCGCGCCGCGTGGCAGTCGCGCGGGAAATCGCGAGACGAGTTGCTGGCCGCGACCGCTCCGAGAAGCCTGCACGGCGGGTATGTCACCGGCCTGCTCATGACGCTGCTCAACCCGATCACGCTCGCGTTCTGGTTCGTCGTCGTGCCGGCCACGACGATTAAATCCGGGCCTGGTTCGTCGCACGATTTGCCGGCTCTTTGCTTCGGCGTTTTTCTCGGCACGATCACCTGGGTGATTTGCTTCGCCGGGGCGATGTCGCGGTTGGGGCGATCGCGCAAAGCGTCGTGGATCGTCCTGGCCGACGCCGTGGGCGGCGTGGTGCTGCTGGGCTTTGCCGCGGCGGCGATCTGGCGGACGGTCTAGATTTTCATAAGTCGCCGTGCAAAACGTCGATTAACGTTTGAACGGGCAGCGTTCTGAGTGCGCTCACCATGGCAAATATTGAATACGCAACTCCTGCCATACCCTCGGTGAAGAATCGACACGGGTATCTGCCCACGCTCGACGGCTGGCGCGCCATCGCGATCGCGATGGTGCTTATCGATCACTACCTGACTACCTTTCATCGGAGTTTTCCAAGCGTTCGCCTGCCGGACGAATACCTCGTGCAGCAGGGCGGGCTGGGCGTGCTGCAGGATTTTCCATGGAATTTGCCGGCGCTATTCGCGATCGTGCTGGTAAGCTTCTACGGAATCGAAAAGCCCCTGATCAGGCTAGGCCACCGACTGGCACAACCGGTCACGCCGGGCCGGCGCGACGTGCCGACGTAAATTCAAAATGAGGACCTGATGCGAAGTCTGAATTGGATGAAATCCGCGAGTCTATTGCTGCTAATCGCCATGGCCGGCCCGGGATGTGCCCGGGCCAAGTTGGCGGAGTGCCGCGATGAGAATCACCTGCTCATCGAGCAAAATGACGGCTTGAAACGCCAGCTTGATGTCGCATACGGCGAGCTGCACGACACGAAGGCGGAGCTCACGCGAACCAAGGCGGACTTGGCCGCGGCCCGCGCGGGGCAACGGTGAGGTGCGGAATTAAGGAATTCCCAACCACCGTCATCCTGAGCGAAGCGAAGGACCTCGCGAAGTCCCGCAGATAATCGAATGCGAGAACGCCGCTTTTCTGCAACAATTTTCGAGGGGAATCTCCACAGGAATCCTAAAGCGTTGAGGGCGTCAGTGAGGTCCTTCGCTTCGCTCAGGATGACAACACGCTTGAACTAAACAGCCCGCGCACTACCGCGGCGCCTCGATCGGGTCGTCCCACTTCTTCTGCTCGACTGCCATTGTCTTCTTCATCTCCGCCAGTTTCCCGGCGTTCTCCGGCGAATCGCTCAGGTCATGCATCTCCCACGGATCGTTCGCCAGGTCGAACAACTGAAACCGATTGATCTTCGGATACCAGATCATCTTCCACCGCTCGTCCCGGACCATGCGTTGCACGTCGCGGTAAGGGGCGAACAGGACCGGCCGAGTCGGAGCGCCTTCGCCTTTCATCACGTATTGAAGATTCACGCCTTCGCACTCCTTGGGCTTTTCCACGCCGGCGAAACCGCACACGGTCGGAAAAAGATCGAACAAATAGACCAGCGCCGCCGACTTATCATGCGGCACGCCCGGCCCGGCGATCAGCAGCGGGGATTTAAACTCTTCGTACAGATTCTGCTTCCCCATCAACCCGTGCCGCCCGCCGACGGCAAGGCCCTGGTCGCTGGTGTAGATGATGATCGTGTTTTCCATCTGCCCGGACTGTTTCAGATCGTCGACCACCCGGCCGACCTGCTCGTCGAGCCAGGTGATGCTCGCGTAATAGTCGGCCAGGTGGCGCTTCATCTCATCCGGATCGCGCGGCAGCTTCGCGAGCAGTTCATCGCGCACGTTCATGTCGCCGTTGTCGAACGGGTGCTTCGGCATGAAGTTCGGCGGGAGGGAAATTTTGGCCGGGTCGTACATTTCCGTGAATCGCTTGGGCGCGATCCGCGGATCGTGCGGGTAATGCGGCGCGAGAAACATGAAAACCGGCTTGCCCTGATGATCGGCGTGCAGGAACTCGATGGCCGCGTCCGCCATGATCTTCGGCTGCTGGGCGGCGGCGGAGTTTTCGTCCTGCTTTTCGTTTTCGACCACCTTGTCATCGGTGTAGAAGCATTTGCCGAACGCCTCGTTGCCGGGGAGGAAGGAGTTGGACTTTTTGCCGTCGTAGAACGTGGCGTAACCTGCGCGAGTCAGCTCGCCGCCGAGCGTAGGGCCGGTGAATTTCGCGTCGTCTGACTGTGGTACGTGAAAGATCGATCGGCCGGTGAGGATCATCGCGCGGCTCGGCGCACACACCGCTTGCACGAGCCCGCCTTGGCAGTACGCATTGGTGAAGGCGAACCCCCGATCGACCAACTTGTCCAAATTGGGCGTTTGAATTTCAGCGTTGCCGAGCGCGTGGATGGTATCGAACCGCTGATCGTCGGACAGAATGAACAGGATATTCGGCTTGGCCGGCGCGGCTTGAACCATGCCCGCACACGCAAGAAACGCGGCCGCGAGAATTCGCTTCTTCAGAAACTTCATTGAACGAATAAAACAACCGCCACGCTCGGCCGATCTGCCGGCCGAGCGTGGATGACGGGGGCAGGTTTACTTCTGATCGATGCTCTTGGCGATCATGCGGTAGTGGATCGTGACCTTTTCGCCGACTTTCAGCTTGCCTTCGACTTTGGTTTCACTGGAGATTTCAATTTCCCACTTCTCGTCGCCTTTTTGAACGGTGACGACGTCGCCATCGATGGCGAGCACCGGGCCGGTGACTTGGTATTCCTTCGCGTGCTTGTCCGCCGCCATCGCCGAGATTGGCATGAGCAGACCGGCCGCGAGAGCGAGCGAGCACAGTGTCTTCTGAACGTTCATAGAGCCTCCGAAAAAAAAGTTTGGTTCGGCCGCGCCCGAGCGCGGCCGGCGGAATTGTATCTTCCGGTTTACGCAACCGATACACGCGCGAACGGCTCCAAAGTTTCGCGCCGGGTTTACAGGCGAGCGCAGTCATGTCCTAATCTACGGTAGCGCCGTAGTGGTGTGTTTCAAATCCGTCGCACGGGCGGCTCGCCCGTGGCTGCCAACGAGGAACATGGGGCGAGCCGCCCATGCCACGAAATCAGGATGCAAACCAATCCACTGCCCGCAGCGCCCATGAACACCTTCAAGCACAGCGGCGACCTCGGCGACATCATCTACAGTCTGCCGACAGTGAAAGCCCTCGGCGGCGGGACGATGCTGCTCGACACCACCGGCGGGGCTGCCGACCCGTTTATCGCCACCCGCCAAACCGGCGGCCGCACGCGGTTCAACCAGCAGGGCTACGAAACTCTCCGCCCACTGCTGCTCGAGCAGCCGTACATTCACGGCGTTGACGTGTGGAAGGGCGAATCGGTCACGCACGACCTCAACACCTTCCGCCGGCAGTTCACGAAATCCGACGACCGCTTCCTCAACCTCGCCGCCGCCCACTTGCGGGCGTTCGGTCTCGACGAATCGCAAATCATCCAGCCTTGGCTGACGCTGCACAGCCCGCCGAAGCGGCTGGACCGCGAGCTGATCATCAACCGCACGCCGCGGCATCAGAGCAAGCATTCCTGGTGGCAGGCGTTTTTGCCGGATTTTATCGACCGTGCCGTCTTCATCGGCTTCGAGAAGGAGCACGAAATTTTCGAGTACACGTTCAACTGCAAGCTGCCGTTCTACGCGGCGAGCGACGCTCTGGAGATCGCGCAGATTCTGGTTGCGTCGGAACAGCTCATCGGCAACCAAAGCTTCCTCATGTCCATAGCGGCCGGGCTGGGAACGTGTTTCATGCAGGAAATGTACGATTTCGCGCCGAACTGCTTTTTCGAGCGGGGGAATGCGCATTACATGTGAGGCGTCGTTTTTCGCCAAAGCAGTTCGGCGCTAGCCAAATCGTCATCCTGAGGTAATCCGAAGGATCTAGCTTCCCGCGCGAATCGGCTAGATCCTTCGGAGTACCTCAGGATGACGATATACTTTATGTGTTGTCCTGGATTTGGGACTAAATACGATTGAAGGAGTTGAGCAATGAGCAAACGCAAATCCATCATCATACGCACGGCAGCGGAGTTGGCCGAGGCGCTCGGCTTACCCGCCCACGAGGGTGTTAAGTTGGAGGTCCGGAGCCGTCTGAACGATCAGATCATCCGAATCGTCCGCTGTAAGGGCCTGACTCACGAGCAAATTGCCAAGGCGGCCGGCACGTCACGCTCTCGGGTCACGGCGATTCTCAATCGCAATACACACGACGTGTCGACCGATCTCGTGCTGCGAATCGCCGGTGCGCTGGGATACACGGCTAAGTTGACGCTCGTGCCGTCGCGCCCCGCGGCGTAATTTGATATATGCGGTTGACCGCGAGCGTCAGGTGCATCATTTCGCCGACGAGGTCTTCAGCACGAAGGCCAATGCTTTGTTCATCACTTTCTTTTCAGAATAGACGTCAGCGATCGCTTTTGGAGCTGTCGCATCGGACAGGCCGACAAGATTCACAGGCCCGGCCAATGGCAATGTCACCGTGCCATTCGGGGCGATGGGTGTAGTGATCGTTTCCACTTCGCCAACGGCCATCAGGTCGTGAATTCTGATCTGCAACGTATCGCCGGGTTTGTAGGGCGAGAGGATTTCGAGTGATCGGTTTCGCTCAATGATCGACACCGTTGCGGTAAAGTCCGGCGAAGTCAGGCACTGTGGATGGATCGCTGGCACCTTCGCGGCTACTTGATTCGGGATGAGGCCGGCGACTTCAAATGATCCGTTCCATGGCATGTAAATTTGGCCGCGCTCATCGACCCGTAATCGCTCTGCGACCGTGTCGCGAGAATTGAAGGTGCTTAACCAGGTAACTTCGATCAGATCGCCTCGGGCGAGTGGTTGCTCTGAATTGGCTCGCGAATTGATGCCGCCGACGCAGCTAATTCCGACCAGCAAAAGAAGACCCAAGATCGCGAACATTCGCATAGTGCGTCCCGAGAAATCTGCCATCGCTTTGCATCAGGATGACGATGCTTGCAACTGTGAAACAATGCTACCCATCTTGATCAAAACCATCGACAAAAAAGGGTCGGAAAGAATGACTTCTTTCCGACCCGTTGGTTAGACCAATTGAAGTGATTCGAGACGATTAATCCCGACGCGGCCCACGACCGCCGCCGCCGCCACCACCGTCGCGACGTGGTCCACGGTCGCCGCCTCGGCCGCGGTCACCACCACCGCTGTAGCCGCCGCCACCGCCGCCTTGGCCGCCGCCGGTGTTCACCGGTTCGGGGTCGGATTCGCCGAGTTCGAGCATCGCGGCTTTACGACTCAGCTTGATGCGGCCCTGGTCGTCGATGAGAAGCACCTTGACCTTGATCTCCTGGCCCATCTCGACAATGTCGCCGACGTTGCCGACGTACTTGTCGGACAGCTCCGAGACGTGGCACAGGCCGTCGGTTTCCGGGGCGATCTCGACGAACGCGCCGAATTCCTTGATGCTCACAACCTTGCCGTTGTAGATCTTGCCGACCTTCACCTCGGCGGTCATCGCCTCGATGATGTCGCGGCAGCGTTCGGCGCTGGCGGAGTCGACGGACGAAATGTAGACCGTGCCGTCGTCTTCGATGTCGATGTTCGCGCCGGTGTCGGCCTGCAGGCCTTTGATGTTCTTGCCGCCCGGGCCGATGATCTTGCCGATCTTTTCCGGATCGATCTTGATCGTCAGCAAACGCGGGGCGTACTTGCTGATTTCCTTACGCGGGGCCGGGAGGACAGCGGCCATCTTGTCGAGGATCACCAATCGCGCTTCCTTCGCGCGGTGCAACGTGTCGCGGATGATCTTGTGCGTCAGGCCTTCAGTCTTGATGTCGAGCTGAATGGCGGTGATGCCGTCGGTCGTGCCGCAGACTTTGAAGTCCATGTCGCCGAAGTGATCTTCCTCGCCCATGATGTCGGTGAGGAGGGCGATCTTGTCGCCTTCCTGCACCAGGCCGACGGAAATGCCGGCGACCATCTTGGTGATCGGCACGCCGGCGTCCATCAATGCGAGGCAACCGCCGCAGGATGAGGCCATCGAGCTGGAGCCGTTCGACTCCAAGATATCGCTGATGATTTTGACCGTGTACGGGAACACGTCCACGGCCGGCAGCACGGCGATCAGGCTGCGCTCAGCCAGTGCACCGTGCCCGATTTCGCGACGGCCCGGCCCGCGGATCGGGCGAACTTCGCCGACGCTGTAGCTCGGGAAGTTGTAGTGAAGCATGAACTTCTGGCTGTACTCTTCGATCAACCCGTCGACCATTTGCTCATCCGAGCTCGTGCCGAGGGTGACGGTGCAGAGTGACTGCGTCTCGCCGCGGCTGAACACGGCCGAGCCGTGCACGCGCGGGAGAAGGCCTACGGTGATGTTGATCGGGCGGATGGTGGTGTAATCGCGGCCGTCCGGGCGGACGCCGTCGAGGATGGCTAATCGCGTGGCGTGCTCTTCGACTTCGGCAAACACGGTGCGGATCTGCTTGGCCTTGTCCTTCTGAGCAAGGATCGCGCCGTAGCTGCCGTTGATGTCGGCGGCGGGGGCGAGCTCGGCGAGCAGCTCCTGCTGAATCTTTTTGACCGCATCGTTGCGGTCGGCCTTGCCGGGCATGCCTTTGACTTCGCGAATCTTGCCGGTGACTTTGCTCTTGATTAGATCGACCAGCGCGGCGTCGGGCTGCTTCACATCGCCGACCTTCGGCGTGCCGGCCTTGGTCATGAGCTCTTCGATCATGCCGCAGATTTCGACGACGACCTTGTGGCCGAACTCGATGGCGTCGGCGACGTCGTCTTCTTTCACTTCCATGCCGCCGAGCTCGATCATGTTCACGAAATGCTTCGTGCCGGCGACGACGAGGTCGAAGTCGCTGTATTCAAGCTGTTCCTGCGTCGGGTTGATGACCAGCTCACCCTGTATTCGCCCGACGCGAACGTGGGCGGTGGGCGTGGTGAAAGGAATGTCGCTGATCGCGATGCAGGCGCTGGCGGCGATGCCGGCGAGCATGTCCGGGTCATTCTGCTGATCGGCGGCGAGCACGTTCAGGTGAATCTGCACTTCGTCGATGAAGCCTTTCGGAAACAGCGGGCGAAGCGGGCGGTCGATCAAACGCGCAGTGAGGATTTCCTTGGTGGTCGGGCGGCCTTCGCGCTTCATGAACCCGCCGGGGAATTTGCCGGCGGCGGCGCGGCGCTCGCGGTAATCCACCTGCAGCGGGAAGAAGTCGATGCCTTCGCGCGGGTTGGCGCGAACGACAGCGCCGAAGACCACGGTCTCGACGTACTGAACGGTGACAGAACCGCCGGCCAGTTTGGCGAGCGTTCCGGTTTCGATAGAAAGGGTGCGACCGCCGATTTGGCGTTCAACGCGAATGGATTGCATGTGAGATTCCTCTGCCCTGATTGCCGTTAAAAAAGCCAAGGCGAGCGGCAGGGAGGAAATCGGATTGGGGATCGGGGATTCTTTCGTAACACGGGCTACCAGCCCGTGGCCAAGTGGCTTGAACACGGGCTGGTAGCCCGTGCTACAAAAAAACGCACGATCCAAAATCCGAAAATTCCCCGGCCAAACTCCGCCGGCTGATTCCCGCTCACATCGCACAGGGCCGGCGAAGAGCGAGGATAAAAACAAGCAGGGCACGAAACGATTCGTGCCCTGTCGATTGAACTATTACTTACGCAAGCCGAGCTTGCCGATGATCGCCTGGTATCGCGCACGATCCTGTCGCGTCAGGTACTTCAGCAGGCTGTTACGCTTGCTGACGATCTTGAGCAGCCCGCGGCGCGACGAGTGATCTTTTTTGTGCGTCTTAAAGTGCTCGGTCAGTTCGGTGATGCGTGCGGTCAGCAGCGCGATCTGAACTTCTGGCGAGCCGGTGTCTTTTTCGTGAATTTTGTGGTCGGAAACGATCTTGGATTTGACTTCGGTAGTAACAGACATTTCAAACTCCTAGACACCAGACGTTCAGCGGAGGGGAGCAAAGCTCCTTGGCCGACTCGCCGGTCATGGTAGGTTCCGTCACCCCGCGCGGGGTGAATTCGGTCGGGCAACAATACGGGAGCGTGTGCAGGTTGGCAAGGCGGGAGATCATTCCTGGAGAGCAAAATGCAACAATCACCTGAATGGGACGTTTCAACTCGGATGATCGCACGCCGATCGTGTCGATCGTAGAGTTTTTTCACTTTTTTTATTCCTCAGCCGGGTTCTCGCTGGATGGCGGGAATAAAATGGGGTAACGTTGCGCTTGAGTCGATACAAATATAGACGATAAAGAGCTTTAGCTTTGAATCATCCGGCGGATTCGGGCGGGCTCGAGGGTCGGTTGAACGGTTGATCTCGGTGCCCCGGGGCCGCCAGCGGCTTCGCCAGTGGGGGCGGTTTTTGCACTGGAAATGCCCCGAGCACTTCAAATCCCGATGGCCTTGAAGAAAAAATACCTCGTTTTGCAGGACAGCGTGAACGCGTGAAGCGGCGGACCCAGCATTTAATCCTGACAGTCATCACCACGAGCGCCGTCGCGATCGGCGGAGCGCTCTCGCCGCGTATTTTCGCGCAGACAGCGCCCGCGATCAGCGTTGCGGACGCCAAGGCCGCTGACCTGCAGCAGCAGGTGACGGTTCTGAACGATCCCTCCAGCGACACCAAGGCCCGCGACGAAGCGGCGCGGCGGTTGGTCTCGCGCGGGTCAGCGGAGTCGCACAAGGCGTTATCAGACGTGCTCGTCAACGCCGGCAATCCGCGCGGGCAGCTTTCGGTCACGCGCGCACTGGCCGACGCGGGCTCTACGGACCCGGCGTGGATCGATCCGCTCTTCGCCCTCATCGGCCAGGACCGCGCGCTCTCAGATAGCGCCTGCACGGCGCTGGCGAATTACAAAAATAACTCCGCAGTGCTGAACCGCCTGATCGAGGCCGCCCAGAACACGCGGGATACGCGCGACAACGCCCGGCCCGCGGTCATCCGCGCCCTTGGCTCCTTTGCCGACAAAGGGGTCGTGACGGAATTGATCAAGCTCCTGCAGAACGATGCCGAATCCACCGCCGTTCGCAACGCCGCTGCCGATGGGCTTGTCGATCTCACCGGCCTTACCTCCAACGGGCGCGATTTATCGCTCTGGGCGAAGTGGTGGGCCGTGCAGTCCGCCAAGTCTGACGCGCAGTTTCGCGATGATCTGCTTGTCTCCCGCAGCGCGCAGGCCGACCGATTCCGTTCACGCGAGGAAGAGCTCACCGCACAACTGACCTCGCTGCTCAACGAGCAGTACCTGGCCGTGCCCGATGCGGGCAAGGACGCGCAGCTGCAGAAGTGGATGCAGTCGGCCGAACCGCAGGTTCGCGCGTTCGCCGCGTCGAAAATCTCCGAAGACTTCTTCGGCGGTCGGCGGTTCGGGGCGGCGCTGCTCGATCAGCTCCGCACGCTCGTCGGCGACAGCTCACCCGTCGTGCGGCTGCAGGTGGCGCGGGCGATCCGGGCGATCAATGACACCGTCGCGATGGACGCGCTGGTGACGCAACTCTCGCAGGAGACGGTCCCCGAGAACAAGGCCGCCATCGCGCTGGCACTGTCGCGGATGGATGACCTGCGTTCTGTTCCCGAGCTGGTGAAATTGCTCGATGACAAGGAGCCGATCCTGGTGACCGAAGCCGGCGCAACGGCACTGGCGAACCTGGGTGCAAAGCTCTACGAAAAAGATCCGGATTTCGCGAAGCAAGTCGCCGCACGCTTGCGCGAGGTGCTTACCAATCGCACAGAAGCGCCAGGTGCCGAGCATTTGCGGGAGGCCGTGGTTGAAGCGCTCGTTCCGCTGCGCGACTCGGCCATGCTGACGACGTATTTCAAGCTTTTGAATCTCCGTGAAAGCGATCGAACCCGCCGGGCAAGCCTGCGCGGGCTGGGCGAGCTTCGTGATCACAACGCGTCGGACACGATCGTGGCATGGCTGCCGAAAGAGCCTTCGCCGCTGGTGCGCAAGCAGGCCGTCACCGCGCTGGAAACCACCAGCGGCACGGAGCAATTTGAAACGCTCTACCAGTTGATGCAACCGGTGACCGAGGCCAACGCCGACGTGCGTGCCGAGGCGTGGCGGGTGTTCATCCAACTGCTACCGCAGGCGACAACGCAGCAGGTCAATCGCTGGCCGGGGCGGTTCCCCACTGATCCGGATAAGCGCGTCGTGGTTCTGAAGATTCTTGAAACGAAGCTGGTCCAGGACAAAAATCTCGACGAGCTCGCCAAGACGCGGCAGAACATCGGCGAAACGCTGATGAAGAGCAGCCCGCCCCAGGCGGAGGAGGCTGCGAAGTACTTCAAGCAGTCGCTCGAGTACTACCAGGCCAATCACTACGCCAACATGGTGATCGAGACGAACATCAGCTCGCTGATGGACGCGTTCCTCCAGAGCAAGCAATACGCCGAGGCCGCCGAATTTGCTTCAAAGATGATCCAGAGCAATCAGGAAAATCAGCTGAACGTCGGTCCGAAATTCAAAACCGAAGCCGAGCGACTCTTCAATAGCGGCGATCTGCAGTCAGCCCAGAAGTTGATCACCGAAGCCAATAAAATGCAGCCAGCGCTCGAAGGCCGGTACAAAGACATGTTGAGCGACATCGAGAAGGACATCCACCAGAAGCTGACGAACCAGAACCAAAAGAACGGCACGACCGGCCCGCCGCTGCGCCCGGACGTGCGGGTGGGATGAGGGAACATCAGGACTAAGGACTTAGGACTTAGTGGAGATGAAATTCCGTCTTTACTAAGTCCTAAGTCCTTTGTCCTTAGTCCTACTTCTTCACCACGCGCAGCGGGTCAGGCTTGGCTGCCTGCTGGAATGCCTGCTCTCTCGCTCGACATCCGCGGCAGGCCCAGCACGGGTCGCTGCCTTCTTCCAGACAACTCCACGTTTTATCGAACGGCGCATTCACGCTGTAGCCGACGTCGATGATCTGCCACGGCTCGAGCTCGAGCAGCGGCGTGTCGATTTCCAATTCCGTCTGTCCGCACGGCAGCTGGAGCAGCTCATTCCAGATCTGCCCGTACTCGGTGGCTTTGGCCAGGTCGTCGCCTTGCCCGCCGACGCGGAAGCCGGTGAAGATTCTGGTCGCGCCGTAGTGGATCGCGAACCGCACCGCGCCGGCCAGCAGCGGGATCATGTCGAGCATCTGCGCGACAGGCCCCGTCGGGTGGCGCGGGTCGGCGACCATCGGCTGCGTCGGCTGTTGCGGCGTTGCGAATGTCGATAGATACGGCAGCCCCAGCGAGTGCTCGCGGTACGGCTTGAAGTGGGCCACCTGCTGATCGTAACTCACCCGGCTGCGCGGCGTAGAAAGCCCGGCGCCTTCGGCGTGCAGAAGCACCATGCGATACTTCTGCGCCGCCATCGCCGTAGTGACGGCCGAGTAAACGCCGCCGGAGTTGAGGACGATTGCTAGATCTTTGGCCATAACGTCAGGACTTAGGACTCAGGACTTCGGACTTAGTGAAGATGATTTCTTGTTTTCACTAAGTCCTGAGTCATAAGTCCTTAGTCCTCTCCTAATCCATTGTCAAAATCACCTTGAGCACACCCTTACGTCCCGCCAGCGCCATCGCCTCTACGCCTTGCTCGAGCTTCATCCTTCGGTGGATGAGGCTCGTGATGTCGATTTCCTTCGCCGCGAGCGCCGTGATCGCCTGGCGGAAGGGGCCGCAGCGGCTGCCGAGGACTGTGATCTCGTCGATCACCAGCGGGGCGAGGTTCAGCGGCTTGCCCTGCGCGACGGTGCTCTTCAGCACGATCGTACCGCGCGGGCGGACCATCGCCATCGCAAGCTCGAATCCCGAAGCGCTGCCAGTGCAGTCGACGATCACGTCCTGATCGTGGCGCGGCACGATGTCCGCGAGCGGCCGGGAGCGGATCGCCCACTTTTCGCACAGTGCGAGCTTGTCCGGATGCTTGCCGATCACGCGAACCGGACAGCCGGCGTTGCGGAGCACCTGCGCGACGAGCAACCCGAGCCGCCCGTCGCCGAGCACGGTGACCCACTTTCGGCCGTCAAAATTCAACTGCTTCAGTACCTGAAACGCGGCTGCGAGCGGCTCGATGAAAACGGCGGCGTCGTCGTCCACGGTTTTGGGCAGCACGTGTAGATTGATGGAAGGCAATCGCGCGAATTCCGCAAACACGCCGTCGTGATTTAAGATTCCGAGCACCGACCGATTGCGGCAATGATTCGAAAGCCCCGAGAGACACAAATCGCACCGCCCGCAGACGACGTTGATCTCCCCGCACACGCGCTGGCCGACCAAATCTTTATCCGGCGAAGACACCACGTCCGCCACGAACTCGTGCCCCAGCACGCCGCGAAAATTCATATAGCCGCGGCAGATTTCCAGATCGGTCGAGCAAATCCCCGCCTGGCGGATTTTCAAAAGCGTGTCGCCCGCCGCCGGCGCAGGTTCCGCCCGGCGAGGGTCGAAGGCGAGCGATTTGTCGAATATGAGAGCACGCATGAGGCGTAGGACTTAGGACTAAGGACTTAGGACTTAGTGATTATGAATTCTGCCTTTACTAAGTCCTAAGTCCTTAGTCCTGAGTCCTCTCCTATCCCAGCGGTTTCCCCGGCCCCGTGAGGAACTGCAGCCAGGCGGATTCGTCGTAGTCCAGGTCCTTGCCGGTCAGTCGCTTCAAGGTGCGGCGGGCCTGCCAGGCGATGCCGAAATCGCGCGTGTTCAACAGGCTCACGACCGTGCGTGCAACGTCCAGCCGAGGGTAATGCTGTAATGCTTCGGTCGCGGCGATGCGGACGTCCTTGTTCTCTTCATTGGCGGTGGCGGCGGCGAGGAGGCGGGGGATGGCGGCTTCATCGGGCACGCGGTAGAGCGCCTTGGCGGCTTCCAATCGCACCAGCGGGCTCGGATCGTAAAGCGCCTTCACGAACACCGGCGTGGCGGATTTATCACGCGAAATGTTCAGCGAGCGAATGGCCGTCGCGCGGACGAGCGGGTCGGGATCATTCGCAGCGATCTGCTGATACCGCGTGGTGTACGGCGGCCTGTGGCCGAAGTCGTGATCGGCGAGATAAATCAATCCTTCGCGGCGGTCGTCGGGGTTATAGGGATTCTCCATCTTCTTGCTATTGGCCAGCGCGGTGTTGCCGCTCATCCATTCGCCGAAACTTTTCGTCGCCCCGCAGCCGGTCGTCACGAGCAGAATGAAACCGCAGATGAACGCAGACGGCCGCAGATTGAAAAAAGAGATCGCGCGATCTTCTTTTTTTCTGCTCGATCTGCGGTCAGGTGTGTTCATCAGCGATTCCAAGGTTGTCGTGCAATTCATCGGCCGTGACCAGGTCGGGGGCGGCCACCGGAACGCCTAAAAATCGGCTGGCGAGCTTGGCGAAGCGGGGCGGGTCGTCGGTGACGAAGCACCGGAATTCTCCCGAGCCTTCTTCTTCGCCGCGGATCAGATTCGCTTCGCCGAGGCGTCGAGCGACATCATCGGCGCACTGTTCGGCCGAGTCAATCACCGAAACGCTCGGGCCGACGAGTTCAACGATCGTCGGCTTGAGAATCGGGTAATGCGTGCAGCCGAGGACGAGCACGTCGAGGCCGGCCTTGAGCATCGGGTCGAGGTATTGGTGCAGCGCGAGTTGGACAAGCGGGTCTTCGGGCCGGCGGCCTTCCTCGATGATCGGCACGAGCAGTGGCGTGGCCCGGAGAATCATCCGCGCGTGGCGCCGGCGCGAGACGATCGCGCGCTCGTACGCGCGCGATTTGATGGTGGCCTCGGTGGCGATCACGCCGATGACGGGCGTGACCTTCCGCCCGGCCGCGGCGATCGCCGCTTTGCTGCCGGGGTCGATCACGCCGCTGATCGTCAGCCCCAAAAACTGTTCCCGCAGCGCCGGCAGCGCCAGCGCGGTGGCGGTGTTGCACGCGACGACCACGTGCTTCGGATCGAACTGCTGAAGGTAAGTGATGATCTGCGTCACAAACCGAGTGACAGTGGCGGCCGTCTTATTGCCGTAGGGCACGCGGGCGGTATCGCCGAAGTAAAGAATAGACTCCGCCGGCAGCGCCCGCCGCACCGCGCGGGCGACGGTAAGTCCGCCCAGGCCGCTGTCGATGATGGCGATGGGGGATGAAGAGTTCATAGAGGCAGTGAAAAGGACTGAGGACTTAGGACTTAGTGAAAATAGCACAGAGTCCTAAGTCCTTTCGCCTAAGTCCTACTTTTATCGGACCAACCCGGTAAAAACTTGACATTTCCCGCCTACAATTCGACACTGATTTTTCCTTCCACCGGAGATTCCCGCCATGAGCCAAACACTTGAAGGCAAACGAGTTCTGCTGGTCGACGACGATCACGACATTCTCACCAGCATGCAGGCCGCGTTCGAACCGACCGGAGCGGTGGTTGAAACCGCCAGCAACGGCAACAAGGCCGTGGAACTGGCGGAAAAGAACCTGCCCGACCTCGTCGTGCTCGACATGATGCTGCCCGGCCGGTCGGGGTTTCTGGTGCTGGAAAAAATCAAAGCGAAAAAGCCGCCCAAGAGCAAGCCGTTCGTGATCATGATCACCGGCAACCAGGGCGCCCGCCACAAGATGTACGCCGAGAGCCTCGGCGTGAGCGAGTACTTCCACAAGCCGGTGAAGCTCGACAAGCTGATCGCGACGGCCGAGCGACTCCTCCTGCCGCCGGTCGCGCCGGCGGTGTGAAGAACAGTACGCCCGCAAAAGACCAACGAGAGTCTGATGACCGGACGACCGTCAACCTGGGTCAACCTGATTGGCGTCGTAGCAATGCTGGGCGGCTTGTTCGGCTCTTTCGCGTGGACGTGTTCCTTCATTGCGTTGAAGGGCGGTTCCCTCCAAATGCGCTTTGGCGGCTGTTTTCCAAACGTGTATGTGAACGTGCGTGAGTTTCCGGAATCGTTCCTTAGAATCACCGCGACGGTGCAACTGGCCTGTTGCCTGGTTTCCTTGATCGGCGGCGTGCTGCTGTTGGCAAACCGGCGGGCCGGTAGAATCCTCCTCATTTGGCAAGCGAGAGTATCAGCCATCATCAACTTCGTGATGGTTATATTTATTGCCGCCTTCATGCTGATCTGGTTTGCGACGATGGGCGGGTTCATCCAGTTGCCGTGGACACTGACACTGCGTGTGATTTCGCTGTCTATCGATTTGGCCACGTGGATTTTTTTGAGCAGTGAAACTGCCCGGCTCGCATTCAAGAATCCGGAGCAGCAAGCCTTGGGCGCGTTCCCGGTAATTCTGGCTTCGCAATCGTTGCGGTCCGAAACGTCACGAAACGTGTGTACGAACTCCTCGTCGGCGTGTGCCGCTTTAGCAAAGTCAAGTTCAAATTGAGCGTCCCGCTGAAGCGGGACACACCGGGGAGAATTTCTCTCTTGCCATCCCCAACTTGCGGATTACATTAAGCACGTCACACGGATGGACTGCGGTAGGCTTACCCCAGGGTCGTATGAACGATTGGGACGACGCAGAGCGGCGGGTCGAGAAGGCGCAGGAGCTGTTCGAACAGCGCCGCTGGCAGGAAGCCCTCGAAGAACTTCGGGCGGCCATCTCCATCAATCCCTACAACGGCGGGTGGTTCTTCAACATCGGCCTCACGCTCGATGAGCTCGAACGCTTCGACGAAGCCATCGACGCCTACCGCGACGCACTCGATATCGACTCCAACGACATTCAGGCCATGAACCACCTCGGCGTTGATCTGCACCGCGTCGGCCGGTTGAAAGACGCCGTGAAAATGTACGAGCAGATCGAGCAGATCGATTCCACCTTCGAGCCGAGCTACTGCAACCGAATCATCACCTACTGCGAGATGGGCGAGCACGACAAGGCCGAGGAGATGTTCTACCTCGCCCGGCTGTACAAGGAGGAGTGCCCGCACTGCTACTACAACATCGGCTGCTCACTGGCGGATCGCGGGCTGTACGATAAGGCGATTTTCTGCTGGCAGAAAACGCTGGATTTGGACGACGCGCATCCCGATGTGCGAATCCGCATCGCCGAGGCGCTCTGGAGCAAGGGCGAGTTCGAGCAGGCCCGGCAGCATTACCTCATCGGCCTGCGGCGCAATCCGGGCGATACCGAAACACTGCTCGACCTCGGCGAATTGCTGATCGAGATGGGCCGGCTTGAGGAGGCGGGCGAAAAGTTCCGCCGGGCGATCGAGCTTTCGCCGGAAGACCCGGCCGGGTTTTATTGCCACGGCCGCTGGCTCATGCGGTGCGACCGGATGGAAGAGGCCGAGCTCGCGTTCACCAAGACGCTGCAGCTCGATCCGACGTATTCCGCCGCTCACCTGCGGCTGGCCGAGGCGTATCACAAGCTGCACAAGCGGGAGCTCGCACGAAAGCACCTCAAGTGCGAGATGCTGCTCCGCCCGACCGAGCCGCAGACGATTCTCGACATGTCAAACCTGCTGATGGACTTCGGCCACTCGCGCCCGGCGATCGCCGCGCTCAAGCGATTGCTCGCCAGCGAGCCGAAAAACGTGGCCGGCCTGCAGAACCTGGCCGTCGCGCAGTTCCTCGCCGGGCGGTACGAGCAGGGGATCGCCACGTGCCTTGAAACGCTCCGGCTCGATCCGGACAACCTCACGACGATCTACAACCTCTCGCTGGCGTACGAGCACCAGAAGCAGTTCGACGAGGCGATCGCCTGGGTCCGCAAGGCGATGGATTTGGAGCCGCGCGAGCCGAGCTTCATGAAGCTGGAACTGCGGCTGCGGGTGCTGCGCGTGAAGGCCAACATCTTCGGCGCAATCGGGCGGGTGCTGCGGCTCGGGCGATAGCAATTCATTCGGATTTACCACAGAGGCACGGAGACACGGAGGCGCGCTCGGCGTTCGCACGCTATTCCGTCAGTTGGTAGTGGTTCCGTTTGAAGTGGCATGGGCGGCTCGCCCATGGTCTTCTTCCATAAGCCAAAACACGGGCGGGCCGCCCGTGCCACGGAAGATCAACCTGTGCCTCTAGCCGGCAGTTGGCTTTTTTTATTTTTGTAGATCGTCCGATGTCATCCGTCGATTGCGCCTCCGCGCCTCAATTCTCCCCGATCCTGTAACACGAATGAGTCGCACCTTGCAGCGAATTAACGCGCCGGGCCCTAACCAATCTTCAACGACAGTTTTCCCAGGTAGTGCTTTTCAAGAAATTGCTGCGACTCGGCCGTTTGGGCCAGCGGGAACGATTTGGCGATGTGTACTTTGAACGGACCGGCATCGATCAGCTTATTGATTTTGACCGCCATGGCCGGATCGACGTTTGCGTTGTACGCCTGGATGGTCATGCCCGCGGGGGCAGTGGGGATCGGCTGCACGCCGTTCGGGTAGGCGATTCGCCCGCCGGGGCGGAGGGTGGTGATCGATTTTTCCGCCGCCGGCCCGCCGGCGGTGAGCAGGGCGGCGTCGATTCCGTTGGGCGCGAACGATTTGGCGGCGGCGACGATATCGTCCTTCCGCCCGTTGATGACATCGGCCACGCCGAGACCTTTCACCATCGCTACGCCGTCATCGCCTGAAGCGACGGCGAACACGCGCGCTCCCATGCGCTGCGCCAATTGCACCGCCAGATGCCCCATCCCGCCGCCGGCGCCGAAGATCAGGACGGATTCGCCGGACTTCAGATGCAGCGTGTCGTCCAGCCCGCGAAGCGACGTCCCGGCGTCCACGCTCATCACGGCCGCGTCTTCGACTGACAGCTTGCCCGGGATCGGCCACGCCATGTCCGCCTTCACGGCTGTGTACTGTGCGAAGAAGCCTCCCTTGGCGTTCATCATGACGGTGGAGTAAACCTTCTGGCCGACGTGAAGCTGTTTCACGTTCGCGCCCACCGCGGCGATTTCGCCGGCGCCTTCGGTTCCCAGCACGTACGGAAACGTCGGCGTGAATCCCATCATTTTTGCGAAGATGCCTTCTCGTTCGATCGGATCCCAAACACCAATCCCGGCGTATTCTATACGAATAAGCACTTCATCGGCTCCGACTTGCGGAACGCTCACCGAGCGATAGGAAAGCACATCAATACCGCCGAAGCGATCGATCGCGACGGCCTTCATTGTAGTGGGAATCGATGAACTCATGGTTGTCTCCGAGATGAGGGTTTGACGTTGTAATTGGCCCGCGATGGCGCGAGGCCCATCATCGTAGGCGCGACATTCACGCCGATTCCAGCGACGCAAGGATTGACCCATGATGAACAATGACTTCGATCGACCGATTCGGTACAAATGGACTTATGTCAGAACACGTCACGATCCTCGGCGACGGGGCGATGGCCACCGTCTGTTCGATCATGCTCACGCAGCGCGGCCACGAGCTCACGATGTGGGGCGCGTTCGAGCAATCGATCGAGCGTCTCCAGCAGAATCGCGACAACAGCCGCCTGCTGCCCGGCGTGCGCGTGCCCGAGCGCGTGCGACTCACGGCCAACGATCAGGACTGCTTCCGCGACTGCACGATGATCCTGTCGGCCGTGCCGACGCAGTACCTGCGCAGCGCATGGAAGCGCCTCGCCCCGTACGTGCCGGCCGGCGTGCCGATCGTGTCAGTCAGCAAGGGGATCGAGAACGACACGCTGCTCCGCCCGAGCCAGATCATCAGCGATTCATTCAGCGCGCAGGCGGTGAAACACACGGTGGCGGCGCTCTCCGGGCCGAACGTTGCGCATGAGCTGGCGAAATATCTGCCGGCCACCGCGGTAGCGGCGTGTGATGATCTGACGATCGCCGCCCGCGTGCAGCACGCGTTTTCCACGCAATGGTTCCGCGTCTACACGAACGACGACGTCATCGGCGTGGAGCTCGCCGGCGCGACGAAAAATATCATCGCCATCGCCGCCGGTATTTTGGACGGGCTGGCCGCAGGGAATAACGCCAAAGCGGCGCTCGTCACGCGCGGGCTGGTCGAGATCACGCGGCTGGGCGTGGCCATGGGCGCCAAGGCCGACACCTTTCAGGGGCTGGCCGGCATCGGCGATCTGATCACCACCTGCGTGAGCCCGCAGGGCCGCAACCGCACGGTGGGTGAGCAGATCGGCAAAGGCCGCAAGCTCGAAGAAATCCTCGCCAGCATGGACAGCGTGGCCGAGGGCGTGCCGACGACCAAGTCCGTCGTCCGCCTCGCGAGGCAGTTCAACGTGGAGATGCCGATCACCGAATCGGTGTATCAGATCCTCTTTGAAGGCAAGGACGCGATCGACGCGCTGACGGATTTGATGAGCCGCAATCCGAAGCAGGAACGGATGCACTGATGAATATTCCGACGCTTCGTAACGAAATTTTTTCGTAGCCGCGAACGCCAGTTCGCGGTCTTGAATGAACTAAAACCACGAACTGGCGTTCGTGGCTACGGAATGATTCTGCTTTTGCTACGTCCGGAATTAAGTCGCACTAACCTATGTCCACAGCCAATGAACCCAGCCCCGAAGAACGCATGCTCGCTGAGCTGCAGCGCCTCTACGCGCTCCGCACCGGCGGCGGCGGTGTGATGATCGTGCTGGGGGCGGCGGTCATTCTGGGGGCGGGATTCTTCGTCACGTCGGTGATCTGGTTCATCCTGTGGAACTTTGCCGGTGATTCCTACATCGGCTGGACCGGTTGGTTTTTCGTTTACCTGATCGCGATCGTCCCGCTGCTGATTCGCGAGGAGCGCCGGTCGCAAGGCTCGTTCTTTTCCGACGCGGCCGCGGGCATGTCGAACCCCGCCAATGCCGGCAGCTACGGGGAATATCAACTCGATCGCGCCAGCGCCGCCGGCGCTGCTTTCTCCGAAATGCTCCTGTGGGGCCCGCGCGCACTGCTCGGCGGCATCGCCACCGTGCGCGGCCAGCAACCGACGCGATTCAAAGGGCTACTCGTGCGCGCGTCGCAGATTCTTCTGCAGCTTTATCAGTCGAAAGAAGCGATGGAACTCAAAGACCTCGCCCACCCCGGCGAACCGCCCGCTGAATTCTGCCAAGCCCTCAAATGGCTCGATCAAAACGACCACATCGGCTTGAGCAGCGACGGAAAACGCGCGTGGCTCTCGAGCAAGTTCCGACAGCAGATGGCGACGGACGGATTCTGATCGCCCGCGATGTCCCGCACTTACAAAACGCCTTTCGCCATCGATCGGATTTGATCGCCCGTTGAGTCGATGTGCTTTCGCAGGCGCGCTTTGAACGGCTCGACCCGATCGGCCGGCACGTGGTCGACGAGGTTTCGCATTTCCCACGGGTCTTCCCGCAGGTCGTAGAACTCGTCGCGATCGACGGGGTTGTAGATGTATTTCGCGTCTTTCGTACGGACCATTCGCTGCCAGTACGGAATCTGATGGCCGAACGCCTCGGCGATGATCGCGTCGCGCGGCGGCACGCTGCCGGTGCCTTGCAGCGCGGGCAGGAGCGAAGCGCCTTCCAATTCCGGCCGAATCGCGCAGCCGGCGGCTTGAAGAAATGTGGGGGCAAGGTCGAGCAGTCCCACGAAATCATCGTTCACGCCGCGGCGGAACGAATCGTGCGCGGCGATGAGCGGGATTCGCCACTGGTTGTCGTACATGCCGAAGCCCTTGTCCCACATGCGGAACGCGCCGTCGGCCGAGCCGTGGTCGGCTGCGTAGATGATCATCGTATTTTCGAGTTGGCCGGCCGCACGCAGCGCCGCGATGATTCGGCCGATCTGCTCGTCGATCAGCGTGACGTACCCGTAATGCTTGGCGAGCAGATCGCGCAAAACGTCGGCCGTGAACCAACCCGTCTGAAACCGCTCTCCCTGCCGGCGGATGACGTACGGCTTTTCCGACAAATCCGAGTCCCAGTTCGGCCACGGGTCGATCGATTTCGGATCGTACATGTCGAAGTACGGCGCCGGAATTCGAAACGGCGCGTGCGGCCCCCAGAAATTGCACGAGATGAAAAACGGCTTGCCTGTCGCGGAATACTTTTCGATCTTTTCAACAGTCTGATGCGCCAGGTAGTGCGGCACGCTCGCTTCGGGCGGTCCTTCCTGGCGTGCATAATACAGCACGCTTTCGGCCGATGGCGATTCGCATTTGTCGGTGACATTGAATCCCGAAACGCCCAGCCCGCGCAGGTACGCCTGGTAATGCGCATGCGTGTCGGGAAAACCGTATCCCGGATAATACTCACCTTCGTAGCCGTAGTCGGCCGGTCGGTTGGTGTCGCCGATGTGCCACTTGCCGACGTGCGCGCACTGCCATCCCGCTGCCGAAAGATCCTGGCTGAAGCCGCGAGTCTCCGGCGGGAGATTCAGCAGCCCGCCGCGGAACTTGTTGAACTCCCAGTTCAAGATCAGCCCGTGCTTCCGCGGCGAAAGCCCAGTCTGAATGCAAGCCCGCGCCGGCGTACAGATGGCCGCGGGCGTGAACGCGTGAGTGAACCGAGTGCCGCGCGCCGCCAGCGCGTCGATGTTCGACGTGCTGACGACTTTGTTCCCGTAGGCGCCGATGCAGTCGCTGCGGTGCTGATCGGCGAGAAGGAAGAGGACGTTGCGGATGGGCATTTAGCTTTCCTGTACCGGTGCGAGCGGCGTATCAGGTAGTTTTCTTGAAGCTGGCACATTGCGGACCAAGGAGTCAAGCAGTCGCTTCACTCGGTGGATGACCATGCACACCACCGCCGTGCCGGCGATGACAATCAGCATTCGCCAGGTGTACTGCGTCCAAGTCGACCGGTGATGCCACTGGTTAGTGAACTGGAAGGTCAGGAATCCGTAGAGCAGCGAAAGGTGCGCGAAGTAGCCGAACAGCGCATGGCGGCTGAAGAAATCGACGGTGCGTTCCAGCGGGACGAAGAGCCTAGACCAACTCACGCTGGCCAAGGCAAGGGCGGCGTAGTCGATCGTGAACAGGGCGAGCAGGACGACGCAGAGGATCCAGATTCGCTCCAGTCCGTTGCGGACCCAGAAGAGGCCGTCATCGTTGGGGAAGTGTGACCAGAAAATTGCGTCGAGGAAGGGCTGGTTGATCGTCCAAGTGACGAGTAACAGCGCGATGATCGCGAAGATCAGTCGCCGCCGTCCGGTGTTTGGCGTGGCGGCGATCACGCCCATCGCGGCGCCGAGCAGCGGGTAGATCAGCCACGGAAAAATCGGAAACATCGAGCCGGTGGAGCTGTTGAGCAGCTCGGTCACGATCGTCCCGCCGCGATAGCGCACGGCCGGCGGGGTGAAGATCAGGATCAGCGTTGCGGTAGTCACCAGCACGAATATCGCCACCGCGTTGTGGCCGCTGCACAGCGTGACGATCAGCCACACCGCCATCACGCCGATCGCGATGCAGAAAAGGATATCCACCTGCAGCAGCGTGGCCGGATGGGTGTAGATCGGGGCGCTGGCGCTGTGGAAGTATAGCGACATCACGAGCACCTGCAGCAGTCGCCAGAATGTTCGCTTGGCCCTTCGCTTTCGCGCCGCCGAATCCTTCGCCGCCCGCGCGCCGACCAGTCCGCCGGCGAATCCTGACGTGAAGAGAAACGCGACCGAAACCATCCCGTTAATGCCGTTGAGCGTCATCAGCAGGTGCGAGTAGGCGTACTTCGGATCAAGAAAGATGAGCGAGTGGCACTCGATCATGAAGAGGACGGACAGCCCGCGCAGCCAGTCCATCGCGCGCACCCGCCCGGGCGTCGGCGAATGCAGAATGAGTGAACCAGCCGCCATGCGATCAAGGTATCGAAAGCGGGCTGAGCGATCCAGAAAAATGGGTCCGTTACTTCGCCGTCACGTAATCGATCGTCCCGATCGCCGGAACGATCCCCGCCTTGGCGCCTTCGGCCAGCAGCAGGTCGATCGCCTTTCGGCCGATATCGCCGTAGTCGAGGGTCCACTTGTTCACATACATGCCGACGAAACGGTCCGCCAAATCACGGTTTAAATCTCGGCCGAACTGCAGGGCGTATTCGACGGCTTCTTTGCGGTGGTCGAGGCTGTACTGAATGCTCTGCTTGAGGATGTCGGTGACTTCCTGCATCACCTGTGGCCCGAGATCGCGGCGGATGCAGTTGCCGCCGAGCGGGAGCGGCAGGCCGGTCTTTTCGTGCCACCAGATGCCTTCGTCGACAACGAGCTCCAGGCCTAGCGTTTTGTAGGTGAGCTGGCCCTCGTGGATGATCAGGCCGGCGTCGAATTTTCCTTCCTGAACGGCCTTGGGGATTTCGTCGAACATGACGACTTCGTAGCTGAAAGAGTGCTGAGTGCTGAGTGCTGAGTGCAGAGATTTTCCTTCTTTGCCTTTGCCGAGGATTAGCTGCAGCGCGAGAAAGGCCGTCGTCATCTTGCCTGGTATCGCGAGGTGTTTACCTTTCAGGTCGGCGAGGGTCATCTTCTCGCGGGCGATGACCATTGGGCCGTACTTGTCGCCCATGCTGCTGCCGCAACTGGTCAGGGCGTATTTATCCGCGACGAACGGGTAGGCGTGGATGCTGATGGCGGTGATTTCCAGTTCGCCTTTCATCGCGCGCTGGTTGAGGGTTTGGATGTCCTGAAGCACGTGCTCAAAGCGGTATCGGCCGGTGGGGAATTTGTCCTTCGCCAGGCCGTAGAACATGAACGCGTCGTCGGGGTCGGGGGAGTGTCCTAAACGCAGTGTTTGTGTGGCGGTGGTCATGAGTAGGAAGGTATCGGAGGCGGGGGCATCCGACAAACGGTTATGGGAAGTTTTGAAAATGCCCGGGAAAGGGCGATTAGATCAATTCACGCCGGGTCTGAGGTAGGCCGCAGGCCCGGATCCGTCGGCCGATCGATCCGGATTTTCGGCGTACCTCAAACACCGGCGTAAAGGGAAAGGATCGATCCAGACCCCGAAAAAACCGCAATTTTGGTCAACCGATTGCAGTCCCAATGGTACGATATAAAGAGTATCCGTTCCGCCGGGCAATAACACGGCCAGGGCGGCGTTTGAAAGTGGAGGACACACCATGGCAAGATCGCATCCGCTGCTTCAGCCGTACAAGCCGACCCCGGAAGATCCGTTCGACTCCACCAAGGCCGCCCATCTGCTGAATCGCGCCGGCTTCGGCGGCACGCCGGCGGAGGTTGAAAAGGTCGTGAAGATGGGGCCCGACGCCGCTCTCGACATGCTTTTTGATTTCCCCGACGCGGGGGTTGATGAGCAGTCGAGAACCGATATCCCCGATCTCTCCGCCATTGACGAATACCCGTCTGACTTCAACGCGCTCCGCAAGCTGATGGTCGGCAAGACCGAAGAAGAAAAGAAAGCCCTCCGCCAAAAGCTGCAGGCCGCCAATCGCGAAGCCGTCGCCGCGACCAGCAACTGGTGGCTGAAGCGCATGGCCTTCGGGCCGCACCCGCTGCAAGAAAAGCTCACGCTCTTCTGGCACGGCCACTTCACCACCAGTGCTAAGGACGAGCGCTCCGCGATGGCGATGTGGAACCAGAACGAACTGCTCCGCCGCCAGGCTGCGGGAAATTTCCGCCAGTTCGTCCGCTCGATCAGCCGCGACCCGGCCATGCTCGATTACCTCAACAACTCGCAAAACCGCAAAGCCCACCCGAACGAAAACTACGCCCGCGAGTTGATGGAACTTTTCACGCTCGGCATCGGCAATTACACCGAAGACGACATCAAGCAATCCGCCCGCGCCTTCACCGGCTGGGCGCACGACGGCGATGATTTCGTCTTCCGCAAGTTTGATCACGACACCGGCAACAAAACCTTCATGGGTCGCACCGGAAATTTCGATGGCGACGACATTATCGAAATCATCCTGAGCAAGGAGGCGTGCGGTAATTTCATCGCCGGTGAGCTTTATACGTACTTCGTCAATGACCAGCTGCCGAGCGAATTGCAGTGGGCGATGGGCGATATCCTCCGTGACAACAAGTACGAAATGCGCCCGCTGCTGCGAACGATCTTTGCGAGCAAAGCCTTCTATCAGCCGGCCGTCATCGGCAGTCAGATCAAGAGCCCGATTCAGTTGGTCGTTGGCACGGTGCGGGCGCTGAATTTGGACATGCCGGGCATTCGCGCGATCAACGGCGCGCTGGCGCAAATGGGCCAGGTGCCGCTCTATCCGCCGAACGTTAAAGGCTGGCCGGGCGGGCATAGCTGGATCAGCACGAGCACGATTTTCGTGCGGTACAATACGTCGATCTGGCTGGCAGGCGGGTCGGGGCAATTCGCGCCGTTTAATGCCAAGGGCAAGGCGGGCAACAACGCCAAGCCGACCAGAGGGACCGACTTCCGCCCCGGCGTCGGCGGCACGCCCGAGGCACTGGTCGATGCATGGATCAGCCGCCTCATCGGCCGACCCATCGCCGACGAGAGCCGGGCGATATTGATCGACTCGCTCAACGGCCATGCCGATCGCGAAGACAGTGTCCGCAAGATGGTACAGTTGCTCGTATCGATGCCGGATTTTCAGTTGTGCTGAAGCAGGTATTGGGTATTGGTTATTGGGTATTTGGAAATGCGAATTCCTAATACCAAATACCTAATACCAAATAACATTGGAATGAGGTTCGTAATGAACAAACATCTATCCACCCGCCGAATCTTCCTCCAGAAGGGACTAGCCCTCCTCGCCGTCACGCCGACGATCCCGACGTTCCTCGATCAGACGATGATGGCGATGGCGAACCCGCTCGATCAGCACCGCACGCAGCGGCCGACGGGCAAAGACGGGAAGATTCTCGTCGTCGTACAAATGTCCGGCGGCAATGACGGGCTCAGCACCGTCATACCTTTCGCCGACGACGCGTACCACCGCGCCCGGCCCGCCATCGGCATTGAGAACAAGGACGTGCTGAAGGTCAACGATTACGTCGGCCTGCATCCGAATCTTGCGCCGATCAAAAAACTCTACGACGCCGGCAATATGGCGATCGTGCAGGGCGTCGGCTATCCGAACCCCAACCGCTCGCACTTCCGCTCGATGGACATCTGGCAGAGCGCCGAGCCGCAGAACGAAGTCGTCACCAACGGCTGGATCGGGCGCTACTTCGACAACGCCTGCCCCGGCTGCGATCCGCACGTGGGCGTGAGCATGGGCGGCGCGCTTCCCCTGGCGATGCAGGGTGACCGCGTCACGCCGCTCTCGTTCGATCGGCCGGAAAATTACCGCTACAAAGGGACCGACAAGGATCACTACCTCAAGCTCAATCAGGGCCCGACGACCCAGCCCGCCAGCGGCACGGCGAGCAAGCCGGCGATCATCAAGCCCGCCCCGAAAAAGATCGAGGCCGTCACCGCTAACAGCCAACTCGATTTCCTCCACCGCACCGCGATGGACGCGCAGATCAGCAGCGACGACATCCTCCGCATGACGCAAAACTACCGCCCGACCGGCGAATACCCCGGCGGCGAATTCGGCAACGGCCTGCGGACCGTCGCGGCGATGATCGCCGGCGGCGCGTCTACGCGCGTCTACTACGTCAGCATCGGCGGCTTTGATACCCACGCCGGGCAGAGGCAGCGACACGATGATCTGATGAAACAGTTCGCCCAGGGCGTGGGCGCTTTCTGGACCGACATGAAGCAGCAGGAAAATGAGGAGCGCGTGCTGATGATGAGCTTCAGCGAGTTCGGCCGGCGCGTCGAACAAAACGCCAGCGGCGGCACCGACCACGGCGCGGCCGCTCCGATGTTCCTGTTCGGGCCGAAGGTCAACGCGGGTGTGCTCTCCAAGCACCCGTCGCTGACGGACCTGGACCAGGGCGATCTGAAATTCAACACCGATTTCCGCAACGTTTACGCCAGCGTTCTGCAGAACTGGCTGGAAACCCCGAGCAAGCCGATCCTCGGCCAGCAGTTCAAGACGATGTCGATATTAAAAGCGTGAGCCGCGCCGTCGCGTCGCGATAAAAAGTCAACCAGACGAGGGAAACTCCATGAATCTCAAGCCCGTGATCGCAGTGGCCGCTTTGGCCGCGCTGCTGTGGCCAGTGTCCGCGGCAAATGCCGCCAAGGCTCCGCGTCGGAAGCCCGCCGGTCCCACCGCGGCGCAAAAGAAAGACGCCGCCGTCGAAAAGGAAATCACCGCCGACAGGGACGAGGTTCAGAAGGACCGCGACGCGCTCGAGGCGATCGCCGCCCGCCTGCGCCCGAAACTGGAATCGTCACCCGACTACCTTTCCGCGATCGCCGCGTCCGCCAAAGCGCAGGCCGAGTACAACGACGCATACAACCAGTTCATAGCTGAGCTGATGACGCACCAGGACTACAAAGATGCCGTAGCCGCCAAAGCCGCTGCGCAAGCGAAGGGCGATGCCGTTCGCAAAGACCCGAACAGCACACCCGACGACGTGAGCGCCGCAGCCAAAGACGTCCTGGCAGCGGCGAACAACGTGACGCGAATTCAGAACACCGCATTGGAAGGCGACACGCACCTGGCCTCACTCAAAGCCAGCGCCGCCGACGCCGCGGAAAAAGTCGCGAGCATGAAGAAAGCCATCGACGCGAAGGTTACCTCCGACCCGTCGTTCGTCGCGGCCAAGTCCACGCTCGATCAGGCGCAGGCCAAGCTCGATGCGGCACGTAAGAAGCTCGGGTAATGCGATAGGAATCGCGATAAGAGCTTTGCCGGAAGGTAGTTCGATTTCGCTGTCCTCGATTGCGATTCCTCTCGACCACCGACGGGCCGGGCAGGTATAATTTCCTTCATGAGGCTGAACCATTTCTTCCGGATCGCCACGTTTTTCATGGCGTTTTTTGTATCGCCCGTCCTCCTGTTCGCCGCAGCCAAGCCTGCGCCGAAAGTCACAGGCAGCGGCAACGGCGCCGCGGCGGCAGCGAAGGCGAACGAGGCGCTGGAAAAGGCCAAGGCCAACCTCAACGATCTGACCAACAAGATGCGGACGAAGTTCGAGGCGTCGCCCGAATACGTCGCCGCCGTCGCCGACGTTAAAAAATCGACCGCTGCCTACAACACGGCGTCTGCCAAGTTCATCGCCACGCTGCAGACGAGCCCCGAATACCAATCCCTCGTCGCCGCGAAAGTTGCCGCCCAGGCGAAGGTCGACACGATGCGGAAAGACTCCGCCGTCAAGGCCGACGCGCTCGCCGCCGCGCAGGCGGATGCAATCGAAGCCACCAAGGCGGTCACGAAATACCAGACCGACGCGATGAACGCCGACTCGGCTCTGTCGCTGCTGAAGGACGACGTGCTGCTCTCCACGCACAATCTTGCGACGATGAAGCGACACTTCGAATCCACGCTCGCCGACGACTCAGCATGGGCCGCCGCGAAAACAGACGTCGACCGAGCCGAAGCCCGACTGGCGGCGGCGCGGGCGAGGCTATAGGCGTATAAAATTCGAATGACGAAATTCGAAAGTCGATTGAATGACGAATGACAAAGTTCGAATGACAGGTGAATGTCAAACGGACGATCGTCGGACAATTACAACACCCGCTATTTTCCCATTTGTCATTCGTCATTCGAATTTCAATCGACCGTTGAATTTCATCATTCGAATTTTCCCCACTATCATCCCCCCCATGGTCTGGCTCACGCTGCCGCTCGTGATGATCCTCTGCCTGCTGCTGCTGATCGCAGGGGCGGCGGTGCTGCTGGCGTGGGGGTTGACGCATCCGCCGCGGATGGGCGATGGCAAGGCGATGGCGGTGCTGCATCGGCTTTCACCGGGGGATTTGGGGCTGCAGTTCGCGGACGTTTCGTTTGATGTGATCGATGAATCGCGCCCGCCGGCGAAGATTAAGATCGCCGGGTGGTGGATTCCCGGCTCGGCCGAGTCAAATCGTTGCGTCATCCTGCTGCACGGCTACGCCGATGCGAAAATCGGCGCGATCGCGTTCGCGCCGCTGCTGCATTCGCTCGGCTGGAACGTGCTGGCGATCGACTTCCGCGCCCACGGCGAAAGCGGCGGCACGATGACCACCGGCGGGCACTTCGAGAAGCACGACGTCTCACAAGTCATCGACCAACTCCGCCTGCAACAGCCGGCCGGGACGAAATCGCTCGTCCTCTTCGGCGCCAGCATGGGCTCCGCCATCGCCACGCAGGTGGCCGCCAAGCGCGACGACCTGGCGGGCGTGATTCTCGAATCCTTCGTCGGCAGCTTCATCTTCGCCGCGCACGCACAGTCGCACTTGATGGGATTGCCCACCGGCCTGACGGGAAAACTCTCCGCCCACATCGCCGCATGGATGACCGGCGCGGATTTCCACAACGACACCGCGCTGCACGTCATCGCCGACGTGCGGTGCCCGGTGCTGCTGATCATGGGCTCGGAAGACCCGTTCGCCGACCAGCAGGCGGCGCTGAATATCGCGGAAAAAATGCCGAACGTGCAGATCTGGCAGCCGGAGGGAGTGGCGCACTTGCGGGCGATGTCGGCGGGATATGAGGACTATTCTGAACGGATCGCGGCGTTTTTGAATTCAATTCAGGGATGAACACAGAGGCACAGAGAAGAAGCAGAGAAATCATTTCTTACTCTTCTCTGTGCCTCTGTGTCTCTGTGTTCATCGATCTGCGATTTTAATGCTTGCCCGCCGCCACCGGCTCTTCAACGCCGAGCTTCTGCCATTCCTTCAGCTTCTTTACCGCATCCGGCAGGATCTCTTCCGGCTCGGCCAAGCCCGGCAGCCAGGCTTTTTCCCACTCGACGGTGACGTAGCCCTCGTAGCCGATGCCGCGGAGGCGGGTGATGAAGGTCGGGCTGTCGACGTCTCCTTCGCCGAGCTTGCAGTAGCTGGCGCCCAGCGCGCCGAACTTGGCGTCCTTGATCTGGCAGTAGGCGATCTTGCTGTTGAGCGTCGGCACGCTGATGTACGGGCTTTCGCCGATGAGGGCGGCGTTGAAGACGTCCCAGCAGCAGGCGATGGCCGGATGCTGCAGGCGGTCGAGGATCGACCACATTTCCTTGGCCTGCCGGAACGAGAGAGCGTTTTCGATGACGATGGTGATGTCTTTGTCGGCCGCGTAATCGGCGATCGGCACGAGCCAGTCGCCCAGCGCCACGCCGGCGCTGCCGCGCGTGTGGCCGGCCCGCACCTGCGTATCAAACACCTTCACCAGCGGCGAGCCAATGGCGGCGGCGGTGTCGATGTAGCTCTTCAGATCGCTCGCGAGCTTGGCATCCACTTTCTTCTTGCCGGTGAATGCGATCGAGCTGGCCAGACAGGCGATTTCGATCCCGGCGATCGCGAATTCATTGCGGATCTTGGCCGGATCGGTGAGGAAGACGTTGCTCGCGGTGAGTAGCGTTTCGTTGAGGAATCCGCGGATCTCCACGCCGTCGTAGCCGTACTCCTTGGCGCGGGCGAGGATGGTCTGAAAATCCCACTTGGGGCAACTGACAGTGCTGAAAGCGAATTTCATGAAAGGGCGGCTCCCGAGGTTGTGTGAAAGCTAAAGCTTTGAGCGCGGGAGGTCAAGGAGCGGTGTGTTGGACGAGAGGAGCGACCTTTCTCCGGTGGCACAGACATTCCTGTCTGTGACGAAGCGAGGTACTCCTCGATTTGTGCGGCGGATGCGCGAATGAAGTTTAGAAGATACGGACGGATGAGTACATCCGCCCGTCACAGACAGGAATGTCTGTGCCAATGAAGAGCGGGCGCACGCTCTTTCAGCGAGATCGAAAGCCACTTTCAATTCGCCCTCACCGGCCTCTCCCGGCGGGAGAGGGACCGGATCACGATTTCCAAAAGACCGTCGGCACCGCGTTACCCAGCGGCTTGAGAGCGCCGGGATCAAGGCGGACGTCGGCTCGGCCCTTCAAATGCTCCGCCAACTTCGCGCGCATTGGCTTGAGGAGATCGGCCTGGCCGGACAGGTCATTGCACTCGTGCGGGTCGGCGGCCAGGTCGAAGAGTTGCTCCTCGTTCGTGCGCGTGAACCAGAGGTACTTGAATCGTCCGGCCACGACGAAGTGATTGCCGAACCCGCCGTCGTGTTCGCCGAACAAATCTTCGCGAACCATAGGCGTGCTGCCGCGCAGTACTGGCACGAGCGATCGGCCGTCCACGCCGTCGGGAATTTCCGCGCCGCCGAGTTCGCAGATCGTGGGCAGCAGATCTTCCAGGCTGACCAGCCCGTCGCTCGATCGGCACGCTGGCCGATCGACATTCACGCCATGGATCAGGAACGGCACGTGGGCCGACCCTTCGTACGGCAGACTCTTTCGGAAGAGGTGATGATCGCCGAGCATTTCGCCGTGATCGGAGGTGAAGATGATCCACGTCGGCGCCGATTCGCGCGGCGAGCCGCGTTGGAAGAGCATCTCGCGCAAGTACAACAGCCGGTCGTCGATGTGGTTGATCAATCCGTAATACCCGGCCATCGATTCGCGCATTTCCGCCTCGCTGAACGGGCCGGTCGATGAATCCGGCGCAAGCCCCGCGGCATGCTCGCGCGTGCTCGCCCACTGGCCGATGGTGGATCTCATCCCCGGCTGATTCACGTACCGATCCCAATACACCTGCGGCGGCACCAGCGGCGGGTGCGGCGCCCAGTAGCTCAAATGCAAAAACCAAGGCATCGAAGGATCGCGCTTGCGCGTGACGAACTGCACGGCCTCTTCCGTCAGCCAACTGGAATGGTGCAAATCTTCATCGTGCGGCCAAGGCCGGGCGACCCGGCCGTTCGGGCCGATGCCGACGGAGTTGGGGAGAAATTTGTGCCCGTTCCGCTGCAGGAATTCGCCGTAGTCGTTCACGCCGAAGAATTTGGAGTCGGCCCGGATGTCCATCTGCTCGGAGAGGATGATGTTGTCGAACCCGAAGCGCTTGCGCTGCGGGTATTGGTGCAGCTTGCCGATGAGCTGCGTCTGGTAGCCGGCGTCGCGCATCAGCGCGGGGAGTGTCCACGGCGGGTTGAATTCGAGCCCGTCTCTGTAGCCGCGCAGGCCGTGCAGGGGATTGCTCGGGTGCAGGCCGGTGAGGATCGATCGCCGGGCGGCGATGCAGCTGGGGCAGGTGGTGTACGCGCGGGTGAAGTTCGTGCCGCTGCTCGCCCATGAATCGAGGTTCGGCGTGCGCAGCACTTTGTTGCCGTTGATGCCCAGCGCGTCGTGACGCTGCTGATCGGTGGTGATGAGCAGAATGTTGGGCTTTTGCATTTCGGTTCATCCGTTAGATGGCGGTTTCCTGGCCGTTCATGATCAGCACACCTTTCACGCCCGGCGGGAGCTTGACGGTGCCTTCCACCTTGCCGCCGGTCTGGCGGAAGTCGACTTCGATCGTTCCCTTCGGGTGAACCATCGATCCCTTTGCCCAGCCGAGCGGGCCGAGCTGCGGGCGGATTCTGACCGAGTTAAATCCCGCCGACGACGGGCGGATGCCGAGAAGGCTGGCGTAGTAGTGGAAGATCGGGTGCGCGCCCCACGCGTGGCAATCCGAGCGCGTCGGCTCGCCCATTTCGACCGTCGTTTTCAGGCCCAAGGCATTGAGATCAAACCACAGGCCCATGCGATCGATGATTTTGTCCGGTCGATCTATCGCAGCGAACGTTTCGAACAGGTAATGGGTGAAGTAGATCGTAGTACGGTGCAGATCATTGGCGTTGAGCAAGCCGAGGATCACGTCCAGCCGTTGCTCGGCGTCGGCGGTGCCGCCGAGGATCGAAAGGCACTGTGCGTGCTCGGAGAAGCTGCTGTGCGCCAAGTCGTCGGCGAACATACCGCGGCCGGGATCAAAGAACGCCTTCCGGATGGCGGCGGCGAGTTCGTCGGCGCTGCGGCGCCAGCGGGCGGCCAACTCGGGTTCGCCGACGGCGGTTTCGAGCTCCGCCATCTGCTTGAGAATCCAGACGATCTTGAGATTGAGCGGCCCGCCCGGGCCGTGATAGCCCGTAGGCGGAATGCCGGCCGGCCACTCCTTCACCCAGTCGATGAAATTCCAGCCCGGCGGTGAGTCGAGCAGAGAATCGTCGCGGCGGTATTTCAAAAATGTATCCAGCACGGCGCGCGCACCCGGCAGGCGGGCTTTGACGAACGACAAATCGTCGCGGTACATCGCGTAATCGTGCAGCATGCCGATCCACCAGAGACAGAACGGCGGAATCCACTGCCGGGTGCTGGTGGGCGTGCGCGCGAACATCAAGCCGGAGGCGTCGCGGGCTTCGTCGAATAATTCGATGGCCTTGCGCGGCAGGCGATCGTCGCGGCAGGTGGTGTGCGTGACCAGCGCCTCCAGCCGAGTATCGCCGATGTACATCAACTGTTCGTAGTAAGGGCAGTCGTAATAAGTCTCGTGGCCGCACATTTCGAGCGTACGCAGCCCGATCGGAATGACCTCGGCAAGGCGCGCGTCGGATGATTCAAAACGGTATTCGAACTTGAACGGGTAGTGCGTTTCAGTCCATTCAATCTGCTCGATCGTGAGCGGCTGGTCTTTCGTCAACACGACCAGTTCCACAAACCGCCCGGCATGCCACCAGAGCGTTTCAAATGTTCTGGCCGAGCTGCCATCGGCATAAAAACTGCAGCCGATGCCGATGAACGACTTGCCGAAGATTTCGTTGCGATTTCCCTTTTTGCGAAAGCTGTGGCCTTGCACATCGGGCTTGCTGGATGCGGAATGGAACAGCGATTCGGCGGACTGCATGCGAACCGTCGCGCCGCGCCCGCCGCTCATGCGAAAACGCGGGTAGAAGCAGTAATAGTTGTCGAGATCGATGATGATCCGCCGGCCGGTGTTGGCGGGGATCGTGAGGGGCTTGCGATCGGTCAGCAGCGATTGCCACGGCGCGATTTCCGGCTTGATCTGCGACTTTTCTTCGACGGGGCGATTGACGACATCGAGCGTGTCGGTCGCCTCAATCGATCTAACCGAGCCGATGAACTTTGGCTCGCTCATCATCGCTGGCAGGATCGCCGGCCGCATCGTCCAGCGCGACATCGGCGATTCATTGAAGACTTTCTTCAGCACCGCCTTTGCGACGACGGGCGCGGCGGTCCATCCTACACCGCCGCCGGTGGTGGCGTCCCAGTCGAATTTATCTGCGTGGATGTTGCTGGCGCTGCTGACGGCGAAGAACGCGCCGGGCAGGCGCATCGGCGTGAAGCTGAACCCGCCGAGCGTTTTCATCTCCCAGGTCGCGACGCCTGTGGTGAGCTGGTCGCTGCTCTCTCCCTCGGCCAGCAGGAAAAAGCCGGGCCTGGAGGTGATCTGCGCGTACGCCGCGATCTGCCCAAGCCGCCACACGCGGGCGACGATCTGGTGCTCGCCGGCGGTGAGCGGGAGATCGTAGGATTCGTAGAACCAGTTCTTCAGGTCGCCGCGCTCCGGCCCGCGACCGATGGGTTGGCCGTCGAGGAAAAGCTGGTACCGCTCGTCGGCCGTCACATGAATCCGCACCGAGCCGGCGGCGGGGAGCGTGAATTTCTTGCGGAACGCCATCACCAGCGGCACGGCGTCGTCGAATTCCTCGGGCCCGATCCACTGCGCCTTCCACGGCGTGCCTTCGAAAATGTATTGGTCGTCAACGAGCTCCGGGTCAGTGGCGATGATGGTCCGCGGCATAGTGGGGATTCCTCCGATACCGCCGCGGATTATTCGCTGCGGAAAGTTTCAATACGATAACGGATTTGAATGATTGAACAAACGCCGTGGCATGGGCTGCCAGCCCATGGTCGCGGTACGCCGCGACGACCGGTCGTACTCGACCGATGAGGCAGGAGCGAAGCGATCTTTGACAGTGGGCGAAGGTCGCTTCGCTCTTGTTTCATGAGCCGAATACGGCTCATTGTGCGTGGGTACCCGCACCCACGGGCAAGCTGCCCGTGCCACAAAAAAACGAATCGCATGCGTCGTCAGCCTTTGGGTGCGACCGTCCGAGCTTACGTCGCCGCGGTCGTCTTGTTCTTCGCCTCGGCGAATTCTATCGCGGCCTTCACAAGCCCGAGGAAGAACGGCGACGGCCGAAGTGGCCGGCTCGTCAGCTCGGGGTGCGCCTGCGTGCCGATGAAGAACGGGTGAACGTCCTGCGGCAGCTCGAGGATTTGCATGATCGGGTAGCCCGGGGCCTTGCCGCTGAAGATCATGCCGTTGCGCTCGAGGAGTTCGACGTAGCGGGGGTCGACTTCGTAGCGGTGGCGGAAGCGGAGGCGGATTTGCTCGGCGTTATCGAACAGCCGGGCCGCGAGCGTGCCGGCTTTGATGTCGACGTCTTTCCCACCCAGCCGCATGTTCCCGCCGAGGCCTTCGATCTTTTTCTGGTCCGGCAGGATGTCGATCACGGGGTTCTTGCTGTTCTTATCGAACTCCGAGCTGTCGGCATCGCGAATGCCGCAGACGTTGCGGGCGTATTCGATGACCGCCATCTGGAAGCCGAGGCACAGGCCGAGGTAGGGAACTTTATTTTCGCGGGCGAAGCGGATGCAGTCGATCTTGCCGTCGGTCCCGCGCACGCCGAAGCCGCCGGGCACGATGATGCCGTGACAATCGCCCAGCCGCCGCACGACGTTGGCGGGGGAAATTTCAGTGGTATCGAGCCACTTGAAACTGACGTTCGCGCCCAGGTGGGCCGAGCAATGCTCGCCGGCCTTGATGATGCTCGCGTACGCGTCGCGCAACGCCGTGTATTTGCCGGTGACGGCCAGCGTCACGTCCTTGTTGCCCTTGCCGATGCGGTCGGCGAACCATCGCCACTTCATGCGGGCGCGGTCCTCGGCCTTCTGATCCACGCGGTCGTGAATGTTCAGCAGCGTGAGCACTTCGCGATCAATCCCGGCCTCGCGGAGGCTGTCGGGAATCATGTAAATGCTTTCGACGTCGTGCATCGTCACCACGCGCTTCATCGGCACGTTGGTGTACATGGAAATCTTCTCGCGGACTTTTTCTTTGACAGGATTGCCTGCCCGGCAGGCGATGATGTGCGGCATGATGCCGACTTCCATCAATCGCTTAATGCCCAACTGGGCGGCCTTTGATTTTTGCTCGCCGAGCGCGCCGGGTTCCAGCACGTACGTGAGCGCCACGAAAACGACGGAGTTTTCGCCTTCCTCATAGGCCAACTGTCGACACGCTTCGAGATAGAACGAGTTTTCGTAATCGCCAACGGTTCCGCCGACTTCGACGAAGACCACATCCGCCTGCGACTTGGCGGCCAGCTCGCGGAGCTTGAGTTTGATCTCGCCGGTGACGTGCGGAATCGCCTGCACATCCCGGCCGAGGTAGCCGCCTTCGCGCTCTTTCTTCAGCACGTTGGCGAGGATCTGCCCGTTGGTGGTGAAGTTCGCGGCGGATAAATCCTGGTCGAGCAATCGCTCGTAGGTGCCCAGGTCCATGTCCGTTTCCATGCCGTCATCTAGCACAAACACTTCGCCGTGGCGGTAGGGGTTGAGCGTGCCGGAATCCTGGTTGTAGTAGCCCTCCATCTTGATCGGCGCGACGGTGAGTCCTTTGTCCTTCATCAGCTTCGCCAGCGACGAAGAGAAAATCCCCTTGCCCAAGCCGGACATGACCGTGCCGACGACGATCACGTACTTGTGATGTCCCTTGCGATAGCCAGGCGGCATGGGCGTGTAGAATTCGGTCTCTTCCGTCGATTGGCCGATTTTGGCCAGGAGTTCTTCATTCGTCATGGCAGCACCTCGTTCTGGCGTTTGTTGATTGGAGCGTGACAGGAATTTCCCGTCACGGAACAATCACCAATCACCACCTTTTTCAACCGGACAACCTGCAACAACATTCTCTTAATACGTCGACGTTAGGTTCATCTTCCATCGTTCCACAAACGCCGCGTACTGTTCCGGCGTATCAATGCCGTGCGTGGCTCGGTCGACTTTCAATACATAGATCGATTGGCCGTGCTCGAGTGCACGCAGTTGTTCGAGCTTTTCGGTCAATTCGAGAGGCGTCGGGGACCACGACGCAAACGTCAGCAAAAAATCCCGTCGGTACGCGTAAATACCAAGATGCAAATTGTAGGGCACATTGCCGCTGAAGTCGCCGTCGCGGTGGTGCGGAATCGGGCTCCTCGAGAAATAAATCGCCCGGCCGTTAGCGTCGATGACGACTTTGACGAGATTCGGGTCCGCCGGATTCGCCCCGGCAGGAAACGGCGTGGCGGCGGTGGCCATGGGGTCTTCGTGCGTGGATTCGAGCCGCTCGATCAGCCGATCGACGATCGCCGGCTCGATTTCAGGCTCGTCGCCCTGCACATTCACGACGATATTTTCGCTGCGGGTCTTCAACACCTCGGCGATTCGGTCGGTCCCGCTGAGATGCGCCGGCGAGGTCATCACACACCGCGTGCCGAACGCTTCGAGCGAATCGACGATGCGGTGGTCGTCGGTGGCCACGACTATCTCTTTAACCCGCTTACACTTGCGCACCTGGTCGACCACATGCTGCACGAGCGGCCGGCCGGTCTGTGCGGCGAGAATTTTACCTGGGAAACGGGTAGACCCGAAGCGGGCGGGAATGACAACCAACGCAGCCAAAAGTCGCACCCGGAAAGAAGAAATCTGGAACCCTTGAACTGCACGGCGAATCTAACGATTAACTTCGGAGTGTCAAATCGGCGCGGGAGATTCACTCATTTGCCCGCAAGTTCAATTCTTCACATCGGTCTCGGAGCTATTTCGAAGACGCTCATCCCTCAGCTTGCTCTCGATCGAACGCATCGTGCCACTCGTCCCAGTCTTCACAAATGCGATCCAGAAAAGAATCACCCATACCGTGTCAATTGCCGGCCCGACCAGCATGCTTGCGGAAAGTCTGCCGGCAACAAAAAGTACGGCGCTGGCGTTCACGTAGCTGACTTTTTCGAGCATCGAAGGAATCATCATCAGGCGATATCGCCGCGGGTTGCGGGAGAGAATGAGGAACACGATCTGGAACGCTGCCGCCACGCCGAGGAAGCCGTAGAACCACTCCGGATGATTGATCGCCGGAGGGTTGGTTTTGGCGAGTTGAGATTGGAGGAAATAAAGCGGCACGATCTCGATCAACCCGGTCACCCCGGCGATGAAAAAGACGCGGCGAGCGAATTGTTGGCCAGGCGGCATTTCGGAAACGATACCGCCGGAGGAGCTAGGTCGCACGAAGCATCTGAAACGATCTCCCCGCAACACGGGTGTCTCGCCTGAGTCCCGGCACCTTGGCACTGGCGTTTCGCGATGCTACAGAAGGCAAGTCTTTCGTGGCACGGGCGGCCCGCCCGTGTCTTTGCTCTTGTTGGCAGACCATGGGCAAGCCGCCCGTGCCACGGCAACGTTCATCGATGACCGTTGCCGTTGCCCATGCGGACGATGTCGGCAACGGGGATGTTCTCGTCATCCTCGCTCGATTCCAGCTCTCCCGCCTGGGTGTGGCCCTCGTAATGCGCCGCGAAGAACGGAATCCGGTTCAGCACCTTTTCCTGGAACACTTCCAGGTACAGGTAAATCACCGGCGTGACGTACAGCGTGATGAATTGGCTGACGATCAACCCGCCCACGATGACCAGGCCTAGCGGTCGGCGGCTCGCTCCATCCGCGCCCCAGCCGAGCGCGATCGGCACGGCACCCATCACGGCGGCGAGCGTTGTCATCAAAATCGGGCGGAAGCGGTCGACGCTGGCCTCGTGGATCGACTCTTCGGCGCTCTTGCCCGTCGCCACCCGCTGGATGGCGAAGTCGACGATCATGATGCCGTTCTTTTTCACGATGCCCATCAGCATGAACAGCCCGATGAATGCGTACAGCGACGCCTGTTCGCCGAAGAGGTAAAGCGTGAGCAGGCCGCCCACCATCGCCGTCGGCAGGGTGCTGAGCACCGTGATCGGGTGGAGGTAGCTTTCGTACAGCACGGCCAGGATCACGTACATCACGAACACCGCCAGCACCATCAAAATCGTGAGGCTGCTGATCGTTTCGCGGAAGGTGAGCGCTTCACCCTGGAACTGCCCGCGGATCTGCGGCGGAACGACTTCCTTGGCCACCTGCTCGATGTAATCCGTCGCCTCGCCGATCGGCACGCCCGGCACGAGGTTGAAGTTGATCGTCACGCTCGTGAACTGGTTGATGTGGTTCACCGTCTGCGGCCCGAGCGCCTGCTCCCACTGCGCGATGGCGCGCAGCGGCACGAGGTTCTTGCCGTCATCGGATTGAACGTACAGCCGCGCCAAGTCCTGTGGCTGGGCGCGGTCGGTGTCCTTGGTTTCAAGGATCAGCTGGTACTGATCCTGCGGCTTTTTGATCAGGTAGATGAAGTTCTGGCTGTACGCGTGACGCAGCAGGTCTTCGATCTTCGTCACCGAAACGCCGTAGCTGGAGGCTTTATCGCGGTCGATGTTGATCTTCAACTGCGGCGTGTTCTGCGAGAAGTCGGAGATGATCGGCGGGGCGAAAATCGTCCCCTGCTTGGGGGAGAGCTTGGCCATCATCGCGCCGTAAGCGGCGTAGACTTCGCCGGGGTTGATGCCCGAGAGCGAGTAGGAAAATTGCCCGGTCTGCGTGGCTGACGCACCGGTGGAAATCTGCAGCACGGGGTTGGGCTGCAGGCCGGGGATCGCGCCTTCCATGTTCATGAAGATATTGCCCTTGAGGGCGTCGGTGACCTGGTTGATGTCCGGGTCCTTCACCGTCTTGGGCCCCTCAGGCGTAAACACCTGCAGCGGCGGGCGCTTGCCCGGATCGTCCAGGAACGCCAGCATGAACGCGTAATTGGAATTGAGGAACCTCGAGAGCCCGCTGGCGGTGAACGTCATCTTCACCGCGCCCACCTTATGCAACTGGTCTTCCGCCTGCCGCTGCATTTGCTGCATTTTCTCCGGCGAGGTGCCTTCCTGGGCGATCAACACGCCGCGCACGAACGAGCTGTCGCCGATCGGCAGGAACGACTTGGGCACGTGCAGGAACAGGACGACGGTTCCGACCAGACAGATGACCCACACCACCGCCGACACCCAGCGGTGCCGCAGGAAGAACCAGAGCGATCGGCCGTACACGCCGAGCACGCGGCGCTCGACGGCGCCGATGACCCGCTCGATCCAGGTCTTTTTCGTTCCCTTGCCGCGCGGTCCGAGCATGCGGGCGCACATCAGCGGCGTGAGCGTGAGCGATACGATTCCGCTCGCGAAGATCGAGATGACAATCGTCATCGCAAACTCGCGGAAAATTCGGCCCACCAGCCCGCTCATGAACACCAGCGGCAGGAACACCGCACTGAGCGACAACGTCATCGAAATAATCGTAAAACTGATTTCCTTGGCGCTGTTGATGGCGGCTTTGAGCGGAGGTTCGCTGTAATGCTCCATTCGGCGCACGGTATTTTCCAGGAACACGATCGCGTCATCGACGAGGAACCCGATCGCCAGCGTGAGCGCCATCAGCGAGAGGTTGTCGATGCTGTAGCCGAGCAGGTTCATCGCGATGAACGTCAGCAGCAGCGACAGCGGCAGCGCCACCACCGGAATCAGCGTGTCTGTTGCGCGGCCGAGGAAGACGAAGATCACCAGCACCACCAGGATGAACGCGATCAGCAGCGTTTCCTGCACGTCGATGACGTTATCGACGATCGAGGCCGAGCGGTCGTAGACCGGCACGACCGATACCGACGCCGGCAGAGTCGGCATGATTTCAGGCACGAGATCGCGGACGGCCTTGGAGACTTGCACCGCATTCGTGCCGGCCTGGCGGAAGACGGCGATCACGACGGTCGCCTTGGGCACTTCCTTGCCGCGCACCCAGAAGCGCATGCTCACGCGTTCGTCTTCGACGGTGTCGGTCGCCGTCGCCACGTCGCGGAGGTAGATCGGCGAGTTGTTCTTTGTCGAGATGATCAGCTTGTTGTACGCGTCGGCGGTATCGAGCTGGCCCTGCGGCTGCAGGAGGAATGTGCGATTGGGGCCGTCAAACTGGCCGGCGCCCTGGAAGCTGGTTCCGTTCTTGATCGCCGTGGCCAGGTCGTCGACCGTGAGCCCGCGAGCGGCCAGTGCGGAGGGATCGGCCTTCACGCGGATGGCGGATTTCGTGCCGTAGATCGCCACCTGGCTCACGCCGCTGACGATGCTGATCTTCTGCCCGACCTGCGTGTTGGCCAAATCGTAAATCTGCCCCTGCGTCATGCTGTCGCTGGTGAGGGCGACATACATGATCGGCTGATCGTTCGGGTTGGTCTTGGTGAACGTCGGCGGGGCGGGCAGATCCTGCGGCAGGTTGCCGCTGGCGCGCGAGATGGCGGCCTGCACGTCGGTGGCGGCGGAGTCCAGGCCCTTGGTCAGTGCGAACTGCACTGTCAGCGAGCAGTACCCCTGCGTGCTCTTGCTGGTGATCAGCTCGAGCCCGGGGATTTGCATGAACTGCCGCTCCAGCGGCGTGGCGATGGTGGCGGCCACCGTTTCCGGGCTCGCGCCGGGATACCCGACCGATACCTGGATGACCGGATAATCCACGGCCGGCAGATCGTTCACCGGCAGCTGAAAGTACGACAACACGCCGAACAAAATCGCCGAGACGGTCAACACCACGGTCATGACCGGCCGACGAATAAAGGATTCTGAGAAATTCACAACAAGCTCATTTCAACAGTGGTCTTCGTTCAGTCTCCGGCAACCACGGACGCGAGTCCGCTGGCGGTAGACATTAATTAAGCCGCGAGCCCGCGCTCGCGGCTGCGAAGCGCTCAGTTTGCTGCCGACGCCATGGCCTTGGGCTGATCGTCGACGAGCTGCACTTTTGCGCCCGGCATGACGAGCATCTGCCCGCTGATGATGACTTTTTCTCCCGCCGCCACGCCGCTGTCGACGACGAGCATATTGCCCTGGCGCTGACCCGGATGAATCGGGCGGATCTTGGCCGTTCCGTCGGGCTCGACGACGTAGACGAACGGTCCTTGCTGGCCGATCTGCTGCGCCTCGATCGGAACGAGCACGGCGTCTTTCTTGACCGTGAGAATCAACCGGCAGCCGACAAACTGGCCGGGCCAGAAGTAGTGATCGGTGTTGGGCAGCAGGGCGCGGAGGCGGATCGTGCCCGAGCCGTCCTGCACGGCGTTATCGAGGAACGTGAGTTCACCTTCGCGCGGCCCGGCGAGCTTGGCGCTCGGCTGGGTGGTGGGCATCGTCGCCGGCATGGCGGAGGCTTCGGATTCCGGTTTGGCGGACGGTTGCGTACTCGGCGCCGCTTGCGGCGTCACCGGGCCCAGCGCCTCGATAATCTGCCGGGAGTTGCCCGGTACGTCCACTTCAACTTTCAGGCCTTTTTCCGGCGAGATCGTCTGCATGCCGTGCCCGGCCAGGAATTTCCGCACCGTGCCGAGATCATTTTCCGTCACGGAAAATTCCGCGTAGATCGGGTCGAGCTTCTGGATCACCAGCAGCGTGACCTCATTGGCTTTGACGATGTTGCCCGGCTGCACGAGGATCGCGCCGGCGCGCCCGTCAATCGGCGATTTAATCTTCGTGTATTCGAGGTTCAGTTCGGCGATGTCGATATCCGCCTGCCGGGCATCTACCTTGGCGGCGTTGACGGCGGCGAGGTTTTTCTTGTCGTCAAATTCCTGCTGGCTGATCACGCTCTTGTCCAGCGCCTGAACGCGCTTGAAATCCGAAGCGGCCGTTGCCAGGTCGGCCTTGGCTTCTTCCATCGCGGCCTTGGCGGACGACAGGGCGGCGTCGAACGGGCGAGCGTCCATTTCGAACAGGAGCTGGCCTTTCTTCACTTCCGCGCCGTCTTCCAAATGCGCGGCAATGATCTTCCCGCCGACCTGCGGCACGACCGAGACGACATCCGTCGCCACGATCTTGCCGATCTCGTCGAGATAAACCGGCACGTCCTGCGCGACGGCCGCAACGGCCGTCACTCGCGCCGGCGGCATCCCGCCACCGCCGGCGGCGGGCTTGATTTCCTTGTCGCAACCGGCAGCGACCAGCGCCACACCGAGCAGCGTTCGGCCGATCCACTTCGTATTGATGTTCACAACATTCCCTTTCGATTCATGTTCACAGGCGGACGCCCGTTAGCGGACGACCGTTACTTGTTTGGTTCTGAGCGAGTCATCGCCAGCAATTTTTCGAGTACGTTTTTGCGGAGTTGGTTTTGTGGCACGGGCATCCCCAGCATCGTGCCGAGGCAGAAGCCATCGATCGCGAGCCGTACGATGGTCGCAACGGCCGGGTCGATTCCGTCCGCCTCCAGCTTCTTCTGCCACTCCATGTGCCGGCGGCGGAACGGATCGAGGTATTCCGGATCAGTCCCCGCCGCGGCGAGCAGGGCGGTGTGGATCGGCATGTCTTTCGGGTCCGGCGGATTGAGCCGGGCGGTGAGATACGCCCGCGTGTACCGCCCGGCCGTATCGGTATCGGCTTCGATCGCCTTTGCGGTCTCAGCGTCGCAGGCGGACGCGAGCCGCTCAACGACCGCAACGATCAACGCCGACTTGCTCGGAAAGTGATAAAGCAGCCCGCCCTTGCTCACGCCCGCGCCTTCAGCCACGGCGCTAAGCGTGAGACTGTTCACGCCCTCCCGCGCGACCACGGCCTCTGCGGCATCGAGCAGACGTTCGCGGAGATGCGTAGGCGTAATGTGGGGAGCCAGACTCATGGGCGAATACTATACCGGCTGGACGGTATAGTCTAAAAGGAAATGCAGAATGCAGAAGTCGGAATGCAGAATTAGATGAAAAACGCGGATTCTGACCTCAAAGCGTGGATTAATTCTGCATTCTGCATTCTGCATTTCACATTTCCGCTCACATCCTCTGCCGCCCGCTGATCGCGTCGGCGAGGATGTTGCGGTTCGCGTACTCGATATTGCTCCCCGCGGGCAATCCTCGCGCAAGGCGGGTGATCTGCACGCCGGGCGCGTGCTGGGCGACTTGCTCCTGGATGTACAACGCTGTGCCGTCGCCTTCCATGTTCGGATTGGTGCCCATGATCAGCTCGCGGATCGTCCCCGCGGCCAGGCGATCGATCAGTGGGCCGACGGTGAGATCGCCCGGCTCCATCCCTTCCAGCGGGCTGATTCGCCCGAGCAGCACGTGGTACACGCCTATATATAAGCCGGTCGCTTCCAGCGCGATCAGATCCTTCGGCTGCTCGACGATGCAAACGAGACTTTGGTCGCGACTCGGATCGCCGCAGATCGAGCACGGATCCAACTCGGTCAGGTTGTAGCAGATCGAGCAATGGCGGATCTTCGTCTTCACGTCGGAGATGGCGTTAGCCAGTTTCATCGCCTCCTCCGGCCGCTGCTTGAGCAGATGAAACGCGATCCGCTCCGCCGACCGCATGCCAATGCCAGGCAGGCGGGCGAGTTCGTTCATCAGGTTTTGGATCGGTTGCGTGTAGCTGGACATGTCTTGATTGTCGATTGCTGAAGAGGAATTGTCGAATCCCGCGGTTTGTGAATGTTAGGCGCGCGACGGGGCATCGTTACAATGAACGACCGATGAAGATCCGATGCGCGATACTCCTCTGCCTCATGGCGATGACTTCAATCGCCCGGGCGGAAGCGCCCACGACGGCCCCCGCGGAGTGCGATCAGGTCGTGAAGTTACTGTTCGACGCGGCGCAGGCGGGAAATCTTAAAGCGCTGCAGGCCGCCTACACCGCGGCCGCGTGGAAGCAGATCATGGCTGCCGGGACGGATGAAGACGGGCTTGATTACGCGGCGAGGTGCAAGAAATATCTCCGCGGCGGCACCTGCACGATCGAGCAAAGTGTCGCCGACAGCGATCAGGCGATCGTCACCGTCAAACTATCGCGCAAGGACGGAGCAAGCATCTTCCGCCCTGTGCTTCAGAAAACGAAAAAGGGCTGGCTGATCGATTCCAATTCCGACGCGACGCTTCCGCTCTGCCTCGATCAGTGGACGCCGGTCGTGCTCGTCTGGTTCGAGTCCTTCGACAAAGTCAAGAATGTCAGCGGGCACGGATAAGGGGACATTTCTCATTCTTTTGCTTTCTCGGCGCTTCTCTATCCCTTCGCCGCCGGCTTTGCGTATTGCTTCACTACATTCGGCCAGGTCTTTTCCAGCTCGCCGACGAGATTCGTGAATGATTCTTTCTCCGTCTGCCGGCGGGTGTCGTCGATGGCGTCGGAGCTTTGCCAGGCGTTGGTGAGTTGCTTCGATTCAGCCGTTGATTCCGCCAGGCCGTAGATGTAGCCGCTGCGGGTGTCCATCAGAATCGCCGAGGCCGTCGTTGATACGCGCGCCTGCTGGTTCGGCGACAGGCCGAGCGAGATGATCGAGACCGGCGTGCTGAAATCCTTCACGTAGAACTTGGTTTCGAAGGTGTAGATCAGCACCATATCCGCCTGCAACTTGGCGGCGGCGAGGCGGATGTCTTTTTCGCTATTCACGGGCCCGTTAAAGAGCATCTGGTTCATCGGCGCAACGCCGGCGACCATCGTCATCTTCTGCAGGCGATCCATGACGTCGTCAGACTCGGCCTCACGCTTAGTGATGACGGTGAAACGTCCTGCCGGCTTGTCCGTGGAGCGATGGTACGTGTACGACTGGTAGTCCCCGTCCTGCACGTGCACCGCGGCGATAGCGGCGGGGAAAGACGCGAGCGGCTTCTTGTTGAATTCCTGGTTGATCACCGCATCGCCGCTGATTTGCTTCATCTCCTCGGTCGCGCCGAGCTCACGCATATTCGCCGGCCCGCCGGGCGCGGTGTAGCTGGCGCAGCCGGTGGTGAAAATCAGAAAGGCCGCGAGAAACGTCGGTAGGATCAGCTTCATGTGGGTTCCCTTCGTGGTGTGAGTGGAGAAATCGTCACGCTGCGGAGCGAGGATGTCAATTGCGGGCACAGGGATTGTCGATGCCTGAAAGTTTTCATGAGTCTTTGTTTTGCAGGGATGACGGTGATTTGCAAACTGCAACCTGTCGGGTTTCGGCTTTGAATTGTTTAGCCGCCCCGCGTGCGGGGCGCGTTTTGACCCGCGCCCCGCACGCGGGGCGGCTAAACAAGAGGGTGCGCTCGAAAAGGGATCAACTGAAACCGTGGTCGCCAGGCTTGGTAGGGTGGGTGTCAAACCACCATCCGCGGAAAATGGTGGGTTGAAACCCACCCTACGAAAAAAGTCGGTTCACCACGAAGGCACGAAGAACACGAAGCACCGCTCGGTGTTCGAACGACGCTTCGTGTTCTTCGTGACTTCGTGGTTTAGTTCTTGAGTGGAGATTACTCCGCGATTTTCGCGGACTGCTTGGCGTTCTTTTCGATCACCACGCCGAGGTTGCGGAACTTGTCGTACCTTCGTTCGACGAGTTCTTCGATCGAGCGGCGTTTGACGAAATCGTTCAGGCTCTTGAGGGTCTTGGCGATGTACTGCTCCAAGCTGTGGGCCGTGGCGCGGTTGTCGCGGTGGGCTCCGCCTAGGGGTTCGGGGATGATGTGGTCGATCACGCCGAACTCCATCAGGTGCTTACTGGTGAGCTTCAGGCTCTCGGCCAATTGCGGGGCGGCTTCGTTGCCTTTGAAGAGGATGGCGCTGCAGGCTTCGGGGCTGATGACGGAGTACCAGGCGAACTGCATCATGGCGACTTTGTCGGCGATCGCGATGCCGAGCGCGCCGCCGGAGCCGCCTTCGCCGGTGACGATGCTGACGATCGGCGTCTTCAGCCGGGACATCTCCATCAAGTTGACGGCGATCGACTCCGCCTGGCCGCGCTCTTCCGCGCCAATGCCGGGGTAAGCGCCGGGGGTATCGATGAACGTGACGACCGGCAATCCAAACTTTTCCGCCAGCTTCATGCAGCGGAGCGCCTTGCGGTAGCCTTCAGGGTGGGCCAGGCCGAAGTAGCACTGGACTTTTTCTTTCGTGTCTTTGCCTTTGTGCGTGCCGATGAGCATGACCTTGTGTCCGCCGAGGCGGGCCAGGCCGCACTTGATGGCGGGGTCGTCGCCGAAGTGGCGGTCGCCGTGCAGCTCGCGGAACTCGCGGCAGATCATGTCGACGTAGTCTTTAAAAAGCGGCCGCTGCGGGTGGCGGGCGACTTGCACGGTTTCCCAGGCGGTCAGTTTCTCGTAAGTGCTGCGGAGGAGTGAGGTGTGGGTGGCCCGAAGCTGGCGGAGTTCTTTGGAGTAGTCGACCTGCTTGGTCTGCTGCATCGCCTCGAGCTCGGCGATCTGGGCTTCCATCTTCGCCAGCGGCTTTTCGAACTCCAGCACGTGCCGGGGTGCGATTTTCGGCGAGGCGGCGTCTTTGGTGGTTTCGGTGTCTGCCATGTTGCTCTACTCGGGCCTAACGGGAATCAATTGGTCGAATAAGGTAGACTCAGGCGCGGAGGCGTGCAAGTTTAGGCTCGATTTTGCACTGCGGTGTGCGGGCTTCAGCCCGCAAGTGTCCGCCGAAATGCCATGCGGGCTGAAGCCCGCACGCCGTGCCTACTCGCGAAGCACTCTTTTGGATATTATCGGACCATGGCGACGTTTCGCTTAACAATTTTAGGGGTTGGCCTGCTCGGTGGATCGCTGGGGCTCGCGGCCAAACGGCGGATAAGCGACTGCCATGTCACTGGTTACGGCCATCGGCCGGACACGCTCCGGCGGGCGATGGAAATGTCTGCGATCGATGAAGCGAGCAACTCGGCGGCGGAATCGGTGAAGCAGGCGGACATGGTCGTGCTCGCTACGCCGGTGGGATTGTTCGACCAGCTGTTGCGCGAAATCGCTCCGGCGCTCAAGCCGGGCGCGATCGTTACGGATGTCGGCAGCACGAAGCGATCGATCGTCCAATCGGCTGGGTCGATCCTGCCGGCGGGCGTGCATTTTGTCGGCAGTCACCCGATGGCCGGCAGCGAAAAGCGCGGCGTAGAGTTCGCGAGTGCCGACCTGTACCAGAACGCGCTCTGCATCCTCACGCCGACGGCCAAGAGCGACGAGCGGGCTGTTGAAGCGGTTCGGCATCTATGGAAAAGCCTGGGGATGCGGCTGATCGATCTTTCCCCCGACGATCACGACTCGGCCTTGGCGCAGGTCAGCCATCTGCCGCACGCGGTGGCGGCGGCGCTGGTGGCGATGCAGCAGGAATCGTCGTTGATGCTGGCGGGCAAGGGTTTTGCTGACAGCACGCGAATTGCCGCGGGCGACGGGGGGCTGTGGCGCGACATCCTGCTCGACAACCGCGACAACATGCAGAAATCGGTCGACTGCCTGATCACGCAGCTGCACGGGCTCTCGACCATGCTGAAAACCGGCGATGCCGAAGGGCTGAAGGCCTGGCTCGACCAGGCCGCTGCTGTGCGGGAAAGAATGGCGGGGAAATCCGAAGGGAAGTAAGCAGCAGGCCTACCGCGGATCCGATTCGACTCGAACGGGGACGCGAACTGCTTTGCGCTCGAGGATTGTCCGAACCACGACCACGCCGGCAGTGAGAACCACCGAAGCGAGCACTGTCAGTCCGACCATCAGTTCACTATCCATCATCAGAGTCATCATGATGCGTATCCCGGTGAAAGCAAATCGATTGACCTGCGAAATTTACAGTGGCCCGAAGGGCAGTTCCACTAAAAAATCCGGATCGGAAAAGTTTTATCGGACCTGACTAGTACGGCAGCGGCGGGGCGAGGGTTCGAGGGAATAGCAATGAATTCGTCCACGAAGGCGCAAGCGACTACGCCGCCCGGTTGACTGCCGCCGCTCGCTTGCGCCATCGCGGTGAATTGCAGGGAACATTGAGAAAACACGTTTTTTGGATTTTCATACTTCATCCTTCCGCCCTCATCCTTTAATCTAATGAAATGACGAAGATCGCGTGCCAGAGCGTCCTCCTCGCCTGCCTGCTGCTGGCCGGGTGCCACGAGTCCGCGGGGTTGTCCGATGGTCAGCCACTGAGTATGAACGATCGCGAGCGGCAGTACAAATCCAAGTTGCTCGTCCTGACCGACGGCCATACCAATCGCGCGGAAGTCCTCAGTGTCATGGGCGATCCCGACCGCGTTTCTGACGACAAAAGAACGATCATGTTCTATTGGACGGTGAAGAATAGAGAGTCGGATCTGCTCAGTCGATCGTTCATTATCACGCAGTTTGATAAGAACGACGTGCTCGTCCGCCACAGCGCCATGAGCTACGAAGCCCGCTTCGGCGGCCCGAAACTGCCCGAGGAGGCCCTGTCGGAATTCCTTAATCCACCGTCGGTTAAGTGAGTTTTCAGCGAAATTGAAGGACGGATTTGCCTCGCAGGATATAATGAAAGCGACGGAAGTAACCGATGCTTCTAAGTCGCGTGTAGCCGGCGAGCTAGCTCGCCGTGGGCTATCAAACGGCGAGCTAGCTGGCCGGCTACACGAGAAAGTGATTGGTAAAGTTCATGACCGCAACCGCTGTACAACTTCCCGCGACGCAAATCGCCGCCGATAAAACCGTCGTGCTGTTCGATGGCGTCTGCAATTTCTGCAATCACACGATCAACTTCCTCATCGATCACGATCCGCAGGATCGCTTCCGCTTCGCCGCCCAGCAGTCCGACATCGGCCAGAAAATCATGCACGAGAACGGCCTGGGCGATTTAATGCTCAACACCATGATCGTCTTCGACAACGGCAGGGTGCTGACGCAATCCACCGCCGCGCTGCGATTGGCCAAGTACATGCCCATGCCGTGGCGCGTGCTGAACTGGTTCATGCTCGTCCCGCCGTTCGTGCGGAACATCGGCTACAAGATTTTCGCGAAGTACCGCTACAAACTGTTCGGCCAGGTGGAGGCGTGCCGCATGCCTACGCCGGAGATTCGGGCGAAGTTTCTGTAGCGATCCTGATCGGCACCAGCACGATGTTTTTTCCCGATCCAGATTTTGCGATTTTACATTCTCTTATCTGTTGAATCGAATACGACCGGGAATCCCCGACGCTTATTTTTCCGCGTCGTGATCCAATCAAGTAGCTGTGCAGCGAAATACAATACCATCGCGCAGAACAGAAAGTAGTTGAGAACGGTTCCGAAGTCCGGCAGACCTTCAATCGTCCATTTAATCAGCGCGGCCGCGATCAAGACTGCTGCGAACAGCGTAAGGCAACTGTAGCGAATCAACATAGAAACCCTGGCGATTCTGTAGAACCGGCCGGCGATAACTTACACCAGCGACCGAATCAAATCCCACAAAATCATCCCCACCGTAGCCAGCACCAGCCCGCCGAAGAGCAGTCGCAGCACGCGATTTTGCAGGTGATGCGTCGTCAGCGACCCGAGTTGTGAGCCGATCAGAATCGTCATCCGGACGGTCATGGCTTGGTTCGGGCTTTGATGTCGTGCGTCGGATTCTTCGCAAACACATACTAAAATTACCGGTTCCGGTATCCAGTCACTACCGCTGACTCGGCACTCGTTCAAACCGCGACGCGAGTGCGACGCCGTCGTTGTAACCCCAGCAAAAACAGTCCGAATACCCCGAGCGAAGCCGGTTCCGGCAGAATTAAAATTCGCGCGCCGCTGCCGGATGGGTATTGGTCGAAATAGGCTGCGGCCAGCGAGTCGTACGTGGGAAGCAGCGGGTTGTCGGGATCATTGGCGAAGTGGTCGCCTAACAGGACAAGCTGGCCGTCGATGACGGTGAAGGTTGGGCTGCCCGAGTCGCCGCCGACCGCGCGAGCCTCGTCGGGGTTGAAGCCGGTGGCGGGATCGTAGTTGAAGTAGAACGTCAGCGTGGGATTGTCCGGGCTGGTGCTGACGTATTCGATCCCTGAGATTACGTTCCGCCCCGCCTGCTGGTTTTGACCGAAGGTGAGAATCTCGCGACCGATGAAATCAGCGGACGTGCCGTCACCGATCGCATACGAAGTGATGTGCGAATCGACCGCCGTCGTCAGCTTGCCGATGACCAGGTCCGACGTGTACGGCCCGGTGGCGGTCGTCGTGTAGCTGTCGATCACGTACGTGCGGACAACCCCGTCGCTTCCCTGGAATGCCACCGATCCGCTCGGCTGGAAATGATTGGCGGCGATGAAGTACTGATCGGAAATCAACGCCACACCCTTGCTGCCGTTCCAGCCGATGCCCGACAGGTCGTAGCTGGCGCCGATGAAGCCCGGATTGAGCGTGAAGTTTGAAGCGCCGAAATCAGCGAAGCGATCGTGCCGCGCAGGGTCGTAGCCGACGATCTCCAGCGCCGGCGCCGGTGTGGCCCAGAGCAACGCGCAGATCGCAAGCCAGCGGCCGGCTCGCCAATTTAAAAATCGATTCACCTTTTCTCCCGATCCCCGATAGAGAGATATTTTCCAGTACGTCACCCGGCTGTCAACATAAATCGTTGCAAAGGCAGGCCCTACACCAGAGATCGGATCAAATCCCACAAAATCATCCCCACCGTAGCCAGCACCAGCCCGCCGAAGAGCAGTCGGAGCACGCGGTTCTGGAGGTGATGCGTCGTGAGCGCGCCGAGTTGTGAGCCGATCGACGAGCCGATCAGGATCGTCATCGCCAGCGGCAGGCTGACGAAGCCTTCGTGCGCCTGCACGATCGTGCCGGTGACGACAGTGACGAACAGCAGCAGGATTCCCGTGCCGGCTGCGTTGCGGACGCTCAGGCCGTAACCGTAGAGCAGGACGGGCATGAACGCGACTCCGCCGCCGATGCCGAGCAGGCCGCTCAACACGCCGAGGATGAAACCGACGTACACCATCACCGGCACGGAGACTTGCTTGAGTTGCACGTTCGGCAGATCGATGTACGGAGGGATTCTTATCTTCGCCAATGGGCCGGGGATCGTCGCGTCGCCGCGCGGCGTGTCGCGGCGCATCGCGCGGATCGCCTCGCGGATCGTGAACCACGCCGTCAGCGAGAGCATGAGCGCGTAGACGATCTCGATCGCCACGAGCCCGATGGCCGGCTTCTTGCCGATGCCGAGGTTCCCCATCGTGACGACATACCGCAGCAGCCGCGTGCCCGCATCCACGCCCAGGACGCTGCCGGCCATCATCACCCAATCGAACCGCGGCTCGCCGCGCTTGTAGTGGCGATACTTAAGGAACGAAGCGATCGACGTCCCGACTTTCTGGCAGAGCGCGCTCCCGATTGCAATCTGGATCGGCACGCCAAACACAATGTTCAGCACCGGCGTGAGCACAAACCCGCCGCCCACGCCGAACATCCCCGCAATGTACCCGACAAACATGCCGACCAAAATCACCGGCAGGATGGGGATGATGTGGTGGTCGATGGTGAGGTGCATTTATCAATTCGCGGAAAAGTGAACACAGAGACACAAAGGCACAGAGAAAACGCAGAATGAGATCAGAATTAATTCTCCGCGCTTTCTCTGTGCCTCTGTGTCTCTGTGTTCATCATTCTTTTTCAAATGTGGTATTCCACCCGCATCGCGTCATCGCGATTGACTGCATTGCCGTGGCCGTCGGCGCCGCGCTTGTTCTTGGCCCATGTGTCGATTCGGTTCGACACGAACACCACGATCAGGCCCCACACCATCGGAACGATCACGCACGCCGCGATGTATAGAATGTGTTCCATCCGCGCGATGCTAGGACCTCGCGGGCCGCCAAACAACATCTCTAGAAAACCTACTGGATTTGCGGGGAAAGTGTTTTCAGTTACCGCAATGTTTAGCCGCGGCGGCTACGCCGCGTGTGGCACCACGTGGCGTGGCCGCCGCGGCTAAACGAATGACATCGGCGGATGGAAGGAGCGTGCAATTCACTCCCGCTATTCCTACAGTAAAAGTATGGCCGAACCGCTCGGACTCATCGCCGGTGAAGGCGTTTTCCCCGTGCTCGTCGCGCAAGGCGCCCGCGCCGCGGGGCGCAAGGTGATTTGCGCCGCGCTCGCGGGACATGCGTGGGAAGACCTGCGCGATCATGTCGACGTGTACGAACCCGTCGGCGTGTTGCGACTCAACACGTGGATCGACGTGCTCAAAAAAGGCGGCTGTTCCGAAGCGATCATGGTCGGGCGCGTCGCCAAATCGCAGATGTACGACCGCTGGCGGTACTTGCGGTATATTCCCGACACGCGAACCGTCCGCCTGTTCTGGAACGTCTGGCGGCACGACAAGCGGCCGCAGGCGTTTCTGCAGGCGGTGATCGACGAGCTGGCCGGCGCGGGAATTCAATTGATCGACTCCACTCAATACTCCCCCGAACACCTCACCACGCCCGGCGTGCTCACGAAGAAGCAGCCGACGCAGCAGCAGTGGCTCGACATCGCTGCGGGGTACGAGATCTGCCGCAAGATCAGCCAGATGGACGTCGGCCAGTGCATCGCCGTCATCGACCGCGACGTGATCGCCGTCGAAGCGCTCGAAGGCACCAACCTCATGATCGAGCGTGCCGGCAAACTCTGCCCGGCCGGCGGGTGGACGCTGATCAAAGTCGCCAACACCTACCAGGACATGCGCGTCGACGTCCCCAGCATCGGCACGACCACGATCGAAAAACTCCACGCCGCCAAATGCAACTGCGTGGTGCTGGATGCTGCCAAGACGATCATGCTTGAGAAGCCGAAGGTGATCGAATTGGCGGACCGGTACAAGATGGCGATCGTCGGCGTGGATGAGGCGATGGTGGCGTCGTTCGGGGAGAAGAAAGATTAACCACGGAGGCACCGAGGCACGGAGGCGCGCTCGAAGCTCTGAAGCACTTTGTTTGTATGAACTCTCAAAAGAAAAATCTGAACTCAAACGAGTGGCGTAAAACGACGAATGCGCCTCCGTGCTTCCGTGCCTCCGTGGTTTAATCCATGACGATCAAAGTGAAAGTAAAGCTCTTCGCCATCGTCCGCGACGCCGCCCAGCGCGGCGAGGTCACGCTCGATCTCCCGGAAGACGCCACCGTCGCCACCGCCGCCGATCGTCTTGCCGCCGACTATCCCGCGACGGCCGCCCACCTGCCGCGGTGCGCGTTCGCGTTGAATTTCGAGTACACGTCGCTGGCCGAGCCGCTGAAGGACGGCGACGAGTTGGCGGTCATCCCGCCGGTGAGCGGGGGGTGAGATGGAATCGCCCGACCCGCTGCCCGCTTCATCTCCGCCCCGGTGTTCATTTCCTCTTACGGTGGCACAGACATTCCTGTCTGTGACGGGCGGATGTACTCGTCCGCCCGTGCGATTGCCGAACATTGGAGAGCACGAATCGAGGCGTACCTCGCTTCGTCACAGACAAGAATGTCTGTGCCACCGTAAGCAAATCAAATGACCCGGCAGAACACTCAACCCGAGCCCGTCGCGTCGCTCGACTATGCCACGTTCGACACCGACGGCCTACCCGCGCACGTGCCGGAAGTGGAAGCGCTGATCGATGCCCGGGCCAGCCTGCGGTATCAGCGCAAATATTCTCGCAACGACGCCGACGTGCTCAAATACTTCGCCAAATCGATGCGGCGGCGGTTCGCGCTCGATCAACTCGCGGACACCTGCTGCGGTTGCGGGGCGGATTGTCGGACGGTCGCTTCCGTAAAGTGGGTGGTGCGATGGCCGTTGCGGACGCTGAAGATCAACCTGTCCAACCAGTCGGCGAAGGTGAATTTTCTTACACATCAAACGGTCTGCGACGCTTGTTTTATCAAATGGAATAAATGGGAACGACGTGTTTGGTGGCTGTCGCTTCTGAGCGTGGCGGTTCAGGCCCTCACGATAGCGGTTGCCTTCCCACTTTTATTTGGTGAAGCGTCGGTGAAACGAATCGGCATTCAGCCGGACATTGCCTGGCTTGTCTGGGTCGCGGTAGCGGTGTTACAAGTGCCGTTGGAATTTGTGATTCAACGGCGGGAGATTCGAGCAGCGCCAGAAGGCCTCTTTCCGATTCGCTCGCCAGGCGTTCGATTCGTCAAGATCGAATCGTTCGCCGACCGCGATCAACTTCTATCGCCACAACGTGATTCAACGGAGCCGACATGACCGACTGGATCGAACTTTTCTCATCGCCGCTGAGCGTCGCCGACGCGGATCGGTTCGTCGCCGACGACAACGCCGGCGGCATCTGTGTCTTCGCCGGGACGACGCGGGCCGAGACGCACGCGGACGGCAGGGTGCTCGTCGCGCTCGACTATGAAGCCTACGCCGACATGGCGGTAAAGCAGCTGACAGAACTCGCGGCGGCGGCGCGGGGGCGGTGGCCGATCTTGAAACTCGCGATCCTTCACCGCACCGGGCGGGTGGACGTGGGGCAGCCGAGCGTGGTGATCGCGGTTTCGTCGCCGCACCGCAAGGAGGCGTTTGAGGCGTGCCGGTTTTTGATCGACGAGCTCAAACGCGACGTGGCGATCTGGAAAAAAGAGGTCTGGCAGACGGGCGAATCGACTTGGGTAGAAGAGAAGTGAAATGAACGAGAATTCGTCATTTTGCAGTTGACAAATGTACGGACGATGTTAGGATCAATTTCGTCGCTGTTCTTTGACAATCAAATAGGGGTTTTTCGATCAAGCTTGGGTTCAATCTGCAGAGCGAAACGAAAACCAGCGCGGACTCAAGAGTCTCGGCCAACCGCTGGCGGTTTCGCAGAAGAGTGCCGTGACACTCCCGTCCCAACCCGTCCCTTTCCGTCCCTTTCCGTACCTTTTTTCACCTTTCCGCACCCGCACAAAATCCAGAACTCTCGGCCCGGCCGGGAGTTAGTTTGAATCGATGCGTTTTAGTAAGAATTTCGCCGCGAGCTCGTGTTTTTCGAGCGGTGGCAGCGTGGTGGAAAGGAAAAAAACTCGACAGGTAGGACTCGAACCTACAACATTCCCGTTAACAGGCGAGTTTTTTTGACACCGAAAAGCACGAAAAATGCCTTAATTTCAAGCATTTTACGCGCGATCAATCACTTTGCAAGCCTTCGCACAACTTCGCGTGTTTTCTCGGCGATTCGCGGTATTTGGAAATAAAAAACGGTACATACCGTTTTCGAATCGGCGCATAAAAGCACCGCCGGCGATGTTCGGCCGGCGGTGTGGTGCGCGATTGTTGGGCGTTGCCGATCAGGCCTTCCGTGGATCGGGCCGGCCGTACCAGATTTCATCGCACGATTTCCCCGTGCGGATCTGGGCCGCTCGTGCGGGGATGTACCGCTCGCGTGAGAAACCGTAGGCGCATCGCTCGCTAGCCGACATCGCATCCCATTCCTTCACCGCGGTTTCGCGCAGTCGGCGCTCGTGGTCCGCGTCGCGCGCCCAGTCTTGGGTCGTGTAGGGCTTGCCGCCGTCGGGCGAGCTGATAATCGTGGTGGGCATAAACGCTCTTTTCTGCCGGTGTGCCGGCGTTGGCGGTTCGCTCGCGTGCCGTGAAACATTCACGCCCAACGGCAAACCAGTATGAAAACCCGCACCACGCGGTTGGGCGCGATGCGGGGGAAATCACGACTTGCATCGTGTAGGCCGTCGATCTTCGGCGTGATCGCCAGGCCTCGGACGGATCAGCCCTTCAAAACATGCCCGTATGCCGTTTACGAGCAGTTTTTTTCATGCGAAACTTAGGCGAGCGGAAGCCGAAGTTCACCCGCTACCGCCGGCGGGCCGGCGGTGAAGCTAAGACCCTCGACGCCGGCGGCGCGGATCGTGTCCGGCACTTCGGATGAAAGCGGGCGAAGATGGATCGTCCAATCGTTCAAACCTTGCGTCCGTTCTGGTGGGCCGATCCATTGAAGGCGACAAGATCAATTAACTTGTCGCCTTCGTTCGGTGTCAACGAAAACCGTTCGTTTTCCCTAGACTTTTGCGAAGGCGACAAGTGGACAGGTTGTTTATTCTTTAGAGACTTGTCACCCTCACTTGTCACCTCGATATTGAGATTGCCGGGCTTGGGGAATCGCCACACCCAACCGCCGCTAAACTGATTCTTTTCTCGAATCACGCCCAGCGCGTCGGCCGCACGTTGAACGGTGCGATAGTTCATCCCGGCGTCGGCCGCGTCGGATTTCACTTTGCCGGCTTCCACCTCGCCGTTGGTGAGTAGGTGAGTAAGCCACTCAACCGCCGCGTTGCGGGCTTCCGGTTCAGGGCCGTGCCGTTCGTCGTTTCCGTTGCCGCTTTCGACGGCCATCGCGTCATCGGCCGTCATCGTTACCGGCTCGCGTTCCCATTGGATCGCCGGCGGATCGCCCGCAATAGTGAACGCCAGGCCGTCGCCTTCGGGCGCCAGGTTGTTTTTGCCGGGCAGCAGCAGCCGGCGGGTTTTGTCTTCAGGATCGCGGGAAAGATGCCAGACGGCGCGGGCGATGCCCGTGAAGGCTCGAGAACCTAGTGCGGTTTCGTCGGCGCTTCCGCCGGCCGATTTGCGGCGGTGGGCGACGATCAGCACGGCGCAACCGTACTTCTCAGCCAGCTTGGCGATCGGCGCAAGTACGGCGCGCACTTCGTTATCCCGGTGGGAATCGGTTGAACCGCCTAGCAAACTTCCGATCGGATCAATGACGATCAACTTGCAATCGGGATGCGCCTTCAACGCCGCTTCCAATGAGGCTAAGTCGCCAAGTGTAAACATCACTTCATACGCCTTGCCGTCTTCGCCGATCCGCCGCGTCATCGTTAGAAGATGAACGCGCCGCACGTCGGCATGGTGCGCATCCAGCCGCTTTCGGATCGTGTCGCCCGGATCATCTTCAGGCGAAATGAGAATCACCGAACCTTGCGGGCAAGGCGATCCATCCGGCCAGGGCGTGCCGGTGGTAATTCTCGCCGTGGCGTCGATCGTGACAAAGGATTTGCCTTCGCCCGGCTTGCCCACAAGTAAGGTGATTCTTCCCAGCGCGATACGGCCCGGCCAAAGCCACGATATTTCTCGCGCCTCCACGTCGGCCATGCAAACCAGTATCGGCCCGGCGGGAAGCGGCTCGGCGTCGGTGGACTCAATGGCATCCCACTCTTTTGCGTAGGGAGTTTTCATTTCACCACCTCCGGCGCGAAATACAGCACGCTCTGACGGGCTTTTGCGTCGGGCCGGTATCCGTCGGGCATCCTCACAAGCTGGCATCGCGTCCACGTCGCGGGATCAGCGCCCAACCGCACGGCCGCGGAAAAGAATTGCTTTTGCGTCGCTTCGTTTGCCCCACGACATGCGAACCAGCCGTGGAGGGATTTCTTGGCGGAGAAAACCACGAGCACAAGCGGCGCCCTTGTCGCCAGGTGCGCGAGTATCGCGGCTTGCTCATCGAACGGGCCGGCGTCTTGCTCAACGATCAGATATTGCCGCGGGCCGGTGTTATTCAGGCATCGCGTTGATTGGTGTCCGTTCTGATTCAAGCCGGTGGGGGCGCTCATCGCGCTGGGAACGATGAATTGCAATTCGCTCAAACGCCCGCGGAACGATTTACGCGGGCGGGTAACGGCTTGCGTCTTTTCCGCCGCGACGCACAAAAGCGGATCGCCGGGGAACAAGGCGTCGATGATTTTCTCGGTCATCGGCTCATCGGCCACGCATTGGTATGGCGAGTCGGCGTGAAGATCGGCCGCGCCGTATCCTTCGGCTTCGGCAAGTATTCGCGCCCGGGCTTGCTCATCGCGTTCCGGCCAGCGGGCCGCCGGTGGTGTGTGCCGTCCGCCGGTGCGAACGTATTCCGCCGATCGCTCGACGGCTCGCCGGATTTCGCCCGCACGGATCGGCTCGCCGGCCGTCGCAATGGACAGTTCTCGCTCGATGTCGTGCCGATCGCGCCCGGCGGCGCGGAGTGCGACGGCGGCGCTCATTAGCCATCGGTTAAGTCCACCTCCACGGGCGGGAACGGCTCGCAGAATGTCCACGGCCCAGGGCGGCAACGGCTTTTCTAAAGTTGTGGTATAATTGCTCATTGAAAGTCCTTAACGCCGTCGGCCTTCCCGCGAAGAAATGGCCGGCGGCGTTTTTGTTTATCCGCCGATTTCAAAACCGGCAGCCTGCAGCTCGCGCTCGGCGGCGTTGATGGCGTTCGTTCGTGCTTTGGAGTGGGAAACGACGGGCGAGCCATTCAGTGTGGCAAGGAAGCGCAGCACGGCTTCGGCGGTCGTGCGCATGCCGCCGGGGAACTTCATCGTTTCAAGTCGAACGCCCTTAGCGCCGCGGCTCGCCCAGCGGTGAACCGTCGCCAGGTGGATCGGCTTGCCGCCGCGCCGCAAATACGGAAGGCGCGTCGCTTCGTTTAAGGTGAGGGGAACTTCGTGGAGAACGTCGATCATGCAAGGCCTCGCTTTCGTTAGCGAAGTTTCGCATGGCTTCAAAGGTGGGCCGGTGGAATCCTAGGGTTTCGCGGCAGATTGTTTTCGGTAGGAAGAAATGATTTTTTCTACGCGGCTCTTTTTTATTCCAGTTTCGTCTGAAATGTTTTGGGCGATGGCTTTGATGGCGCCCCAACCAATCGTTAGGTTTTCCTTGTATTTCTCGATAACGATTTTCGCATCCTTCGCGGCCTTGTCTTTTTTCGCCTTGCCGCCGGCATTACCGGCGTTTTTCTCGCGGCGTTCATTCTCTCGGCCATACCTCGCGTAGGCGGCTAGGTTGTTGGACGACACGGGTATGTCATCGGGCAATCCGGCACGATCCCAAACGTCGAGCATCATTTCGATCGCGGCGCGTTGCGGCGATGATTTTCGTTCCGCTTTATCCAGCGATTGTTTTTGCATGGTGAGAACAATTGTTCTCATTCGTCCAGCGACGGCGGGATACTTTCGGTGGATTTTCTCCAGGCATTCCCGAACCAAACTAATAGGCAGGTGGGTGTAAATGAAACGAGTGGTTCGGCCCAATCGCGCGTCGGCCATACGGGACAGCTTGGCCGGGAATTCAGGCGAGAGATATTTTGTTTTCAGTCGTGCCCGTTCCGACTCGGACTTATCCATCCATTTCGGCATTTCATCACCTCGTAAAGCGGGCCGGCTCGGGCGCGTCGGCGGTGATGAAACCGAACGCGCTCGAACCGCTTGGCCGGTAATTAGTCGGCCGTCCCGCGTGAATTTTAACCGACTTCCGCCGCGATCCGCATGGCGGCGGCTACGTTTTTCTCCGCATAGATTTCCGTCACACTCAACGTCTTGTGGCCCAGCGTGACTTGTGCCGCCTCGAGCCCGTACCGCTTGCGCAGCTCGGTGGCGGCGTTGTGGCGAAGTTGATGAGGATGCCAGCGGTGGGCGCGTTGCCACGTCTTTAGTTCGTCGGGCTTGTCGGCAACGTCGGCGGGCGCGGGAAATGCTTTGTCGCATCCGTACTGGACGGCGCGGAAGTAAGTCATCGTGGTGTACCGCTCGCCCGGCTCACGCCGCGGCTTGTGGCGCTTGTTCGTGCCGGGACGGTTGCCGCAACTCATCGGCGTTGTGCGAGCAGCGTGCAAGGCTTCCCGGCGTTCGCGTTCGGCGTCGACGGGCGAGAATAGGTAGGCTTGCAAGTCGGTTTTGAGAAATGGCCCGATCAACTCCTGCGCCTTCGGGCCGAAGTAAACCTCGCGGGTGTGGCCGTGTAATTGCGTCTTGTGCCGGGCCGGACGGTATATCCACAGCTCGCCGGTGGTGTCCATATCGCAACCGCGGAGCAGCACCACTTCGCCGGGGCGCATGCCGGTGAGTAGTTGCAACCGCATCATGGCGGCGACTTGGCGGGAAACGTGTAGCAGCGTGCTTTCGACGTGGGCAACCGGCACGGGCTTAACCGGCGACGATTCTTTCGCTTCGGATCTGCCGTACCGCAAGCCAGACACCGCCATCAGCCCGTGGTGAACCGACGCGGGCAGCATTTCATTCTCGACGGCCCACTTGAACACGCCGCGGATCCGCGTGACGTTCCGATTGATATTCGTTCGGCAGCGCCCGGCGTCGATCATCGACTCCCGGCACGCCTTCAACCGCAGCGGGCCGAAGTCTACCGCGGCCGTCTTGCCGTAGAGTTTCAGCAGCGGGCGCAGCGCCTCATTGAAGTTCACCACGGCCTTGCTCGCGTTGCCGTGGGCGTCGGCGTAGTACCGCTTGGCGTGATTGCGGAAGGCGGCGGCGACTTCGCCCACGGTGACGGCGTTCGGATCGGCCGGGAGTTGTCGTCCGGCGGCCATCCACTCGCCCACTACGCGGGAGTACTCCGCCCGGCTTTCGGCCGACTTGTGCCGGCCCAGGTAGTGATCTTTTCCGCCCAGCGTGACAACGGCTTGGCCGGATTTCTTGTGGTGACGGTAGGAAGGAACCGCGATTTCGGACAGCTTAGGCATAGCAACCTCCGATGGTGAAAACGGTATGTACCGTTTTGGCAAGCATCTTCGGCCGCTCTGCCCTACGCGGGACAGGTTCACAAGTATTGCGATCGGCGTGACTTACAAAAACTCCCCGAGCGCAACCCTCTTCATAAGCTCTCGCGCCGAAAAAACCGCTTTTTCAAGCTGGAAACGCGACTTGTCAATGGACGAGGCATGCTGACTCACAGCCTCCTTAGTGCTGAGGCAGAGCCGCCAACGCCTCAAACTCTATAAGGCCCTCACGTTCGTCCCAAAGATTGATGACCCGCGTCATAGAACCAAGCAATTTTAAGGACTTGTCCACGTCCGGTTGCGACCGCTGGTCCTCATTTACATACACCAGGACTCCAGCGTGGTCTTTAGGAACGATATTCTGCTTGAAAACTTGCTCAAAACTCCATGCAGTATCGTGAACGTTTTTCCTCAACCGCACTTTGCTCTTTGGGATCGCCAGTCTTTGGTACAGTCGCTGAGGCGATCCATTCGCAAAAGCGTCACTAAAAACGTATTCCTCCTGCACGCCATTTACAGCGCACTGCACAGTATAATCGCGGTGAAAATTCCGATGCGAGCGAAGTCCGATCCGGTCGAGAAGGCCATCCGCTACCGCGTCGAGGTCAGCGTCCCGAGGTTCTTCCGGTGTTTTGGCATCGACAAGCTGTGCATAGAGTTGGTCCGCGACGGCCGAAAGTTTGCCCACGGGTACTTCATCAAGCACCGCCCCGGCATCCACAACTACAAAGTTCCCACGAGATGTTTCCTGCACTGCTTCGGGGAATCCCGGCGAGGTCACGTCAACGGTCGCGCCCGACGCGGGTACGGTGATCCGACCTGCGACAAACACATCCCGCCAATAGCGAACCCATTGCTTGTAAGCATTCCCTGAGGTAACAAAACTTGGAATCGACCGCCCGTCAACGTCTCCAGGACGGTCTGCAAACTCCCCGACGAAGCGAGCCTCAGCTCCTTGTTGCGAACAGACGATGACCCCTATATTTCTCGGCTCGAACCGGTGAAGGTCTGCGATGTATTTGACCAGCATGTATTTGGTGGTATTCATGGGAACAGCCTCCAAGTCTTGATTCCTGTAAACTCAGCACGACTCTCCTTGATTATCGACATCATTCTATCCCGACGATGAAGGATAAAGTCAACTGCGGCATCCACTTCCAACTGCGTGGCCCCGAACGCCAAAGCCGCTTCGCACCGGTCTTGAACGAAGAAATCGGGCGTTAACTTGATTCTGTCATGCCAATGAGCAAAGTGGTCGTCCAAGTTCAGCGAGTCCAGCAGGCAGTGCCGATGCTTGCCCGAATCGACCGGGTTGTTTGTCTTCCACGAAATGCCCAGCCGATCCCTCAACTGCTGCAGCCTGCTTTGGCCACCCGACGCAGTATACCCGAAGAGCGCGTGGCTGTGATCAAAAACGCTCATCTGCGGTGGTGTTGACAGAAAGTCGACTGAAAAGTTCGCCGGATGCCTGTCGCAGTTTGCCATCCAGATATCAAAGAGCAACAACCCAGTAGAAAGCGAGGGGAGCAGCTGCAGGCACTTTGCCACGTCAACTGGGGGTAACGTGTTGCCGGCAAGGTTGAAATCAAGCGACGCGAACACCGGTCCAACCCCTCCACCCGGCTCCGAAACCATCGCCACTGGCGGAATCGGCAATCCGATAAACCTGCCCAGCTCGCAACAGATCAATTCGCTGGGAATACAGTAAGGGGCATTCGGCCCGTTTGACTTGGCAATTGCACTCAGCGAGACGTACCGACTCCCGGCTATGCCGATACCCAATTGCCGCCCGAGTGATTCGATCTTGTAATACTGCTCCGCCATAAAACTCCTTACGGCACCCGGCATTCAGTCCATCAAACGACGATTATATGCGAAAGGCGAATTTCTCTCGAAACACCGGCTGAATTCTGCCATCTCGATGTTTCGGTGGGCGTCCGAGATCATACCGACTCTATCGTCACTTTAATCTTCGCGGGCGGGTTGGAGCCCAGCACCCATTTCTGGATGTATTGGGTCTTGAGCACCGGCGGCTTGCCGCCCTCGCCCAGTTCTTCCTCATAGACATAGGTGCCCTCGGTTTCCTTGCCCTTCACGAGAATTACCGCAATTTTTCCCTGCTTGTTTCCTCTTGAAAATATTCGCGGCCATTAGGTTTTCGCCATCAAGTCGTCGATGTTCCGGGCCTTGATAAACGCGGCAGGGCTCTCACCAACGGCCAGGGCCTTAAAATGGGCTTCGCCGCACTGAATCTTGGCGTTCTCACGGTCGCGCAGGTCATCGGTGAACAGACTGCTCTTGGTTTCGACCACGAAGTACAGCCGTTCCGCACCGTCCTTCTGCACCAGGACCGCCCAGTCGGGGTTGTAGGTGCCCAGCGGCGTCGGCACCTTGAACCAGGCGGGAAGCTTGGCGTAGACCTTCACGGCGGCATTCGTCTCCAACTGCTCGGCAAAGGTGTGTTCAACCCCCGAACCGTAGACCACGAATTCGTGCGCGGATTTCGTTGCGGCCAACATGCTCTTCATGTACCCGGTCAGTTCTTCCCTCTCGAAAAGCTCCTGGGCGTAGTAAAACTCGTCGCCGATCCGCTGATATTTGATGCCATCAACGATGGCCAGTCGCTTGGTCCGCCGGATGGATTCCGACGTCAGTTCGATGAACTGCTGGGGATTAAGTTTGAAATCATCGAGACGACCACTGTCCGTCAGAATCCGAACCAGGCTGCGGCGGGTGAGCTGTGTCTTGTCCTGGAGATCCGTCAGGAGGTCAGGCAATTCGATGTCTGTTTCCTCAAGCACGGCCGGCGCTGTCGCGGCGATTTCTTCCGATGAGACGCCGCCGCGCCCGATGGTGAGATCGGCCTTCCGAATCTGCACGCGGGTCTTGATGATCGGCGGGCACGCCGCGAGGGCTACCGTGCATTCCTTGAGCAGCTTCTCGTTATCAAATTGCACGCGGTATGTGGTCTTGTGCTTGATGCGGTTCCACAAAGACTGGAATTCCTCGCTGTTCAACACCGCCTGCCGGGTGCGGATGGTCTTGCGTTCGTCCGCGTTCTTGATGTCCAGCCTGCCTGCCAACTTGCGGAGGACTTCCTTGACCTGTGGGAGTTGGGCCTGGAACTGCTCGGGAAGTTTCAAGGTGTCTTCCTTCAGCGCCTTCCGCAGGTGGTCCTGA
>JBBQNK010000010.1:0-101221 GCA_038329865.1 Tepidisphaerales bacterium | reverse complement strand
AGGTGCCGGCGCGGGTTTCCTTGCGACGCTTCCGGCCGCACGGTGAAGGCGATCGAAAAGACGGCCGCTCTACTGCTTGAACTCGGAAGATCGGTCAAAAGACTGCGGTTTTTCACCGTTCCCAACGGTTCACTCCGCTTTCACGATCGTCTGCAATGCGATACGCTGGTGGAGTGACTGAGACGCCCCCAGGCAATCCGCCGTGGCAGGATGTTCAATGGCTGCTCGACGCCAGTGAACCGCGGCCGCGCGTCAATTATTTCTGGTACGGCGTGGGGGCGTTCCTCTTCGTCTCGCTCGGCGGAGCTTACCTGGCGGAAACCACCCCCAACGGCCAGATCCTGGTGCAGGGCGTCTCGATCCTACTGACGGTCGGCCTGATCGCGGGGATGTCGTTTTTCACGATGTTCGCGATGCAGCGCCTCAAGGCCGCCCAGCAGCAGATCGAAGCGGCCGCGGAACTGGTGCAGCTTCGCCGGTGGCAGCAGGCGAGCGTCATGCTCACGCAAATCCTCTCGCAGCCGGTGCGCACGCACGCGATGCGGTTTGAGGCGCTGCTCTATCTCATCAGCGTACTGACCCGATATGACCGATTCGAAGACGCGCTAGCCGTGCAGGAGCACCTGCTGGAAAATAATCTCGACCCGACGACTGAGCGTGCGATCAAACTCGGCCGGGCCATGGCGATGCTGCGGCTCGACCGGCTCTTCGATGCCGATCGCGCGATCGCGGACCTGCGGCGCGGCGAAGCACGCGACACTTCCGGCGGGCTCGCGCTGGTCGAAATTTTCCGCGACATCAAGACCGGCCACCCGGCAGAGGCGATCGAAATCGCCGGCCAGCGCAGCGAAATCCTGCGCGACCAGCTCAGCCACCGCGTGGCCGACGTGCACGTGCTGGTGGCCAAGGCGCACGATCAACTGGAGCAGCCGGCCGAGGCGCAGCGGGCGTTTACGAACGCCACGCTGCTGGCGCCGTTTGAAGAACTCGTCCGCCGGTATCCGGAAGTGGCGGGGCTCGATCAGAAATACGCCGTGGCGAGAGCGCCGGATGCGGCGCCGGCGATGCCGGATACGTTGGGAGGAAGCGGACCAGCGCAGATCGCGCCAGTCGGCGATCGCCCTCAACTAACCTCTCCCGGAGGGAGAGGGACCGGAAATCGTTCGGACTCAGAACGATTTCCCGAAGCGAGCAACACACTTTCTCTCCCACTAGGAGAGAGCGGGAGTGAGGGCGAATTGCGAACGACTCCACCCGGCGAGACAAACGCGCCCGGCGAAGAAAAATCCTCCGATCCGGAGGGCCCGCAATGATCAACGCCGAATCCGCCATCTCGCGATTTCGTCGCGATCTCACGCTCACCACGGCCGTAAAGGGCCTGCTGATCGGCGGGGCGCTGGCGTGTGGCATCCTGATGCCTAGGATCGACAAAACGTTCATTATCACCGGGTTTCTAGCGATTTGGCTGATGCTCAGCTTCAAAAGCGCGCAGGGCTCGCGGCTGGTCGCGGATTCGCCGACGCTCATTTCGCTCGGTCGGTTTGACGAGGCCGAGGCGTCGCTCGATCGGGCGCTGGGGAGTTTTTCGATGTTCCGCACGGTCAAGCTGCTGTCGCTGCATCACCTGGCGGTGCTGCGGTACAAGCAGCGTCGCTGGGACGAGGCGGCAAAGCTCTGCCGGGCACTGCTCGCGCAGCGGCTGGGCGGGCTGGCGAATCTCGTCAAGCCGTCGCAACTTATGCTTGCCGACGCACTGCTGCAGATGGGCGACGTTCGCGGCTCGTACGCGGCCATCGCGTCACTCTACCAGCACCACCTGAGCCTCGGCGAGGCGATGCAGTTAATGGTGCTGCAGTTGGATTACGAAACCCGAATCGCAGCGTGGCCCAGCGCCGCGGCGGGCTTGCGGCAGAAGGTCGATATGTGCGAACTGCTCCCGGCCAAGGAATCGGCCCGCGCGCAGGCGATGATGGCACTGGCGGCGAAGAAAACTGACCAGGCCGCATGGGCGGATTGGCTCGCGGCGCGCGTTCGGCTTCTCGCTGACACGAATGAACTGGTCGTGCGCCAGCCGGTGTTGAAGGAACTGTTCGGAGAAAGCGCCGGTTCGACCGGCGCAGAAATTGTTTAGCCGCCGCGGCCACGCGGCGATTTGAAACACGCCGCGTGGCCGCGGCGGCTAAACGTCGAGCGTGATCGATGAGAGATGATGGTCCAGGCGTTTCGCCGATCACCACTCGTCAATCACCGGAAGTACAACGCAAGGAGGCGTTATGCACTCGCGATGGATCGGCGGGGTTTTCGGGATCGTGGCAATCGCGATGATGGTCGTCGCGCTCTGGCTGTGGCAGTTCGCGCCGGCGGCGGCGATGCAGTACCGCGCGACGGAGCGATCGGTCTTCGCGATGGGCGGGCGATGCGCCGCGGTCGCGCTGGCGGCGGCGGCGCAGTGGCTGATCGTCGGGAGCGTGCTCGGCGCGGTCTACCCGCGAGGCCGGTTCGATCGGTTCCTCTGCCGGGCTGCTGCCGTGATCAGCGGCGTCGCGAGTGTGGCGGCGGTGGCGCTGGGGCTGGCGGGGATGTAATCGCGTAGGGGAAATAATGATCGGCGTGCCAGCTTCATTCGGCATGGCTGCTCGAATAAAATCCATGCCGGCTGAAGCCGGCACGACGGGGTGTCGATCCTATAGGGCGGATCAACTCCAAGTGTATCGTCATCCTGAGGTAATCCGAAGGATCTAGCCGACTTGCCGTGGACGCGAGATCCTTCGGAGTACCTCAGGATGACGACTACGAGAGTCGGGCGATACAGGTAGAAGTTGAATTGCTCTAGTTGGAATGTGCCGCAAATCGTTCACTTTCATGCACAGGAATACGCGGATGTTGAAACGAACTGCATTGTTGATCGGGATCATAGCCGGCATCGCAGGTCAGGCGCGGGCGCAGGACGCCGTGCCGGATGCGGATGTCGCGCTGGCGGCGCGCGTTTCGAGCATCGGGATCGACCTGCTGCACAAGCGGCAGATCGACCCGGCCGATCTGCCGGCGTGCGCGGGCATGCTCAAGGCGGCGGCCAAGCTCGATCCGTCGGAGATGCGCTATCCGCGCCTGCTCGCGGAGAATTACCTGGCCCAGAATGACGTCGACGGCGCCATCGCCGCCATCAAGCAGTACCGCAAATGCATCGCGGACTATCACGCCAACGAGCCGGAAGACCTCGGCGCGCAGATTGAGTTGATCCAGCTCAACCTGAGCAAGATGGAAACCGCCGACGCCAAGCTCGCGTACACGAATCAGATCCTCGGCGCAGACAGCGTCAATCCCGACGTGCGATCCGCCGTCGCGGTCACGTGCGCCAAAATCTTGTACGAGCGCGGCCAGCAGGGCGAAGCCGACAAGATGATCGACAACGCCATCCGGCTCAACGCGCTCAACAACGAGGCGCTTCGCATCCGCTACGCCAACGGGCTGACGGGCATGTCGGATTTCCAGAAAGCACAGGCGCTGCTGGCGATGGTCAAGGCCAACCCGCTGCAACCGCAGGTGGTGGCGGAATTGGCCGAGCGGCTGGCGGATTTCGGGCTCGTGCGGCAATCGCTCGACTGGTACTTCGACGCGATCAAGTTGTACCAGATGTCGCAGCAGCCGATCCCGCTCGATCTGGCGATCGACTACGGCGCCGAGCAGTTCCTGGCCGAGCGGTACGACGGCGCTGGCGGCATGGCGATTCGGCTGCTGCAGTCGGAGCCGAACGATATCGACGCGCTTTACCTCCGCCTGCTTTGCGTGAGGCACACCACGATCCCCGGCGACGAGTTGCGCATCCGCAACCTGGCCCGGCGAACATTGCTGGATCGCCTGAAGGGCGTGAGCGACTTCGTCGCAGGTACCGCGACGACGCAGCCCACCACGGTGCCCGCGTTCGCGCTCGCGCCGACGGTTGATCCACTCACCGGCGCTCCGGCGACCCGGCCGGTCGATCCGGCGGTCGATTTCAACGCCGCCGTGCTGCCCGATCTTTCCGCGGCATTGGCGAAAATCGATCGGGACAAGGATTCCCGCGAAAAATCGCTCCTCATCAGCGCGGTCAGCGATACCGCCTGGTACGCCATCTACTTCGATCCGCAGCCGGAAGTCGCTCAGACCATGCTCGATGTGCTGGCCAAGATCGTCCCGGCCGACAACGTCACGCTGGTTCGCTTGCAGGGATGGAACTTCCTGGCGCAGAACAAGAACGAAGAGGGCAAGGTGAAACTCTCCGCGATCGCCGACCGCGACGCGATGGCGGCGCTCGGGCTGGTGAAAATCACCCCGCCGACCGATGTCGAGGCGAACAACCGCGGCCGAAAGCTGCTCAGCGAGAATCCCTCGCGCATGCTCGGTGTGTTCATCAAGGAAACGCTTCGCAGCCGCGATATCAAGGTGGTTGCTTCCGACAAGGCGCAGTCCCTTTCCGACCAATTGGAAAATTTCCCCGCCAACTGGATGAGCGTGATCGACAAGCCGTCGGACTACTACCTCATTCGCGGAACGCCGCTGCAGGGGCAGTTCGATTTCAATGAGCCGATCCTCGTGAATGTCACGATCCAGAACACCAGCCTGTATGACATCACGGTCGGCCCGGACGGCGTGCTGCGGAATGATCTCTGGATCGACGCGCAAATCCCCGTGCCGAATGTGCAGAATTTTCCGGGGACGGCGTACGATCGCATCACCAAGCAGATCGTTCTGCGGGCGCGGCAGTCGATGAGCCAGGTCGTGCGGGTCGATCAGGGAGCGCTGTCCAAGGCGCTGAACGACAATCCGACTTCGCCGCAGCAGGTGTGGGTGTCAGTGCTGACGAATCCGGTCTCGACGAACGAGGGCGTGGCCGCGGGGCCGGGCGGGAATCGCGTGCAGCTGAACAAAGTGATCGCCCGTGCGGGTTTCGGCGTGGGAAGCGACGCGATCGTCGACAAGATGCTCGACGACCTGGAAAAAGGGACGATCGGCAAGATTTCCAAGATGGATTTGATGGCGGCGTACATCCGGCAAGCGCGCGCCAACCCGGCCGACGAGCGGCTGGCCAAAGTCGCGCCTAAATTTCAGGAAAAGCTGACCGTCGTGCGGATTGATACGTCGGCATCGGTACGCGGGTACGCGCGGTACCTTTCGGCCACGTTCGCCGAGCCGGCGAATAAGGCGTCGCAGGTGCAGGAAATGTCGCGCAGCGAGGACTGGTCGACGCGACTACTCGCGGCGGTTGCGGCTCAATCGGGGATTGACGCTGAGGCGAAGAAGGCGGTTCTGACGGAATTGTCGAACGACGCGGAAGTGTCGGTCAAGGAATACGCCGCCGCGACGCTGAAGGTTCCTGCGACGACCCAACCGACGACCCTGCCGACCACGCGCCCGTGAGCGAGGCTTCGCGGAAGGGGTCAACGGTTGGACCGCCTCGTGCAGTTTGCATCTCCCGCGCGCTCGCGGGGGTTCGAATCCGAATTTGTTTTCGTTGATCTTTCCCGGCCAACCGTGTAATTATCCCACGATAGAACCGACCCGCCCAGCGGCACTTCTTGCTCGAGTGAGAAGGCATTTTAGGATCTTCCAGTGAGTTCCAACGCATCCAACCCGCCCGTTTCCCCGCCGGCGGCCATCGTGGTCCGGGAAGAGCAGCGGATCGGATTCTTCGCCGATTTTCGGCGGTTCTTCGTCCGCGGGCTGGCGGCGCTGCTCCCCACGCTGGTGACGCTCTGGCTGCTGGTCTGGGTCTGGAATTTTCTCTGGCAATCGCTCGGGCAGAATATCGTCTGGGGTTTAACGCGAATCTGGGACACCACCGGCGATGTCGGCCTGCTCCCCGTCACCAAGGGGCACCCGGCAGCGCTCGATTTCCTCTGGCACCCCGACTGGGCGATGACTCGCCTTTTCGGCGTCGGACTTTCGTTCGTGCTGGTCTACATCGTCGGCGTGATCGTCGGTAACTACATCGGCAGGGCGGCGTGGCGGATTGCGGAAGTCGGCGTGATGCGCGTGCCGCTGATCCGCGCGATTTACCCGGCCGTCAAGCAGATCACCGATTTCGTCCTTTCCGATCGTTCCGTCCAAATTCAGCAGAGCCACGTGGTGGCGGTCCAGCCGCATGCGAAGGGGATCTGGTCGATCGGTCTGATTACCGGCGCGGGCATCAAGGCGCTTTCCGACTCCGTAGGCACGGAAATGGTGACGGTTTTCATTCCCAGCAGTCCGACGGCGTTTACCGGCTACGTGCTGGTCGTGCCGCGATCGGAAGTGATCGAACTGCCCTTAAAGGTGGAAGAAGCGATGCGACTGTTGGTGAGCGGCGGGGTGCTGTCGGTGGGCGATGAAAAGCCGGTTATTATCATGCCTGTTGAGCCCTGATGAAGGATTTTCCGCTCGACAATGATCGAACGAGATAGAATGGGTTAAAGGACCCATTTGCGGTACAATGGTTTGTCGATCATTCACGGCCGCAAGCCGTCCAACGAGGAAAGGAGTTCGTTGTGGTTCTAACCGTATCATCGCGTCATATGGAGGTTACCCCGCCGCTGAAGGAGTACGCTGAACTGAAGGCGGGTAAGCTGCACAAGTATTACGATTTGATTCAGGAGATCGAAGTCGTCCTCGACAACGGGAAAGACAAAACCGGACTGCACAAAACCCGTGTCGAAATGATCGTCAATGCCGAGCACAAGAACACCTTCATCGCCCACCACGATGAAGGAGATGCTTATGCCTGCATCGACGGCTGCGTCCATAAACTCGAACGTCAACTGAGCGAACACAAAAAGAAATTCCGGAACCGAAAACATCCGGCGTAAAACCGAGTCGTCGACCGTGAAGACCCGGCTGCCACAGGCGGCGGCCGGCACGGGTGGCGGCGGGATTTAACAACTGGCATTAAAGATATGAAGTTACGTGACTTTATCGTGACCGATGCGATCGTTCCCACTCTCGAGGCGACCGACCGCGACTCGGCCATCCGTGAACTCGTTACCTCGCTGGCCACCCAGGGCGCACTACCCGAAGACGCCGTTTCGGAAGTCGTCGCTGCCCTGATCAAGCGGGAGCAGAACGGTTCGACCGGCTTCGGCAAGGGCGTGGCCGTTCCGCACGTGAAACACCCAAAGGTGAAAAAAATGGCGGGCACGGTCGGCCGCAGTGCGGCGGGAATCGACTTCGCCGCGCTCGATCATCAGCCGGTCTACAGCATCGTGCTGCTGCTGAGCCCTGACAACCAGCCGCAGCATCACCTGCAGGCGATGAACATCGTCTTCAGCAATCTGCAAAAAGACATGTTCCGGCGTTTCCTCCGGCAAAGCGGAACCAGGGAAGAGATCGTCGATCTGCTCGACGAGGCCGACCAGGGCAAATAGAGAAAGCGATGAGGACTGAGGACTCAGGACTGAGTGAATTGCCACTCGATCCTCAGCCCTCAGTCCCAGTCCTAATGATGCAGAAGGTGTCGAAAGAAATCACAGTGAGCAACGAGATGGGCCTGCACGCGCGACCGGCCATGCAATTCGTCGATGCCGCCAACCAGTTCAACAGCAAGGTCACGGTCTTCCGCGACGGCGACGACCCGATCGAAGCCGACGGCAAAAGCGTGATGCAGATGATCATTCTCGAGGCCGTCAAAGGCGTGAAACTTCGCATCGAAGCCGAAGGCAACGACGCAGAAGCCGCGGTGAAAACATTGGCCGAATTGTTCGAAAGCAAGTTCGGCGAAGAGTAGGAAGGAAATGCAGAATGCAGAATGCAGAATGCAGAATTAATCGTTAACGATAACACATTCTGCATTCTGCATTCCGCATTCTGCATTCAGTCGCATGGAAATCAAAAAGGGCATTGGCGTATCTCCCGGCGTGGTGATCAGCACGGCTATCGTGCTGGACGCTGAGGATTTACTCATTCCCAAGCGCTCGGTCGACCCGTCTCTTGCGGAATCCGAGGTCAAACGATTCCACGAAGCCATCGCGATCAGCGTGGCGGACCTGAAAAAGCTCCGCGACGAGATCGCCGTCAAGCACGGCAAGGAAATCGGCGGGATCTTCGATTTCCACCTCGGCATTCTTCACGATAAATCAATTCTCACGCAGATCGACAAGGAAATCCGCACCAAGCACGCCACGGCCGAATACGCCGTCGCGCAGGTCTGCCGTAAGTACGCCAACACCTTCGCGGCGATGTCTGATCGATATCTCGCCGAGCGCGTGAAGGACATCTACGACATCGAGCGCCGAATCCTGCACCAGCTGATCGGCGCGGCCCGCGAAGACCTGTTGCACCTGCAGCGCGACGTCGTGGTGATCGCACATGATCTGCTCCCCTCGCAGACGGCCGCGCTCGATAAAGTCCACGTCCGCGGCTTCGCGACTGACGTCGGCGGGCGCACCAGCCATACGGCGATCGTCGCCCGCGCGATGGGGATCCCGGCGGTCGTCGGCCTGGTCAATCTCACCAGCGAAGTCTCCGGCGGCGATACCATCATCATCGACGGCACGAACGGCGTGGTGATCGTCAACCCCGACGAAGAGCAGCTCGAAGAATACCGCGGCTACGAACGCCGCAACGCCGCCGCGATCGAAGAACTTACCGGCATTCGCGATCTCCCCGGCGAAACCAAGGACGGGCATCACGTTCTGCTGCAGGCGAATATCGAATTTCCCGCCGAGATCGACGACGCCGTGAACCACGGCGCCGAAGGCATCGGCCTGTACCGCACGGAATTTCTTTACCTCTCCACCGATCACGAAGTGACCGAAGAGGAGCATTACGAAGCCTACGCCGAAGCGCTTCGCCGGTTGAACGGCAAGCCGCTGGTCATCCGCACACTCGATCTGGGTGCCGACAAGTACACCAAGACGCAACAGGCTAATCCCGAGCAGAATCCGTTCCTCGGCGACCGCTCCATCCGCATGTGCCTGCACGACATTCCGATGTTCAAGCGGCAGCTTCGCGCAATCCTCCGCGCCAGCCTCCTCGGCGACGTGCGAATCATGTTCCCCATGATCTGCACGCTCATGGAACTGCGGCAGGCAAGAATGGTGCTTAAGGACGTGGAAGAAGAGCTCGAAGACGAAGGCGCCAAGTTCCGCGCCGATATCCCCGTCGGCATGATGGTGGAAGTGCCCTCGGCGGCGTTAATGGCCAATCAATTCGCCAAAGAAGTGAATTTCTTCTCCATCGGCACTAATGACCTGATCCAGTACACGCTGGCGGTCGACCGAACCAACGAAAAAGTGGCCGGCCTGTACTGCCCGGCCCATCCGGCGGTGCTGGCACTGCTCCGCGACATCATTCGTGCCGGCTCAAGAAACAATATATCCGTCAGCGTATGCGGTGAAATGGCGGGCGATCCACTGTACACTCTGCTGCTGTTGGGCCTGGGCTTAAACACGTTCAGTATGAACGGCCCGGATATCCCGGAGGTCAAAAAGATCATCCGGTCAACCACCATGGAACATGCCCGGCAGGTTGCCAGGCGCGTGATGAGTTTTGATAGCGAACGACAGGTGATGCACTTCCTGCGCGAAGAAACGCGGAAGATCGTCCCCGAGGCTTTTTAGGACAGGATACAGGACTGAGGACTGAGGACTGAGTGAATCCGCGGAGCAATTCTCTCCGCGATCCAAGCTTGATACGTTGAACGTCGATTTGTCTGCCTGCGCATCCTTTTAGCGCACACGATCCACCGCACGTTTCCCCATCAAAGCAACCACTCAGTCCTCAGTCCTCAGCCCTCAGTCCTGACAATTCGAATGGCAAAGGAAATGCTGATCAACGTCTCCGAGGGAGAAGAGTGCCGTATCGCTCTCCTGGATGACAACAAGCTCGAAGAGCTTTACATGGAGCGTCATAGCTCCACCTCCCACGTCGGCAACATCTACCGCGGAAAAGTCACCAACGTCGAAGCCTCCATCCAGGCGGCCTTCGTGGACTTCGGCCTCGGCCGCAATGGGTTCCTGCACATCTCCGACCTCATGCCGACTTACTTCGGCGGCAAGGGCGATGATTTCCACGAAACCGTCGGCCGCAAGCTTTCGCGGCGCGATCGCCCGCCGATCCAGCGCTGCCTGCGGCGCGGCGACGAGATCATCGTGCAGATCATCAAGGAAGGCATCGGCACCAAGGGCCCGACGCTCACCACGTACCTCAGCATCCCCGGGCGAATCCTGGTGATGATGCCCGGCATGGGCAAGATGGGCGTGAGCAAGAAAATCGAAGACGACGTCGAACGCCGCCGCCTGCGGCAGATCCTCGACGGCCTGAAGCCGCCAAAAGACGTCGGCTTCATCATCCGCACGGCCGGCATTGATCGCAGCAAGCTGGAGATCGAGCGCGACCTGAAATACCTCACCCGCCTGTGGGAAAACATCGAGAAAAAGCGGCAGAGCGGCAAAGGGCCGATGGAACTTTACACCGAAGGCGACCTCATCACCCGCACCGTGCGCGACGTCTTCACGAACGAGATCGACCGCATCGTGGTCGACAGCAAGGACGTGGCCAAGCGCATCAAGGAGTTCATCAAGATCACTGCGCCGCGCACGAAGAACAAAGTCGACGTGTACGAAGAGCTCGTGCCGCTGTTCCACAAATACGGCATTGAGAAGGAAATCGAAGAGATGTACAGCCGCCACGTGCCGCTGCCGAGCGGCGGGTCGCTGGTGATCGACAGCACCGAGGCCGTCGTCGCGATCGACGTGAACAGCGGAAAATTCCGCGAACACAACGACGCAGAGCAGACCGCCTTCCGCACCGACATGGAAGCCGCCGACGAAATCCCCCGGCAGCTCAAGCTGCGCGATCTGGGCGGCGTGATCATCTGCGATTTCATCGACCTGCGCTTCGAGCGCAACCGCCGCGAGCTGGAAGAGCGGCTGCACGAAAATCTCAAGCACGACCGCGCGAAAACCAAGGTCCTTCGCATGAGCCAGTTCGGCATCATCGAAATGACCCGTCAGCGCATGCGGCCGTCGCTCAAACGCAGCATTTACGCCGACTGCCCGCACTGCAAAGGCGCCGGCTTGGTCAAGACGCACGAGAGCATGGCGCTCGACGTCATGCGCCGGCTCGCCATCGCGGTGAACGATCTCAAGGTCGTTCGCGTGGAGCTGACCGTTTGCACAGAAGTGGCGTTTTATCTGCAGAACAAGAAGCGATCGCAGCTCGCGGCGCTAGAGACGAACGCCAAGAAGCGGATCATCATCAATTCCGATTCCACGCTCGGCCTCGATGAAGTGAAGTTCGACCTCTTCGACGGCCGCGACGGATTCGTGATGCTCGAAGGGCTGAACGCAGCACCCGCCGCCCAGCCGGCGTTCGGACATCGCGGCGGCCGCAACCGCGGCGGTCGGCCGCAGTTGCCGGGTCGGCCCGATCATCGCGGCCCGGCACCGGCGAATCGCCAATTGCCGCCGCCCAAGAACAAGGACGAGGACGACGAGGAAGACCGCTTCGACATGGACAGCGTCGAAGACGCCGTTGAGGAGCGCGAAGAGCGCCTTGAGAGCGGAGCAGCCGAGATCGATGCCGCCATGGCTGCGCCGGTGGACGCCGCTGAAGTCGGCGAAGTTTCGGCCGAGCCGACGACGGAATTAGCGAAGGCTCCCGCACCCGCCAAAGCCGGCCGAGCGCCGGCACGCGGCCGCGGTCGCGCGGCTAAAGCGGTCGTGAAGGAAGAGGTCGAGGAAGACCAGGACGACGTCGACGGCGTCGATGATCCGACCGCCGGCGGCAGCGAACTGCTGACGCGCGATAACACGGCCGTCGGCGAAGACGACGACTACCGGAATCGCAACCGAAATCGGCGAGGACGCCGAGGCGGTCGCGGCGGACGCGGGCCGGACAATCGCGGCGGTGACAATCGCAACGCCCCCGCCCGTGCAGGCGGCGAGAACCGTAACGCCGATGATCGCGGTGACGAAGCCCCTTCGACCGAAGACACCGGCGACGAATCTCGCGAAGGCGAAGGTGATGCCGACGAGCGCGGCGAGGAGCAACCGAGACAGCAGGGTCGCGGCGACAACCGCGGCGGTCAGCCAAGCGGCGGTGGCCGCAACGACAACCGCGGCGGCCAGCAGCGCGGCGACGGGCGAAATGACAATCGCGGCGGCCAGCAGCGAGGCGGCGGTCGAAACGATAACCGTGGCGGTCAGCCGCGCGGCGATGGTCGAAACAACCAGGGCAGGAATGACGGTCGCAACGACAATCGCGGACAAGCCAATCGCCCGCAACGCCAGCCGCCACAGGGGCAGCATCGTCAACTGCCGAACAAGCCGCAACTTCCGCGGCTGAGTGCCGACGACGCGTACCGCAACACCGACGAGCCCGACGGCAATTTCGCCGTGCAGGAAGAAGATTTGGACGCATTGGCCGAGGCGATCCCGTCCGGCAACCAAGCCGGTGGACCGCCGGCAGTGGACGGCGACGAGAAGCCGCGTCGCCGTCGTCGCCGTGGCGGGCGTCGTCACCGTCGTCGTCGCGAAAACGCCGAAGCCCGCGCAGTTGGCTCGCCTGGTGAGCAGGGCAATGCTGCTTCGAACGACGAACCCGAGTTGATGGACGAAAGTTCCGAATCAAACGAGTCGGCTGAGCCGATCATCGACGCCGAGATCGACGAGCCGGTCGCCAAGGCCGCCAAAGCCCCGCGGGTCGCGAAAGAACCGCCGCCGCACGAGCCGATCGTGCGGACGGGGTCGAGCGATAAGCACTACGTTCGCACGGAAGTGCCGGTCGATCCGGAGCCGGTGCGTCGACCGCGGAGCTATCGCGATCTGGATGCGATTCCGGATGATCTGGATTGATTCGATTGTGCAAGAAAAGAAAGAGCCCCGCGTTCGTGAGAACGCGGGGCTCTTTTGTGGGATCGTTCTGACAGCGCGCCGCGACGAGTCGATTCGCGTCACGCTGCGCAAACCTTCTTCATCGGTGCGTCCCGCTTCAGCGGGACGCACCGGGGATTAGGATTACAATCGAAACCAAAAAATTGCCTCGCGTTCTCTCGAACGCGAGGCAATTTTGTTTCTTCAACCAAGCGCGGAACTTAAACCGCAGCCTTTTCCGCGCTCCACACGAGCGGGAAGGCCTCGCCCTTGAGGACTTCGCCGTCGGCCACGTCTACGAACGAGTGCATGCAGTGATTCCCGCCGGCGATGTAGCGGCTTTGGTCGGTCAAGAAGTGCAGCGCGATCGCGCGGCGCGGGCGGCCGCTCATGTTTCGGCCCGAGCCGTGCCAGGTGAGCGAGTGATGGAAGTGGACTTCGCCCTTCAGCACCGGGCAGGCCTTGACGGTCACTTCGTGCCCTTGGAATTCCTTGACCTTTTCCATGTCGTCGAATTCCTTGAGCGTGTGGAGGAACTCGATCGAGTTGCCCCAGTGCTGCGAGCGGGGGACCATCTTCATGCAGCCGTTGTCGACGTCAACGTCATCGAGCGCGACCCACGCGGTGACCTGCTGATCCTTCGGCGTAAGAATGCCCCAGTAAGGAGAATCCTGGTGCCACATGTTCACCGCGCCGCCGGCGGCGGGCTTGTATTGGATCTGGTCGTGCCAGATGCGGAGTTCTTTGGCGTTCATCAACTTGGCCACCAGCGAGGCGACGGTGTCGCCGAGCACGAGTTCCTTGAACGGCTCGCTGCCCATCCAGATGTTCACGATCTGCCAGAGCGGCGTAGCATCGCTTCGGCCGATGTTGTGGCAGAGGACGGGCTGGGCGATATCCGTACGGCCGCGGTCGGCGATCACGCGGAGGACTTCCTCGCGGAGAACTTCCACCTGGTCATCTGTGAGAACCTTGGGCCCGCGGACGTACCCCTGGTCTTTGAACGTTGCAATCATTTCCGGCGTCAACATTGCGATAGCTCCTTTGTTGGAAGAATCATTGCGTCCAAAGGCGAGAAGGTCGATGGCGGCGGGGACTATTTGATGGAGAAAACGCGCGGCGGCGGTTATCGGACGTTACACGCAGTGGCGGCCATTCGGCGAACGAGGGCGCGAAGTCAAGAAGGGCGGTTTTCGCCGAAATCGACGCTGGGGGCAGTTCACCTTCAAGTATATCGTCATCCTGAGGTACGCCGAAGGATCTCGAAAGCACGAAAGTCGCTCGAAAACCCGAGATTCCTCGGAGTACCTCGGAATGACGGAGCTTCGTAAGTCGAGCTATGGAGACTTTTTAGACACCCTCCCAGGATGACATCAACGAAAATCTTGTGATTCAAGTGAAGGTGAAACGCCCTAAATCGGCCGGCCGCCGAGGGTGATCGGCACGGGCTGGGCACTGGGCGAGTAGCTCGGTTCGATCGCCACCTGCAGCGGGCGGCGCTTGCCGGCGGGGGGCAGGCCGTCTTCGTCGATGATCCGCTGGATCGCCATGATGCCTTCGATCAGCGTCTCCGGCCGCGGCGGGCAGCCGGGCACGTACACGTCGACGGGCATGAACTGGTCGATCCCCTGGATGGTGGCGTATGCGTCGAACACACCGCCGGTGCTGGCGCACGCGCCCATGCTGATGACCCACTTCGGCTCGGCCATCTGCTGGTAGATGTGCTGGAGCACGGGCATCATTTTAATAGTCACCCGGCCGGCGACGATCATGAGGTCACTTTGACGGGGGCTGAACCGCATGGCTTCGGCGCCGAACCGGGCAAGATCATATCGGCTGGAGGCAGTCGCCATCAGTTCGATCCCGCAGCAGGCGGTAGCGAACGGCATCGGCCACAGCGAACTGCGGCGAGCCCAGTTGACGACCTTCTTAAGTTGAAGGGTAAGGACGTTGTCGGGCAGTGTTTGTGTGTCGATCATGATGTTACAGGCTCCAGACTTCTATCGCCGATTGTAGTGGAGAGGGGGAATGATCTCCAGTACGCCTCTCGCCGGCTCATTTCGGCTGGTTTCGCTCAGCCTGCTCGGCCGCGAGTGTTTTCTGCAGTTCGGCTATCGAAATGAAGTTAACGCCGCTGCTTATGTGCAGTACGTTTACGCCGTCTCTAACATGTTTGGAATGATTGGATGGATCGTCGTAGGCGATGATGGGATCGCCGGCGGCCCAGAAACCCATGCCCTTGCCGATGTAAATGTATGAAGGGTGCCTGCCGTCGTTCGAGGGGCAAACTAAGGCGTTCGGATCGAGATGCACGGTCGTTACGAGCGTCGCCAGATCGGGCGGCAGGCTGCCGCGGTTGTCGTTTGAATACTCATTGATCGCCTGCCCGATCTGGTAGAGGTTTGAGCCGCATACGATTTTGTTCTGCAACTCAATGACCATCCGATAGGTCGGCAATACAACGAAGAACGAAAATAGAGTTCCAAGGCAACCCAAAACGATCGCTGCGATCGCCAACTTCCGACCGGCCTTCTTTTCGTAAAGGCTGAACCCGCCGCCGACGATCGCGACTATTCCCAGTCCCGGAAGTAGCAAACCCGGAAGTGCGCAAAGGAAACTGAGGAGCGCCAACCATCGGCTCGGCTTGCGGGCGGGGTTCGGTGGTGAAGGAACAGTGCTCATGTGGATTTCCTGACAGCCAATCATCATCATATCCGACCGAAGGAAAAAGGAGACGACATGGGCAAGCTAGTCGCACCGCAACGCTGGACCGAACAACAAGCCAAATCCTGGCGCAAGAAAACCGGCTGGCTCGTCGGCTGTAACTTCACGCCGAGCAATGCGATCAACCAGCTCGAGTTCTGGCAGGCGGAGACTTTTTCGCCAGAAGTGATCGACCGCGAGCTCGGCTGGGCGGCGGAGCTCGGATTCAACAGCGTGCGCGTCTTTCTGCACAACCTGCTGTGGGAGCAGGACGCGGCCGGGTTTTATAAACGCTTCGATCGATTCCTCACGATCGCGCACAAGCACGGCATCGGCGTGATGCCGGTGCTGTTCGACAGCTGCTGGGATCCGAATCCTGCGCTTGGCAAACAGCGCGAGCCGAAGCCCGGCGTACACAACTCCGGCTGGGTGCAAGCGCCGGGCGTGGCGGTGATGAAAAATCCGGAATCGTTCCTGCCGCTGCGCGGGTACGTGGAAGGCGTGATCGGGCGGTTCAGGAATGATCGCCGCATTCAAATCTGGGATTTGTGGAACGAGCCGGACAACCTCAACGTCAACAGCTACGGCTCGGCCGACGTGGATAAGAGCGCGATCGTCGTGCCGTTCCTGATTAAGACATTCGCCTGGGTCCGCAACGCCCGCCCGAGCCAGCCGCTCACCGGCGGCGTGTGGCTCGGCGATTGGGGCAGCGATGATCTGCTCTCGCCGACGAATTGGTTCCTGCTCAACGCGTCGGATGTCATCTCCTTTCACGCGTACGGCGACGCGAAAAACCTGCGGGCGCGAATCAAATCGCTCGATCGATTCGACCGCCCGAAACTCTGCACCGAGTACCTCGCCCGCGGTATCGGCAGCACGTTCAAGGCGATCCTGCCGGTGCTGAAGAAGGCCGGCATCGGCGCGTACAACTGGGGATTCGTGAAAGGCAAAACACAGACGCACCTGCCGTGGGATTCGTGGCAGAAGCCGTACGCCGCCGATCCGCCGGTGTGGCATCACGAGATTCTGCGAGAAGACGGCACGCCGTACGACGCGCGCGAGACGAAGTTGATTCGCAAGCTCACGGGCGCGTAGAAGTGGGAGGTCGAATTCTCGCGCCAACGCACCTCACGCCAGTCGCTGACTTCGGCGAGCTCAGTCGAGACGTGCGACCGGAGTCGGCCGCGTTGCGACCGGCGTGAAATTCGGACTGACCCACGCTCAGTTTGCAGTCGGCTGCGTCGATTTCGCCGGCTGCGTCGTTGGTTGAGTCGTGGGGAGCTTTTTGTAGACGCGCCGGCGGTACAAATACAGCTCGGCCCAGCACCAGTGATAGCGCACGGGCATCAATTCATTCGCCGTTCGCTGCCAGCCGGGGCCGAGGCGATCGAGCAGCACGTCTTCTTCCGGCGGGGCGGGCAGGTCGAGATCATTCGGGTCCTTGTCGCTGCGAACGAATGCCCGCCAGGTGATGATCTCGTTCACCTCCGGCGATGAACGCACCGTTCCCAGAATCCGCCCGACGCCCGGCAGCCAGTTAATTTTCGGATCATTGCCCGGCTGCCAGTACATGAAGAAATCCGGCGACTGGCGAAGATCATCTCGGCCGAAGAGAAGGTAATACCGGCCGATCATGTTTGAAATTCCGCCGCCGCCCGGGCCGCTGCCGCGCTGCACGTCCTGCACGTACGTTTGCACCGGCGAATTGGGTTTCGCGCCGGCGTAAATGTCGGCGACGATGAGATCGAGCCGCGGCTCGGTGTAGTCGAACACGCGATGAGCGGCCACGTAAAGATTGAGCGCGCACACCGCAAGCACCGCCGCCCACCGCAGCGGCGATGTCGGCAGACGCATGAGCAGCGCCGCCACCGCGATCGCCAGCGCGGGCCAGATGAAGCCGAGGTATCGCGGCACCCAGATCGACGTCGGCTTCACGCCGCTCGCGCGCATCTGCGCGGTAACGTTGGCGCAGAGTTCAAAAATCTGCTGCATCGCGAAGCCGGCGCCGACGAGAATCAAAACGCCAATGAGCAAATAAAGCAGTCGGCCGCGGTACGTGCGGGCGGATCGCGCGATCGCGACGGCGGGGAGAATCACGACGGCTGAACAGAGCCAGTATGAATCTACCAGGTTCGTCAGCCAGCGGCTGATGGTATCGATCGGGCGATGCCACTGATCGGCGGGTGCGACCACGTCCACACCGTAGACGGCCCGCCGCGCCATCAGCAGCGTGATGGCGGCCGTCACGATCAGCAGTGTGATTAGCAACCGGCCCGCGAGGCGCTGCCATGAAACCAGCCCTGCGACTGCAATGATCAGTGCCGTGAAGATCAGCCAGTGATAGCCGACGATTCCCAGCAAACCCTCGCGCCAGTTCACCGGCGATTGCGGATGATCCACCGACATGCAGTAAAAAACGTACGTCGGTACGATGATCCATAGCCCCAGCCACAGCGTCGGCCGCCACCACGGTTCGGGCGCGGTGGGCGGCGGCAGGGCGTCGGCTCGCCGCCACGGGAACGCGCCCAGCGCCAGCAGCGCGATGATCGACGTAAACGCGATCGTCGATTTGACCAGCACGGGTTGCGGCGGCTCGGGGTTGCTGGCAGCTTCCTGGATGAACGTGAAGTTGTAGAAAAAAGCCGCCGCCGAATCTTGCGCCAGATCAAGCCCGCCGGCGCCGCGATTCCGATCCGCAGCCCATGAGATGTCGGGCATTCGGCCGTTGTTTTCGACCTTGTCGCGCCAGTGGTTGAAAACCTGGTAATACCCGACCGGCCCGGTGGCGATGATCAACACGCCGACCACCAGCCCCACGCCCATGGCCCAGTGCACGCGCCGCGCGGTGAGCATCCAGATCGGCGAAAGGAGGATGATGACCGCGCCCCACGAGTTAACCCCGATCATCGCGCAGCTCGCCGCGATCCAAGTCAGCCAGGCGATCCAGGTTCGCGTCCGCAGCCACCACAAAAAACAACCGGCCGAGAGGGCGACGAAGAGCCAGAAGGTCATGTACATTTTCGCGTCGCGCGAGTAGTTGATCAGCCATGCCGAGCAGAGCGTGAGCATGGCCGTGGCGAGCGACGTGCGAATGCCCGCGAGCTGCCGCGCGAGGAAATACATCGCCGGGATCATCAGCGTGCCCGCGATGGCCGGCACGAGCCGCAACCAGAACGGCGTGAGCGGATGGATTTGGCGGACGAGCCATTGGATTTCGTAAAAGAGCGGGCCGAACGGATCGCGCTCGAGCGTGTGGAGCATCTGCTCGTACGTGCCGCTCACGCGCCGGTACGTGCTGGCTTCATCCACCCAGATGGCCGGCCGATCGAGCGCCACAAACCGGCTCACGCCCGCGAGCACCGTCAGCACCAGCACCGCCAGCAGCTGCCAAGGAAATCGCCGTTTCGTTTCTGGAGATTCGACCGGCTCAAGGAACGGCCCTTCATCGCCGGCCGATTCGCCGGCGATCAGTCGATCCGAAGTAGGAAACCTAGCGTGCAAGACTCTCCGCCGGTAAAGGGATTTGGCTGCTGTTTTATACTCTATGGTTGATGGGAAGTTGAAGGGAAAGGTAAGGACTTAGGACTTAGGACTTAGGACTAAGGACTTAGTGAAAGACAAAGGCACTAAGTCCTAAGTCCTTTTACCTAAGTCCTACGCCTCAATCCCACTTAAATACGCCCTTACCCCAGGCGTAAAAGTAAGCGACCAGGAGCACCACGACGAAGATCAGGAGTTCGCCGAGCAGCAGGCCGTTCACGCCGCTGTTGCCGTGCTGTACTTGCGGGGCGAAGATCGTGGCCCAGGGGTAGAAGAAGACGATTTCGACGTCGAAGACCAGGAAGATCATCGCGACGATGTAGAAGCGAACGTTAAACCGCTGCCGCGTGTCGCCGATCGGCATCATGCCGGATTCGTAGGTGGTTTCCTTCACCTTGCCGGTCCGACCGGGGCCGACGACTACCGACAGGATCACATTCCCCACGGCGAACCCGATGCCGATGATCAACAGCAGCAGCACCGGCGCCCACGTGTGTTGCGGGTCGGTGGTTTCGGTCAGGGCTAGCAGGGGCATCGTCATCGAAGGCTCTTTCGTATTCGAAAGCCCAATTTACGCGCCCCACGCGGAATTGCAATCACGGTCGATCGACTTATCGGACGTCACCCGCCCGTTTAGCCGCCCCGCGTGCGGGGCGCGTTGGATTGGGCGCCGGAAAAGAGTCGGGAATACAAAGAAACGCGCCACGCACGCGAGGCGGCTAAACGTCGCATGGAAACCCACAAGATTATTTCCGCTTCCCGCAATTCCATGTCACAATCACTCCAATGTCGCTCCTCTCTCGAATCAACGACAAATCCGCCGTCGTCGGCGTGATCGGTCTCGGTTACGTCGGCCTGCCGTTGCTGGCGACGTTTCACCGCGCGGGGTTCGCGACGATCGGGTTTGACGTCGACCCGAAGAAGATCGAAGACCTCACCGCCGGTCGGAATTATCTCAAGCACCTGGGGGATGACCTCACGCGCGATCTGCTCGCCGGCGCCCCCTTCGCCGCCACCGCCGACTTCAGCCGGCTGGCGGAGTGCGATGCGATCATCTCCTGCGTGCCGACGCCGCTGGGCAAGCATCTTGAGCCGGATCTCAGCTACGTCGTCCGCACGGCCGATGACATCGCGAAAACGTTACGACCGGGCCAGCTCGTCGTGCTGGAATCGACGACGTATCCGCGCACGACGCGCGAAGTGCTGCTCCCTCGACTGGAAGCGCGCGGCCTGAAGCTCGGCACCGATTTCTTCCTCGCCTTCTCGCCCGAGCGCGAAGACCCGGGCCGCAAGGATTTCTCCACGCACAACATTCCCAAGCTCGTTGGCGGAGTTGATGCCGCATCGGGTGAAGTCGCTGCCGCGCTTTATCGGCACGCGATTGAAAAAGTCGTCCTCGTCAGCAGCGCCGAGGTGGCTGAGAGCGCCAAGTTGCTCGAGAACATTTACCGCGCCGTCAACATCGCGCTCGTGAACGAGATGAAGATGCTGCTGACGGCGATGGACATCGACGTCTGGGAAGTCATCGCCGCCGCCAGCACCAAGCCGTTCGGCTTCCAGGCGTTCTATCCCGGCCCAGGGCTCGGCGGGCACTGCATTCCGATCGACCCGTTCTACCTCACGTGGAAAGCCCGCGAAGTCGGCATGCCCACGCGCTTCATCGAACTGGCCGGCGAGATTAACCACGCGATGCCCGACTACGTCATCCGTCGCCTCACGCTGGCGATGAACGAGCGGAGCCTGTCGATCAAGGGCTCGAAGATTCTCATCCTCGGCCTGGCGTACAAGCCCGACATCGACGACATCCGAGAATCCCCCAGCTTCGAACTGATCGAAAAACTCGACGCGCTAGGCGCGGCCGTCGATTACAACGACCCGCACGTCGCCGGCACGCACAAGATGCGCAAGTACGACCTCGGCATGAAGAGCGTCGCGCTCACGCCGGCCTCGCTCGCGGGTTACGACTGCGTGCTGATCGCCACGCACCACAAGGCCTACGACTGGCAGATGATCGCCGACCACGCGAAGCTGATCCTTGACACCCGCAACGCGATGAAAGACGTGAAGGGCAAACGCGATCACATCGTGCCGGCGTAAAGCGCGGGTTCGCCTAGCACGTTTTTTTCAGAGCATTTCCGGTCAATTCGAATTGTCTATTCGTAGCCGCGAACGCAAGTTCGCGGACTTGCACGATTTCCAGAACTGCGAACTTGCGTTCGCGGCTACGGAAGGTTTGCGCGATCCCGCTATATTTGCGTCGAAGTTGCTCCAGCCTCTTCGGTCGCTCGCTACGATTGCCACGCATGAGCGAGATCGCCCGCGGCTGTTCACCCCGCGCCCGCCACGCTGTCGGCGATCGAGACCAGTCGCGCGCCTTGCGATGCGGAGATGCCCAGCGATGAAAACATCTTGCTCAGGTCGACGCCTTGCGCGGTCGTCTGGTAGATCGTGTCGTACATCACCAGGGCCGAGAGGGCGTATCCGGCGTTGTTGGCGTGGTGGTTGTCGCTGCTGAACAGGCCTGTCCAGCCGGCCTGCTGGAAGGCGTCGCCGACGCCGGCGATGCGAGTCGCGCCGTCGCCGGCGGTTTGGTCGAGGACACTGGCGGCCTGTGCGTAGTACTTCTGCAGCTCGGCCTGCATCTTGTTCGACGCCGCCGTTGCGGAGAGGCCGGGGTAGTAATTCTTCAAGTCCGTTACTGCCACCGGCGGCTGGGCCCAGGTTTCGTAAAGGACGGGCAGGGCATTGGGGGCGATGGCGTTGATTTCCGCGAAAAGTCCCGCGACATCCGCCTTGAATTGGGCGGGATCGCCGCGGCCCTGGTAGTTGATGGTCGTCGGCTTGGTTGAGTATTCCTGGAACACCACGAAGTCGAGCGACGAATCGACCGACGCCGCGGAGAATTTCGAAAGGGCGTACGATAGGTCTTTGCCGTCGACGGCTTTGTTCACGATCGTCGGCGCCGGATGGCCGGCGGCTACGGCGATGTCGCTGAGCAGATCCGGCACGGGTGTGACGTCGCCTTTGCCCTTCTGATAGCCGTTGGTGAAGCTGTTGCCGTAGAAAAGAAGGCTGAGCGATTGCTCGACGGTCGGGATCGGATCGGGCGTGGGGTCGGGCGTTGGGCTAGGCGTGGGATCCGTTGTCGGGTCTGTCACGGGACCAGGCGTTGGCGTGATCTCCAGACCTTCGGCGGCTTCGGTCATCTTGAACAGCGCGGTGACTTCACCGGCCGACACGGCGCGGTCGTAGACGCGCACGTCGTCGATCGCGCCGTCGATCGTGCGGTAGCCGTCGGCCTCGGCGCCGACGGTTAATGCCACGTTGTTCGTGCCAATGACCACCTGGCCGCGCTTGGCGGCTTCGAGCTGGCCGTTGACGTAGATTCGCAGGGTTTGGCCGTCGTAGGTACCTACGACGTGGACCCATGTCTTTCCGTCGGTCGGATAGCTGGTCTTCGAATCGATACGAAATCGATTGCCGGCCGAAGCCTAGTTCAGGCGGAAAAAGAGCTTGCCGTTGTTGCTAAGGCCGAGCTCGTATCCATCGACCGAGTCAAAGGTCCCTTTCTTCACGATGACCATCGACTGCCGCTTCGCATCCGGCCGAACCCAGGCGGAAATCGTGATTTGCGACGTTATATCCAATGTATTGCTATCAGATACAACCAGCCGGTCGCTGCGGCTTGGGCTGAAGTCCATCGCCAGACCTACCTGGCCGGCGACGATCGTCGGGCTATTCGCCACCGTTGCATCGTTGCCCGAGCCCGACAGATCGACCACCGTGCTCTGCACCGGCGTCATCGAATAAAGCGCCGCCAGACCAGCGTCAGCGGAGAGAAACGTTCGCTTCTCAAGGGATTCAATGATGGCGCGACTAATCCGCTGCACGGCCGTAGCCGGGACGGACGGAAAAGTCGGGAAAAAACAATATTTGTCTTCCGAAGAAGAATGGCGGGAAATCATACCGGACCTCGAAGGTGTGAATCTTGGTGTGCATCGGGTTGTCCAGACAACGCGCGGGAAGGATGCTTGAATACAAAATGCTTTAGCACCGTAGGGGTGCGACTCAGCACTGCCGCTCATCCTAGACAGTGCGCACTTGGAATTGCAAAAAATGTTTACAACAGAAACAATATTCTTCAGTACAAACACGTTCCGCTAGATGAAGGGACGATGAACACTCGACCCATAACTGCGCGCATGCCGGCGCGCTGCACCAACGTCGCGGAAAATTTAATATTCAAAAAGCGACACATTTTGTAAGCCTTTTGCCGCACTTTCGGCGATACCGATTTCATTTTCTTTGCGTCTTTCGTATCGTGTTTTGTACCATCGTTGTATCCGGCATTGTCTAACACAATTCCGATTCGGCCTGATGGGAACTAGGGGACTGTTGATGCTCGTGTTCGTGCGTCATTTAGCTGCCATTGTTCTGATGACGTTGTGTTGCGGCGTCTTCACGGTGTCATCCGCGCTGGCCGGTCCGACGACGCAACCCACCGCAAGCGTCCGCGGCACGGTGAAGGCGGACGGCGACGTGCCGCTTTCGGAGATGGTGGTTTATCTCGAGTCCGCCGACGGCGCTCGCGCGGTTTCGCCGGCGACCCAGCCGGTGAAGATTTCTCAGAAGAGCGCGCAGTTCTCGCCGAAGCTGGTGATTATTTCCGTCGGGCAGACAGTGGAATTTCTCAACGACGAGAACCGCCCGATCGAGCACAACGTTTTTTCCGACTCCGCCGCCAAGCGGTTCGACCTGGGCCTGTACGGCCCCGGCGTGAACAAGACCGAGACGTTCGACAAGCCCGGGCCGGTCTTCCTCTTTTGCTCGATCCACCGCTACATGGACGGCGTGATCTTCGTCGCCCCCACGCCGCTCTTCAGCCGGGTGGACGCCGCCGGCCATTACGAAATCGCCAATGTGCCGCCGGGAAAATGGACGCTGAAAACATGGCAACGCCGGCGGCGGTTTCCGGAAGTGACGACAGCGGTTGCGGTTGATGAGAAGCCGGTCGAAATCAATGTGGAGTTGAAGCGGAAGTGAATCAAATACAATGTGCCACGGTGTACACAGAGGATACAGAAAAGAAAATTCTGTGAATTGATTTTCTCTATGTCCTCTGTGCCCTCTGTGGCACATTGATTCCGAAATCAGCATGACACGACGCCTCCCCATCCTCCTCGCATTCGTCCTTCTCGCCGCCGGCGGGTGCGGCGGGGTGACGCCGTCGCCGGGGATGTCGGCCGTGGTGCTGAAGGTGTCGGCCGAGCCGAAAACAGGTGCGCCGCGCCCTGGCGATCCCGGCATGGGCGACTACGCCAACTCCGCCGCCGTCCGCGGGCAGATGGAGCGGATCGATTACGCGTCGCTCGACGGAATCATCGTGTGGCTGGAGCACGAGGCGCCCGCCGGAAAATCGCTCGTCAGATACCCGGCCCCGACTCAACCGTTGTTGATCGATACGGGCGCGATCGTCGCCGGCGTACAGCCGGTGGCGGTCGGGGACGTGCTGACGATCCGCAACGGCTCGGCCGCGCGAATTTCCCCGTATAGCGTTTCCGACGGAAATGAATTCACGCTCCCCCCGATCGCGCCCGGCGGTTTGGCGCAGATCGGCCTTGGCCACGGCGCGGGACTGATCGAGATTCTCGTCGACCCCGCCCAGCCGCCGATCGCCGTTTTATACGCCGTGCCGAGCGAGTGGTTCGCGCTCGCCCGCGCCGGCGAAACCGTGACGTTCAACAATCTCCCGCCGGGGAAATACACCGCCCACACCTGGCACCCGCGCCTGCCGGGATCGACGATCGAACTGACGCTCAAGCCGAACGAGACGACGAAGGCCGCCGTCAGCGTGAGCGTGAATCATCTCGGCGGGAAGCAATAACGCTCGGTCGCAAAAGAAATGAGCGCGGAGACGCGGAGGAGAGGAGAAGGCTTCAGAAAAAGTAGATTTGTCTTCTCCCTTACTCCGCGTCTCCGCGTTCATTCCATATCATTTTCCGGCAAACACGAGTGTCACAGGAAAGTTTTCGCGCCTTGCTCGCAGGCCACGTGATATAACACCTTCGCCATGCGATTCGGCACGAAGATTCTCCTGCTCGCGCTGCTGATTGCGGTCGGCACGTCGGCCACGCTGGCGTGGGTGGTTACCCTCAACATCACGCGCTACGAAACCCGCCGCTGCGACGAGCGGACCAGCGCCGCCATCGCCGGGTACGTCGCCCATCTCGATGACGAGCACCGGCAGATCGGCAAGATCGTCCGCACGCTGCTCGAAGAGCCGAAGCTGCGATCGATGCTTCAGGAGGCCGACGAATCGAGCAACGCCGCCACGCGCGAGCAGCTCCGGCAGGAAATTTTCGGCCGGACCGTGCAGACGGAGCTCGGCAGCACCGCCGGCCCGCCGGCGTTTCACGTGCTGGTGAACGCCGCCGGCGAAGTGCTGCTGACGGCGGCGCCGGGCGATCCGGACCTGGAAAAAGCTTTGTCGGCCGACACGATTCACTGGCCTGTGGATGCAGTGATCGGCGGGAGCGGCGGCGGATCGATCGCGGTTGACGGCGTCGAATCGCGCCGCACTGCCGGGCGACCCGTCGATCAATACATCCTGCTGCCGCGCGGATTGTTCCTGGCGATGGGCGTGCCGCTGCGCACGCAGCTGGCCGACGCGCCGAGCCACGCGTACTTCGTCGGGTATCGCGTGAACGACGATTGGGTGCGCCGGCAGCTGGTGTCGCAGCGCGGCGGTTTTTATGCGCCGGTGCAGGCAACCGCTCCGACCAATCCGGCCGGCGGAGCCACGGTTGCCCCGGCGGGCGTTCCGACAGCCACCGCCGGCGCGGCGTTGTCGGCGGGCGACGCGCCGCTTGCGGCGTGGTTCTTCGCGAACGATCGCGTGATCGCCAAGGCCAGCGCCGCCGGCGCGGATGCGCGGATCGACGCGTTCTCTTCCGCCACGCCGGTGGTCGCGATCGCGGCCGCCACCCAGCCGGCGTCGCAGTCGCTCGGGCCGGCGGAGTCGATCGAATTTCGCGCCGGCGGCGAGCGTTTCATCGGGCAGCGATTTGAACTCAACCCGGGCCCCGGCTCGCCCGGGCGGCTGGTGCTCGCCAGCTCGCTCGATCAGGCGCTTCAGCCGCTGCGCGAACTGCAAAAGCAAATCCTGATGTTCTCGATCGCCGCGTGCCTGGCGGCGGTGGTGCTCTGCCGCTGGATGGCGCGGCGGCTCGCCCGGCCGGTGCAGGAACTCGTCCGCGGCACGCAGCAGATCGCCGCCGGTCATTTCGATTCGCCGGTGAATCTGCAGCGGCACGACGAGCTCGGCCAACTCGGCGTCGCGCTGAACGAAATGGCCGGCGGATTGAAGGAGCGCGACTCGCTGAGAGACGAGCGCACGAAAACGCAACGGGATTTGGCCGTCGCGCGGAAAATCCAGATGGACGTGCTGCCGACGATCATTCCGCCGTGCCCGGGTTACGACATCGCAACGTATTCCCTCCCAGCCGAGCAGACCGGCGGGGATATTTTCGACATCGTCGCGCTGCCGGGCGAGAACCAAGCGGGCGGCGGTGATTCGCGTTCGCTCGTGCTGCTGCTGGCGGATGCGACGGGGCACGGCATCGGGCCGGCGCTGTCGGTCACGCAGGTGCGGGCGATGCTGCGCATCGGCGTGCGGCTGCGCGCGGGGCTCGATCAGTTGCTCTCGCAGATCAACCGCCAGCTCTGCCAGGATCTGGCGGCCGAGCGATTCGTGACGGCGTTTCTCGGGCTGCTCGATCCGCGGTCGCACGCGATCAGCTACTACTCCGCCGGGCAGGGGCCGCTGCTGCATTTTCGCGCGTTCGATCGATCGCTGGTGTGGATGAACGCGACGATGCTGCCGCTGGGCATCATGGAAGCCGGCGACAGCCCGTCGGCCGAGCGGATCGAACTTCAGCCGGGCGATCTGGCGGTACTGCTGACCGATGGCTTTTACGAATACCACAACCCCGCCGGCGAGCAGTTCGACAAGGACCGCGTCGCCGCGGTGATGGTGGAGCATTATGCGAAATCGGCGGCGGAAATTCTGAAGCATCTGCTGGCGGCGACGAACGCGTTTGCGGCGGGTGCGCCGCAACTGGACGACATGACGGCGATCATCATTAAGCGGGAGTCAGGCGACCCCGCTTCAAAGATTCTTTGAATGATTGACGATTGATCCAGAGCATTTCAAGTTCAGGTATATTGTCATCCCGTGGTACTCAGAAAGATCTAGTCTTCCCGCGCAGTCGGCTAGATCCTTCGGATTGCCTCAGGATGACATTGACAGAAAATCACGCGATACAAGTGAAAGTGATACGCTCTAATGCTTTATGTAGCCGGCGAGCTTGCTCGCCGTGTGGCGTTAAACGGCGAGCAAGCTCGCCGGCTAAACGCAGGCGCTTACTTACCGCTAGCTTCCCCGTTGCTGCTGTTGATCTTATCGATCACCGTATCGGCCTTGCTCGTGTTGCCGGCATCTTTCAGCTTCGTCGCGTAGAGCTTGCCCACGCGGTACCAGTTGGATTGGGCCGTCGCCTGCTTGTTCATTTCCTGCGGCTGCTTGGTTTGGGCCCAGGCCTGCTCGTAGAGGGTGACGACTTTGTCGGCGCGGTTGGTGCTGACGAGCATTTTTTCCGCACCGGCCAGTGCGGGCAGGATGAACGGGCCGGCGTTGGCGTACTTGTCGACGACTTCCATGTAGCACTGGCCGGCCTTGTCGGGCTGGTTGTTCTCTTCCCACATGCTGGCCTGGGCCATCTTGATGGCGGCGGAGAGATCGAAGCGGGATTTGAAGATCGGCAGCAGCGCCAGCCACAGGCCGTCCTGCTCTTTCACGTCGGTCACCGTCTGCACCATCGGCAGAAGGATGGCGAGCGTGAAATCAGGGTATTTCTGCGCGCCCAGTTTCATCAGCAGGTCCGCCCAGTGGCGCTTGTCGGCCAAGGTGAGCTGCTTATCGATGGCCATATCGCGAACGACAAGCCACGTCGGCGCGAACCCGGACGATTGGTGCAGCGCGAGTTCAGTCAGCCCGAGGATGGTCGCGACATCCGGCTTGCGCGGATTGGCTCGCGCGGTGGTCGAAACGACGCCTTCAGGCGCGGCGGCGGTGATCGTTTCCTGCGCGGTCAGCGCGCCCTCGAGGCGATAGATCGCGTCGGTCAGGGCGATGCAGTTCTGCCGCTCGACGGGCTTGGTGGTGATTAACTCGCTCAGGAGCGAGACGTAACTGTCGGGGATCGACCTGCGGGTGTCGGGGTCGCGGCAGTTACCGCGAACGCCCTGGTAGGCGGTGTATCGCCCGGCGTTGAAATTCCATCCGCCTTTGCTGCCGACGGCTTGAAGGAAGCCGACCCACGCGTGCCCGGTCTCGGCCGATGAGCCGACGGTGTACGCCGTCGGCACGCCGATGGCTTTGCCGATCGTCGTCGCGAAATACGCCTGGTCCGCGCACACGCCGCCGTACTTGAGGATGTTCTGCAGCGTGTACCCGTTGGCGGTGACGGCTTTTTCGGTGCCTTTGCGGAACGCATCGTAGTCGTACTTGATGTCAAAAAAGTGCGAGCCGATACCGCGATCGCCGGCATATTTATCGAGCGCCCACTGCATTTCATCGATGCTCGCGCCGCTGTCCACAACGTACACCAGCAACTCGGCCGGCACGTTCTTCAGGCCGAAGAACATCTTCGCTTCGTTCTTCACGTAGAAGTCCCAGATGGCCTCCGGGTCGGCGGCGGTGACTTTGTTTTCGTTGATCCGCAGGGTCATCGGCGTGGCGTGTACGACGCAGATGGCGGCCGTCAGGTTCGCGTAGGCGTTCAGCTTCTCGCTGTGCTTCTCGCGCAGGCGATTGAGCAGGGCGTAAACGTTCTCCGGCTTATTCCCGCGCGACGCGCTCGGCCGAATGAGGAATACCAGCGCGTTGGCCAGGTCCTGGTTGCTGCGGAGGTACTGCAGCAGATCGGCGCGTTGCTCGTCGGCCACGTCGGAAAGCTGCCGCGTGAGGCGGAGCGTGAAGCTGGCCTCGCGGAACGCATCGAGCTGGCTGTCCTGCGAATAAAGCGTGACCTGATCGAACAATTCTCCCGAGGCCTTCACGGCCGCGTCGATATTGTTGTCGGATTGCAGGCGGTCGAGAATCTTCGAAGCCTGCTGATGGACGACCTGTGAGTAGGTGACCTTTTTCGCCGGGGCCGTCGTCGGCTTGGTGGTCGGGGCGGAAAGGGCCGGCGATGCAATCGCCAGCAGCAAGAAGCACGCGATGCCGACGGATTGAATCGTTCGACTGGGAATCATGCAGGCCTCATTCAATCCGCCGTGCGGAAGTCACAGTAGAATCTACCATCTGCCGGTCGATCCGAAAATAGAAACTCGAACGACGGGGGTTTTGACGCGAAAAACCCATGATGTCGCATGCGGCTTCGCACATCGACGCATATTAAAGTACATTGAACCGGACAGAACGAACGGCGGATCGTTAGCGGCGACTCGGACGCTGCTCCAAACGTCGAAAGTCGTGCTATCATCGGGTCATGAAAGCAACCTATCTCGCAGAACAGTTCGCCAGGGCCAAACCTTACGCCGAGTACGTTGCCGCCGGCAAGCCGGAGCAGCAGAAGCGGTGGGCGACCGTTTACGACGTCGCGAAAATCACGCCGATCGAACACGAGTTGCTCAACGGATTCACCCGGCAGATGAACGTGCTGGTGATCAGCGGCATCTGGTGCGGCGACTGCGTGCAGCAGTGCCCGCTGCAGCAGCGCCTCGCGGAGAGCAATCCCGGCAAGATCGATCTACGGTTTTTGGAGCGCGACCAAAACCGCGAACTGGTGGAGCTAGTGCGAATCAACGCCGGCGACCGCGTGCCGGTTACGTTTTTCCTGGCGGAGGATTTCGAGCTGTGCGGCATTTTCGGCGACCGCACGATCAGCCGCTACCGCGCGATGGCCAAGCGGCAGCTGGGCGCGTCGTGCCCGATCGCGCTGGCCGCCCCCGATGCTGACGAGATGGCCGCCGCCATTGCCGACTGGGCGGAGGAGTTCGAGCGGATGCAGCTGCTCCTGCGCCTGAGCGGCCGGCTCCGGCAGAAGTATGGTGATTGATCGCGGATTTTCTTACCACGGAGGCACTGAAGCACGGAGGCGCGCTCGAGAATCCACGCCGATTTGCCTTCGGGCATTGAAAACGAAAACTAAAACAGGCTTCATTCAAACAAGCGGTGTGAATCGTCGAGCGTGCTTCCGTGCCTCCGTGGTAAAAAATCCTGCCGACCGTCCCATAACCCTCATACCGCAAGAGCAATTTTTCCCCGCCGTCGCCGCGCCTAAAATTTACGAAGAAAACTCGCGTTTCGTGACGACAATGAATGGTCCGATTTCAATCACAATAGGAACCGCCATGTCACAGGAAAATGCCTCCAAAGAGTCTTCGCCCGTCGCCAGCCTCCTCCAGAAAACCCACGCCAAGATGACGCTGCTGCAGCGCGTCGAAGAGCAATTCACGGCCTTGGCTGCTCAGCGGCACTCGCTGCAGGACGAGCTGCGGACGTTGCAGAGCGAGATCAACGCGGAGATGAACAAGCTGATCGAGCCGCCGTCATCGGCGACGGCGTTTTCGGTCGACGCGAATCAATCCAAGAAGAACGACGGCCGCGTTCGCTTTCAATCGGTCGCCGCCTGAACTGGCTGCTCCACACGCCCGGCGGATTGCTCGCGCGATTGTGCGTCGGCGGGGCGGTCTTCGCTTATCTGGCGATCGTGGACTATCGCCGCCACGGGCGCGCGGCGACGCGGTGGCGGGAGTACTGCTTCCTGCTCGCGTGCGCGGTCGGCGCGATGGCGTACGGCGCGGTCAACGATCAAATCACCAGCCGAATCTCCTGGGAATACTTCTACTACGGCAAAGAACTGTTCAACGTGCTCGGCCCGGTGCTGCCGCCTGATCCTGGCGCGCTGCACTGGGAGGCGATGAAAATCGGCATGCAGGCGACATGGACCGTCGGCCTGCTGCTCGGCGCGGTCATGCTCATCGCGAACAATCCGCAACCGATGCGGCCGTCTCTCACCTATCGAAAATTATTTCGACGTCTGCCGATCGTGATCGCGCTGGCGGCGGGGCTAGCCGCGCTCGGCGGGTTACTCGGCGCGATCGGCTGGTTGAATTGGCAGGCGGATTTCCGTGACCTTTGGCACGCCGAGATCTTCCGCCCGCCACACTTCATGGCAGCGTGGGGCATTCACCTCGGCGGGTACCTCGGCGGACTGATCGGCGGGGTGGTGGTGATGATTTCAATCCGGCGGGAACGTGCGCGCGGTCAGCAGTCGTAGTCAGTCCCATAGAAGAAAATCCGCGAAGGCGCAAGGGAACGGCCGCCCAATCGGGTGGCCGTTCGCTTGCGCCTTCGCGGATTTTCTTCTCTAGTCGGCGGCATCGCATCGGAACCCGCCGCCCGTTGTTAAAGGGACGGCGGATTGGTGTTCCGAATCAGATGCCCAATCCGCCGTCAAATTCAAAAGGGTCGGCCTCGCCTTCGACTTCGTTCACGAGCACCCTTTGCAGCCTCGCTACGAAAGCCAGGATGGCCTCGCGATCATGCGGGCGTTTGGCGATTTGGTTTTGCGCCGTCGCCAGCAGCAGGCCGAGGTGATCGCGCAGCGCCTGCGCCTGCCCCGCGCGCAGGCCGCGATCGTACGAGGAATCGAGCGACGCCCAGACGTTTTGCTCGCCGGCGAACAGGTCGTCGAGGGTGGTGGTATTTCGGTCGTCCAATGCCAAAGTGGTCGTGCTCATGATCGTCCTCCAAATGCCGACGGTATTTCCGCGGGCGTTCTTCCAGTTGTATTTTTAGTTCTGATTTGCGGGCGTTTCCTGCCCGCGATGCGACGGCCGTTCGGTTAGTTACAAACCGACATCGATGCAGATCGCCGCATGCCAAGCGAGCGACGCATCGTATGAATGCGGCCCGGCATGTGCGGGGGACAGAGAATGGTTACTGCGAGGCGTTTCATTGAAGAAACAAATATACGGTGGTTTTGCGGGGAAATCAAGGGAATGCGTGAAAACGAGTAATGACTGGCTCGAAAACGCGATCGACGCGTTGGAATTATTCGGAAATCTGCTGGTGGTGAGTTTTGAAGTGGCATGGGCGGCTCGCCCATGGTTTCGGGCGGAAACAATACACGGGCGGGCCGCCCGTGGCACGAAAAATCAAACTGCATTAGTACCGGAAATCTATTTTCCCGCCTGCTCGCGGTACCACGCCATCGTCGTCGCCAGTCCGTCATCGAAGTGCGTGATGGGATCGTAACCCAGCAGCGTTTCGGCGCGGGAGAGATCGGCGAGCGAGTGCTTCACGTCGCCGGCGCGGTCGGGTTTGTAGATCGGCGTGAGATCGGCGCGGCCGCAAAGCGCCGCCATGCGGTCGGCCAATTGCGTGACGGTGATGCGCCGTCCGCAGGCGATGTTGATCGTCGCGCCGGCGAGCGCGCGGGTGGATCGCAGCGCCAGCAGGTTTGCGTGGACGACGTTGTCGACGTAGGTGAAATCGCGCGACTGCTCGCCGTCGCCGTAGATGATCGGCCGCTCGCCGGCAAGCAGCGCTTTAGCGAACGCGGCGATCACGGCGGCGTAGGCGCTGTTGGCGTTCTGCCGCGGGCCGAAAATATTGAAGTAGCGGAGCGCCACCGTATCAAGCCCGTAGCTGGCGGCGTACGCGGTCATCAGCGCCTCGGCGGCGATTTTGTTCGCGGCGTACGGGCTCTTGGCGTGCGTCGGCATCGTTTCGATCTTCGGCAACGTCTCGCTGTCTCCATACGCGCTGCTGCTGGCGGCGAAGGCCAACCGACTCACGCCGGCGGCGCGGGCGGCTTCGAGCACGTTCAGCGTGCCGGTGACGTTTACTTCCTGAAACAACCGCGGCTCGGCCACTGATCGCGGCACGGATCCGAGCGCGCCTTCGTGCAGCACGTATTTGCATCCGTTGGTCACGCGGGCCAGCAGCGGCTGATCAAGGATCGATCCCTCGACGAATTCAACGTTCGCCATGCCGGTGAGATTTTCGCGATGCCCGCCGGAAAGGTCGTCGAGCGCGATCACCTTAGCGCCCAGCACAGAGAGCGCTCCGCACAAGTGCGAACCGATGAACCCCGCCCCGCCGGTCACGAGAACGCGGGTGTTTTGAAAGGAATTATCGTGGAGGCTTTGCCAATTGGTGGACATGAATCCATTGTCCGCAGCGGCGGCGGGTTCGGCAACCTCACTTCGACGTCATCCTGAGGTACTCCGAGGGATCCAGCCCATTTCCCTAAGGAAGCTAGATGCTTCGGAGTACCTCAGTATGACGAAATTGGAGTGTTTTGACGCCACTCGAACCGCGCGCAAGAAAATCCGGGCGGTACCCAAAAATCGGATAACGCCCGGCCGGCCCCTGTGCCGGTTGAAGGCTGGCGATCAACGGTGCGATTTCGATATCGAATCACCCGCCGATGAATCCGAACGGTCGCGCGAGTGCAAGTTCTTCACGCGATCCCACGCGTCGCGCACGGCGTGCTGGGCGCGATCCCATTCCAGCCGGCTCGTGCCGCGCTTCTTCGGCCACTCGGTGCGGAGTTGCTCTTCGACTTCGTCCTGCGGTCGGCTGTTGTACATCACGAAAGATTCCCAGCCGTACCGATACGCCGGAGCGAAATCGGTGTCGTAGTCGAGGGCCGAATCGTAATACTTGCGATTGCGGTATTCGTTTCGCCAGTAGTTGTTTTCGGTGGAAGGGTCGATGGCTTCGGCCAGGCCTTTGCCCGCCAGTCCACCGGCGATCGCGCCGATGGCAGCGCCGATCGTGCCGCCGAGGATCGTGCCGACGCCCGGGACAATGGATCCGACCGCCAATCCCGCCGCTCCCGCCGCCGCGGCGCCAACGCCTGTTCCGATGGGGTGCGATCCCGGCGCGCCGGTGATCGGGTCGGGATGAGTTTTTTCATAGGCTTCAGCATTTTCCGGGTCTATTTTTTTTGATGGCTTGATCATGACATTCTCCAAAGAGTTTGTTGACTCGTTTCCTGCAACAAAAAAATGGTAGCGCGCGCACTGCTTTTAAGGCAGCGGGGGATCGCTTGTATGCGCATGGGTGAATATCTGATTCGGCGTATGGGACGTAAGGGCTATTCGCCCGCGGCGGGGGCGATTTCGGCGGGAATTTCGTCGAAGAGCTCGAGGTAACGAGCTGTCATCGTCGCCAGGCTCAGCTCTTGGGTACGCTGCACGGCCTTGTCGATCAGTAGGTGCCGGTTGGAAGGGAAGCTCATCAGTTCCAACATCGAGTTGGCCATCGCGTGCGCGTCGCGCGGCGGGACGAGGAAGCCGAACTCGCCGTTGTGAAGGATTTCCGCCGGGCCGCTCGGGCTGTCGGTGCTGAGGCACGGCACGCCGAGCGTCATCGCCTCGAGTAGCACCAGGCCGAAGCCTTCGTACACGCTGCTGAGCACCAGTGCTTTCGCGTGCTTGATGTACGGGTACGGATTATCGACGTGCCCGAGGAATTTCACGTTCGCGCCGATGCCGAGTTTGCCGACGAGCGCCTCGAGCGGTTCGCGCTGCGAGCCGCCGCCGATGATGAGTAGATCGGTCTTCACGCCGCGGCCGAACGCTTCGGCGTAGGCGGTGAGCATCGTCGGATAATCCTTCTGCGGCACGAGCCTTCCCACGGCGATCATGTACGGATGGCTCGGCAGGTCGGCGGGCGTTTCTTCCGCGAGTTTGATGATGCGATCGGCATCCAGGCCGTGCGGAATCACGCGTACGTCGTCCAGCCCGTAGCGGTCGCGAAGATCATCGGCCGCCCCCTGGCTCGGCACGACGACCGTGTGGCCCGGGTAGCGCCAGCGGATCAGTTTCGGCAACACCACGCGCGATTTGCTCTCGCCCAGCCGGCCGGAAAGGTGCACGTGCTCGGTGAGGATGATCCGGCGCTTGGGCGCCACGTACGGCGTGAGCAGGTTGGCGTACGTGCCGATGGTGAGCGTGATGTCCGCCGGCGCCGCGTCGATCGCGTCGGTCAGCCGGCGGATGTCGCGCACGGTCTCGAACGACCGCCGCCAATCGCTGTGCACCGGCAGGTTGAGCTTCGTCACCTCGTCGAACAGCAGCGTGTCTTCATCACTCATCGCCGGCGAGCGGAAGGTCATCAGGTGCAAGCGGATCGGCCGATTGGCGTAGCGGCGCAGGCCGGTCGCCAGCGTCTTGCAATAGACGCCCGCGCCGCCGTAAAGGTCGACGATGACGAAGAGGAGGTTGAGGGGCGGCTGGGGCATAAGTCAGGATGCTTGAGAAATGCAAAATGCAGAATGCAGAATGCAGAATTTGATATACATAGAATTTGGCGACGCCATATCTCTGCGACTTTCACTCTGCATTCTGCATTCTGCATTCTGCATTTGTTTCATTTCCTAATCTCCCTCTTCTTCACCAACCGCGCCGGGTTCCCCGCGACTACGCTCCAGGGCGGCACGTCTTTCATCACAACGGCCCGTGCGCCGACGACCGCGCCGTCGCCCACCGTCACGCCCGGGCCGATGAACGCGCCGGCGGCGATCCACACGTCGTTGCCGATCACGATTTTCGAGCGGATCAGCTCGAACGTCGGGCTGGTGTAATCGTGGCTGCCGCCGCACAGGTATACGTCCTGCGAGATGATCGTGCGGTCGCCGATGATCATTTCGCCGAGATTGTACAGTTGCACGCGCTGGCCGATGGCGGAATGCTGGCCGAGCGTGAGCTGCCAGGGCATTTCGACCCGGCAGGAGGCGGAGAGCTCGCACTTAAGGTTCGTCTTCGTGCCGAACAGGCGAAGGATCGCGCACCGCAACGCCGGCACGCGCTTCCATGCGAGCGGCCAGACGGTCGCGCGAACGATCGCCCACGCCAGCCGCGCGGCGTAATGGCCGGGCGAGTACGGCCAGCGCTTTCCTTGCTCGGGAGTTGTCGGCGGCGGCTGTGGCATCATAGTTGTCGGTCTATGCGTGCGCGGAATCTTCCCGCGACCGCTTCGGCGCGTCTACCGTTTTATCGGCATTCGCATGACAATCCATGGCCCGCTTTGCCGATATAATAGTTGTCAGCACTAAAGGATGAACTCGCCAACCCAAGGTCCGACAATGTCTTCCGGATTCGACGGCATCGTCAAGGTGCCCGTCAGCGTCGTCATTCCCGCGAAGAATGAGGCCAATAACCTGCCGCGCTGCCTCGACCATCTCCGCTGGGCGGATGACGTCGTGATCGTCGATTCCAACAGCAAGGACGACACCATCGCCATCGCGGCGGCGTACGGCGTGCGAGTGATCGATTTCGACTGGGACGGCCGATGGCCCAAGAAGCGCAACTGGACCCTTCGCCACGCCGATCTCAAACACGAGTGGGTGATGTTCGTCGACGCCGACGAGTGGATCGTCCCCGAACTGGCCGCCGAAGTGGCCGAGGTGATTAAGGACGACACTTACGTCGGATACTACGTCAATCGGCGATTCATTTTCATGGGCCAGTGGCTGCGGCATTGCGGCTATTACCCGAGCTGGAATCTCCGCCTACTCAAGCGCGGCCGCGGGGAGTACGAGCGGCTCACCAGCTTCGACGACACCGGATCGGGCGATAACGAAGTGCACGAGCACATGATCCCCACCGGCCCGGTCAGCTATCTCGAGCACGACATGCTGCACTTTGCGTTCCCTGACATCACCACGTTTATCGAAAAGCACAACCGGTACAGCAGCTGGGAAGCAGCGGTTGAAGTGGCTGGCGAACGGCAGGCGGCAAGCGTCACCGGCAACAAGTACCTGGCGCGGCGGCGCAAACTCAAGCTGCTCAGCCGCAAGCTGCCGATGCGCCCGACGCTGCGGTTCTGCTACAGCTACTTCTTGCGCCTGGGCATACTAGACGGCAAAGCCGGCTTCGTCTTCTGTCGATTGCTTGCGACCTACGAATTCCTCTCCGTGGCGAAAAAGCACGAATTAATGCGGGTGAAGGAAGACACGGCGCGCGGCGTGGCGCTCAGCAACGTGCAGGCCTTCGACTGGAAGGGCCCGAAGGGGAAGTGAGATTTCGTTTGATTGAGTTCTTGTAGGGTGGGTTGAAACCCACCCTACAATGACCCCACTAATGAAATCTGAGAATCGAGATCGGAATAAGCGTACCCACCCATGCGAATCCTGCACGTCATTTCCAGTCTCGACCGCAAAGCCGGCGGGCCGCCGGTCGCGCTGGCGGGGTTGGCGGTCGCGCAGAGCAAACTCGGCGCGCAGGTGACCGTCGCCGCAACTTACGACAAGGGCGCCGATCAGGATTTGGCGCACGAGCTCCGCAAATCCGGCGTTGAAGTCTCCCTCATCGGCCCCGCGACCGGCAAATTCCAGCGGCATCCGCAGATCCGCCCGATCCTCACGGAGCTCATCGCCGCGGCCGATGTGGTGCACATTCACACGCTCTGGGAAGAAATCCAGCACCGGGCGGCCGTGCTGGCGCGGAAATTCCGCAAGCCGTACGTTTTCGTCCCGCACGGCATGCTCGATCCGTGGAGTTTGTCGCAGAGCGCATGGGTGAAGAAGGCGTACATCGCGCTGCGATTGCGCCGCGACTTGAACGGCGCGATGTTCATTCACGCACTGAATCCCGACGAAGCAAAACTCCTTGCGCCGCTCTATTTGATTCCTCCGTGCGAAATCATCCCCAACGGGATCGACCCCGACCAACTCAAGCCGCTGCCCCAGGCAGGGGAATTCCGAAAGAAATATCCGCAGCTCGCGGATCACCCATACCTGCTGTTCCTCTCGCGGTTGCACCCAAAAAAGGGCTTGGATTTCCTCGCGGATTCATTCGCAATCGTCGCAGCGCAGCGCCCCGATTTGCGGCTCGTCGTCGTGGGCCCGAACGACGGCGCGGAAGCGGATTTCGATTCCCGCATCGCGGCCGCAGGGCTCGGCGATCGCGTCATCCGCACCGGCCCGCTCTACGGCCGCGAGAAATTCGCGGCGATGGTCGACGCTTCGCTCTTCATTTTGCCGAGCAGGCAGGAAGGGTTCAGCGTCGCGATTGTGGAAGCGCTCGCCTGCGGCCTGCCGGTGGTGATCAGTGAGGCGTGCCATTTTCCGCGCGTGGCGGAGGAAGGCGCTGGCGAGATCGTGCCGCTCGAACCTCGGGCGATCGCCGGCGCGGTGTTGAAGTTCCTGAACGACCCGTCGCGCCGCGAAGGCGCAAGCGCCGCCGCCAAGCGGCTTGGCCATCAATACACGTGGGATCGGATTGCGGCGCAGACGTTTCAACTCTACGGGCGCGCACCGCTCGCGATTCTCGCCAATTCGATGACGCCGTACCGCATCGCACTGCACCAGCGGATCGCCCGCGAGCTGCCGGCGATTAAGCTGCACAGTTTGTTCACGCACGCCGAGAGCAATGCGCCGTGGGAGATCAATCCGCCGGACGAAATTTCGCCGGTGTCATTCGCGAACATCGAAGGCCCTTGGCGGCAGGGCGGGGCGATCATCGACTGGTTCCGCCGCAACCAGCCGAGCCTGGTGATCGTCAACGGCTACAACGATCTCGCCCGCCTGCGCGTGCTGCGATGGTGCCGTCGCAATGGCATGCCGGCGATGCTCTGGGGCGACAGCAACATTCGCGGCGATCGCGCGACCGGAGTGAAGGCGATCGCCAAATCCGCCGTCGTCCGCTGGGCGATGCGCCAGGCCGCGGGCGTCATGCCGTGCGGGTCGCTCGGGCAGGCGTACTTCGAAAAATACGGGGCCGAGGCGAAGAAGATCATATGGATGCCGTACGAGCCGGATTACGATTTAATTCAGTCCGTCACGCCCGAGCAGGTCGAGCAAGCCCGCCAGCGGTTCAATCTCCCTGCGAACCGCCGGCGGATCGTTTACAGCGGGCGGCTGATCGCAATTAAGCGCGTAGATCTGCTGCTGCGTGCGTTCGCCGACCTCGCCGCCGATCGGCCGGAGTGGGATTTGGTGATCGTCGGCGACGGGCCGCTGAGGCAGTCGCTGGAGGCGTCGGTTTCGCCGGCGCTGGCGTCGCGGGTTCAGTGGACGGGGTTTGTGGACGATCAAAAAACGGTCAGCGCGATTTATCGGACAGGCGAGGTGCTCGCCCATCCGGCCGATATTGAGCCGTGGGCGCTGGTCATTAATGAAGCGGCCGCGGCGGGAATGGCGATTGTTGCCAGCGATGCCGTTGGGGCCGCCGCCGAGCTCGTTCGCGACGGCGTGAACGGCTGGATCTTCCCCGCCGGCGATGGAATTTCGCTGCGGGCGGCGCTGGCGGATGTTACACTTTCGGCCAACACCGATCGTTATCGGGCGGGCTCGGCGGGCGTTCTCAACGCTTGGCGCGAGCGGGCCGATCCGGTTCAGGCGGTGTTGAAAGCCCTCGAGTTATTCGGCCGGGCTGTCAGTGATTTTCAGGAGTCGTGAATGAGTTCCAGTTCGATCCAATACTACGGCGAGCTCGATCCCGCTGCCGCGGTTCAGACGAGCCTGGAATACTCGCCGCGCAATCGCTTCCAAGCCCTATTTTTTCTGCCATCGGTTCTTGTCAGCGGCGTCTCGTGGCTCGGCGGGGGAATCCCGATCCTGAGCGACTTGAGTTTCGCGATGCTGACTTTGCTCTGCATTATCATGCTGATCGAAGAGTTCGCCGTCTTCTCCCGCCGGTTCGGCATGGGCGGGATTACGCTCTTCGGCGGAATCCTCATGTGGTTTTGCGTCGACTACATGAAGAACTGGTTCTTCGTCGATTTTTCGTCCGTACCGGCAGCCTATACACCGGCGGTCGTTGCCAAGTCGGTCTGCCTGCACCAGATTTTCGTTTTCTTCATGGTGTGCGGCCTGCATCTGCCGGTATGGAAGCGGATGGAGAGTATCGGCGCTAACCTGCCCGAGCCGCGCTCGCACGGCGTGTACTTCGGAATCATTCTCGTGGCGTTTTTCATCGGGATGGTGCCGTACATTTTTTTTACACAGGGATTTTTTCCGCTCGCCATCCTGAATGACATGATTGGCGGTCGCGGCGGCGAGGCGGGGTTCATCGTCGGTCGAACCGGAAACGTCAACTACAGCTGGGGCGCATATCTCTCACAGTTTCTGCAAGTCGGACAGATCGGCGCGATCTTCGCCATCTTCTACGTCATTATTTTCAAACCGGGTTTGTTCACTACCCTCATCTGCATTTTCATCTGGCTGATCCAGTGCGGGCTCGCGTTCGGCGGCGGCACGCGCGGGCAGACGGCGTACATCTTCATGCCCGCGCTGTTCCTGGTCTTCCTCAAATATCAGTCGCAGGCCGCTGAAATGCTGCGGCGGTTTAGCCTCAAGGCGTACGTGGCGTCGGGCATCATCGGGCTTGTCATTCTCGTTATCCTGCAGATCCAGATCACCTACCGAAATATCGGTTTTCACAACATCGAGATCGGCGAGGTGAAGACGGAGATTGAAGGCAACTCCATGTTCTCCGAAGGGCTGGCCGGCATGGCGCTGATCCCAGAGCAAGCTCCATTTTTTTACAACAAATTCCCCGGCGAAGGCGTGGTGCTGGCGATTCCGGAGTTCCTCTGGCGCCTCGCCTACGGGCCGATTCCCCGCGCCCTCTGGAACAGCAAGCCGATTGACCCGATGTGGGCTTGGTACAATAGCGTCGTAACCGGGCGGTCGCAGGACGATTTAGAAGGAACCACCATTTCCTCCGGCCTTGTCGGCGATTGGTATTTCCGCTTCGGCCTGGCGGGCCTGATCGAAGGCGGACTCCTTTACGGCTGGCTCTACATGATGTGCGAACGCATGCTGCAGAACAGCCAGGGAAAACTGATCCAAATGGTCACCGCGATCGGCCTGCTCGTTTACCTCTTCCGCGATTTCCGCGGGACGGCGTTCATCAATCTTTATCCGCTGCTGATCGGCGTGATCGTCCTGATTTTCCTGATCAAAATGACGGGTTCCAGATCTCAGACATAGCGTCTGCGAGAAGGCTAAACGAGTTGACCGAATTCATCCGGAGCGGCTTCGCTCCATCGCCGACTTTGCCCGCGGCACGCCCTGGAACATTTCTCTATGCCACCAGCCAACTCCCCGACTCAATGGATCGTCACGCAGACCGACGCGCGGGAACACTACGCCGCCGCTCGCGCGTTTGCGGGACGGGGGCAGCTCGAACAACTCTACACCGATGTCTGGATCAACCACGGCCGCGCGGCGATGACCAAAATCGGCGGGCCGCTGCGGGCGCTGGCGGGGCGATGCCATCCGGCCATTCCTGCGGCGAAAGTCACGTCGTTCAACGTCGGCGGAATCCGGCGCGTCCTGGCGCTGCGGAAGGCCGAGACCGTCGACGAAAAATACGCCGCCTTCGCTCGCACCGGCGAGTGGTTTTGCGAGCAGGTCAATCGCAAGCTCGCCCACCGGGAAATTGACGGCCGGCGAAACGCCGCGTTCTTCTACAACACCACAGCGCTCGAAACGATCGAATACTTGCACGGCCGGAACATTCCGTGCATCGTCGACCAGATCGACCCGGCCCGCGTGGAAGAAGACGTCGTTCTCGCCGAGTGCGAAAAATGGCTCGGCTGGCAAAAATCGCCCGGGCGAATTCCCGAGCCGTACTACGCCCGCCTGTCGCAGGAATGGGCGGCGGCGGATGCGGTCGTCGCCAACTCCGAATGGTCGAAGCAGGCCCTTGTGAAGCAGGGTGTGGCGGCGGAAAAAATCACCGTCGTCCCTCTGGCGTACGAGGCCGACGCGCCGGCGCTGAATCTGCGACCAGAAATTACTGCAACAGCGCCGCTGCAGGTGCTGTTCCTCGGCCATGTGATATTGCGGAAGGGAATTCAATACCTCTTCGAAGCCGCCCGGGAATTGTTGGGCGAAAACGTGCAGTTCATCGTCGCCGGTCGAATCGGCATCACCGAACTCGGTTTGAAAGCCGCGCCGGCGAACGTGCGGATGGTGGGCCAGGTGCAGCGATCGCAGGCCGCGGAGTTCTACCGCGCCGCCGACCTATTCGTGCTGCCGACGCTCTCCGACGGCTTCGCGATCACGCAGCTCGAAGCGATGTCGCACGGCCTGCCGGTGATCGCCACGCCACGCTGCGGCGACGTAGTCACGCACGATCGCGACGGCTTGATCGTTCCACCCGCCGACTCACCCGCGCTTGCATCGGCGATTCAATCGCTCGCCCGGGATCGCGACCGCCTTGCCGCCTGCTCGCGTGCCGCCGTGGAAAAAGCATCGCAGTTCACGCTCGACCGATTCGCTGCCGGACTTGAATCCGCGCTCGGAAATAGCCGATCTAAGGGAAAGGCATGAGCGATACTCCCTATTCCACCCGCCCGCGCGTGGCCGTCCTGCAGGAAGGCGACCGCTTCGACTACGCGATCCCGATCGCACTGCAGCGCGCCGGCATCCTTGAGCGCGTCTTCACCGACTGGTACACGCGCACCGGTTCGATTGAATCCGCCGCTACGCAGCTCATGCACCTCTGCAAGTCCGACCGCGCGAAATGGATGACGCACCGATTCTCCGACGAGCTCGATCCCGCGAAAGTCCGCAGCAAGCCGACGCTCCTGCTCTCGAAATGGTGGCAGGGCCGATCGACGAAAACGGAAATCGAATCGCAGGCGTCGCGCAGCGAAGCGATCGGGAAATGGGTGCTCGAGCAGGGGCTCGGCGAAGCCAACGCGCTGCTCGGCGACGTGCGATTCGTTTCGCCGAGCCTTTGCTCGACCGCGAAATCGTACGGCCTGAAGGTGATCACCGAACAATCAACCGCGCCGTGCGGACTCGAGCACGCCGAGGCCGCCAAGCAGCTCGCGAAGTTCCCCGCGTGGAGCCACGAGAAATCCGCCGCGAGCGGCCACCTGTTGGCGGAGATCGAGGAAGGCACGTGGGAGTCTTCGGATGTGGTGACGTGCATGTCGGACTACACGCGGGCGGGCTTGCTGGCCGGCGGCGTGCCGGCGGAAAAAATCGTGGTCGTGCCGTTCCCGGTTTCGCGCGTCGCGCCGATCGACCGCCGCACCCGCCGCGGGCCAGTGACGGTCGGCTTCGTCGGGCCGATCAGCTTGCGCAACGGCGCGCCGTATTTCTTCGACGTCGCGCGGCGTCTTGATCCGGCGAAAGTACGCTTCGTCATGGTCGGCCCGGTGGAGATCGATGGTGAGATGCTCACGCAGCATCGCGACGAGGTAGAACTGCCCGATCCCACCCAGCAAAAAGCCGCCGGCTGGATGGAACAGTTCGACATCTTCCTCTTCCCCACCACCTTCGACGGCTCAGCCGCTGCGGTCGCCACCGCGATGATGGCCGGCCTGCCGGTCGTCACCACGCGCAACGCCGGCTCGATGGTGCAGCAGGGCATCGACGGATTTATCTGCCCGTACGACGACGTAGACCGCATGGCCCACTGCATCCAGGTGCTGGCGTCGGATCCGGAACTGCGGCACCAGATGGGAGCGGCGGGGCGGGCGTGCGTGGAGCCGTACGATGTGGATTCTTACGGCCGAAAGATGGCGGAACTGTTCGAAGGGCTGCTGAATTCCGCGACGGCTGACTAGAGAATCATCAACTCACGCCAATACCCATATCGCGTCATCCCGAGGTACTCCGAGGGATCTCGGTATATCGAAAATCGTTCGAATATCGAGATCCCTCGGAGTACCTCGGGATGACGACGTTCGGCATTTTTCTGTGCCGAAGGATTTCTCAAACACGCTCTCAGGATGACATAAATAGGTTTGTCTAGATTGATTTGAGTTTCGGCTCGACTTCACTCATCGGCAGCGACCCCGCCGCTACAAGTTTCCGGAACAGTTTGTACGCCTGCCGATCCACCGGTGAGCGCTTTCCGAAAAGTTTCGCTGAGCTGAGATAGCCCCACGCCAATCCCTGCGTCATCCAGAACAGCCGATGTTTCTTCAGCCCGAACGCCAGCCCGCCGGCCGTTGCGCGGAGCCATCTTGCGGGCAGGTCGATCAGCGGCACGTTATGCCAGCCGAAGAGAATGTCGTTCCGACGGCCGAAAAGGGCCATGCGGCGGGAGTCGCGGTTGGGGGACTCGAAGTGGTGGATCGGATCGCTCCGCCCCAGCGCTACGCCATAGCCGGCCGCGAGCAGGCGGAGACAGAAATCGGATTCTTCGCCCTGGTGGACGAGCTGCTCGCGACAGCCGCCGAGTTTGAGAAACAGATCGCGCCGCACCGCGTGGGCCGTGCCGACGAACGACGGAACAAGAAAAATCCCGGTTGGCTGCGGCGCGGTGAACCGCGTGATGCCATCGCCGTTCACGTTGATGTAAGGAATCGCGACGGCTCCGATGCGCGGCGAAGAAAACTCCGCGAGTGTCTGCTCAATCACGCCCGGCGATGAGAAGGCAGCGTCATCGTCGATTGAAAAGATGATTTCGCCGGTCGCCACCGTCGCGGCGAAGTCGCGCTGGACGATGTAACCCCTGGACGTTTCAAACCGGTGCAATTTGACGCTCGAAAACTCCGCCCGAACCATGTCGGCCGTGCCGTCGGTCGAGCCGTCGTCGATCACGATCACTTCGGGATTAGCCGATTGACTGACAGCCGAGCGGAGCGCGATCGCCAGATCGGCCTTGCGGTTCTTCGTGGTGATGACCACGGTGGAGGATTGATTGGGAATTGTCATCGTGAAAGCCCGAAACCCGGCACGCAAGAGCCGTCATCCTTAGGTATTCCGAAGGATCTGGCTGACCTGACATGGACGCCAGATCCTTCGGAATACCTCAGGATGACGAACCTGCGCGTGCTCTGCCTTGAAGTTTTAGTAGGGCAGGTTTTAACCTGCCGTTGTGTTCTTTGCCCAAAAGCGAAACGGCAGGTTGAAACCTGCCCTACAAATGCTTGCCCGTCTGCCGCCTCAAGCTCGCCGCGTCACCAGCGGCACGTCGACTTCTTCCAGCCGCAACGCGCCGCGCCTTCGCATACGCTTCCACAAGCGATAGACCGGCCGCTTTACCGGTTTGCGCGCGGAGAAATTCGCGAGCAGTTGGCCGTATCCGCTGCATATTCCTTTCAGGGTGAGGAGCAGAAAGTTCGTCCGCAGAGCATACCGGAGCGCGAGCAGATTCGTCCATGCGAGTTGGCCGGTCAGGTACGGGAACGGCACGTTGAACCACGTGAAAAGAATGTGATTGCGCGGCGCGAGCCGGCGAATCCCCGGGCTGTCGCGAACGGCCGACTCGTGGTGATGGATGGCGCCCGCGGTGCCGAGGCGGATGACGTAGCCGCTGTCCATCAGCCGGATCGCCAAATCCGGCTCTTCGACGTTCATGAAAAACGCCTCGCGATATCCGCCCAGCTTCAGGTAAATCTCGCGGCGGAAGGCGATCATCCCGCCGTAGTAGAACGCGGTGAGGAACACGCCCTCCTTGCCCGGCGCGGCGCTGTCGATCGCGGCGTTCTGCAGCACGTTGATGAACGGCAGCGTGACGGCGGCGATGCTCGGGCGATCGAACAGCGGCAGCGTCTGGCTGAGGGTGGCCGGCGAGACGAATTCGCAGTCGTCATCGAGCGTGACGAGGAATTCGCCGGTGGCCAGCGCCGCGCCGCGGTTGCGCTGCACGCACGGGCCGAGCGCTTCGGACGAGGATTGCACGACGGCCGCGGGGAATTCCTGGCGGACCATGTCGGCCGTGCCGTCGGTGGAGCCGTCGATCATCACGATCACTTCCACTGGCAGGTCGAGCGCGTAGCACGACGCGATCGCCCGGCGGAGCATCTCCTTGCGGTTGCGCGTGGGGATGACGATCGAAACGCTCATGTCGGCTCTTTGGCTCCGGCGTCGACTGCGGCGTCGTTCCGCGCGCTGTCTGCGGCGCCCGCATTCGTATCAACTCTGCGGTCGACTGTGGTCTCGTCAATATAAGTCGGCTGATGCGACGGATCGTACCGCCGCCGGCGCGAATCGAGCAGCGGCAACATTAGCGGGTGGATCAGCCGTTGCGCGAGGCGCGTCTTCGCGCTCGGCAGGTGATCGAGCGGATGCACCTCCTTCAGCGGCGTGCCGGGCTGCCATTCGTAGACCTGATCGATGTCGAGGCCGGACATGGTCGAAACGCCTTCCACCTTTTTCGCGTTACCGGTAGCGGCCGGGTCGACCACGTCCTTATGCCAGTCGTCGAGTTTCCAGTGCCCGCCGGCGTGGGCTTTGAGCTTCATCATCGCCGAGCGCAGTTCGTAGCGGCGAGCCATCTGGGCCGGGTCGCGGTGAGGGTAGTGGCGGATGGGGATTCGCTCGCGGGCGACGAACCCGGCGTTGAATGGAAAGCTGGTATCGCTCGGCCACTGCATCGCCCGGCGGTACTTGAACATGCGCGGCTCGGCGTACTTGGCGATCTGATAAAACCGCCGCCGCTGCTCGATCGGCCGCTGGCGATCTGTCGCGATGTCGATCGCGCCGGATTCGTACGCCGCCACCTCCGGCTTGGTCAGTCGAAAGTAGTACCAGAGCAAATGCACCGCCGTCTCGCCGAGGCGCAGGTGCTCCCGGACAAACTCCGGCGGCGGGACGTGATAGAACTCGTCAGCATCGATCTTCATCACCCAGTCGCCCGGCGAAAATTTCTGCCGGTTGTGGTGGAAGATGAACGACCGCAGATTGTCGTCGTACAAGATCGGCCGATGCATGAACGGCACGATGCGTGCGTCGCGCTTGGCGAAATCCTGCACGATCTCCCACGTCGCATCGGTGCTGCCGAGGTCGAGCACGTGGAGCGTGTCGATCCACGTGAGCAGGTGGGTGAGATTCTGCGCGATGATGTCTTCATCGTCGCGCAGGAGCATGAGGCCGTGGAAACGCATGGATTAGAAACTCTCGCTGGTGAAAACCATTTTGCTCTTCAGGAAGCCGAGCCGGCGCAGGGCGTGCTCCGCGTTCACCCGCACGCGCCGCCGGAACCGGCAGCGCGGCCGGCGAGCGTAGAGCCACGCATTCTGCTCGGCCGGCGGGATGGCCTGCAAATCTTCCATGATCTTCGGCAGCACCTTCACGAAATAATCCGCCCGCAGCCGCCAGGTGAAGTAATGGTATACGGCGTCCCAGGCGGGGCGAAGCTTCGTGCGCCGCGCAAAAACGTGCGCGAACGCCAGTTGCTCGGCGGTGCGAACGCCGGTGATGCGGAGCATCTCGTCGCAGGTGTGCAGCACGTCCGCCAGCAGCGGCGCGTCGGCCGGATGAATGCCGAGCACGCCGGAGTTCCACGAGGGCATGTCGGCGGAAACCGGATCGAGTTGGCCGGCTCGGTCTTTAAAGGGCGCGGCGTTGAGCTTCGCGGCGATCGACGAATAATCCGGATCGGGCGAGTACCGCAGAACGCTTTCCCATACGTGCATGAGCGTCGCGCCCGGCCGCAGTCGGCCAAAGAGCGCGAGCGGGCTTTTAATGAAGTAAGTATCGGAATCGATCAGCAGCGTCGGCTTGCCGAAGCGCTGCAGCAGGTCGGCCAGGATCAAAATCTTCGTCCGCGCGAAATAATCCGCCGGCCCGCGCCACGCGGCGAGTTGCTCAGAGGAGATGACGATCGGCTCCACCGGCAATCGGGCCAGCGGCGCGGCGTCATCGGTATAAACCACGATGCGAACCTCGCCCGCGCGATCGCCAAGCCAGTAGAGCGCGCTGCGGACGCAGAACGCCACCTCTTGCGCGAAGATCGGCTTCCCCCAGCAATTGAACGCCAGCACGTACGGCGGATCGCCCTTCAAGCGGCCTCCGTCTGCAGGTATGCCACAGCGTTGTCGCCGGCCATCTGCAGGCGGTAGCCGAGGCGGGCGAGGTGATCGAAGCAGTCGTACTTATCGTTGCGCGAAAGATGCCGGTGCTCGAAATGAACGAGCGGGATTTTCCGCGTCGAAAGATCGAACAGCTTTAGCACTTCGAAGTCGAACCCCTCGGTGTCCACCTGCAACAAATCGATCGTCGCGAGCGGGTGCTTCGCCAGTAGCGAGGCGACGCAAAGCGTCGGCACGCTGATTTCATCGATGCGTGATTCGATCTGCGGAAACATGCCGCGGTGGGCGACGATCACATCGCGATTGAACGACGCCATCCCGCTGCAGATGGCCGGCAAATCGTCGCCGCGGCGGACGACGTAGAGCGGCAGTGTGCCATCGGTTTTCGCAAGCGCGGAATTTTCAAATTGCAGCCCCGCCTGCCCGGCGTAGTGATTCACGAGATCGGCGAACGCGTCCGGCTGCGGCTCGACGAGCAGGCCCTGCCAGCCGAACTTGCGGACGTACGGCTCGATCGGGTCGTCCATCGTGCCGTCGTTCGCGCCGATCTGTACGAACGTCAGTTGCGGGCCGCGCGCGAGCATGAGGTGCGCGATCGCCAGATCAAGAATATTCAGCGGGTTCGCCGGCGGTTGATCGATGCGCTCGATACGATGGCCGGTGCGGTGCGCGAGCTTCTGCAGCGCGACTCTCGCTCGATTTCCTAGTAATCCAGCCACGATGATCTCCAAAAAAGCCAACGCAAGCCCAGGGGCATGGGCAAGCTCGATTTCAACAGCACTTGTCTCGCAAGACCTGAGTTATCGTCATCCTGAGGCACTCCGAAGGATCTAGCTTCCACGGCAAGTCAGCTAGATCCTTCGGAGCACCTCAGGATGACGACAACCTTCAAGTCGATCTGCCCTAGCATAATCGGCGATCGCTCCAAAACGATCAGCCGGCGTGCCCCTTCGCCTGCCGAAGCGCCAGCACGTCGCGCCAGAACCAGTGTCGCACGTCGCCGACGTAGTGGCGCGCGAACGCCGTCTGCAGGTATTGCCGCTCGGCGCGCGAGCGGACGGCGTCGTCGGTGTTCAGGTAAATCTGATCGATCGGCCACGCGTCGCCGCCGAGTTGTTTGCAGGCGTAGATCAGCAGCGTCTGCTCGGTGAAGTATTGATCGTGCTGGCTCGCCCATTGCGCGATGGGGCCGAGGCCGGCGGCGGTATAGACATCGCCGGAAATAAAGCACGCCCCGGAATTCAGGAACGGCGGCTGGGCGAAAGCATCGGCGCCGGCGTGGTGAAAAATCGCCGGGTCGAAGCTGGGGCGAATGTCGCCGGCCATCTTGAGAACCGGCGCGCTGCCGGGGCTCGGCAGCGGCGGGGGGCCGCGGAACCAGAGCAAGTCGGTATCGCCGAAGAGCGTCGGCGTGATCAGGCCGGCATCGAGCACGGCGGCGAGCTTTCGGCCGAGCTTGTTTTTCTCCGCCAGCGCCGCCAGTTCCGGCCGGCCGCGATCGGCGTGGCGCTGCGCGACCGCCTCCCACCGCTCGGCCGTCACCGGCCGCGGCCACCACGCCATCGCCGACTTGAGTTCCGCCGGGTCGATCGAACCGTCGGATACAATCCGCAGCGCCGGCAGCACCGGCCAGCTCGCGCCGATCGACCAGAAGCTCTGTCGCATCAATTCCAGCTGCTCGATCCCGGCGAACGAAAGCATTTCAAACCCGGCATCGGGCTTGTCCGGCGCCGTCGGCGCGGGCAGGCGCAGCACCTGCTCGCGCAGTCGATTATGCAGCCGGCGGCGGTAGGCGAACTTCGCCCGGAAGGCGATCGAGTTGAAAATCCTGCGGATCATTTCGCTTTCCTGCTGAGCATTGTCTCGAAAAACTGTCGAATTTTCTCCGCGAAGGCGCAAGCGAACAGCCTGCGCTATCCGCCAGGCTGCTCGCTTGCGCCTTCGCGGGGTTCATCATTCGAAACGCTCTCGCTGCCCGAGACGCCGGCGGCGCTCAGCAAAATCTCGTTGAACCTCGCCGATGCCGCGGGCCAGTTATACACGGTTTCGTACGCCTGCCGGCTGGTTTCGCAAAGGCGGCGGTAGCGATCGGGATCGCCGCGGTACGCCACGAGGGTCGTCGCGATCTGCTCGGCGACATCGGGCGACCACTCGAACAATTCGCCGGTCACGCCGGTGCGGACGATCTCTCCCACGCCGCCGGTGCGCGTGGCGATGCTCGGCAGGCCGTGGGCCATCGCTTCGCAGTAAACGATTCCCCACGAATCCGCGCGCGAGGTCATGATGAACCAATCGCTCTGCAGGTACTGCTGCTGCAGCGTGCGGCGTTGCTCGGGATTTTCCTTGTTAAGCCGTCCGACGAGTTCTACGTGCGGCGATAAGTCCGCGGGAATTTCCGGCGTGGAGCCGATCACTGTCAGCCGTGCCGGCACGTTGAGTTGAAGCAGCCGGCGAAGGACCGCGAGCGCCGTGTCGCCGCCTTTGCGTTCCCAGCCGATACCGACGAAGAGCAGGCGGAGCGGTTCTTGAGCATTCTGCATCCGGCTCAATCGCGATTGAATCGCGTCACGAACGACATCGGCCTCGGGCAACTGCGAGAAGTTCGGCCCGAACGGCACGGCAAACGCCTTGGCGGGATTAACGCCGAGCAGATCGATCGCCGCCTGCCGGCTCCATTCGGAAGAATACACCGCCGCTGCGGCGGTGCGGGCGGCTTGGCGGTCTAGCTTCAGCGACTGCTCGTGCGAGGCTTTGCAGATGTTCGGAAAATAGAGCGGCTGGGTCTGCACGTACGTCGTGTCGTACCAGAAGAGCCGCGGCTTGTCGGTCTCGGCCAGCAGCGACATCCACGGCAGCCACGCGAACACCGCGTCGTACTTCACGCCGCGACTGGCCTTGCGCACAGTGCGGCGGAGGAACCACAGATTGATCGGATCGGAATCGCGAAAATACATCTGATTGCGAACGTACCGGTACCAGCGGTAACGCAGCGCGGTGTAGAAATCGCCGCCGGGGTGCTGCACGGTGACGACGTGCACGCGATGGCCGGCCGTTTCAAATCCGCGGAGCATGCTCATGGCGGTGCCGGCCCAGAGGAGCGGCACTTCTCGCGGATCGCGCGGCGTGAGGAAGAGAATCGTCATGGAGCGTCACTCCGGCGGCTCGATGCGGCTGAGCAGTTGCGGCAGGCCGTCCTGCGGACGTTTGTAGATCTTCCGCCTGATCCAATCCGCCAGGATCCGCCCCAATTGCAGTGGGAACCGCAGCGAATAGCCGACGGTGTACCACCAGCGGGATGAGGGCTTGCGAAGATACGCCGCCACGCGTCGAAGGTCGTGTTCGTGCCAAATGCCCCAACGGTCGATCTCGCGGTGGTAATGCCCGTGGAGAAACCGGTCGGAGATGAAATACTTGACGCCGGCGCGGTGAATCTCGATGAACAGCAGCGTCTCCGTCGGCACGCGCGTTGGCGTGGCGAGCAGCGGCCTGTACCCGTCGAACGCGGCCCGCATCGCCGGCACGGGTTTAAAGGCGAAGCAGTCGCTAGCGAACGCCGGCTGCCACAGGCCGAACACGTGCGAAACCAACACTTGGGCCCCCGCCTTGTCGGCCGCCTCGATGGCAGCGAGCAGCTTGTTCTCGTCGGCGATGAAAAGATCGGGGTGGAGGTGGATGATCCAATCCCACTGCGTAAGATCGACATGGTCCCACGTGTCGCTCATCGCTTCGAACTGGCCGTAAACGTAGCCGCCGAGGTTTTTGGACGGTGCGACGCGGACGAACAGACTTTTCGCGGGGATTTTTTCGAGCTTGGCGCGCAACTCGGTTTCGTTGATCGCGGGATTGTTGCAGTGGAAGAGGAGATCGAACTGGCCGCGCAGCCTGGTCGTGCGCTCGTAAAAGGCCGGCGCGAAATCCAGCTCTTCCCACTGCCGGTGCGAGGTGTAGAGGATGGCCAGTTTCATCGCGGCGTTTTCCCGGAAAGTTTGGTCATCTGGTCGGCTCGATCCGTGTCAGTTGCTGGAGCAGCGGATCCTGCGGCATTCGATAAAGCGTACGGCCGATCCATTCCACTTTAATCCTCGCGGCTTTGCGTGGGTGAAGCAGGCACTGCTTGATCGTCGTCGCCCATCGCGAGCGTGGACTTCGCAAATATGCCGCGACGCGATCCATGTTATGCTCGTGCCACACGCCCAGGCGATCAATGTCCCGATGGTAATGGCCGTGAGCGAAGCGCCCTGCGACGGTGTATGCCGCAAGAGCCCGGTGGATTTCTATGAAGAACAGCGCCTCCAGCGGCACGACAATCGGCGTGGCGAGGAGCGGCAGGTAGGAATCGAAGATCGGGCGAATCTTCGGCAGCGGTTTGAACGCAAAGAGATCGGTCGCGAACGTCGGCGAGCGATGGCCCATGACTTTGGTCAGGAGCATCTCCTTGCCGTCGCGCTCCGCCTGCTCGATCGCCTCCAGCAGCGGCCGCTCGTCGGCGATGAAAAGATCGGGGTGGAGGTGGATGATCCAATCCCATTGCGACAGATCGAGATGATTCCACAAATCGCGAATGGCTTCGAACTGCCCGTACGGATAGCCGCCAGTGTTTTGCTGCGGTTCGTAACGGACATAAACACTTTTCGCCGGAATTTGGGCGACCTTCTCACGGATCGCAGATTCGCTGACGTCGGCGTTGTTGCAGTGGAACAGAACATCAGCCTCCAGCTTCAACCGCGTGGTGCGCGCGAAGAACGCCGGCGCGAAATCCAGTTCTTCCCACTGGCGGTGCGAGGTGTAGAGGATGGCCAGCTTCATCGCGGTTTTTTCCAGAAGAGAAGCGGCCTGACGAACTTATGAAACCGCCCGCCGCCGTGCCGCCGCCACCAGACGGAGAGGCGCCATTCCAGCTCCTGCACGCGGATGTACCGCCCGGCGACGAAATCGCTCACGCCGTGCAATCGGCGGATGACCTGCTTACGAAAGTAATCCACCGGCGAGTGAAATCCAACGGAATTGGTTAGCGGCTTGGGATCGGTGAAGTGGAGAATCGTCACGTCGTCGGGTTTTACGATCGGGCCGTCGGCGTTCAGCTTGTAGCGGTCCGGCAGCCACGCCATGTTGTCGAAATGCGCCATCATTTCGATCGGCCGCTGCTGCACGTTCAGCCGGCCGTTCTCCATCGCGTTGAAGATCATGTAGTTGAGGAAACCCATCTCGCCGATGGGGAAGAGTTTGGGATTTTGTTTCATCACCTCGACAAGGGCTTTGTATTCGTCGAGCGAGAAGGCATTTTTGCGGGCCGCGTAACAGCCGGTGCAGAAATAGTCAGGCATGTATTTCCGCCAGGGGAATTCCGGGAAGACGCGCTCCATTTCAGCGGTGTTGAAGTATTCCTTGTTGGTCCACATCTCGGTCCCCACGCCGGCCGTCCACGGGCGCGATTTGGAATCGCCGGGGTCGATGACCATGTCCCACTCGCCGTGTAGGTGAGCTTTGTAAACGTCGCCCCATACCACAGTGTCGCAGTCGAGGTAGAGAAATCGCTCGTACGGGCTGACCCAGAAAAGCGAAATCTTCGGTAGCCCCCAGCCGCGGTTGTGCTCGCGAAGGAAATCGTCCTTCAGCTCCGAGCGGTACATCAGGTTGAGGTTGTATTCCTTCGCGAGCGGGCCGGCTTTTACGTCGTCGTCCATGAAGAGCGTGATGGGCACGTCGCCCATGGCCTTGCGCACGCTGGCCACGCACGATTGGGCAAGAAAGAAATCGAACCGGCAGCAGCAGATGATGACGCCGAAGTCGCTCATGCCGCACCGTTGCGGCCGAGGGTGGGAAACACGCGTGCCAGCACATCGGCCCGGCCGGTGTGGATGGCGATCACGTCCATTAACTGCGTGGGCGGCGTGGCGATGTGATCAGCGTCGAGCTCTTCGCCGGTGAGCGTGAACAGTCGGTAGCCGATTTCCTTCAACAGACCGCCGATGGAATTGGCGGAGATTCCCTGCTGGTGCAGATGGCCGAAGTGGATTTCGACGATCAGCGACGGCTTCGCATCGGCCAGCATCTGCCGAGCGCCTTTGAAGACGGAGTATTCGAATCCTTCAACATCGATTTTCACCAAGTCCGGCGTTAAGTGCTGCTTGGCGCAGAATCGATCGAGCGTGGTCAACGGCACGCGCTCGGATTTGGCGGGATTCTGCGGCGGCGAATCGTAAACCATCGGGTTCACCACCAGGTGCTTCCACTCGTACGTCATGGTGATCTCGCCGACGGAATCGCCGATCGCAATTTGTTGGGCCGTCAGCTTCAGATCAGGGTTGAGCTCCGCCTGCTGCCGCAGCGTGGGGAACGCCATCGGCGACGGCTCGAACATATACGCCGCTCCGCCGGTGGCGCGGCAGAAGGTCAGCGAGTAGACGCCGTGAAAGGCGCCGACGTCGAGGAACGACGAAGCGCCGTGGGCGAGCTTCAAAAAGAAATCCAGTTCCTCAAACATCCGCTCGTCGCTCCAGCCGAACGGCGCGAAGCTGTCGACGGATTCCGTGGCGACGGCGAATTCAATCCCCGGCCGAATCCGCAGTTTGCCTGGCGGGCTGGTTTGATTGAGACGTTCGAACGACTGCCGGCGCACTTTGCGATCGTGCGCCTCACGGCGAAGCTCTTTATCGCGAATATAATTCAGGCCGACGTGCACGCGTTGGATCCCGCGCACCGCCGGTGCCGGGAGGTGATCCTTGAGCCATTGTTTGAGACTCATGGTCATGTTTATTCCGATCGCGGGTCCGAATGAATGCAAAGCGTGTCCAGCCGATCGGTTGAAAATCGGTAGCCGTGACTCACGACCAGATCGATGCACGCGTCAAAATCCTGCTCCGACAAATGCCGCGATTCAAAGTGGATGATCCCCGGCTTCTGGCGGTCGAACGGGAACGCCTTAAGAAGCTGGTAGTCGTACCCTTCGGCATCGATTTGCAGGACATCAATGGATTTGCCCGGCAGCCTATCGAGCAGCTGATTGAAAGTAACGCATTTCACCGGCACTTCGCGGATCGCGCTCTCCAGATCATCGAACTCGCCGGCGTGCTTCAGAATCGTCTGCCGATCGAAAGAGGCAAGTTGCTCGGCCCAGGCCGGTGCACGCTGGCCCGGTCGCGGGTCGATCGAATAAAGCGTTCGCTCGCCCGGCGCGTCGGCGACGGCGGCGTTGATCAGTTGGACGTTCGCCAGATCGCCGTGCGTTTGTTGCAGTGTCGCGTACGGTTTGGTTTGCGGCTCGATCATGATTCCGTGCCAATTGTATCGGCGGATGAAGCGTGCGAGCGGGTCGTTGGTTTTGCCGTCGTACGCGCCAATTTGCAGGAAGGTGAGCGGCCCGTGATCGAGCTGCCGCAGCGCGATGACGTGTTCCAACTCCAGCCGGGCGATGTGCGACCGATGGCGGATCATCGCCCGCGGGCGGCGCATCATCTCTACTCCGCCGGCGAGCAGTAAGTTCTGAATCGTTCTTTTCACAATGTTGGCCATGCGAATATTGTAAAAGCCCGACCGTTTATTGCGGGCCGGATTCGGCGTTCGTCCACGGAAGAATCGGCGAGGTCACGGCGTGGCGGCCCATCCAGTACGGGGAATTCGTCACGCCGCCCAGAATTTCAAATCCGATACTCGGGGAATTTTTCCCCGGCTCAAGAATCCAGTCTCGGTAATACAAGCTCGCGGCCAGCTCGATGCGGTAGCGACCTTCCGGCAGGAATTGTCGCGGCAGCTTGGTGCGGAGCGTCTGCTTGCCGTTTCGCAGCGCCGGCCAATCCGATTCGGGCGTATCCGTGTGATACGACCAGTAGATGTAAACGCCGTTCGCGTCGGAAAGGGCGTAGCCCAGGCCCAGGCCGCTGTCGAGCGATTCAATGTCGCCTTCCACTTGCAGCCAGATGTCGGAATCGCCGCGCAGCACGGCCGGCAGCGGCTGGCCGGTGGCGTCGGAGAGAAAGAACCGCGTCGGCTTGAAGAAATTGTTGCCGAGCGGTTGATCGGCCGCCGGGTCGTTGGCCTTCCACATCGTCACGGTCGCGTCGTCGTCAGCGCCGACGGAGTAATCGCGTATCGCCTTGGCCACGTCGGTCGTTTGCGTTTTGATCCGGCCGTGCTCGAGCAGCACCACGCTGCCGCACAGTTGCTCGACGGCCCGCATGTTGTGGCTGACGAACAGCACTGTCCGCCCGCCGCGGGCGACGTCTTTCATCTTGCCTAGGCATTTTTTCTGGAACTGCACGTCGCCGACGGCCAGCACTTCATCGACGACCAAAATCTCCGGCTCCAAATTCGCCGCGACCGCGAAGGCGAGTCTCGTGTACATGCCGCTGCTGTATCGTTTCACGGGCGTATCGATGAATTGGTCGACCTCGGCGAAGTCGACGATCTCGTCGAACTTCTTGCTAATCTCCCACTGCCTCATACCCAGGATCGCGCCGTTCAAATAAATATTCTCGCGGCCGGTGAGCTCGGGATGAAACCCCGTGCCGACTTCAAGCAAACTGCCGACCCGGCCGTGCAGCGCGATCCGGCCGGTCGTCGGCTCGGTGATTCGTGAGAGCACTTTAAGCAGCGTGGATTTCCCCGCGCCGTTTCGGCCGATGATGCCGATCACCTCGCCGCGGTTCACGTCGAAGGAAATGTCCTTCAGCGCCCAAAGCTGCGTCGCCGGATCCGCCTCGCCGCCGCCGGCGAGTAACCTGCCGGCGGAGGTGAACGCGCTCATCATCGATTCACGCGCGGTCTTGTACGCCTTGCGCCGGCCGATCTGGTAGAGCTTGGACAAGCCCTGAACTTGGATGGCGATGTCGCTCATAGGTTACACCAGATCGGCAAATCCCTTTTCCATCCGGCGGAAGTAGAACATGCCGCTGACGAGCGTCAGCAGAATCGCCAGAACGGAGATCCCGAGCATCGGCCCCGGCGTGGGTTGGCCGAGCAGGCACCATTTGAATCCCTCAACCACGCCGCTGATAGGGTTGACTCCCATGGCCATCTGCAGCCATTGGTTTTTCACGTGGGCTGAGGAATAAATCACCGGCGTGGCGAACAGCCACGATTGAATCAGGAACGGCAGCACGTAGCGCACGTCGCGGTATTCCACGTTCAGCGCGGCGAACCAAAGGCCCACGCCCAGCGCAGCCAAAAACGCCAGAGCGATGAACACCGGGAGCAGCAGCAATTGCGGATGAATCGGCGCGTGATACCAGAGCATCATCGCGATCATCAGCACCAGCGTGATCGCAAAATCCACCAGTGCGGTGATGATCGAGGAGATCGGCATGACCAGGCGCGGGAAGTAAACCTTCGTCACCAGGTTCTGATTTCCCACGACACTGTTGGCTGCGTTCGCGAGGGAGGTGGCGAACAATTGCCAGGGAAGAAGTCCGGCCAGATTGAAAAGCGGCTTCGGGATTCCGCCGGTATCGATATTTCCGACGGATTGAAGAATCATGAACAAGCCCATCTGGGTCAGCGGCTGAATGACCGCCCACAGCACGCCGAGCGCCGTCTGCTTGTATCGCACGCGAATGTCGCGCAGCGCCAGGATCCAGAGCAGCTCGCGGTACCGCCAAAGCTCCTTCAGATCGATCGGCTGCCAGCCCACGCGCGGCTCGATGACCGTGACAGTCAATGACGGATCGGTCGCTTGCTCGGCGGACGGCGGATTAGCGGGTTGGATCGTCGGTGACACGGAATCATTGCCCAGTTGTAATTACTCTCAAAGCAATCGACATCGCGGATAATATCAAGCAGTTCACGTCTAGGTACGTCGTCATCCTGAGGTACTCCGAAGGATCTGGCTTACCTCCCGTGGACGCCAGATTCTTCGGAGTACCTCAGGATGACGAATTTTCGGTATCGAATCGCTTCACAAAGTTGATCCGCCTTCCGATCGTCTCGTGGAAAAAATCCCACGCTCAAACCGAAACCGCTGCCTTCTCGTACCGGAACGGGCTCTTGAAATCCGCCAGCTTCGGCAACTTGCGGTCTTTATCCGAAAGCACCGGCGACTTGTCCGGCCACGCGATGCCGGCCGAGTCCCAGGCGATGCCCGCGTCCAGCGCCGGCACCCACGGCGTTTCGATCTTGTAGACGAAGACGGCCTTCTCCACCGGCACGTAAAACCCGTGGGCGAACCCGCGCGGGATGTACAGGCCGTTGCCCTTGGCGGCGTCGAGTTCCCATACGTCGCCTTGCCCGTACGTCGGCGAGCCGACACGCAGGTCGACCACCGCGTCGATGACTTTCCCTTCGACGCAATAAACGATCTTCGCATGATCCGCCGGCGGCAGCTGAAAATGCAGCCCGCGCAGCACGCCTTTTTTGGAGACCGAGCAGGCCAGCTCCGGGAAATCCGTCGTCAATCCCAGCTTGGCGAACAGCTCGCCGCTGAAGAGTTTGACGAACTGCCCGCGCGAATCCGGAAAAACCTTCGGCTGCACGTGGTAGCAGCCGGGCAAATGCGTCTCTGTGATTTCCATCTCGTCTTTGTTCCTAACCGTTGGTAGTTGTTGCTCTTATCGGCATTTGCTGGCCTGCCATCGCAGGGAAGCCGCGGGGGGCGGTGGAATTTATAAGATTGTAGTCCGGGTCCGATAATACCGCAGACGATGTGGGAAATAGCAATGCTCAAAGTTCTCATTCCGACTTACGATTCAATGTCGGATTTCGCACGTTAGTCATTTGGGAATTGTCCCTCTCCCGGTATTCCGGGAGAGGGTAGGGTGAGGGTTCTGATTCCCGCGACAACTCGTACTCCGTTCGAAAAAAAAACTTCCGCGTCGTGCGTGCTTTGTCAATCGCTCGTCGCGTGAGCGTCGCGACAAAACCCTCACCCTACCCTCTCCCGGATTACCGGGAGAGGGATAAAAATTGATCGGGGGGTTTGAGGCATAGTCACCCCAATCACCGTTCTTGCGGATCCCTCGCACCACCGCCTCCGCCGCCCGCACCGCCGCCCTGGCCGCCTTGGCCGTTATCGGCGCCGGGGACATCTATATCGGGCACGGCGAAGACGGCCCGCTTTTCGATCGTGCTCTGAGTCGTTAGCGCGAGAATGACATCCACCAGCGGCTCGACGCGGTCGCCGAACTTCGGGTTGATCGCCTCGACCAGCAGGCGCTTGAGGATCTGCCGGTCGGCCGAATCGGGCGGCGGGGCGTAGGCGACTCGGCAGGCGGCGAATTCCTCGCCGTCGAACTTGGCCGGCAGCGGAAAACGCGTGGCGCCGCGATCGGGGAGCGGCATCCACATCGGCTCGGTCCCGGCGGCGGCGGCGAGGTCGTCGAGCGCGGATAAATCGCTCTGGTCTTCGTTTGATCGGACCTTCATCACGTGCAGGCGGATGTCGTGCTCCTTGCACGCCTTGGCGATTCCCACGCAGTCGTCCTGCGTCTGCGGGTGCGGCGGGGCGTCGGTGAGCAGCACGATCGCGCGCCGGCCGTCGCGCTTCCACGCCCAGGGGTTGTTCTTGAGGCAGTCGGTCAGCGCATCGAGCACCGCCTCCGGCCGATCGCCGCCGCCGTGCGCGTCGACTGTGTCGATGAACGCGCCCAGCGTGTTGAGCTTATCCGTGAGCTTCAGCCCGCGGGTGACGAACGTGTCGCCCTGGTCGCGGTAGAACGTGATGCCGATCCGCGGCGAGGTGGAAACCAGTTCCAGCGCGGTTTTGATCTGCCCGATGTCGGCCTTGAGAAAATCCAGCACCGGCTGCATCGATCCGGTTGCATCTACTACAAACACAACATCCAGCGGCTTGGGATTGACCCGGCCGAGCTCTGTTTCCTTGCGCCATTCGTCGTCGTTCGGGTCGATCGGCGCGTCGAGGTCGGTCGACGGGACGAGCTGCGCCGTCAACTTCTTCCACGCCTCGGGCGCGGCGGCCTTCATCACTTTCCAATCGGTTTTGCTCTGCTTGAGGTACGCCTGGTCGTTGTCGATCGCCAGCTTCCACATCGCCGCGCTGCCCAGGTCCATGTGCTCGCCGGCCCAAGGTAAATCGAAGCCGGCCTTGTGCAGAATGTACTCGGCGCGGTAGGCGTCGTTGAGATTGTGCAGGCGGTTGAAGAGATACTCGCCCAGGTCCGGCGTCTGCCACGCCGCCAGGCAGTCGGCCAGCGCGTCGAGCACGGGGATGTCGTGCGGATCGAGCGCGTTGGTCTGTGCGAAGATCGAGACGAAGCAAAGCTTGGCCGGCCGCGTCGGCGGGTTGATCGCCATCACCCGCAGCAGGCCCACGCGCGTGCTGCCGCGGAAAATGTCCTTCGCCGCCATCTTCGCTGTCACGTCGAGCCACGCGGCGTACTGTGCGTCGGAAAGAAATTTCGCCCGGCTGAGGACCGCCTGCCACGCCACGATCCGCACGGCCGGCACGGTGTCTTTATTCGCAATGCCGATCAACTGATCCGTCGCCCGCGTGCCCGGCAGGCGCGAGAGGCTGATGGCGGCAAGCGATCGCTCGATCCAATCCGGCGATTTGAGCAGCTGCGCATACTCGTCGTTGAGAAAGTTGACGAGCTGATCGACTTTCTGCTCGCGCGTGAGCGTGGGGCGCGTGGACGGCTCGGCGGTCGGTTCAGTCGTCGGCGATTCCGCCGCGCCCGCAACAGCGGTGAGCAGCAATATCGCGGCGAGGATTCGCGGGGCGAATTTCATTGCATGCGAAGGCATGTAGAGTTGCATCCTGCTCCGGCTCCTTCTCCCGGTAATCCGGGAGAAGGTTGGGATGAGGGCTCTGCTGCGAACCTAAGCCGCTGCCGAATCGAGACAGAACCCTCACCCTGCCCTCTCCCGGGATACCGGGAGAGGAACAAAACGGGCGAGTCGGCCATTTACGCAATCGCGGATTCTGCCTTATTCGCCGCATCCAACGCAAGCAGCTTTTTCACCGCGACGATAAACAGGCCGGTTCCCATCAAATTCACCGCCAGTGAAAGTACCGCCACCGTCAGCACCGGGCCCTCGATGCCGTAGGAGAGGGCGATCACCAGCACGCCCGCGCCGACTTCGCCGCGCGGGTACATGCCGATCGACAGCGCCATCCGTTCCGTGAGGCTGGCCTCCTTGCGGTAGCAGAAGGCGGAAAACATCTTGCCGAGGTTGGAGATGACCGTCACGGCCGCGACGTGAATGGCGATCATTCCCCAGCCGGGGAAATGGTTTTTTGCGTCGATTTCCGCTGTCGCCACGCCGGCGTAGTGCAGAACCGAGGACGATTGGCCGCCGCCCGCGTGGGAGATGATGCTCGGCATCGACAGTCCGACCAGCACCATGAACAGCGCGGAGATGATCGTCGCCACGCGCTGCTCGGTGGGGGCGGCGAGTCCTTCCTGGTGGCCGGGGCGGTCGTCGTCTACGTGGGGGTCGCCGTGGCGGTGCTTCATGATGCACCCGAGCGCAAACGCCGGCAGCAGCACCTCCAACTGCACCGGCACGGCCGGGTCGATCGCCTTGCTGCCGAGATAAATTCCATGGCAAACCACCGTCAGCACGACGGCGTACCCGATCACCCACGGCCAGGTGCAGGGGAGCGAAATTTCGTGCAGATACACCCACGAAATCACCAGCAGCGCCGCCAGGATGATGACGATCACGCCCAGCTGCCATTGCGCGCCGACGAGCAGAATCTTCATCGGGATGATCAGCAGGATCGTGCCGAGATCGTCGAAGATCGCCAGCACCTTGGCCTTACCGAACAGCCAGGTGGTGGAAAGCCCGGCCGCTGCGAGCATCGAGAAGAGCACGCCGGCGCTGGTGGGAGCGGCGAACAATCCCTGCAGGAGCGATTCCTTCCAGGCGTCGCCTTGCAGCCAGAGCGAGCGCGGCATCATCGCGAAGACGAAGTAGATCGCACACAACAGCCACGGCAGCCCCGCGGCGATGAACGCGACAGTCGCATCCCACACGTATTTCCGCGGGCGCGATCGGTCGAGCTCGAACTCGAACCCGACGTGGATCATGATGAACGCCAGCGCCGCCATCGTGCCGAGCGTGATCGCTTCGCGCGCGTGAACGGCATCGCCGGGCAAAAACTGCGACCCGACGAGGCCGACGATCAGGAGGAATGAAAACAGTAAAACCTTGCCCATGACAGGGCAGTCTACTCGGACGGGATTGATTGCAAGGAGGGGCGAAAAATTTGGAAATATCAATTGACTTTTTGTTCTATATATGTTAGGGTTCAGGTGGGGTTGCACGCTTGATGCTCTTTGACAACCGAAATAGAGGTAGGCGTGAGTAGGTCGATATATAGCCCGAGCATGCCGGCAAGTCGGAAAAGGGTTGGAAACGGCATGGAAGAGGGTTGAAATGGGGGCGCTATGGGGGCGCATCAGGGGCGCTTTGGGGGCGCTTTTTCAGTGCTGAAAATCCGTAAGTATCTGTAAAATAAAATCTTGCGATTTTGGACTCGTTTTTTTTCTCAGGCCGGGAATCGCCGCGGGTTCGAATCGCGGAAACGCGATTTCACTTGACGCGCCCGCACGATGCTCCAACAATGCATCCGGATAAACAGATGGTTTGTCTATCCCCGGGCAAAAGCGCGGGGTTTGTCTGGATTTTCAACCGATAGAATATGGACTCATGACTATCGCATCCCGAATCCACTTCCTTGAACTCGCCCGCCAGCGCGTCGTCGTGATCGACGGCGCGATGGGATCCAATCTGCAGACGCGCACCTTCGATCTGCAGAAAGATTGGATGGGGCAGGAAAATATCTCCGAAGTTTTGAACTTCACCCGGCCGGAAGTCATCCAGGAAATCCACGAGGCGTTCCTGGCTGTCGGGTGCGACGCGGTGGAGACCAACACCTTCGGCGCGAACAAGATCGTGATGGCCGAGGCGGAGATGCTCGACCGGGTTTACGAGAACAACATCGCCGCGTGCAAGATCGCGCGGGCGGCGTGCGATAACTTTGAAACGCCCGATCGGCCGCGCTACGTGATCGGCTCCGTCGGGCCGGGCACGAAGATCGTCTCGCTCGGCATGACCGACTGGGACACGATGCTCGACAGCTACGCCGAGCAGATGCGGGCGCTGGTGGCCGGCGGGGCGGACGTGCTGCTGATCGAAACGCAGCAGGACATCCTCGCCATCAAGTGCGCCATCGCTGCGGCGGAGATCGCGTTCAAGGAACTGAACAAGCGCCTGCCGATCATGGTGCAGGCCAGCTTCGATCAGGACAACGGCCAGCAGATGCTCACCGGTACCGACCCGACGGCCCTCGTCGCCACGTTCGAGCCTTACTCGAGCGTTGACGTGCTCGGCGTGAATTGCGCGTTCGGCCCCAACGAGCTGACCGAAACCGTCCGCACGATCTGCCAGACCTGGCCGCGGTTGGTGAGCGCGCTCCCCAACGCGGGCCTGCCGATCATGGTCGACGGAAAATCGCACTTCCCCATGAACCCGACGGACTTCACCAAAGGCATGATGCGCATGGTGACCGAGTTCGGCGTAAACATCGTCGGCGGCTGCTGCGGCACGATGCCGGAGCATCTGAAGGAACTGTGCACCGCGCTGGATCTGCAGCCGGCGTAAAGACTGGATTCCAAGTGGCACGGGCGGCTCGCCCGTGAGCAATGTTGCAGTAGCAACACCATGGGCGAGCCGCCCATGCCACTTAAGACGATTTTCGTCGCATGGGCTACCAGCCCATGCTCCCAGAACGCGAGAAGAAGCATGGGCAAGGTTGCCCATGCGACGAAAGCGATGAAATATGACTGACTCGGCGAACCCAAATTCCCCCAAGCCCCGCGGCGTAAAGGCGAAGGCCCGCAACGTCGTCGCCAAGCCGCAGATTTCCTCGCTCTACGCGGCGGCCGATATCCGCCAGGACCTGAGCTATCTGATCGTAGCAGAAAGAACCAATACTAACGGCAGCCGGCAGTTCAAGCGGCTGCTGCAGGAAGAAAACTGGGACGGCCTGGTCAGCATGGCGCGCGACGAAGTCCGCGACGGCAGCCACATGCTTGACGTGTGTGTCGATTTCGTCGGCCGCGACGGCGTGCGCGACATGCACGAAGTCGTCCGCCGGTACGTTAACAGCATCAACGTGCCGCTGATGCTCGACAGCACGAACCCGAAAGTGCTCGAAGCCGGCCTGAAGCTGGCCGGCGGACGGTGCGTGCTCAACTCGACCAATCTCGAAGAAGGCGAAGAAAAGTTCGGCCAGTTCTGCGATCTCGCCCGGCGTTACGGCGCGGCCCTCGTCTGCGGCACGATCGATGAAGACAAGCTCAACGCGATGGCGCGCACGGAAGAACGCAAGATCGCCATCGCCACGCGCATTCGCGATCTGGCCGTCGGCAAGTACGGGCTGCGCGATGAAGATTTGATGTTCGATCCGCTCGTGCTGCCGATCAGCACCGGCATTGAGGAAGACCGCCGCAACGCCATCGCCACGATCGAAGGCACGCGGCGGATCAGCAGGGAACTGCCCAAGTGCCACACGGTGGTGGGCCTGAGCAACATCAGCTTCGGGCTGAAGCCGTCGGCGCGCGTGGTGCTCAACAGCGCGTTCCTGCACGAGCTTCGCGAGGCCGGCCTTACCGGCGCGATCGTGCACGCGAGCAAAATCCTGCCGCAGAATCGCATTCCGGTGGAGCAGTGGAACGCCGCGCTCGATCTGATTTACGACCGCCGTAAGGAAGGCTTCGACCCACTCACGCACTTCGTCAACCTCTTCCCCGACACCGGCGAAGCGGCGAAAGTCGTGGTCGTCGATGAAAATATGCCGATCGATGAGAAGCTGAAAAAGCACATCATCGACGGCGAAAAGCGCCACCTGACCGATCATTTGGAAGAGGCGCGCAAGACTTACACGCCGCTGGAGATCATCAACAACGTGCTGCTCGAAGGGATGAAAGTCGTCGGCGAGCTGTTCGGCTCCGGCCAGATGCAGCTGCCGTTCGTGCTGCAGAGCGCCGAGACGATGAAACAGGCCGTCGCGTATCTCGAGCCGTTCATGGAGAAGGTGGAAGGGAGCAGCAAGGGCCGGATCGTGCTCGCCACCGTGCGCGGCGACGTGCACGACATCGGCAAGAACCTCGTCGACATCATCCTCACCAACAACGGCTACACCGTGTTCAACCTCGGCATTAAGCAGCCGGTGCAGGATATTTTGAAGGCGTTCGAAGAGAAGAAGGCCGACGCGATCGGCATGAGCGGGCTGCTGGTGAAATCCGTCGGCGTGATGAAGGAAAACCTCGAAGAGCTCAACGCGCGCGGCGTGAAAGTGCCGGTGCTGCTCGGCGGCGCCGCGCTCACGCGCGACTACGCCGAGGATGATCTGGCCGGCCTGTACAAGGGCCAGGTGCTGTACTGTCGCGATGCGTTCGACGGCCTGCACATGATGGACGCCATCTGCGGCGGCAAGCTCGATCTGATGGTCGTCGATCAGCAGCAGCGCGTGGAAAAGCGCCGCAACCAGAAGGCCAACGCCGTCAAGCCGCAAAGCACGGAGTCGGCCAACGTCGTCGAGATCGCGCAGAACAATCCCGTCACGCCACCGCCGTTCTGGGGTCGGCGGATCGTGAAGGACATCAAGCCGGGCAACGTCTTCCCGTTCATCAACACCAACGCGCTGTTCCTCGGGCAGTGGGGATTGAAGAAGGGTTCGCTGTCGGACGAGGCGTACGAAAAACTCATCGCCGAAAAAGCCCGGCCGGTGTTTGAAGACCTGCAGAAGCGGGCGGTGAGCGAAGGTTTCATCGAGCCCAAGGTGGCGTACGGCTACTTCCCCGTGCAGGCGGATGGCGACGATCTGATCGTCTACCACACCGAGGAGTTTGCGCAGGCCAAGTGCAGTTGTGGTATCGATCATCACAAGGTGATCAAGCCGCACGGCACGCCGCGCGAGCGGCTGCGATTCACCTTCCCGCGCCAGCAGGGCCGGCGGAAATTGTGCATCAGCGATTTCTACCGCAGCAAAGCGTCCGGCGAGTACGACGTACTCGGCGTGCAGCTCGTCACCGTCGGCGATAAGTCGACGGAAGTCGCCGAGAAGCTGCGCCTCGAAGGCCGCTACCAGGATTATCTCTACCTGCACGGCTTCGGCGTAGAAAGCGCCGAGGCGCTGGCCGAGATGTGGCACAAGCGCATGCGCCAGGAACTCGGCTTCGGCAGCGAAGACGATCCGACGATCGCCAGAATCTTCCAGCAAAAATACCGCGGCAGCCGCTACAGCTTCGGCTACCCGGCCTGCCCGAACCTTGAGGATCGCCAGAAGCTCGTTGAGCTACTCAACCCGGCCGAAATCGGCGTTTTGCTCAGCGAAAACTACATGCTCGTGCCGGAACAGAGCACGGACGCGATCATTGCGCATCACCCGCAGGCGAAATACTTCGACGTGTGATGAGAGTGCGATCGCGATGCGTGAGAGTTCTCGTTTGGCCGCCCCGCGTGGGGGGCGCGTCCCAAAGCGCCCGCACGCGGGACGGCTAAACAAGTTCAAGAACATTCTGTGTTTTTCAATCTTCCCAAGACTTTCGGTTACATTCACTCCAAATGCTGACGATCCTGGCAACCGGAGACTGGCGGGCGGATCAAATCCACGTGCGCCGAAGCGGCCAGGCGCGGCGCGTCGTTCGTGAACTCGAGCCGCTTGTCGAATCAGCATGGAGCGAGCTGCTCGCGCGCCCCGGCGTGAACGTGTTCGACGGACCGATGACGCGGCTTGTTTCCTTCAACGCGTCGCGCGATCGACTCGATCTGGAAATCGCTGAGACCAGCTACAAAGCGTTCATCGGCACGAACATCTCGCATCCGGAATGGATCGCCACGCACGGCCGCGAATTGATGGCCGACCCGCTCGGCGTTTCGCCGCTGGTGCTGACGGCCGACGACTACCTTCTGTTCGGTCGGCGGCAGGCGGGGATGGCTCTGCACCCGAACCGCATTCACGTCTTTGGCGGCATGATGGATCCGAAAGACGCCGGGCCCGCTGAGGCGGCGCGGCGTGAGCTGCGCGAAGAGCTCTCGCTCGATCACCACGACATCGTCGAATGTCGCTGCATCGGCCTGGCCGAGGACAGCTTGCTGCACCAGCCGGACTTGCTCTTCATCGCGCAGTGTCGCCTCACGCGCGACGCGCTGATCGCCAAGCTGGATGTCGCCGAACATCACGACGCATGGTCGATCCCTGCGACGGACGAGTCGGTGGTGGATGCGTTTTCGACCGAGGGCGCGCTCACGCCGATTTCGTGCGCGGCGATGCTGCTGTGGGGGCGACTGCGATTCGGGCATGAGTGGTTCGAAGCGAACTACGAGTTGGCGCGTCGGTAGACTTTTGTAAAGTTAGAGCAGATCAACTCCAAGTATCACGTCATCCTGAGGTACTCCGAAGGATCTAGCCGAGTTGCCGTGGACGCAAGATCCTTCGGAGTAACTCATGATGACGAATAAGAGAGTCGAACGATACAGGTGGTGTTGAATTGCTCTTAGAGATCGCGCCTTCGCGGTCACTTGCCGAATGGTTCCGCAAGTGAGTTGCTTGCCCGATCGCGCCGCTCGCTTTACGCTCATTGCCATGAGTTTGTCACACGATTTGCAGTACATCGTTGAAGTCGCCCGGCAGGCCGGCAAGTTGATTCTTGATCACTGGGGCAAGGTCGATCGCCTGACCAAGACGCACGCGATGACGACCGACGAAGCCGTCACCGACGCCGACCGCGCCAGCCAGCGGCTGATCGTCGCGGCGCTCCGCAGGCGCTTCCCCGGCGACGGCATCATCGGCGAAGAGAGCGAGACCGGCGAATCGATCACCGCGGAAATCAACGACGTGATGGGCCGCACCTGGGTGATCGACCCGATCGACGGCACCAATAATTTCATCAGCGGGCTGGGGGCGTTCGCCGTCTGCATCGGCCTGCTCGAGAAGGGTCGACCGATCATGGGCGTGGTGTACGACGTCACGCGCGACCAGATGTACGCCGCCGCCGCCGGCGAAGGGGCGTGGCTGGGCAACAAGCGACTGCGCGCACTCGATACGCCGCTCAGCGACAGCAGCATGCTCATGCTCACGAGCAACCTGTTGGAAAAGTCCGGCCAATGCCCGCCGTGGGCGATCCGCTGGATCGGGCAAACGAACTGGAAAGTCCGCATGCTAGGCAGCGCCGCGCTGGAGGCGATTCAGGTGGCCGCAGGCGTCGCGCACGGCGCGGTCACGGTCAACGGCAAACTGTGGGACATCGTCGCGCCCGCGGCAGTGCTGCTTGAGGCGGGAGGCGTGCTGACCGATCTCGCGGGCAAGCCGATTTTCCCCTTCGCGCTCAACCGATACTCCGGCGCGAAAGTTCCGTTCCTTGCAGCAGCGCCTGCGGCGCAGGCGCAGTTGCTGATGGAGATCGCGAAGCATTAATCAGGCTCGACTTTCTCCTGCGCATCAATTTTTTCGTTGGAAAGGATCACTTCCAAGTGAATCGCGGATTTCGAAAAGTCAATTGCATTTCGAGATTTTAGCAGTGGTTCGACCCTCGGAAAACGCGGGATGACCTTTCAATCTCGTGACGCGAGGGTTCGCAGAACCCTGGTTTGAATTTGCAAGACCTGTTGAAAGACAGGGTTCTTCGAACCCTCGCGTCACGAAATTGGTACGATCTGTTGCATCATGGTGATCGCGTATCACGTGGTCTTCAGCACGTACGGATTCTGGTTACCGAATGATCCACGCGGTTCAAACTCGGACTACGTGCGCGCGAAATCGCTGCTCCCGTTCGGGGAAGCGAAGAAGGTGAAAGGAAATCGTTCCGTCGCGCGTCAACCGCACGATTGGAAAGTTCGCCAACTCGCGAAGGAAGCGCTCAAGTACAAACCGGTGAAGTTCAACGGTGCGCAAGCGCGATCGGTCGGACGTGGTTTCGCGAACGCGATCCGTACTGCAAAAATGCGAGTGCTTGCCTGCGCGATTCTTCCAGACCACGTTCACCTGGTGATTCTGCGCCATCGATATTCGATCGAGACGATCGTTCGACTTTTGAAATCCAACGCGACCACTCAATTGCTAAACGAAACGCTTCATCCATTCCAAACCATTGTGCTGAAGGATGGTTCGCGCCCGTCACCATGGGGTCAGAAATATCGCGACGTGTTTTTGTTCGAGGAGGATGAAATCTCGGACAAAATGGATTACGTCCGCAACAACCCGTTGAAGGAAGGGAAGACGCGCCAGAGTTGGTCCTTCGTTCAAACCTTCAATGCAGTTGATACTTCGGTCCCACATTCCGGGCAGCGATCGGGCGTGGCGCGAAGGTCGTAGCCGCACTTCAAGCAGCAATTTGAATTCAACCTTCTCCGATTTCTGAGAGCTGCCCAAAGTGTGCAAAATGGCAGGACACCCGTCACTAGAGTGAATGCCCAGATGGGAATGATCAAGAGCATTGAGCTATTCTCCGCATAGTAAAACCCAAGCGATTGCGAGATCAGCTCGCGCGAGGGCGTTTGCGGAAAAGGCCAGGGCTTGGCCCCGTTCGGCGGATCATGCCGTGTGACGAGCAGCGGTGGATCGGGGAACCTCCAATACCCGAGCCAACCGAAGCGACCAAAGCCCATTAAAATAAAACCCGAATCCGAACCGACACCAATTGTTCGGTCGATTCCGACGACGTCCATGTCATCAACGGCAGGCGGAACGTGATCGAATCGACTCAGGCGCTCGAAAGTGAAGAGATCGCTCGCCCAAAAGCTTCGAGCGCAAATGAGGACACTCAAAAAGCATGCGATCATCGACAGAGTGCTGATGATTTTGTAGAGAAATCGTTTCACAAGATCGGCCTTCCCCGCATAGTGAAATCCTTCCCCCCTCAGTATATCATCCACCACCTATGCCCAAGATCACCGTTGACGGCAAATTGATCGACTGTAAAGACCGCCAGATGATTCTCCAGGCGATGCAGGACGCCGGGGATGAGTCGATCCCTTCGTATTGCTATCACCCGGGGCTATCGATCCCGGCCTCTTGTCGGATTTGTCTCGTGGAAGTGGAAGGCGTGCCCAAGCTCGTGCCGAGCTGCCAGACGCCGGTGCGGGATGGCATGGTCGTGCATTCCAAATCGACCAAGGCCATCGCGAACCAGAAGCAGGTGATGGAATACCTGCTGGTGAACCACCCGCTCGATTGCCCCGTGTGCGACCAGGCCGGCGAGTGCGGGCTGCAGGATTATTCCTACCAGTTCGGCCGCAGCCAGAGTCGCTTCGAGGAAGACAAAGCCAAGAAGCCGAAGAAAGACGTCGGCGAGAACATTTATCTCTACTCCGATCGCTGCATCATGTGCACGCGGTGCGTGCGGTTCACGCGCGAGATCAGCGGCACGAGCGAGCTGTTCGTCGACGGCCGCGGGCATAAGGAAGAGATCGACATTTTCCCCGGCCACGGCGTGAACAATAAGCTCGCGGGCAACGTGGTCGATCTGTGCCCGGTGGGTGCGCTGCTCGATAAGGATTTTCTGTTCAAGCAGCGTGTGTGGCTGCTCAAGAGCACGCCGAGCATCTCGCCAGTCGATTCCGGCGGCGAGAACATTTATCTCAATCACAATGAAGGCATCATCCACCGAATCAAGCCGCGGTTTAACGCGGAAGTGAACCAGTGGTGGATCAGCGATGATTCGCGCTACAGCTATAAAGCGGTGCACGACGAGAAGCGCATCACCGGCGCCCGCCGGCTGCAGTACGGGTCGCAGGTGGAGACGAATTACAGCAAGGCGATCGAACAGGCCGGTAATGATCTGTCGCATCTCGCAAAAGCCAATGCGGCCGCGCCGGGATTCATTTATGGCGTCTTCAGCCCGATGATGGCGTGCGAGGAAGCGTTCCTGCTCGGCAAATACCTGCGCGAGCTCGATCCGCAGGCGCTGCTCGTACTCGGGCCCGTGCCGACGGCGGGGCAGAACGAGACGTTCAAGAATTCCCTCACCGGCAAGCAGACATTCACGATCCAGGCCGAGAAGGTGCCCAACAAAGCGGGAATTCTGCGGGTCTTCAAGCTGCTCGGCGGGCCGACGTTGGAGTTCGATGCGTTCATCGCCGGCAATGAGGCGACGAAGAAGCTCAAGGCCGGCTGGATCGTCGGCGGGTATCTTTCCGATTGGGTCGGAAAGAGCGTCTTTCCGAAAAGCTACAAGGTCGTGCAGGATATCTTCGGCTCCGGCGTTGCGGATAAGGCCGACGTCGTGCTTCCTTGCGCCACGTGGGCGGAGAAGGACGGCTGCTGGGAGAACCACGCCGGCAAGATCCAGGCGTTCGCCGGGATCGCGCCGATCGAAGGCACGCGCCGCGAAGGCGACGTCTACATGAAATTGCTCGGCCGATCCGGCCCGTACCAGGCCGGCGCGGTTCGCGCGGAAATGGGCGAGCCGTTCATGTCGGTTCACCTGCCGAGCGAGAAGCGGCAGGAGCCGGCGTTTGAGTTCGCGCCATTGTAATTCCGTCGTGTCGAGCCGAAATGAGATCGCAATGAAACGATGGACCTTGGTTGCAATGGCGTGCCTGCTGCTCGGCGCCGGCCCGGCGACAAAGCCGTCCGTCGCTCCCAAAGCGGATGCGAACAACACGGTCCTTGAAAATAAGACGTACCACTTCGACTTGCAGATCCCCAAGTCGTGGAAGATCGGGGAGAGCAGCGACAATGGCACCTTCTACCGCATCCCCGGCCCGGCCGGCGAAGGGGCGGGCGGGTTGTTCGTCGTGCAGGTCGGCAAGCCGAAGGACCCCAATGCCGGCCTGATTGATGTGGTCGACGGCAAGAAAAAAACGCTCGTCGAGAAGAGTAAAGACGTCAAATTCACCAAGGACGTCGAGACCAAGCTCGATGGCGCGCCGGCGTGGTTGCTTCATTACGATATCCCGGCCGTCGCGAAGGAAACCTTGATCATCAACGGCAAACCCGGGCCGGCCAAGGACGTGGTCGTCATCCAGCGCTGCAAGGAAATCATGTGCCTGAAGGACGGCGAAGTGATCGACGTGTTGTACTTGGGCGAACAATCGCAGTATGACTTGCGCACACGGTTGATCGACAAGGTCATGGGCACCTTTTACTGGACCGACAAGCCGGCCGACGACAAGAAGTAAGACAGGACTACTATGTTTGCCAACATGCTTGAATGGATCGAAGCCAACATCCCCGCGTGGGTTTACATCACGATCATCGCGCACGGCACAGTGCTGGGCGCGGTGGCGTACCTGATTCTGCTCGAGCGCAAGATCGCCTCGTGGACACAGGACCGCATCGGCCCGAACCGTACGGGGCTGGGCTTCGGCATCATTCCATTCCTGAAAAACATGAAGATGTTCGGCCTCGGCCAGCCGCTGGCGGACGGGCTGAAGTTTATCTTGAAAGAAGACTACCGGCCGAAGCACGTGGACAAGATTTTGTTCACGCTGGCGCCGATGATCATGATCACGGTGGTGATTATCTCGATCGCCGTGCTGCCTTGGGGCGGGGTGAAGCAGTCGACGAAGACGGTTGACGTGACCGGCGTGCCGGCGGCGCAGATCGAAGAAGTGGTACGGGAAGAGCTGCCGAGCAATGCCCGGGATATTCAGATCCCCCGAGCAATCACTCTGAAGGCGGCCAGCAACGGGTATGAAGAATTCGACGTGCCGCAGAAGGAAACGACGCACGTCACCGTCACCTACAATTGGAATTTCCAGATAGCCACGCTCAACATCGGCGTGTTGTTCGTGCTTGCGGTGCTGTCGCTGGCCGTCTACGGCGTGGTGATCGGCGGATGGGCGAGCAACAACAAATACTCGTTCCTCGGCGGTCTCCGCGCGACGGCGAACATGATTTCTTATGAAATCCCGCTGGGCCTGGCGGTGCTGGCGATCGTGGTGATGTTCGGCACGCTCGAACTCGACAAGATCGTCAACGCCCAGGCGCACCTGTGGTGGGGATTCTTCCCTGCATGGAACGTCTTCACTCAGCCGCTTGCGTTCATCATGTTCCTGATCTGCATTCACGCCGAAGCGAATCGCGCGCCGTTTGACTTGGCCGAGTGCGAGCAGGAACTGGTCGGCGGGTATCACACGGAGTATTCCGCGATGCGGTTCGCGCTCTTCTTCCTGGCTGAATACGCCGGCATGATCACCACCAGCGCCGTCTGCGTCGCGCTGTTCTTCGGCGGCTGGCACTTGCCGGGGCTGACGGGCAACGTGAACCCGACATCGCACCCGGAGATCACCACGAGCCTGCTGATGTGCGTGCTGCGGGCGGCTGTGTTCTTCGGCAAGACGATCGTGATCATCTTCGTGTTTATGTGGGTGCGTTGGAGCCTGCCGCGGTTCCGGTTCGATCAGCTGATGATGCTGGCGTGGCGGGCGCTGATCCCCATGTCGCTGGCGATGCTGGTGATGACGGCGGTCATGGTCTACGTCACGCACGGCGCGACGGCCGCCTCCGGCGGGGTGGATGAAAAAACCGGAGCCCAGTTCTTCGGGGCTAACGTCGTGCTGCTGGTCCTGATGCTGCTCGTCAGCAAGCTGATCCCCGCCGCCCCGGCGACGAACCGAAGAATGCTGATCCCCGGCAGCCGATTCAACCGAACGGCGCTGCCGAATGCGTAGTGTTTCAAACGTGACGAATTCCAATCAATGGCATTAACATGCGCACGAGGTAGAGCCACCCTCCCACTCCCACGCACCGAAGCGGCGAAAACAACATTGGGCTTTTCGCGCGTCTGACTGTGAATTGATTGATGTTCAATTTTCTCTCGCGGAGGCTATTCCAAAGCCGGCCGGGCAGTGCGATCGTCAAAACAAGCACGGTCAGAAATAGGAATGTCCAAAGGGTACCCAATACGATAATTTCGACAAAGTGTCGCACGGTTTGGAAGTTTTGTAGAACAGGTTTTAACCTGTCATTGTGTTGATGAACCAAAAATGGAACGGCAGGTTGAAACCTGCCCTACGAATTTCGCACAAAGCGTTCGTCCAGCGAATGTTCATTTTTCACGACGATTGTCGTTTCATTTTTTACGAATAAACGGTCTGCCCGGCGGAGGTGGCGGCTGATCTGGCGGAAAGGAAGCCTCTGGCGGGACAAAGTTTTCCCAGTCCCCATTGTCAGGAGTGGCGATCGCACGCTTCTTGAAGTTTCGCCGAATGAACTCATCGTATGCGACCGGATCGGCTTTCAGACGTTCCCACCATTCCTGGCGGTCTTGCTCCATGAGTCGCACCCGCTCGCCAAAAGAGATCGCCCTGAATCGAGCCTGCTCGTCAGCAGTGTAAATGCGCGGTTCGAATTTCGGCATGACCCGAATTCTACATTTTCGCCCCGTGCGTGACGAGCGGCTTGTTTCCGCTATAATCCCCCGCGTATGAAAGATTCAGACGTCTTAGTCCTCGAAGAACCCAAGCTCTCCCTCGGCGATACGTTCTATCTGCCGCAGGTGCTGATCGGCCTGGGGACGACGATGAAGCACATGTTCAACGTCGTTGCCCGCGGGAAAGACCGAGTCATTCAGTACCCGGAAGAGCGGCGCGAAGACATCAAGAAAATCGAAGACGGCGGGATGCAGCTCAACACCTATCGAGGAGTGCATCGGCTGAACAAGGACGAAGACGGCCGCGTAAAGTGCGTGGCGTGCTTCATGTGCTCGACCGCCTGCCCGGCGCGGTGCATTCATATTGAAGCGGAAGAATCGCCGTGGCAGGATCGCGAAAAATATCCCGGCAAGTTTGATATCGACGAGCTGCGCTGCATATATTGCGGCATGTGCGAAGAGGCCTGCCCGGTCGACGCGATCGAGCTGACCAGCACCTACGACATCGTCGGCCTAACCCGGCAGGAAATGATTTTCGATAAATCGAAGCTGCTGCGGATTTACGACGAGACTGTGAAGAGCGAGCCGATGTGAGAGATGGGGCAAGTATTCAGGGGCAAGGGGCAAGAAAGAAATTCTTACTTGCCCCTTGCCCCTGAATAATTGCCCCTCTTCTGAGCCTATTCCTCATCTTTATCCAAATCGCGCGGATCGCCGGTCGGGTAATCCGCGATGTATTCCATCGAAATCCGAATGTATTTCACGCCCGGCACGGCCCGCAGGTCGGGGAGCTTGTTCGATTCGATCGTACCTTCGATGGCGCAGTTGTCGGCGTCGGCGGCATCGATTTGCAGACCGGCGGCCTTGGCGGCGTTGCCGATGGTGGCGAAGGAATTCTCCGACGTCTCGTCGATGACGACAATTACTTCACTCATCATGGCGTCGCGGTGATTCACGGACAATCCCTTCGGTTGCAAAAATCAAAGGCCGGCGGGCATCACCAAATCTGTTCTTTTCCACAGCCGGGGCAGCGGTAGGGGCTGGCGGTCATGTCGGCGCCGCAGTAAACGCACAGATCATTTTCCAGCCGATACTGCCGGCGCTGGCGGGCCTTGTACCACATAATCGGGCCGATGAAAGTGAGGATCGACACGAGCCAGATCGGCATGAAGTGCGACGAATAACTGCATACGAACGAATGGTTGACTTCGCCGAAGTCAACCTTGTCGCTGCCGCTGTCGGAGGCGAAGCCCATCGCGCCGTTGGTAGGCTGGCGCCAGAACCAGCGGAGCTTATCGTGGGTATTCAACAGAGATGAAGCGTCGGCGCCGAGTTCCTTGGTGCACCCGTCGACGGAGACCAAGGCAGGCGGCTCGCCCTTCACCACCGCCAGGCCGACCTGCCCCGGTGTGGTCAGCAGCGCGTATCGCGTGCCCGCCCCATTGCGAACCGACAGCTGCACGCCCGTAGCGTAGCTGAGCGGCCAGAGTATGACCGTGATCGCACAGATCAGAATTGAGATAACCGACAGCCATGTGGCGATTCGGTGTCGGACGCGCTCCAGTTGCTTATTCATCGCAAATTCCTGCCTCATCCCGCCTTGAATCGGGAATTCTCATCGTCACATGACCCATCCGTCGAATTCCGCTCCGCAATTCGGGCAGCGGTCGGGCGTGGGCATGTCCGCATTGCAATAGATGCATCGCCCGGTCCTGGCCCGGCGGTAGCGCTGCCACAACTTCAAACTCCACGCCGCCGGCGCGAGCAGGAAGAACAGAATCGCGACCCAGAACGGCAACGCCAGATTCGCATGCGACTGGTAAAACACCTGCCCGCCCGATTCTGGGAGTGGGAATATGCCTCGCTCCCACCAGAACCCGCCGTGCATGCCCGGCGGATTGTCCCATGCCATCAACTCTCTCACTTCTCCGTCGCGATAAAGTTTCATCGCGGTCTTGCCGACGGGGCCGGAATCGCCGGTGCTTTCGAACCGGTCGGCAGGGCGGTGGTTCCACGTGCTGAAGACCATTGATCCCGGCACGGTGAAAAGCTGGTGCGACCGCTCGAGGTTCGCGTAGTAATAAACGTCGTAGTAAAAATAACTGCGAACCCAGAACACGCTCACGGCGACCGCCAGGAGAAGCGAGAAGGCCGCTATCCCCAGCAGCAATTTACTTTTCATCAAGAAAAAGATGTTCACGCTGGGTTTCCGTTAACGAGCGACCGTCAAGTTTACTTGATTTTTGGCCTAAAACCACACGGTTCGATATTTGCGCCCGCCGGGCCAAATCCCTGCAATTATCGGACCTTTCTTGCTAAACGACGTTTCATTTGCCCTCGACTGAATCGAATTGTAAATCCAAACTGGAGGAATTGGATGAAGAATAATGAAGAAAATCCTGTGAACCTGCGCCGCGTACTCGAGCCCGATCGCTTCGAGCGCCGGGCGCATGCGATCATCGCGACGATGGCGGAAGTCGGCGTCATGCCCGAGCCCGACCGTCGCGAAAGCGACCGCCGTCGATACCTCGCGCAGGTGCGCATTCGCCCGATCGCACAAGCCGACCAACCCCACGAACCGCTCACGCTCTATGCGCGCGATCTCACCGGCGACGGCGTCGGATTCATCGCGTGCGGCGAATTGCCGGTCGACAAACGAACTCTCGTTCATCTCCCCGGACCGGCCGGTCGATCGATCGCGGCTGAGGGGCACGTCGTGCGCGCTCAGGCGTTCGCCAGTGGTTGGCACGAAGGGTTCGTTCGATTCGATACGCCGGTTGATCTATTTTCTGACGATCCGGCCCGTCCATCGTGATGGATTGCACGGTTCGGGGTTCAGCGTATGGCGAGGATGAGTATCTCGTTCCGCCGCGCTGAACCCTCAACCCATTTCGTTCCCTTGCATAACCCCTGTCCCATCCATAGACTTTTGCACTTTCCAAGCCGCTTAGCCGGTGCATCTGGGAAGGTGCGGCCGAGTGGCGTTTTGCGAACGCGAATTGTCTATGGTATTGGCCCAACTGGCGTTATCGCTGCCCCTTGCCGCCGTTTCCGCGTCGGCGGTTGAGCCGGTGACGATTCTGCTCCTGTGCGTCGCCGCGGGGATCGGCACGACATTCCTTCTGCCTGGCCGGCGCGAAACTTCCATCCACAACATCGGCGGATTGATCGTCGGCGCGATCGGGTTGATTTTCACCGCGCTGCTGGTTCGATTCGCCGCCCATTCAGAAGCCGGCGGGATGAGCGTCTACTTCTGGGCATTCGCGGCGATCGCGTTGTTCGGCGCGCTCCGCGTCGTCACCCACCCGCGGCCGGTGTACGCCGCCCTCTACTTTATCCTCACGATTTTCGCCTCGGCTGGGCTGTTCATTTTGCTCTGGGCCGAGTTCATGGCCGCGGCGCTGGTGCTGATTTACGCCGGGGCGATTCTCGTCACCTACGTCTTCGTGATCATGCTCGCGGCCCAGTCCACCAGCACCAAGGCGATGGACGTGATGGCCGAGTACGACACCGTCAGCCGAGAGCCCGTCGCCGCTGCCGCCGTCGGTTTCGCGCTCATGGGCGTGCTGCTGTTCGTAATTTTCGACAAAGCCGCCGCGATCACACCCGCCGGCGTGGATCCGACATCCGCCGCCGTGATTTCCGATGCATCCACGAGCGGCAACACGCAGCAGCTCGGCCTTTACATGTTCAACAACCAGCTGATTAACGTACAACTTTCCGGCCTGATGCTGACGCTCGGCATGGTCGGCGCGATCTTGATCGCCCGTCGGAAAGTGGCACTCTCGGAATCGACCAAGTTCATGCCCGAGCGCATGGACACGCCCGCCACGCCGGTGGACGACAGCCCGTACAGTATTACCGTCAGTGGCACGGATAATCCCCGGGCCAAGGCGTTTCCGAAAACGTGAAGGGAAAGGCAGAAGGCAGAATGCAGAATGCAGAATGAATACGAAAAGGCCGCCTCTCGCGAGTCTTCATTCTGCATTCTGCATTCCGCACTCTGCATTTGATCAAGAATGACTCAACTCGCACTAGAACATTATCTCGCCGTTGGCGCCATCATGTTTTCGATCGGCCTGATCGGCTTCATGTGCCGGCGGAACCTGATCATCATGTTCCTCTGCACGGAGTTGATGTTCCAGGGCGTAGCGATCAACCTGATCGCGTTCGGCAAGTTCCACGGCAACCTCTCCGGGCAGGCGTTCACGATTTTCGTGCTGGTGATTGCGGCGGTTGAAGCATCAATGGCGCTCGGCCTGGTCGTGCTGCTGTTCCGCCAGAAGAACACGCTGGATGCCGATGCGTGGAAAGAGTTGAAAGGCTGATTTTTAAACGTGGCACGGGCGGCTCGCCCGTGTCTTTTGGGAAAATCACGGGCGGGCCGCCCGTGCCACAAAGAAATGCTCGATAATCTCACCGCCGTTCAATATTCGTACCTGATCCCGCTGCTGCCGCTGATCGCGGCGTGCATCGCGGGGTTCTTCGGCGCTAAGTGGCTCAAGGGCGCTTCGCATTGGCCGATCTGGCTGGGCGTGGGCGCCAGCGCGGTTCTGTCGTTCATGTTGCTGGCGGGATTCGTGAAGCATTCCGCGACAGAGCCCGAGGGCAAGAATGAATCGCATGCCGCCGCGGTGGAGCACGTCGCGCCGCTGTCGGCCACTAAAATTCTGTACACCTGGGCGGAACTTGGCGATGCGAATGCACCCGTCGGCCAATTCCTCCACGTCGATGTCGGCTTCTTCTTCGATCCGCTCACCTGCGTGATGCTCTGTGTCGTCTGCGGGATCGGCTTCTTCATCACCGTCTTCGCGGCCGGGTACATGAAGGGCGAGAGCGGATACTTCCGATTCTTCGCGTACCTCGGGCTGTTCCTGTTCTCGATGACCATGCTGGTCATGGGCGAGAACCTGATCATGCTGTACCTCGGGTGGGAAGGCGTCGGCCTCTGCTCGTACCTGCTGATCGGTTACTACTACGATAAGCCCTCGGCCGTCGAGGCGGCGAAGAAGGCGTTCCTCGTCAACCGCGTCGGCGACTTCGGGTTCGGCCTGGGGATCATGCTCTCGTTTCTGGCGTTCGGCACGGTCAGCTACTTCGGCGGAAGTGGCCATGCCGGGCTGCTGACACTCGCAAACGGCGAGAATCTCACCGCGTTCCAGCAGACGGCCATGCACTGGATTCCGTTCCTGCTGATGGTCGGCGCGTTCGGCAAATCGGCGCAGTTCCCGCTGTACGTGTGGCTGCCCGACGCGATGGAAGGCCCGACGCCGGTTTCCGCGCTCATCCACGCCGCCACCATGGTGACGGCCGGCATTTACATGATCGCCCGTTGCGGGCCGCTCTTCGTCGGCGAGCCGGCGGCGATGTGGATGATCGCGTTCATCGGCATGTTCACCGCGCTGTTCGCCGGCGCGATCGCGCTGCGTCAGTACGACCTGAAAAAGGTTTTCGCTTATTCCACCATCAGCCAACTCGGATTCATGTTCGTCGCCGTCGGCGTGCTCGCCCCGGTCGCGGGCGTGTTCCACCTGATCACGCACGCATTTTTCAAAGCCCTGCTGTTCTTAAGCAGCGGCGTGGTGATGCACGCGATGGGCGGCGAGCTCGACATGCGGAAAATGTCCGGCCTGAAAAAAGTCCTGCCGAAAACGCGCTGGCTGATGCTGATCGGCTGCCTCGCGCTGGCGGGTTTCCCGATGACGGCCGGGTTCTTTTCGAAAGATGAAATCGTCGGCGCCGCGTGGGAGCGCAGCCATACGCTGGGCGTCCTGCTGCTCATTGCCGCGTTCATGACGGCGTACTACACGTTCCGCCTGTACTTCAGAGTCTTCGCCGGACCGGAAGTCATCCCGCAATCTGCCGGCGGGCACGGTCACGACGACCACGCGCACGGTCACACGCAGGATGATCACGGCCAAAGTCGCGTAAGCGACAATCACTCGGCGGGTTCGCTTGCGGTTTCGCACGCCGCCCCCGGCGATCACGCCCAAACTTCAAGGGGCCACGCCGCGTCACACGACGACCACGGCCACGGCGATCACGCGCACAATCATGAGCCGTTCATCATGATGTTCCCGCTCTACATCCTGGCATTCGGCGCGCTGGCGGCTGGGTTCTTCCTCTTCCAGAACGAGCGGCTTGAACATTTCCTCGGCCAGAGTCCGTCGTTCGTCGCCGCGTTCCAAAAAGCCAAGACCGTCGAAGGCGAGCGACTCATCGGCGGTGAGAACGGCGTGATCCGGGCCGGCACAGTGGAGGTCAATCCCGTTCCGTTCGGCCAGCACGACGGCCGCGACCCGGACGTCATCGACGCTGAGCACAGCACGCACCTCACGTTCATGGTGATCAGCTCCATCGTCGCGATCCTGGGCATCGCGCTGGCGTACGAGTTCCACCTCCGCAACCGCAAGGCCGCCGACCGGCTGGAGCCGACCGTCATCGACTTCGCCCGCATTCTCGATCACAAGTTCTGGGTCGACGAGATCTACCAGGCCGCGATTGTTGAACCGCTGCGAAGCCTCGGGCGGATTTTCTTCGCGATCGACCGGATTTTCGTCGACGGCATCGTGAACACGATCGGACTCGTGCCGCAACTCGGCGGGTTCGCACTCAAGCTCTCGGTCCAACGCGGCTACCTGCAGGGCTACGCAACGGCGATGCTCTTCGGCGTGATCGCGATCCTGCTTTTTGTCTTTCTCCATTGAAGAGGGATTCAACACAGAGGCACAGAGACCCGGAGAAAACGCAGATAAGAAAAAGTTGATTCTCTGTGTTTTCTCCGGGTCTCTGTGCCTCCGTGTTCATTTTTTCTTAGCATCGGCAATTCACGTTGAGTGCTGACCAATCCATCACGCCGACCGTCGATGTTACACAGACGGAGTTCGATTACTCGTCGCGGCGAACGGTCGGCCTGGTCGCGCTATATCTGCTGACACTGTGGGTTGTCACCGCGGCCGGCAGGTTTTGGCCGAACTTGGCCCGGCAGGATATTTACGAAGACGACGCCTCACAGCACGTCTGGTGGGCGTATCAGTTTGCCGACCCGAATGTATTTCCGCACGACGAGATGCTCCGCTTCATGGCCGGCCCTCCTTGTGCGCCGCCGGGGTATAAGGCGATGTACCGACTGGCGGCGCCGTACTTCGACGCCCAGCGATTTTCCGAAACGATCCCTTTCGTGCTGAGCCTTTTGCTCGTCGGCACCGCGTTCCTACTCGGCCGGCGCGTCGGCGGGAGCAACGCGGCCGGGGTGATCGTCGCAGTCCTCGTCATGGGCAAGTTCTATCTCGACCACCTGCAAGGCGGCTTCCCGCGATCGTTCGGCCTGCTGATTATGCTCTTTGCGATGTGGGCCCTCATCGCCCGCCGACTCGGCCTGCTCGGCGCGGCGTTTCTCGCGGCGGGGCTGTTCTATCCGCCGGCCTTGGTGCCGCCGGCGATGTGCGCGATCGTCGTGCTCGGGTGGGATACGCTCAAAACCCGCCGCCTGCCGCGCGGGTGGCTGCTGCTGGGCGTGATGTCGATCGCGTCGGTGGTCATGCTGCTGATGTTCGTCAAAGGACTGCCGAAAGAGTTCGGCCCGATCGTTACAGCGCAGCAGGCGCGCACGATTCCGGAATTTCAGCTCAACGCCCGGGCCGAATACTTCGGCGTCGGATGGAAGCAGTTTTTCTTCGACAGCCAGCTTTCCGGCTTCGGCCAGAAGATGTCGGAAGTGCTCGAGTTCGCCGGCGCAATTTTGCTTTCGGTGCTGGTTTTCCGCAATTTCGTCCCGCGCGAAGGTTGGCTGCTGCTGTTCGGCTCGCTCCTCTCTTTCATCGCGGCCCAAATTCTGATTTTCCACATGCACGTGCCGAACCGTCACGTGCAGTACCCGCTGGTGGTGTTTCGCGTGATCTGGATCGCCGCGATGATGAAGCCGCTGCTGGGGTTGCTGAATAAAGTCGCGGACCGCCGGCCGAGCCTGGCGGCTTTGCGGCGGCCGATCGTGGTTGTGGCGATGGGGATTGTGCTGATTTCCTTTACCGCCGGGAGCGTCAAGCGGATCCACAAGATCCTGGAAAGGCCGGTCGATCGCGACATGGAAAACGCGTTCGCGTTCATCCGCTCGCTGCCGAACGACACGCTGGTGGCCGCCCATCCGTTTGACGCCGATGCGATCCCGCTGCGAACGCAGCACAGCGTGCTGGCCGAGTGGGAAACGTATCACCCTTACTGGATGGGCTACTACCACTACATCCAGCCGCGCGTGGAGGCGGAGATCAAAGCCACCTACGCCACCGACTGGGCCGACGTGCAACTGCTCCACGACAAGTACGGTGTGAATGTCTTCCTGGTGAACGGCGACCGATACTGGGACGACAAATCGATCTGGTTCTGCCAGCCGTACACGGCGGACGATATGGCCCGTGTGGCAGTCGGTCGCGAAAAGGGTTTCGCGCTGCTGAAAGCGCCGGCGGATCGAGTGATTTTTCGGTCGGGGAGGATGACGGTGGTGCGACTGGGATCGTGATGTCAGTTCTTCGGTGGCACAGGCATTCCTGTCTGTGACGGGCGGATGTACTCATCCACCCGTACAATCCGGCGAACCGCGCACCAGATCGAACCGCATCCGCGTACGAGCCGCGGAATACCGCGTCTCGTCACAGACACGAATGTCTGTGCCACCCAGGAATAATGGCACAAACATTCCTCCCTGTGCCACTGAATGGCCGCGACCTAATTTCCTTCGCCCGATGGCAATTCCCTCCCGTTTTGCTATCCTGCCGAACCTCTGTGGTGAAATGAATTTATGAATCATGTTGAGACGCTTTTTCTGCTGCTGATCCCTGCCGTCGGGGCGATCGTGGGCGCGCTGCTCCCCTCGCAAAAGGCCGCCAAAATGTGGGCGCTGCTGGTCACGCTGGCGACGGCGGCGGTGGCGGTGTCTGTCGCGTGCGGGTTTGATTTCAACAGCGGCGGGGTGCTGTTGGAGTTCCGGCCGAAAGACGGCAGCGCGTTCTATCTCTCGTCCATCGGCACATCGCTCCACTTCGGCCTGACGTCGATCGGCCTGTGGCTCGTGCTACTCACCGTCTTCCTCATGCCACTGGCCATTCTTTCCAGCTACGAATCGGTCAAGGACCGCGAGAAGGAATACTACGCGTGGATGCTGGCCCTGATGGCGGCCATGCTCGGCGTGTTCATGGCGCAGGACGTACTGCTGTTTTACGTTTTCTTCGAACTCACGCTCATCCCGATGTTTTTCATCATCGGCATCTGGGGCGGGCCTGACCGTCGCAAGGCGGCGGTGAAGTTCTTCCTGTTCACGTTCGCCGGGTCGGTCTTCACTCTGGCGGCTGTCACGTATCTCGGGCTGAAGGCGGGGACATTTGATCTGACCGGCCCGCAAGGCGTGATCGCGTTCGCGCAGTCGCACTTTTCAGAGACCGAACGCTGGTGGGTGTTGCTCGGATTGCTGGCCGGTTTCGCGGTGAAAGTGCCGCTCTTCCCGGTACACACGTGGCTGCCGCTGGCGCATACCGAAGCGCCGACGGCCGGCTCCGTCATTCTGGCCGGCGTGCTGCTGAAGCTCGGCACGTTCGGCTTGCTGCAAGTCGCGCTGCCGATCGGGCTGGTGACTTCGACCGGCATCGCATTCCCCGCGCTGATCCACTTCATCGGCGGGCTGTGCATCATCGGCATCATCTACGGGGCCCTCGTCGCCTGGGTGCAGCAGGATATCAAGAAGCTCGTCGCGTACAGCAGCGTCAGCCACCTTGGCTTCTGCGTGCTGGGCATGATGGCGCTGACCGACATCGGCATGCAGGGATCGGTCCTCTACATGATCAACCACGGCCTGAGCACCGGGGCGATGTTCCTCTGCATCGGCATGATCTACGACCGCTACCACACGCGCGACATCAACCAACTTTCGGGCCTGGCGAAGATCATGCCCAAGCTGGCGTTCTTCTTCATCTTCTTCACGATGAGCAGCATCGGCCTGCCGGGCCTGAACGGATTCTGGAGCGAGTTCCTCACGATCCTCGGCGCGTTCACCAGTCCGCACCTCGGCATCGCTTACGGCGTGCTGGCGGCGACGGGCGTGGTGCTCGGCGCGATCTACATGCTGCACATGTCGGCGAAAGTCATCTGGGGCCCGCTGAAAGTCCCCGGCCATGCAGATCACGGCGATACCAGTGAGCCCGGCCACGAAACGCCGCACCACGACAGCGGCGGGCATGTACAGAAAAACGACATCGGCGCCCGCGAAATCTCCATCCTCGTGCCGCTCGCGGTGGTGGTGATCATCCTCGGCGTGGCACCGGCGGGAATGATGAAGAGTATTTTGCAGCCGGTGCAGAATATCCGAATGCCGGTGAGTTCTGTGAACGCACAGCGGCCGGTAGTGGTGGTTGAGCCGGTGGCGCTGGCGAAGTAGTGCCTGATCGCCGCCGTCTTCCGTGGCACAGACATTCCTGTCTGTGACGGGCGAATGTACTCATTCGTCCGTGAATTTAGCGAACCACGCGCGGTCGAACCGCATCCGCGTACGAGCCGCGGCGTACCGCGTCTCGTCACAGACTGGAATGTCTGTGCCACCGAGGAGTAAAAATCGCGGAAGCAGTTCTGCAAGGTTCGCGATGTGTCGAATCGGACGGATGATTACATCCGCCCGCGACAGACAGGAATGTCTGTCCTACCGAAGAGAAGAGAATCGGCTGTCGCCGAATTTGAGAATTGATATGACCGATATCGTAGATTTGGCTTCGCACCTCTCGGCCGAGATTATTCTGCTCGGCACGAGTCTGTTTCTGCTGCTGCTGGGCACGAGCTCGAAGGAAGCGGCCCGGCGGATCGCGCCGGCGGTGGCGCTGATCGCTGTGGGTCTGGCGTTCCTGCTTCAGTTCGGCCAACAGACCGAAACCTTCAAAGATAATTGGCATCAGGTCGAGCTTACTTCGCTCGCGCAATATTTCCGCCTGATCGCGCTGGGCGTCGCGATCCCGCTCGTGCTGCTCGCCTGGCCGACCAATCGCGACGCCACCGGCGGCAAGGCGATCGACTTCGGCAACGACGTTCCCGAATTCTTCGCGCTCATGCTCATGTCGATCAGCGGCATTCTGCTGGTGGCGGCTGCCAACGACATCATTCTGCTTTTCCTCGGCATCGAGCTGGCGAGCATTCCGACGTACGTGATGGTCTCGATCAGCCGGCCGATCCCCGCGGCGCAGGAGGCGGGCGTCAAATACTTCTTCCTCGGCGCGATGGCGGCGGCGCTGCTGCTGTTCGGGCTGAGCTACCTGTACGGCACGACCGGCACGCTGCATCTGGATCAGATGGCGACGCTTTTCCACGACAAAGCCGCTGCCTCCGGCGGCGGTCTTGCGATTTCGTCGATTACCTCTTGGCAAATGCTCGCCGTTCTGCTCGTCATCGGCGGCCTCTGCTTCAAGATGGCGGCCGTGCCGATGCACGCGTACGTCGCTGATGTTTACCAAGGCGCCGCGACGCCGGTGACTGCGTTTCTCGCCTTCGTGCCGAAGTCGACAGGCTTCATCGCACTCGTGAAAATCCTCTGGATGGCCGGCGGCGCGAGCTGGGCCGTGCCGCCGGAGATCGCCACGCTCATCGCCGTGCTCGCAGTGCTGACGATGACCGTCGGCAACATGCTTGGCCTGCTGCAGAGCAACGTCAAACGCGTGCTCGGGTACAGCTCGATCGCTCACACCGGCTATATGCTGGTCGGCGTGTCGGCGCTGTTGTGCACGAGCAACCCCAACATCCAGCAGAACGCACTGGGCGGCGTGCTCTTCTACCTGACGGCGTACGGCATCATGAATGCCGGCGCGTTCGGCGTGCTGATGCTGCTGCCGAGCAAAAATCCCAGGCCGGCGACCAGCGCAGAAACGTTCGATGACATCGCCGGCACCGGCCGGGAGAATATCGTGCTCGGCCTGGCGATGGCGGTCTGCTGCTTCTCGCTCACCGGCATTCCGCTCACCGTCGGCTTCCTCGGCAAGGTCTTCCTGATCAAGCCGGCACTGGCGACGGGGCAACTCAACTGGCTGGTCATCGCGATGATGATCAATGCCGCCATCTCCGCGGCGTACTATCTGCGAATCGTCGGCACGATGTTCCTTCGAAGCGACTCAGCACCGGCGGACGATGCGGAAGCGGCCGTCAGCATTCCTGCTCCGATTGGTTTGGCGATTGCGCTGTCGGTCGTCGGCACGCTGGTGCTGGGGATGTACTTCAACGCGACGACCGCGGTGTCGGGCGCGGCATCCAGTGCGGTACCGATTGCGAAGGTCGCGGTCTCTTCCGCCCGGTAATTTCCGAATCAAATCCGCGAAGGCGCAAGCGATCGGCCGATCGCTTGCGCCTTCGCGGTATTTCTTTGAAGCCAATCCCCTCCTGGCGAAGCCAACCCGGCGGGATTAACACGATCTTTACAATATCTTCATTTATCTCCCATCGCGGTCGCTTCAAGTTCGCACATTGCAGAAAAGCTGTGGATTGCGACGATATTTTTAGGAACGAAGGCGGGGAATCATTATTACTTTGGGCAAGGGTTAGTACGTATGCCGTTCCGCCGGGAATCTCGGAATTTGCCGGCGGTTGAATGGTTCTCGATCCATTTTCATTTAATCGAGAATTCAAAGTGTTGGAAGTTTTTTACCACCCCGGCTGCGGCCGGACGAGGAAAGGAGCCAGTATGAAGTCTCTGTTTAAGAAAGCGCTGCCGGCCATCTTGGCGGGTTCGGCGTTGGTCTCGAGCGCGGCGGTATTCGCCGGTGAACCGGCCACCGCGCCGGCAGCTTCGTCGCAGGACGTGCAGAAGCAGCTGAGCGATCTGCAGGCGCAAGTCGCGCAGCTGCAGGCGCAGCAGAAGTCCGCCGACCAGGCGACGATCAATTCCGTGCTGAACGACGCCCAGAAGCGCAGCACGCTAACGCTGTCCGACTCGACGCCATTCGCGACGAACTGGGAATCGGGCAAGTTCTCGCTCCGCAGCGAGAACGGCGATTTCGTGTTGCACCCGTGGTTCCAGATGCAGTTCCGTGGCGTCGCCAACTACCGTGACAATGCCGCTGGCGGCCAAAGCAACACCGATACCGGTTTCGAACTCCGCCGCCTGAAGTTCGGCGTTGACGGCAATGTCCTGAGCCCCAAGACAACCTATCTCATCAACTGGGCCACTGACCGCAACAGCGGCAACCTGATTCTTGAAGAAGGCTGGGTCAGCACGATGCTCGACGACAACTTCTCCATTCGCGGCGGGCAGCTCAAGGATCCGTTCGCGCATGAATCGATCGTCAGCTCCAAGAAGCTGATGTCGGCCGAGCGTTCGCTGGTCACCGATTTCTTCACCGGCGGCGATAACTTCGTGCAGGGTGTCGCGGTCGGTTACAAGAACGATTCGCTGCAGTCTGAAGTTGCCTTCACCGACGGCACGAATGAACCGAACCGCAACTTCCAGGATTTCCCGACGAATTCATGGGACTTCGGCGTGGCCGGTCGCGCCCAGTACAAGATCATGGGCGACTGGAAAGGTTACGATCAGTTCTCGGCCATGGGCCTGAAGAAAGATCTGCTAGTTGTCGGCGGCGGCGTCGACTATAGCCAAGGTGGCAACACCGATCAGATCCTCCACACGCTCGACGTTCAGTACGACAACACCGGCGGCCTGGGCGTTTATGTGGCCGGGTACGGGCGTTACACGATGAACGCTCCCAAGAACGGCGTCACCACGCCCGCGAATGAAATTGACACTTACGATTGGGGCGGCATCGCCCAGGTGTCGTACCTCATTCCCGACACCAAGTGGGAACCGTTCGCCCGTTACGATTATCTACATTTTGATAAGGCAACAGTTTCGGGCTCTACTCGTGATCATGCTCACGAGTTCACCATCGGAACCAACTACTACGTCCACGGACAGGACGCCAAGTTCACGCTTGACGTCACGTACCTCCCGGACGGGTCGCCGGTCTCTGACGGCGGTGCCGATCTGATCAGCACCAACAAGTCGGAAATCATCGTTCAGGCTCAGTTCCAGCTCTTGCTTTAACCGCAACCTGCAGGACGCCTGACCGCGATTTGCCGGTCAGCATATAGGGACAATTCGATGTACCGCGGGAGCGACGCCACAACGTCGCTCCCGTTTTTTTTGCGCCTTGACTTCGAGTCAAAAAAAACTAAGATGTATTCCTATAGGAAACATATGAAATTTCGTCGCCTGATACTTTTTGATTGTTGATTCCCGCCTCTTCTCTTAGGCGCTTCACGCGCAACTGGTTAGCTTTCAACAACTCACATCCCATCAGGGAAGGAACATCATGCGTTCAGTATTTAAGAAATCTCTCGCCGCCTTCGTGTTGACAGTACCCGCCGCCGCTTTTGCGGGCGCGCCGGCGGATGTTCAGAAACAGATCGACGAGCTTCAGCAACAGGTCGCGCAATTGCAGGCCCAGCAGGCCAAGGCCGACCAGGCCGTCATCGACGCCGTCCGGAAAGATGCCGAGCATCGCCGCCCCTTCAGCCTCTCGGACGCTGCGCCATTTGCCAACAATTACGATTCCGGCCGATTCATTCTCCAGAGCGACGACGGCAATTTCCTGCTCCACCCGTGGTTCCAACTGCAGATTCGCAACGGCACGACGTACCGCGACCGCGTCAGCAAGGCCGACGTCGACAGCGACTTGCAAAACGGTTTTGAAATCCGCCGGATGAAGTTCGGCGTCGACGGCAATGCGTTTTCACCCGCCACCACGTATTCCATTTACTGGAACACCGACCGCAACACCGGCACGCTCACGCTGGAAGAGGCGTGGGTTCGCACGAAAATTTCCGATGACTGGGCCGTCCGCGGCGGGCAGATGAAAGATTTGTTCGCGCACGAGTCGCTGGTCAGCTCGAAAAAAGTTCTCGCCACCGAGCTCACGCTGCTCACCGACCTCTTCGCCGGCGGCAGCAACTACGTTCAGGCAGCGTTGATTTCGTACTCGCACGACGCCTTCCAGTTCGAAGGCGGCCTCACCGACGGCGCGAACGAGAGCAACCGCAATTTCCAGGATTTTCCGACGAATGCATGGGACTACGGCGCGGTCGGCCGCGTGCAGTACAAAGTGATGGGCGACTGGAGCGCGTACGACCAGTTCAGCTCACTGAATCTCAAGAAGGACCTGCTGGTTTTCGGCGGGGCTGTCGACTACAGCGAAGCCGGCAACACCGGCCAACTGCTCCACACCGTTGACGTTCAGTACAACAACACCGCCGGGCTCGGCCTGTTCGGCGCATACTACGGCCGGTTCACCAGGAATGCCCCGAAGAGCGTGACGGCGGTGGCGACCGATGACACGTACGACCTCGGCTTCATCGCCCAGGCGTCTTACCTCATCCCCGACACCAAGTGGGAACCGTTCGCCCGGTACGACTTCATCAAGTTCGATTCCAACAGCGTCGCCGCCGGCGACAGGGAAACGGTCCACGAAATCACCGCCGGCGTGAACTACTATTTCCACGGCCAGGCCGCCAAATTCACGCTCGACGTGACGTATCTCCCCAACGGCAGCCCTTTCTCCGACACCGGCTCCGACGTGCTCAGCAGCCCGAACTCGGAAATCGTGGTGCGGGGGCAGTTCCAATTGCTGCTGTGATGATCGAGACAGCGCACAGCTGAATTCAGTCGAATCGGGAGCGGCCGCCGTGCCGCTCCCGCTTTCGTTGGTGCGGGCGTACAATCTTTCCGCGACATGAACACGGTGCTATCCGACATCCTCGGCCCTGACGGCGCGATCGCTCGCCGCCTCGGCGACAAATACGAATCCCGCCCGCAGCAAATGGAAATGGCGGCGGCGGTGACTTCGGCGCTGGCGGATTCCAAGCACGTGATGGTCGAAGCAGGAACGGGCGTGGGTAAATCATTCGGCTACCTGCTGCCGGCGATTGATTTTGCCGTCAAGCACAAGAAAAAAGTCGTCATCTCCACGCACACCATCTCGCTGCAGGAACAGCTGATCGATAAGGATATCCCGTTGATCCAGGCGGTGTATCCCGACGAATTTACGGCTGTGCTGATCAAGGGCCGGAGCAATTACCTCTGCCAGCGGCGCCTCGACCAGGCCAAGCAGCGACAGAGCATGCTGTTTGAAAACGAGCGGCAGCTCAATTCGCTCTGGGCAATCGAAGAATGGGCGAACAAGACCGGCGACGGCTCGCTCGCCACGTTGCCGCAGGTGCCCGAGCGCGACGTGTGGGACAAAGTCTGCGCCGAGCACGGCAACTGCCTCGGCAAGAAGTGCAATTTCTACGAGCACTGCTTCTGGCAGGCCGCCAAGCGGCGGATGAACGGCGGGACGATCCTTGTCGTCAATCACGCGCTGTTTTTCTCCGACCTCGCCCTCCGCATGGCCGGCGTGAATTACCTGCCGAAGTACGACGCAGTGATCTTCGATGAAGCTCACACGATCGAAGACGTCGCCGGCGATCACTTCGGCCTGCAGATCAGCGAGGCGAGCGTGAAGTACCTGCTCCGCCACTTGTACGACACCCGCCGAGGTCGCGGCCTGCTGAGCGTGCACGGCTCGGCCGCCAACGACGCGATCGACGACGTCGTGCAACTCACCTCGCGCGTCGACGGATTCTTCGATCGCGTGATCAAGTGGCAGGAACAGCACGGCCGCAGCAACGGCCGGGTGCACGAGAAGGCGATCGTCGAGAACGACCTGTCGCCGAAGTTCCATGATCTGACTCTCCACTTGAAAGCGCTCCTCGCCACGCTGCAGAATGACGAAGAAATCACAGAAATCTCCGCCCAGTCGGACAAGGTGACCGCGATGGCGGCGACGGTCGAAGTGCTGCTCAGCCACAGTTTGGACGACGCCGTCTACTGGATAGAAATCGCCGGCCGGACGCCGAAACGCGTGAGCCTTCACGCCGCGCCAGTGAACGTCTCGGAAGGCCTACGCCGGCATTTGTTTGAGAAGGTGAAGTCGGTGGTTCTGACGAGCGCGACGATGTGTACGAGAGGTTCGTCCCGCTCGAAACCCAAAGGATCTCTTCGTGGCACGGGCGGCTCGCCCGTGTCTTCCGCTATAGCATCGAAGTCGTCTGGGATAATGGTTCGTCAAGGTGCATATCTTCCGCATTGGTCAAAAAAGGACGCAATTTACTCGCTGAATTTTCGCCTTGAGGATTCCCTCCCAAAAGAGATTTGGACTGCGTGGGTATCGGAACGCGCCTCGCTCAATGAAAGCGCTGCTAAGGCGAATCGCGATCTTAATGCCAGTGAAATTCAGCGAATCAAAGATGTGTATTCGGAACGAGTCGAGAATTATCTCGATCAAGGTCATGGCTCGTGCTGGCTGAAGCGAAATGAAATTGCTGGCATCGTCGCAGAGTCGCTGAAACATTTTGATGGCGATCGCTATCGGCTCCTGAGTTGGTGCATCATGCCGAATCACGTCCATGCTGTCATTCAACCGATCGACAATTACGACTTGCCGCGAATTGTGCACACATGGAAATCACGCTCCGCGAAAGAGGCCAATCGCGTCTTGCAACGATCCGGGAATTTCTGGCAGGCGGAGTACTACGACCATTTGATTCGGGATGACCGAGAGTTGCTTGCTCAAGTGATCTATTCTTATTGCAATTCTGAGAAAATTGGTTTGATGAATTGGCCATGGCGCGGACGAATTGAAAGTGGCACGGGCGGCCCGCCCGGGGAATTGGTATAGGGTGGCGAAGACCACGGGCGGGCCGCCCGTGCCACTGAAGATGGGCAAACCGACCCTGCCTTCGCCTACATCGCCTCACGCCTTGGGCTCGATCATCCTCGCACGCTCGCCGTCGGGTCGCCGTTTAATTATCGCGAGCAGGCGACGCTTTATCTCGAGAATGATCTGCCGGAGCCGAATGATCTTCGGTTCATGGACGCGGCCTGTGAGAAGATCGTCAAGTATCTCGATCTCACCAGCGGCGGGGCGTTTGTTTTGTTCACCTCTTACAAAATGCTGATCGACGCGGCCAACCGGCTCGCGCCTCGGCTGGAAGAACTGAATCTGCCGCTGCTCGTGCAGGGCCAGAACGCGCCGCGGCGAGTGTTGCTCGAGCGGTTTCGGAATACGCCCAATGCCGTGCTGTTCGGCACGAGCAGCTTCTGGCAGGGGATCGACGTTCAAGGCGATACCCTGCGGAATGTGATCATTGTCAAGCTGCCGTTCGCCGTGCCGGACGAGCCGGTGATCGAGGCCAGACTCGACGCGATCAAAAAAGCCGGCGGCAACCCGTTCATGGAATATTCCGTCCCGCAGGCGATTCTGAAGCTGAAACAAGGCTTCGGCCGGCTGATTCGCAGCAAGACGGATACGGGCATCGTGGTGATCCTCGACAGCCGAATCACCAGCAAGCGATACGGCAAGCTCTTTCTCGAAGCGCTGCCGGAGTGTAAAAGAGTAGGACTTAGTTGAAAGGACTTAGGACTTAATCAATTCACTAAGTCCTAAGTCCTTTTACCTTAGTCCTAAGCGGAGCGCCTATGTGGGGCAATCGAATCGGATGGATGATATCGGCCGCCATCGTCATTGTGACGGTGGGGCTTTACGCCATGTTGTTGACGGGGCCGAGCGCTACGCTGCCGACTGCGCTGTCGACTCACGCCGGCGCGATGGATGCGATCACGTTGCCGGGGGTTCCGCGTTCTCTCGTGCCGGCCGGCGGGGGCGAAGACGGGACGAGCCTCTACCAGCAGGCGATCGCCGCGTACAAGGCGCAGCCTTCGCTGTACGATCCTGACAAGGTCGGCAAAGTCAGTCTCAAGCCGGAAGACCTGAAAAAACTCCAGGCCATCGAGTTCATTCTTGAGGCGGCGTCGGCGTCCAAGGCGACGATCTTCGCCACCAAGCCGGAGCAGATCATTCGATACGGCGCGGCCCAGTTCGAAGCGCTCAAGCCGCTGGACGATCTCGGCCGAATGACCATGAACCTCGGCGTGCGGTTGAAGATCGCCAAGAAGCCCGACCTGGCCAAGAAATATCTGGAGGCCGCGTTCGATCTTGGCTACACCATGTGCAACGAGCGCGTGGTTTACATGGAATTCTTCCGCGGGCAGGAGTTCATGCAGAACGCCGCCCTTAACCTTGCCTCGGTGGATACCGCGCACGCCGAACAGTTCAACGCGTTTCCGCCGCAGATGAAGTTTTTCCTCGACAGCAAAGCGTTCACTTCATTCCGCGACGCGATCCGCACCGTCGATCCGAAAGCGATCGAGCGGAACGCCGGCGACGTGTTCAAAATCGCGCAGGACAGCGAGGATCGCATGTGGCGGGTGGAGGCGATCATGGCGATGGGGCACTTCCGCTACATGGCCGTCAACCCCGGCGACCAGCGGACCGTCGAAAAAACGCTCGCGAAAATCGGCGCGGATTCCTCGCAGGATCCGGCCGTCCTCGCAGCGGTCAAGGCGGCGCAGAATCTCACGCTTGCCGATCACAATACCAGCGCTCAAATGCCTTGAAATAAATGTGATCACGCTTCTCGAAAGTGCAGTTCACCTTCAGGATGACGATAATCCTGAAGGTGCAATGGTCGAGGTGCGAAGTGTTTACCGCTTGTTGCGCAGATCCTGCGTCAAATCCACGCCGGTCGCGCCGGTGATCAGTGCGACCATGCCTGGCCCGTCCTTCGGGGGATTTTTTCGAACGGCCTCTAGTGCTTTGTGGATCGCGTCCGGCCCGCCTTTTTCGATCAGCTTCATAAACGCAAGCGTCGATTTCCGCCGGGCGGCGTTGATGTACGGCTGGCGGTATTGCGGCAGGAGTTGGCCGAGATCAGGCAGGTTTAGCATGTCGATCGAAGCGGCTGACGGTTCGGCGTTGGGGCGCTCGTAGATCAAATCCGAAAGAAGTTGCTGGGCGTCGCCGCCGATCAGCAGCGGCGCGTATTTGGCCGCGAGATCCGTGGTCGTGCCCAGCTGCAGCCAGCTCTGATCGTCGCGCAACTTCATCGGCGCGAACACTTCCTTTTCAATGAATTGTGCGATCGCGATCTGCGTGACCACGCGCCCGCGCGCGGCGATGGAATAAGCCGATTCGGATTCGAATTTTTCCGCGGCCTCTCGAAGTTTTTTGGAGCGGGTGGCCAGATCATCGGTCGCCTCGTAGGCGGCAAGCATCAGGATTTCGTCCATCGGGTAATCAATGGAATAAGTGATGCGGTCGTCGAACCGAATCTGATCCATCAGCCGGTTGTACGAAATTCGCGGGTGGGTCCAGTCGGCATTAATGAGCGCGACGAGCTTCGGCTTGGTCGCCACGAGGTAGACGACCGGCGGATGGAGATTTTCGAGCTTGGTCAGTTGCGGAATGATCTGGTCGTCAAACAGGCTGGCCACCTTGGCCGGTTCAATCCCGAGGTCAGCGGCCAGGCCTTTGGCGATGGCGTCGCGCTGGTCGGGGATTTTGGCCATGATGTCCGACGGGCGCGTGGTCGGCATGTGGTCGGGCTTCACTTCCGTCAGGCTCTGCTTGACCCAGACTTCGTCGATCGGCAGGCAAAACGCGCTGTAACGACCGGCCGTCACGCGGATAAAGCCTGGAGGCGCAGTTTCAGTCTTGGGAACGCGCTGGGTGGTCGGCGCGGTTGTAGGCGTGTCGGCGGCGTGGCTGACGACGGGCAGGGCCAGACAAAATCCGATCAGGATGATTCGACTCAATTTCACGTTCACGCTCCCAAAAGTGGTCGTTGCCTGAACAGTATATCGACTCTTCACCGAATTGACGTAACGGGCGATACCGATCGACACGCGGAAAAAAAACGGGAAAACGGGCGGTATTAGGAGAATTCCCGTTTTTCACGCCTGTGTCTGAGGTAATCCGAAGACCCGGATCAATTGCGAAGGTGATCCGGGGCTTCGGCGTACCTCAGACACCGGCGTGGAAGACGGAATTGGGAAAATCAGACCGGCGCGTTGATCCGGCACCATTTGCAGTCGCAGCCGGTTGCGGACTGCGTCGCGGCGAGGTGGCGCCGCGTGATCGGGCAGTGCTCGGCCGGGTCTTGCGACTTGGCGCGGACGGGGCAGCCGCAACCGTCGAGGGTTTCGTCTCGGTGGATTTGCTTGAGGAAGGGTTTCCCGCAGTAGCTGACGTTCTTGGAGATCACGCGGAGCGGGCAGCGCTCGCAGACGGTCGCGCGGGCCGCCCAATCGACGCGAACGGGCGCCAGCCGAAACTGCCGCACCTTCGCCGCCGCCGATTTAGCCGCCGCCTTTGAAAGGGCGGCGAAACCGGAGCAGCAGGCCGAAAAAACGCTCATGTTGTTATTATCGGACGTTGGTCGCTTCGAAATTTAGAAGGGATTGCTGAGAAGCCATAAACGTATCTCTCCTAACGGGTTGTATACCGATCCCACAAAAATTCCCCGGCCCGCTATTGACCTCTCCCCAATCCGGGTTAGTTTAACGGCCTTACCTGAAGAACGGTTCACCTAGTGTCCTCACCATCAGTTTCGGCGACAACGCAGGGTCCTTCACGCGCAGCCAACGGACACGCCTCCCCGGAAGGCGCGGGCGCTGGACTTTCCAACGTTCAATTGATCGGCTGGATGTTCAAGTTCCTCCGGCCCGTGGTGTTGCTGGCGGTGATCTGCTGTTTCTGGCTGGCGGCGGCGGTGGGGGCGGAAATCCTGGCGTCTCGGCAGGCCGGTGCGACGGTCACGCAGATCAAGACGATCCATCCCGGCAGCCACGATTCAACGCTCGACTTTCGCCATTGGCTGCTCTCCCCTGAAGCGAGCGATCTTCGTCGATCGGTCGGCATTTTAGCGGCGCTGGTCGTTACGCTTGCCGTTCTCCGTTTCATGCGCATCACCGCCGAAGCGCGGCTGAGCATGACGATGGTCTTCTACATCCGCGAGGCCGTCTACGACAAAGTCCAGCGCGTCGGCTTCGGGTTTCATGACGCGATCTCATCCGGGCAACTCATCAACCGCGCGCTGACCGATCTGCAGAATGTCCGCACGTTCGTGCAGACCGCAGTTCTGGCGACACTGGAAATCATACTCACCGTCGGCGGGTACATGATCCTGATCCTCACGATCAACCCGTGGCTGGCGCTGCTGTCGCTCATGCCGCTGCCGATCTGGACGTGGTACATCCTGCGGTTTGGGAAAACCGTGCAGCCCGTCGCCAACGCCGCCATGGAGGCCAGCGACAAAAACGTTTCGATTCTCACCGAGGCCATCGCCGGCGTGCACGTGATCAAGGCGTTCGCGACCGAAAAGCTTGAAGTTGAGAAATTCAATGCCAACTGCGATGAGTTTTTCGCGCTGACGTTCAAACGCGTGCGGCTGTTCGCGAATTTTCAGCCGGTGATTCGATTCATCGCCATGTGCTCGCACCTGACGCTCTTTTTCGCCGTCGCCATGCTGGTGATTCGCGGCAAGTTGTCAGCTGGCGATTTCCTGATCCTGGGCGCGGCGATGGGATCGATCCTCGGCAAGTTGCAGCAGGTGGCGGCGATCAACGAGCAGTACCAGAACGCGATCGTTTCCGCCCGGCGGTTGTACGAAGTGCTCGCGGCCGAGCCGACCGTGCCGGAGAAGCCCGACGCCAAGCCCCTCCCGCCCGGCAGCGGATCGGTCGCGTTCGAACACGCCAGCTTCGGCTACGACGCGAGCAAGCCGATCATCAAAGACGCCAACTTCTCCATCACCGGCGGGAGCGTGGTAGCGCTGGTCGGGCCGACCGGCGCGGGCAAGAGTACGCTGATGAATCTCATCGCGCGGTTCTACGACCCGTTCGAAGGCCGCGTGCTGATCGACGGCATGGACGTGCGCGACGCCACGCTCTCCAGCCTGCGGAAACAGGTGGCGTTTGTCTTCCAGGAAACGTACCTGTTCAGCCAGACGGTGCGCGAAAACATCGCCTACGGCCGCCCGGGCGTGACCGACGGCGAAGTGGAAGCCGCAGCGCGGCTCGCGCAGGCGCACGATTTCATCGAGCAATTGCCCAAGGGTTACAACACGATTTTAGCCGAACGCGGCAGCAGCCTATCCGGCGGGCAGAAGCAGCGGCTGGCGATCGCGCGGGCGATCGTATTCAACCCGCGCATCCTCGTGCTCGATGACGCGACGGCGTCGGTCGATCCGGAAACCGAAGACCTCATCCGCCGGGCGATGAAGTTCGTGATGTACGGACGGACGACGTTCATCATCGCGCACCGCGTGAGCACGGTGAAGCGTGCGGACCTTGTGCTCGTGCTCGAAGACGGCCGAATCACGCAGATGGGCACTCATGACCAGTTGATGGAGCGTGACGGCCACTACCGCCACATCGCCGCCGTTCAGTTGTACGGCGACGACGAACTGCCGGAGAAGGTGGACCCGGCCAGCAGCCCGTCGCACATGAAACGCGTGGCGAATGCCCAAATGGTCGAAGCCGCCAAGGCCGGCGCGAAGGCCTCCGGCCCCGCACCGGCGCCGGTCATCGAACAGGGAACTGAATCGAAGGTGTAGTCAATGCGGCCCGCGCCGCGGATTCAAAAATGATCGCATTGCGGAAAAAATCAACGGCAGCAGAGAAGCAGGCGGCCGATGCGCGCGCCGAAGAGAGCGAGCACGAAGCCCGCTACGGCAAGCTCGATCTGAAGCTCGTGCGGCGGATGGGGCAGTCGCTTTATCCGTTCCGGTGGTATTACGTCCTGGGAATCAGCCTCGCGATCGTGCAGAACCTCCTGGAAATCCAGGGCCCGCAGTTCATGAAGAGCCTGATCAATTACACCACCGACACCACCAGCGTTCGAACGGCTTGGCACGTCGCCTGGATCATCTTCGGCTGGGGCGCGGTGCTCACTGCCGCGGTGATCGTGCAGCGGATCGTCATTCTCTGCTGTTCCGGGGCCGGCGAGCGCGTCCAGTTCGCCACCCGGCGCGAGTTGTTCGCGCATTTGCAGCGGATGTCGATGAGCTACTACGACAAGACCAAGCTCGGCCGAATCATCAGCCGCTGCACCAGCGATGTGAACTCGATGCGCGAAGTGAACGTCTGGGGCATCACGCGAGTCATCGTGCTGACGATGAACGTGACATTCGCCGGCTTCATGCTGTGGTGGACGAACTGGCGGCTGTTTTTGGCGGTCGCGTGGCTCGGGCCGGTGCTGATTCTCTTGAATCGAAAGTACCTCACGGTGTCCGGCGAGATGTGGCAGGTCGTACGCGAAGGATTTACGCGCGTGAGCACGAACCTGGCCGAGAACATCACCGGCATGCGCGTGGTGACAGCGTTCGATCGGCAGGAGCCGAATCTCGACGTCTTCAACCGCCTGCAGGACGACAACACCGCCAACAACCTGTCGGCGGCCCGCATCAACGGGATTTACCAGCCGAGCCTGGAGTTGATCCGCTTCGTCGGCCGGGTGATCGTGCTGAGCTACGGCGCTTACCTTTTGGCGACCGGTCGAATACCCAACGATATTTCGCACGGCGTTGGTTCGGTCGTCGCGGCGTTTCTGTACTGGGATTGGTTCATGAACCCGATCATCGAGTTCGGCAACTTCTACAACCAGCTGATGCAGGCGATGGCCGGCGCCGAGCGCGTCTACAACCTGCTCGACACCAAACCCGACGTGCAGGACATGCCCAATGCCCAGCCGCTTCCGCGCGTGAAAGGGCACATCAAGTTTGAAGACGTCACCTTCGGCTACAACCCCGAGCGCCCGATCTTGCACGACGTGAGCTTTGAAGTGCATCCGGGCCAGACGGTTGCCCTCGTCGGTGCGACCGGCAGCGGCAAGAGCAGCATCGTTTCGCTCATCTCGCGGTTCTATCAGCCGCAAAAGGGAAAAGTCCTGATCGACGGGTTTGATGTACGTTACGTCACCGGCGAATCGCTTCATCGCCAGACCGGCCTGGTGCTGCAGGTGAACTATCTCTTCACCGGCACGGTGATGGAGAACATCCGCTACGCGAAAATCAACGCGACCGACGAGGAAGTCATCCGGGCGGCCAAAGAAATCGGCAGCCACGAGAGCATCTCACTCCTGCAGGACGGCTACCAGAGCGAAGTCGGCGAACGCGGCGCAAACATGAGCCTCGGCCAGCGGCAGCTGATCTGCTTTACGCGCGCTTACCTGGCCGACCCGCGAATCTTCATGCTCGACGAAGCCACCAGCGCCGTCGACACCGCCACCGAGCAACTGGTGCAGAATTCCCTGGAAAAGCTGCTGGCCGGCCGAACTACGGTCATCGTCGCCCATCGGCTGAGCACGATCATGAGCGCCGACCAGATTTTGGTGATCGACGCCGGCAAAATCGTGGAGCGGGGCAATCATCGCGAGCTGCTGGCGCAGGGCGGGAAGTACGCGCATCTGTACGAGCAGTTTTCGATGCACAAGTAGAGCGGCGAATCAAAGGAATTTCTTAGCGGTGGCACAGACATTCCTGTCTGTGACGAAGCGAGGTACTCCTCGATTCGTACGCTTCGATCGGAAGAAAATTCACGGACCGATGAGTACGTCCGTCCGTCACAGACAAGAATGTCTGTGCCACCAGGTTCCGCCCGCAGAACAGAGATCGTAACCCCTCGCATTCCCCGTCTTAACATTCAATCCGTTTTTCTGGATTTTCAAAAAGTTTTCAAAAACCCCGCCCGCATAGACCGCACGCCCGGCAAATTGATCAGGCGTTTACGTCCTACAACCCTTGTTCTTTCGAGGATTTCGCTTGGTTTCCACTTTTCATGGTTCACATTCAATTCACTCTTACTTGATGGAGCTATTGAATATGAGCAATCGCAAAGCCGTTCGAAATCGCCGGGGTGTCGCTCTCTTTTACGTCACCGTCATGATGGTGGTCATGATCATCTTCTGCTCGCTCGCCGTCGACTTGGCGCGCGTGCAGTTGGCCAAGAGCGAACTGCGGCAGGCCGTAGATAGCGCCGCCCGCTACGGGGCGATCGGCCTCGATCGTGACGCCGCCACCGCCGTCAACAACGCTGTTGTGTCGGCCAAGGAGAACCTGGTCGATACGACCAACCTCGCCCTGGACCCGAACAACGACATCGTCATCGGCACGTGGAACGCGAGCCTGCACACCTTCACGGTGCTGACCGGCAGCGATCGCGACAACGGCAACGCCGTGCAGATCGTCGGCCGCCGGATCGCGGCGCGCAATACCGCTGTACCGCTCGCCTTCGCCCCCGTGATCGGGCTGAAGACCTGCGACATTCACGCGGTGTCGGCCATCGCGATGGTCATTAAGTCAGTCAACGTGAACCAGAACGTTCCGGCGACCGCTAATCCGTTCCTCGCGGGCATGCCGTACGGATCAGTCGCGAGCTTGAACAACCCGCACAACAGCCCGGATTACGCGGGAAATGGCATCAATCCGCGTCAGTCGCCCCTGCAGGTTGCGATGGGAATTACGGCCGGTACGCCCCTGACGTTCGACTCCATCAGCGGCGACGCCCGCCACGACCCGAACCTGGCGTACTACTCCCCGGACGGTCAGCTCAACGACATCGGCCACAACACGAATGGTTCGGAAAACGGAATCAGCGACTTGAATGCCCCGATCAATGCTCTGGTAGGTGTGTTTCTGGATGACAATCAGCCGAACACTTCGCCGACCCCGACGTTCTCGGCTTCGGATCTGGCCAAGTCCCCGACCGACTTCAGCACCGCCGCCGCTCGCAACATGCAGGTTTACCAGCCGAAGCTGAAGCAGCTGTTCTTCATCGGCGACGGGCTCACTGACAGCGGCACGCCGCAGCAGTTCGTCGCTCCGAAGGGCGCCACCCGGTTGTACCTGGCGACGTGGGACTTCTTCGAGTGGAACAACAACGCCGGCCAGCGGAACGTAAGGGTTGCCCGCCCGGCCGCAGTCACGCTCGTGAAGTAAGACTTCAGGAACGGGACAACAAGGATATCCAATTCCCGCCCGCCGAATGCAAATCGGCGGGTTGGGTTATTTCTGGATATTGCTCTTTATTGCAAATCATTGCTTTTCTCGGTGTTCTAGGCAGAATTCGGCACCTTGGTTACTTCCGGTGATTGCTCATTATTGCTCGCAGTTGTAGCCCGGGTGTA
>JBBQNK010000009.1:0-101258 GCA_038329865.1 Tepidisphaerales bacterium | reverse complement strand
ACGGCGAGCAAGCTCGCCGGCTACACGCAAAATCGGAGTGAGTTCGTGGACGAAATGCAGATCTACCAACGCATCGGCGAAGAAGGTTTTACGCGCCTCGTCGCCGCGTTCTATCGACGCGTGCCGGCGGACGACATTCTCGGCAAGATGTACCCGAAAAACGAATTCGTCGAGGCCGAGCAGCGGCTGCGAGGGTTCCTCATCCAACGCTTCGGCGGCCCGACGACTTACAGCGACGAGCGCGGCCATCCGCGACTACGCATGCGCCACGCCCCATTCGCCGTTGATGTGCTGGCGAGAAATCGCTGGATGAAACTAATGACCGAAGCGATGGCCGAGGCGAATCTGCCGGAGGAAGTTGCCGCCATCCTCAAACCATATTTCGAGAACACGGCGACGTTCATGCTGAACCGCTAGTGAATAATTTTGCCACAGATGGGGCACAGATTGGCACAGATAATGACAAAGACAGTCCAATTTTTATCTGTGTTCATCCGTGCCTCATCTGTGGCAAAATATTCTTTTATGCCATCAACCCCATCTTCTTCAGATTATTGAAGCTGGTCGTGATCGAATCGATCGGCATGACTTCGTAGCATCGGTCCTGCTCCACCACGCCGAATTTCGCGCCGGCCTCCACGCCCGCGGCGACGATCGAGGGGAAATCCAAAGTGCCTTTGCCGACCTGGGTGAATTTGTTGCGGTCTTCCTTGTCCATGTCTTTCAGGTGCAGAAGGTTCACGCGCTTGCCGAGTTTTTTGATGTACGAGACCGGGTCGACTCTGCCGTGCTCGATCCAGTAGACGTCGAGCTCGGCCTTGACGGAATTCGGATCGGTCGCATCCCAGAGAATGTCGAATCCCGCCTTACCGTCGTATTTTTCGAACTCGAAGCTGTGATTGTGGTAGTGCATGACCAATCCCTTGGCCGCCAGCGGCTTGGCGAACTCGTTCAACTCCCCGGCCAGCTTCTTATAGCCGGCGGCGGTGCGGTAATCGTCGCCGATGTAGGGGATGATCACGTTTTCGTAGCCGATGATCTGGGCGTCGGCGATGACCTTATTGATGTCCTTGAATTGGTCGATCCCGACGTGTGCGCCGGAAGGTTTCACGCCGGCCGCATCAAGTGCCTTACGAACGTCGCCGGCGGCCGTGAGATTCCCCCAGCCGGCGAGCTCAACGTACTTATAGCCGATGCCGGCCACCTGCTGCACCGCACCAGCGAAATCAGCGGCAGTGAGGTCACGAATCGTGAATAGCTGGACGGAAATAGGGAGCTTGGCCATGTGCATTGTCCTTAGAAAATTACGTTGATTTTAGAACACCCGTAGAATGCAGCATGTTAACGCCCGTGGCAACTGTTTAAAGCCGCTGAAGTCCTTGAAACGCCCATTTTTCACCTCCAAAAAAAGATTTTCACAAACGCCCTGTAATTGAACTTTTCCCGTTTGTGCAACGTATCATTCATACAACGATTCTCCTTCCCTGGGCGGCATAAACTCCCGAGAGGTTCATGCCGCCTCTTTTTATTTTTGGGTGTTTGCACAGCGACCGCCGTGGGGGAAAAACCGCATCCCTTGACAATTCCCCGCCATTCCTCACAATGCCCGGCTCGACTTATTCGGAGCACACATGTACGCGATCATTGCAGACAGCGGTAAGCAGTTCAAAGTCACCAGCGGCGACACGATCCTCATCGATCGTCACGACTACGCTGAAAAAACCATCACCTTCGTTCAGGTTCTCCTGGTCGGCGGTGAAGGCAGCCCGAAGATCGGCGCCCCGCTGGTTAGCGGCGCGACCGTCACGGCCGACGTCATGGGCGCCGAAATGGGCATCAAGACCGAGTCCGTCAAGTACAAGCGCCGCAAGGGCTTCCATAAGAAGGTCGGCCATCGCCAGAACTACCTTCGCGTGAAAGTCACCGGGATCAACGTCTAAGTCGCTGGCAAGAATTAAAATGTCACGAGGCGGCCCGATGATTCGGGCCGCCTTCTTTTTTGAAGGACTTAGGACTTAGTCATGCCTCGTTTCTGAACTAAGTCCTAAGTCCTAAGTCCTGTACGATACCGCCATGGCATTATTCGGCCGACCGAGCGACAAGGAGCAGCAGCGGGCCGACCGCGTGCGCGAGTGGGCCCAGCGGCAGAATGTTTTCGCGATGGCGTCGGTCGTGCTTGGCGCGATCAGCCTTGTGGAATTCGGCGTATTGCTGGTATTCGGCATCGGCGGCGTGGCGACGGGCGCGATCGCCCTGCGACAACTGGCAGCACCGATCGGGCCACGCGTCGGAGGAAAGAAACTCGCGTGGATCGGAATATCGTGCAGCGTGGTGAGCCTGCTGATCGCGTGCTGGGTCTATTCGATGAAGCCCAGGACGCACGGATAACCGCCTGCACGGTCTGCCTGCTTTAGCAGGTAGTTCTGAGTCCGATTGTGAGTCGCAGAATAATTCCTCGTTTCAGGACTCGCAGGATTTCACATGGGCAGTTGTTTCGGCGGAGTCATCCTCATCGGCGCGTTTTTTTTCGTGATGGCGTCGCTGCTGCGCTGGTTCGAGCAGACAGCCGACGCGGTGGACACGCGCGACTGGAACAAGCTGAGCATCCTGCTCGCGCTGCCGTTCATGGTGTGGCGGTACGAGTCGAAAGTGACGGCCGGCCGGCCGATGCCTGTGCCGCACCATGAGCCGGTGAAAGGTTTCGGCGGCCTGCCGAAGGGCGGGATCGTGGGCCCACCGGTCGAGAAGCCTGTTGCAGCCGAGCGCGTGGTGCCCGCGATACCGCGAGCGGCGCCCGCGCCGAAAACCGTATTCCCCGAGGGCGGCCCGCCGCCGGGAACGCCGGCGGAATTCCTCGGCATGCCGGTGATCCCGCCGAAGAAGCCGCGGACGAAGCCGACGATCGATCCGGATAAACTCGCGAAACTACGGCAGAAAATGATCGACCAAGGGATGATCAAGCCGCCGGATGAAGAGAAGAAGGAATGAACACAGAGACACAGAGGCACAGAGAAGACAAAAACTAAATTTGATTTCCTCTTCTCTGTGCCTCTGTGTCTCTTTGTTCATATAAAAAATCATGATTCCAACCCTAAAACTATCCAAGCCCGAAGATGCTGCCCGCGTCGAAGGACTATTAACAAAGCTTAAGCTCAACCCCGCCGACATCGCGCTGTCGCGCGGCGAGTTGGCCAAGCAAGTTACCGCCGTTCAGTCGATCCTCGCCGACGTCGCCAATCGCGGCGATGACGCCCTCGTCGACTCGGCCAAAAAGTTCGACGACCCGAACTTCACCGCCGATCAGATCCGCGTTTCGCCGGAGGAGATGAAGGCCGCCCACGCCCGCACGCCGGCCGATCAGCTCTCGGCCATTCAGCGGTCGATCGCGCAGGTGCGCGAATACCAGTCGCACGTCATGCCGACCGATCCGCCGCCGCTCAATCGCCTGGGCGTGGAGCTCGGTCTGCGGTTCACGCCGCTCGACAGCGCCGGCCTGTACTTCCCCGGCGGGAAGGCGAGCTACCCCTCAAGCCTCATCATGCTCACCGTTCCCGCCCAGGTGGCCGGCGTGAAGAAAATTGCCGTCGTTACGCCGCCCAGCAAGTATGGTCGGAGCGATCTGGTGCTGGCTGCATGCTGGGAGCTCAAGCTGACCGAAGTTTTCCGCGCCGGCGGGGCGGCGGCGATCGCAGCGCTGGCGTTCGGCACGAAGACGATCCCCGCCGTCGATAAAATCGTCGGGCCGGGGAATACGTACGTGCAACTCGCCAAGCGGGCGCTCGCGGGGTGCGTGGGGATTGATGGGTATTTGGGGCCGAGCGAGATTCTGGTCCTGGCCGATGAGTCGGCCAGTCCGGGGTTTGTTGCCGCGGATTTGATTGCTCAGGCCGAGCACGATCCGGGGAGTTGCTTTCTGCTGACGACGTCCGCGAAACTGGCGAGCGACGTGATCGCGGCCATTGAATCGCAGTTGAAGGACCGCGACCGCGTCGATGCGATCGTGCGGGCGCTCGATCGAGATAGTGCGATCATCGTCGCGGGCAACATGGACGACCTCATCGCGCTAGCCAACCGCTTCGCCGCCGAGCACGTGAATCTCCAGACGCGCGACAACGCCGCGGTGCTTGCGAAGCTCACGCACGCCGGCGCCGTTTTCGTCGGCCCGTACTCGCCCGTGGCCGCCGGCGATTACGTCGCCGGCCCGAGCCACTGCTTGCCGACCAACACCACTGCGCGATTCAGCAGCGGCATCAGCGTGTACGAATTTTTGAAACGATCGAGCGTCGTGCGATACGAACCCGCCGGGTTGAAGGCCGACGCCGCCGCGATCATCGCGATGGCGGATGCGGAACATCTCGACGCCCATGCCGCGAGCGTCTCGATCCGCAATGCAGAAGTCGAAATGCAAAATGCAGAATGAAGATCGGGAAAAATGTTCGATTGCGTTTTCCTAATTTTGCATTCTGCATTCTGCAATTTGCATTCTTCGCTTATACTACTCCCATGGCTCCGCAATTCGTTCGACAGACCGTGCGCCACATGGACGGCTACACGCCCGGCGAGCAGCCCGGCATGGGTGATCGCGTCGTCAAGCTCAACACGAATGAAAATCCATTCCCGCCGAGCCCGAAGGTGATGCAGGCGATCCGCGAAGTGGAGGCCGAGGCGCTACGGCGGTATCCGAATCCAACGGCCGACGCGTTTCGCGCAGCCGCGGCGAAGTTGTGGGGCGTGAGCGCCGATCACATCATCGCCGGCAACGGCAGTGATGACATTCTCACCATCGCTACGCGTACGTTCATCGGCCCCGGCGAAACGCTGGCGTATCCGGAGCCGACTTACTCGCTCTATCCGGTGCTGGCCAAGCTCGAAGACGCAAAAATCACCGGCGTGCCGTGGGAGAAGAACTGGCAGCTGCCGATCGACGCGTTGGTCGATACGAAAGCCGCCGCGATTTATCTCGCCAACCCGAATGCACCCAGCGGTACGTTCGTCCCGCCGGCGGAGGTGGCGCAGCTTGCGAAAAAATTCCACGGCCTGGTGCTGGTCGATGAAGCGTACGCGGATTTTGCCGAGGATAACTGCGTGTCGCTCGTGAAGGATCATGCGAACATCGTCGTCTCGCGATCGCTGAGCAAGGCCTACTCGCTCGCCGGCCTGCGGTTCGGTTACGCGATCGGCCAGCCGGCCGTCATCGACGAGATGATGAAGGTGAAGGACAGCTACAACTGCGACGCGATTTCCGTCATCGCCGCGACGGCTGCGATCGAGGACCAGGAATACGCGCTGCGTTCGTGGGAGCAGATCAAAACCGAGCGGCAGCGCCTGACCGATGAACTGAACGCGATCAACTGGCACGTGCTGCCGAGCCAGGCGAATTTCCTGCTCGTCACCGTCCCCGGCGGCCACGCGAAGGCGGCGTACCTGGGGCTGAAGGAGCAGGGGATTTTGGTACGCTTCTTCGACAAGCCCGGCTTGCAGGACAAAATCCGCATCACCATCGGCACGAGCCAGGAAAACAACGCGCTGCTGGGCGGGATCAAAGCGCTGGCGGCATCGGAAAAGGCAGCGTAGGAAAAGTGTTATTTGGTATTGGGTATTAGGTATTTGGAAGAAGCATTTCCAAATATCTAATACCCAATACCGAATAACTTTGACCAAAAACACTCGGAGTTATCGTGTCTCGCACTTCGTCCATCACCCGCAAGACCAAAGAGACCGACATCTCCCTCTCCCTCGATCTCGACGGCACCGGCGTCGTCTCAGCCAAGACAGGCGTAGGTTTCTTCGATCACATGCTCGATCTCCTCGGCCGGCACGGCCTGCTCGATTTGAATGTCGCCGCCAAAGGTGATCTCCATATTGACGCGCATCACACTGTCGAAGACGTCGGCCTGGTGCTTGGGCAGGCGCTGGAAAAATCGCTCGGCGATAAAAAGGGAATCTTCCGCTACGGCTGGGCCATCGTGCCGATGGACGAGAGCCTCGCGCAAGTCGCGATCGACCTCTCAGGCCGGCCGGCGTTTGTGTTTAACGTCGCGTTCAAAGGGCCGAGCATCGGCGAGTTTCCGGTCGAGTTGGTCGAGGAATTTTTCAAATCCGTCGCGACGGCCGGCAAGTTTAACCTGCATGTAACCGTGCCGTATGGCACGAATAACCACCACATCGCCGAGGCGATCTTCAAAGCCACCGCCAAGGCGATGCGGCAGGCGGTCTCAATCGACCCTCGCGCGAAGGACGCCGTGCCGAGCACCAAGGGGTCGCTCAACGGATGAACGAGCCGCTCGCAACTTCCGAGGCCGCGGCGCTGCAGGTCTATCTGCACGAACGCGACGTGACCTGTCCGCGCTGCCAATACAACCTGCGAAATCTCACCGGCGACCGCTGCCCGGAATGCGGCGACGGGCTCATTCTCCGTGTGAACTTGGCCGAGCCGAAAATGGCGGCGTATTTCACGGGCCTCGTGGGCCTGGCGGCTGGATTCGGATTCAACGGACTCTTTTTCATGTTGATCTTTGTTCTCGGTGATATCGAACCGGGACTTGCCTCTATTCTGCTGGGCGGCGCATTGGCGACCAGCATTGCGATGGCTGTCTATCTGAATGGCCGAATTTATCTCCGCCGCCAGCCGATGAGCCGGCAATGGCTTTCTGCCTTTGCAGCATGGGCTTTGACTGCCGCAACCGTCATTATTTTCGTGAAACACGTGCGATAATGTCCGACTTTCTGCTCCCTCCGACGCCAATCCGCAACGCCGCCATTCGCCGTGTGTAGTAGCGTGAAAGGAGCACTCGTATGCGATCTATTTTTCGTCGAATCGCGTCGGCCGCCTTGTCCTGTGCGATCTTCTGCACCGGCTGTACCAAAACCCGAGTGACCACGCTCGGCCGAAATGAAAGCCTCGTCTGCGAAACCTCGCAACGTGCCAAATACATCGGCACTTACACCGCTCTGTGGACGGAGAGCGATCGTAAGCACCTTCATGAAATTCCTGGCAGCGATCGATTTGTCCACACCGGCGAACGGCTCGGTTTTAAACGGTTAGGCGACGGTCAAGTGATCGCCGTGCACGGCGACGTGCGCCTGCCGCTCAATGGCGTGCCGGCGACGGCCAAGTATGTCGTTTGGCGGAACACCGCGAAGGTGCGTACACAGTTCGGCAGGGAAGTCGATAAGGTGGGCGAGGGCACGCTTCATGTCGTCCAGGGTACGGCCCTGGTGTTGATAGGGGTTGGCGTTGCGGCGTTGGTGATCTACGTTGTGTTACACCCGTCCGACGACTGCGATTCTACAGACAGCAACTATTGATCATCTTCAATCAGCTATCTGTGAATTAATTCGAACGGAGGGGGCGGTGTCGCGATTGGTTCTTCGGCGATGTATCGGGGGCGTTCTTTCACTTGCCATTTTTTGCACGGGCTGCGCGAAAACGAGTGTCGCCATGGTCGGCCGATACGACGGGGCGATGGGGGAGTCGCTCGGCCTGGTTCGCGCGGAAGGCATTTACGTCGCGAAGTGGACGAGCAGCGACGACGATCAACTCCAAACGATCCGCGACAGCGAACGCCCGGCGAGTTCCGGCGATCAGCTCGGCTTTCGTCGGAATTCCGACGGGCGAGTAGTCGGCGTTCACAATAAAACGGTGTTTGAGCTAGCCGACGTACCGACAGACGCGAAGTACCTCGTGTGGTATCATCAGGAAACCCACACCACGCAATTCAGCAAGGAAGTCGGCAAGGCAGGAACTGGCACCATGGAAGTGGTCAGCTATACTGTTATTGGCACGGTTGCGGTGGTGATCATCATTGTGTGTCTTTACGGTTCATTGGAATCGGGCCGTGCAAAATAACCGCCCATTCCTCGAACTTACTCAGGAATAATTCATGCAATACCGAACGCTCGGCAAAACTGGTTACAAAGTCTCGACGATCTCATTCGGCGCCTGGGCGATCGGCGGATCGTGGGGGAAGGTTGATGACGAGCAATCGCTCAACGCGCTGCGCCGGTCGATCGACCTGGGCGTGAATTTCATCGACACCGCCGACGTGTACGGCGACGGGCGATCCGAGCGGCTCGTGGCGCAGGTGGCCAAAGAGCGGCCGGGCGCGTTCAAGGTCGCGACGAAAGCGGGCCGGCGGCTCAATCCGCATACCAGCGAAGGGTACAACCGCGCCAACATTGAAGCGTTCATCGACCGCAGCCTGACGAATCTGCAGACGGATTGCCTCGATCTGGTGCAACTGCACTGCCCGTCGCCGGCGGTTTACTATCGGCCGGAGTTTTTCGAGGATCTGGCCGCGATCACCAAGACCGGCAAGGTGCGGCACTGGGGCGTGAGCGTGGAGAAGATCGAAGAAGCACTCAAGGCCATCGAGTACGACAACGTCTGCACGGTGCAGATCATCTTCAACATGTTCCGCCAGCGGCCGGCGGAGTTATTTTTCGAGCAGGTAAAGAAGCGGAACATCGGCGTGCTCGCCCGCGTGCCGCTGGCCAGCGGGCTGCTGAGCGGCAAGATGAAGCCGGAGACGGAATTCGCCAAGGACGATCACCGAAATTTTAACCGCCTGGGCAAAGCCTTCGATGCCGGCGAAACCTTCAGCGGCCTGGGTCATGATCTGCCGAACGCCTTCGCCGCGGTGGATGAACTCAAGGCGCTCCTGCCGGACGGTGTTTCGCTGGCGCAATTCGCGTTGCGGTGGATTCTGATGTTCGATGCGGTGACGTGTGCCATTCCCGGCGCGAAATCCCCCGAGCAGGCCGAGTCCAACGCCGCCGCGGCGGATCTGCCCGCGCTCACGGAGAAACAAATGTCAGCGGTTCGAGCGATCTACGACAAGCGGATCAGCCGGCAGGTGCATCATCGGTGGTAGGGAGATTCCGAATACGAAAACCGTCACTCTGGCGGCCTTCAAAAACGGTCTAGAGCAGATCAACTCCAAGTGTGTCGTCATCCTGAGGTATTCCGAAGGATCCAGCCGACTTGCCGTGGACGCTAGATCCTTCGGAGTACCTCAGGATGACGAGAGGGCATCGCGCTTTTTATCCCAGGATGAGCTTTAAGGTTCTCTCCGCCAGAAACGCGTGCCCCACGTCATTGAAGTGCATGCCGTCCGTGGCCCAATACGTAGGCAGGACGGGATTGCCTAGCATTTCGGCGTACAGATCCCATACCTCAAACCGATACGCCCGCGCGATGCTGAGCGCCAGGCCCATGTAGGTATTCATCGTTTCCACCTGCACGCCGGTGCGGACCGGGTCGGGCGGGAAGGATGAGATGAACAGCGAACCTTTGCCGTGCAGCTCTTTGAACATTGCCTGTAGGTTTGCGGCGTATTCTTCCACCGTCGTTCGGTTCTGCGGATTGCCGTCGCGCTCGCGGGGCAGGTCGTTGCAGCCGAGCGCGATCACGCTGGTGAAAGGCTCGTACAGGCGAACTTTATCAATGCGCTTGAGCATGTCGCGTGTAGTGTTCCCGCCGATGCCCAGGTTTGTCAGTCGCCAATCGGGGTGCGAGACAGCCAATTCGCGAGTCATGCGGGCGAAGAATCCGCCGCGCGTATCGCCGACGCCCTGCATGGTGGATGCGCCGTAGCCGACGATCGTGCGTGCATTACTCATTTCTTCAATTCCTCGAACGATCCCACCACCGGCAGCTTGCCGACCAGCGGCTTTGCGTAGTCGATGAACGCCTGGGTGATGTTGTTGCCGTTGCTGATGTACTCGGCCGCGAGGTGCTTGGTGTCCTTGGCCACGTTCTTGATGCTGGTGAAGGTGTGCTCGATGGCGTACGTGCTGCCGGGCTTGCGGATCATGGCGACGCTACCTTCGAGGTTCTTCGGATCGGCACTGTACTTCACCGCGAGCGTCGCGACTTCGCGGGCTTCCTTCGCGTCGACTTCGCTCACGATTCCCGCGAACGACCGCTGCAGATAGCCGAACGTGTCGGCCCGCACGCGCAGCTTCTTGCCGCCGGGGTTGTTGAGCTTCTTCGTCACGAGGGCGGCGAAGAAATCGCCCAGTGCGCCGGTGCCGGAGAGCTGGATGTTGCCGTGGCTGTCTTTCTCGATGTTTTCGCTCATTTTCTCCGCCCATGTCTTGCCGTCGGGCGTGCCGACGCCTTCGCTCATGGCGATGAGGCAGCGGCCTTTCTTGCTGTAGATTCTGTCGACGTCGGACAGGAATTTCTCCTCGCTCAGCGGCGCTTCAGGAACGTAGATCAGGTGCGGGCCGTCTTCCGCGTGTTGACGCGCGAGAACCGAGGCGGCCGTGAGGAAGCCCGCGTGCCGGCCCATAATGATGTCGACCTTAATGCCCGGCAGGCTGGCGTTGTCGTAGTTGTCACCCATCATCGCACTGGCGACGAACTTGGCGGCGCTGCCGAAGCCGGGGGTGTGGTCGTGCACGCGGAGATCGTTGTCGATCGTCTTAGGAATGTGGAACACGTGCAGTTCATGCCCGTCGGCGGCGGCGAGTTCCTGCACGATGCGGGCAGCGTCGGCGCTGTCGTTGCCGCCGATGTAGAAGAAGTAGCGCACGTTGTTCTGCTTGAAGTTCTGCATGATTTTCTTGCAGTATTCCGCGTCCGGCTTGTCGCGCGTGCTGCCCAGGGCGCTGCTGGGGGTTTGCGCGATGCGCTCGAGCAAATCAGAGGGGACGGATTTAAGGTCGATGTAATCGTTCGCCACGATCCCGCGCACGCCGTGCCGGCAGCCGAGGAGCTTTTCGATGTGCCCGTGTTTTTTGACCTCTTCGACTACGCCGACGAGCGATTGATTGATGACCGAAGTCGGCCCGCCGGACTGCCCGACGACCGCGTTGCCTTTGATGGGACTTGCCATGTAAACCTCGTGTGAAAGTTCGTTAATTCAGCGAGGTGGCATGATAGGGGAATGCAAAAGTGCGTCAATCGACGGAGAGAAAATTGGCAAGCGCACAACGTGAATAGGCCTTCGTCATCCTGAGGTATTCCGAAGGATCTAGCTGGCACTTGCGCACTGCCTAGATCCTTCGGAGTACCTCAGGATGACGATTTTTTGGCGGGCGAAACGCACTCGTATCGATCAGTATCCTGACGCGATGCAGTACGTTCGCTGGTAGAACTAAATAATCATTAACCGGCCCTTGGTAACGAGCGTTATCAGCACGACCACGATCGTCCCCAATCCAATCGGCACGCCCAGCGGTCGAAGCTTCGCCGCCATCGCAGGTTTGAGAATGCCCTTGGATTCGAGCATGTCCATCGACGCATAAAGGCCGGATGCGATGATCGCCGCGTTGACGACCAAGCCGAAGATGATGTAGCCGCGAAGAAGGCCGATCACGCCCCACACGGCGCAGGCCGCGCCGATGTACTCCATATTCTGCTGGCCAATTTTCTGCTGGATTGTGCCGGCCGTCGTGACGAGCGGTGCGAAGCCTGCCTTGGCCAATGCCAACGTGCCCGCGATCAATCCGACTGCGATGCCGAAGAGCCACAGTAGCGACGAGATCGCGCCCGACCCGCCGGCGGTTCCACCGACGGCCGCAAGCGATCCACCACTGGCACCCGTGCTGGCGGCAGGCGCGCTGACCGCGCCGTTTTCTTTGACCGATCCCGCGCCCGCCGCCACCGCCAGCGGCCCGCAGTGGGCGGCCACGATCGTGACGATCGGCGCGTCGACAACTTCAGCCCGTTCGCCGGTCACCGTCGCGGTATTGCCGTGAGTGTCACTGATCTTGCCTTCCACGTTCACGCGCTTGCTCAGCTTGCCCGTCGAACCTTCGACGAGCGCGATCACTTCCCAATCGCCGTCGTCGTCGCTGTCGCCGAGCGCCCGGCCCATCTTGCTCTCAACCTCTTTCACAGCCGCCGCGACGGTGGGATCGTACTTCCCGGCGATCGGCGTGCCGTTGAGCGTTGTGGCGTATTGGAAATCGCCGGTGTTGTAGTCCCAGCCCATGCGGTTGCGGCTGGTAATGCGAATGTATTTTCCCTTGAGGTCGCCGGGCTTGTTCGGATCGAATCCTTCGGTGACGGTGAACTTCGCTTTCATGTCCGGCCATGCGGCAGCGGCTTTTTCGGTCATCGTCTTGTAGTAAGCGGCGGCCGCGGCTTCGCCGGCCTTGCCTTGGTTTTCAAACTTGTCGACCAACGCGTGCGCCCGCTTGGTGTAGGCATCTAACTTGCTCGAGCCCTGGATGTTGTTTTTCAGGCCGTCTTCAAATGTCTTGATTTTGTCGACCTTGTTCTGATCGAGCGTCTGCTTTTCCATATCGGCCAGCAGGGCGTCGGCGAATTTTTCCATCTTCGCCAGTGCGGTGTTGCGATCGGCGATGACCTTGTCGTAGATCGCCTTGATCTCCGGGGCCGACTGGAGTTTTTTGAAATCTTCATCCTCCTTGCGATTGTCCAACCAGTAGTCGGAACGGGAGACGAATTTTTCCGTCTTGGGGGCTTTGAGCGCGTGCATTGTTTCGCCGGAGGTTTGGCGGTACTCCTCAAATGTCGGCCCGGCGGTTTCCTGTTCCCAGCCGGCGAATTCGTCCTTGTAGGAATCGAATTCATCCTTCAGCCGCGTGGCCTTTTCCTTAACCTTGTCGGCCAGCGCGAGTTGCGTGTACTCCGCGCCGATTTTATCGACGCGGGCTTTGAACGCCTTGGTCGAATCCGCATCCTGCGGCAGGGCGGCAACGGTTTTGCGGATGTCTTCGAGCTTTCGGTCGGTATCGGTGATGGCAGTGTCCTTATCGCCGGGGGTCTCGGACTTGATGATTTTCGCTTTCGCGTCGGCCCAGAAGGCTTCGAATTCTTTCACGCTCGATTCGGTCTGCTCGGCGATCGCGGCACCGGCTTTGCGATCGTTGAGCTTCTTGAAGGTCGCGAATTTTTTCTGAGCGGCGGTCAGATCATCGCCGAGGGCGGCCTTGGCGTCGGCGTTGCTGAACAACTCGTTGGCGCGGTTTTCCGCGCCCATCCACGTCGCGAGATTGCCGACGGCGCCTTCGGCGTCTGTCATTACGCGTTCGAGTTCGCGGGTGTATTTGATTTTGTTGTCCGCCAGCGATGCGTCCGCCATCTGCTTCTTCGCCGCTTCGATCGACGCAGCGACGGGCGCCTTATCCGCAGCGGCCACGCCTTCCAATTCCGTGTCGGCCAGCTCGAGCTTGGCTTTGGCGGCGTCGTAACGGTGCTGTTCGATTTCGGTCTTGGCGTCTTCCACGTACTTCGCCGCGGCGGCAGCGTCTGCGAATGCGGCGGATGAAATGAACAAGGACGCGGTCAAGGCGGACGCGACGGACAGGTAACGCAATCGCATGATCTCTCCTCCTGAACGACTAAGAAATGTAAATCGCCCCCGGCGTATTTCATGTCAGTTTAACGGTCGCGCGAGAGCAGCGTCAAATAAGTGTAGATCGATATCGACCGTGGAATCGAATCCAAATCCACGCTACTATTCGCTTCGATGGATAAGAAACAGACCCTTCCCGAATCCGTCGGGCGGCTCGTTGCTGCGCGGCCAATGGTGGAGCTTGCGCGCACGCTGGCGGATCGCGGCGTGGCGGCGGCGTCGGGCCTGTGGGGCAGCAGCACCGCGGCGGCGATCGCGGCGATCCGGCGGGAACTCAAGCGGCCCATCCTCCTCATCTGCGGACATCTCGACGAAGCCGACGATTTGGCTGACGACATCGAGCTGTTCCTGGGCTCACGGCCAAACATTCTGCCGGCGGTGGAGTTGGCCGGCTCGCTCGGGCGCATGAGCGAGGAGCAGGTTTCCAACCGCCTGCGGATGATCGCGAAATTCGCCGGCGGGGATTTTTCGCCGGGGCTGCTCGTCGCGCCGGTGCAGGCGCTAATGCAATCCGTCCCCAGTCCGCAGCAGTTCGGGCAGTTGATGCGCACGATCAAGCCCGGCCTGAAGTTGGAGCCCGAAAAGCTCATCGTCTGGCTCAGCGAGCGCGGCTACAACCGGCTGGAACAGGTGGAAGTGCCGGGCGATTTCGCCGTGCGCGGCGGGATCATCGATGTTTACCTCCCCGGCATCTACGACAACGCTGATGGCACTGAAGGCGGCACCGTCGGCCTGCCGGTTCGCATCGATTTCTTTGATGTTCAAATCGAATCCGTCCGCCGGTTCGCGATCGATTCGCTCGGCTCGCAGGAGAAGATGGAGTCCGTGCAGTTGATCGATCTGAAGGGCGCGATGCCCGATGCGAGCGAGTCAGTCGCTCTCTTCAAATATCTGCCGAAGGATACGGTGGTGGTGCTGTGGGCGCCGCTGGAAATCGCCGAGCAGGCCAAGAGCTATCTCGATCGGCTGCCGGAGGTGAAAGGCGTTTATCCGCTGAGCGCGGTTCTGAAGTTGGCCGAGCCTTTCGCGCGGCTGGAGATGAGCCAGTTCGACCAAGGCACCACCAGCATGCCCAGTTTCGTAAGCGGCAAGGAAGTGCCGCGCCTGAAGCTGCCGGTCACGTCACTGCAGAAGTTTGAGACGGAGCCGAAGAAGGCAATCGTGGAATTGGCCGAGCTGGCGGCGACGCACGACGTCGTGGTGTTTTGCGAGAACGAAGGGGAGCAGAAGCGATTCCTCGAATTGCTCGAACAATCGCACGGCGGGCTGTCCAGCCAGATCAATACGCCGCTCGGCTATTTACATCGCGGGTTCGTCTGGGGCGCGCCGACGAATGAAGACGAGCACAACGTGCGTGGCGGCAAGCGGCCGATCGCGCTGCTCGGGCATCACGAGCTTTTCCATCGCTACGAGCAACGCCGGCGCGTGGGCAAGCAGATCGCAACGCGGGCTGTCGATTCCTTCCTCGATCTGAAAGTCGGCGACTACGTCGTCCACGTCGCGCACGGCATCGCCAAGTTCACCGGCATGCAGACGATCGCGAAGGACGGGCACAACGAAGAATATCTCACGCTCAGATTCGCCGAGAACGCTACGCTGCACGTGCCGGCCAGCCGGATTAACCTGATCCAGAAATACATCGGCGGGTTTACCGGGCATCCGCAGCTTTCGCGGCTCGGCAGCGGCAGTTGGGAGAAGCAGAAAGCGAAGGTGGCCGAGGCGGTGATGGACATGGCCTCGGAGCTGATCGAGGTGCAGGCCAGCCGCGCCGCCGAGCGCGGGACTGCTTTTCCGCCGGATACCGAATGGCAGCGCGAGTTCGAGGAGGAATTTCCGTACGAGCCGACGGAAGACCAAGTGACCGGCGCGATCGAGATTAAAGGCGACATGGAAAAACTCAAGCCGATGGACCGCCTGCTCTGCGGCGACGTCGGCTATGGAAAGACCGAACTCGCGATGCGGGCTGCGTTCAAGGCGATCGAGTACGGCAAGCAGGTGGCCGTGCTCGTGCCGACGACGGTGCTGGCCGAGCAGCATTACCGCTCATTCTCCGAGCGGATGGCCAGTTACCCGTTCAAGGTCGATTCCATCTCGCGCTTCCGCACCAGCAAGGAGCAGAAGGAGACGCTCAAGCATCTGGCAGCCGGCGAGATCGACATCCTCATCGGCACACACCGGCTCATCAGCAAGGACGTAAAGTTCAAGGATCTGGGCCTGGTCGTTATCGACGAAGAGCAGCGCTTCGGCGTGACCCACAAGGAACGGCTGAAGCAGATGCGCACGACGGTGGACGTGCTGACGATGTCGGCCACGCCGATCCCGCGAACGCTGCACATGTCGATGCTCGGCCTGCGCGATATCTCATCACTTACCACCGCGCCGCAGGATCGGCGAAGCATCGTGACGGAAGTGATGGCGTTCGATCGCGAACGCGTGAAGCTTGCAATCTTGCGAGAATTGCAACGGGAAGGCCAGGTCTATTTCGTCCACAACCGCGTACACAACATCATCGAGATGGCCGACGAAGTGCAGAAGATGGTGCCCGATGCCCGCATCCTCATCGGCCACGGCCAGATGGGTGACGGCGAGATGGAAGAGGCGATGCTGAAGTTTATTCGCCACGAGGCTGATATTCTGGTGTGCACAACGATCATCGAGAGCGGCCTGGATATTCCCAACGCCAACACGATGATCATCAACAACGCCGACCGCTTCGGGTTGAGCGAACTGCACCAACTTCGCGGGCGAGTCGGACGGAGCAAGAATCGCGCATACTGCTACCTTTTGCTGCCGGCGGATCGGCCGATCACGCCAGTGGCGAGCAAGCGATTGAAAGCGATTGAGGAATACTCGCACCTTGGCGCGGGGTTCAAAATCGCGATGCGCGACTTGGAAATCCGCGGCGCCGGCAACATCCTCGGGCCCGAGCAGAGCGGCCATATTTCCACGGTAGGTTATGAAATGTATTGCCAGCTTCTCGAGGAAGCCACGCGGCAACTCAAGAACGAGCCGAAGGCCAGCCGACCCGAGGCGCACGTCGATATCGGCCTGAGCGCGTTCATCCCAAAGACCTACATCGCCGCCGACCGACAGCGCATGGAGATGTACCGCCGGCTCACACGGTGCGCGAGCATGGAAATGCTCGCCGGCCTCGAGAGCGACATGAAAGATGCCTTCGGCGAGCCGCCGCATCAGGTGATTTTGCTGCTCGCCCTCACCGAGGTGCGGCTGCTCGCGCAGATGTACGGCATCGAGAGCATCATCAAGAAAGACCCGGACGTGATCCTGACCGTCCACGACGCCGGCCGGGCGCAGTACGTGCTCGTCGGCGCGCCAGGCACGCTGCGGGTCGTCGATGAAAAATCCGTCTACCTCCGCATGCCCGCCAGCTTCCTGGAGCCGGAGACGCTGCTGATGGTGCTGAAGAATCTCATGCGTGGCGCGCACGATCGAGAAATGAGAGGCGAGCCCGCCGCCAACCCCGCGGAAGCCAAGGCCAAGCTCGTCGCGGCCGCGAAGGTGAAGGCTTCAGCGCCGGAGCGATTGGCGGTAAATAAAGAAAAAGTCGCAGCCGCGGCGCCGTTGTCGGCGAAGCTGCCAGCCGTTGCGGCGCCTTCGCCATCGCAAAAGCCGGTTGACCGCAAGCCCGCAGGCAAGCCGTTGATCACACCGGAGATGGAAAAGCTGATCGCGCTGCGCGACCAGGGCATTCTTACCGAGGCCGAGTTTCAGGCCGCGCGCGGGCGACTCGCGGCCAAACGCTGATGCCGAGCGGATGAAACACGCTTCGGCGACCATCGTCATCCTGATGTACTCCGAAGGATCTAGTTTCCCCGCGATGCAGGCTAGATCCTTCGGAGTACCTCAGGATGACGAACAGCGAATTGCGTTGCGATCTCCTTCTGCACGAATCTATTTCTCCGTCTTCCCGATCCATGCCAGCATCGACCGCGTCAGCGGATTTTCATCGCCGGCCAGTAGGCTGATCGCGCGAGCGGACCAGAACGGCGACGACATTATCTCGGCTGCGCTGCGGCAGGCGAATCGACGCGATCGCCACAGGGCGGCGTATTGCGCCCGCAGGTCGGCGGGGCTGAAATTGCCGGCAAGCAGCGCGTCGGTTGCGAGCTCCGTGCTGCGCAGCGCCAGGCCGATGCCTTCGCCGCCGATGGGCTCAATGGCGGCGGCGGCGTTGCCGAGGGGGATCACGTTCGGCGGCCAATCGTTGGTTACGCCGAAGCGCGGGAGCGGGCTGGTGTGCCAGTCGCTGCACCGGCGGGCGTTTTTCAAGCGACGGGTGAGGGCGGGATTTTCTGAAACGATTTGCGCGAAGAGGCGATCGAGATCGCCTTGCGCGGCGCGCAATCTCGCGGCGGGGACGGCGAAGGAGCAGTTCCAGCGATTGCCTTCAACTTCAGAGAGCCCGCCGTAGTGGCCGACTACGCCGAACAGCTCGATCGCGTTGGCGGGGGCATCGACGTGCGTGAAATGCGTTTTGATGCCGAAGTCGCCGGTGAGCGGCGGGCGGTGCGGCAGCAGGTTGGCCTTGCCGTCGGCGAGCAGGACCGCGTCGGCTTGGATCGTGGTGATCGATTGATCGACGAGCGATCGAATGGTGACCGCCACTCTCTCGGCCGCCTCGGAATCGCCGGGGATGACATCGTTGTTCTCTCGACGAAATTCGGTGGAGGCTTCACGGTTGATCGAATCGCGGCGTGACGATTGCTTCGCGGGCCCGGCGGAATTGTGGACGGGCGGTACGATCCGCGCCGATTTTTTTCCCGCCCCGGCAGCGCGGGAATCGATCGACTCGCTCCGCGCCGGTTGCACTACGGTTGCGCCGGCGGTGCGGGCCTCTTCCAGCAGAAATTCGTCGAGCGTGCTACGGGAGATGCCGAGCATCGGCAGGGGTAGGGCGAGTTCGCAACTCTCGCCAGTGGTGGCGTGGAAGAGTGCCCGGCGGAGTTCGATCGCCCCGCGAAGGCGCAAGCGGCCGATCAGGTGGTGGCGAGTGAGCACGGCGATGCCGAGCGCGCTCACGCATTCGCCGCAGACTTTGTCGCGGGGGAAGCGGGCTTGCTCGACCAGTGTCACGCGAACGCCGCGGCGGGCGAGCAGTATCGCCGCCAAGGTGCCGGCGGGGCCGGCGCCGATGATCAGGGTGTCAGGGAAATGCAAAATGCAGAATGCAAATTGCAAAATGAAAGACAACCCCTTCAGTCTTCATTTTGCAATTTGCATTCTGCATTTTGCATTTTTCAGGCTACCGCCGGCTCGGCGGCGCGTTTGCGAAGGCCGTCCATCGAGCCCCGCACTTCCTCCGCTATCTTGCTGTTCGGGAAATCGCGGACGATCTGGTCGCCGATCTTGATGGCCTCGGCCCAGTGGCGGTCCTGCACGGCCAGGCTGAATTGCGTGCGGAGCTGGTTGATCTTTTCCTTGAACACGCCGCGTACGCTTTCCTGCAGTTGCTCGGCCTCGGCGGGGGTGAGGTAGATGTCGAGCTTTTTCAGGATGGCGATGCTGCCGTCCACGTCGTGGCGGGCGACGGCGTCGTTCCAATTGTCGATAAGAACCTTCTTGTGCTGCTGTTTACGGGCTTCGATTTCCGTCGGCAGTTTGATGATCGCGTCGACGCCGGGGAATCGGCGGAGCAGGTCTTCTGCCTCGGCGAAGGCGGCCGGCCACTGCTCGGCACGCATGTAGCGGTCGATGATGACGCTGGCCTCGCCGACCTGCTTCTGGATCGCCTCGTTGCGGCCGGCGTTGATTTTCTGGCGGAGCGCGTCGGCTTCTTGCTTGTAGCCGAAGGAACGCTCGATGTCGTCGGCCAGCACGAAGGCGGCTTCGTAATCGCCGCTGGCGATTTCTTCCTGAATGGCCCGGCGGAGCGCGTCGCGGTCTTTTTCGCGGAAGGCCACCGATTTGGCCCGATCGCTCAGCAACTGCTGCTCGCTGATCAGGTTCAGCATGACCGAAATCTGCTCCAGCCGATCGGCGAACGGTTTGATCGCTTGCTCAGCCCGTGACTTCGCGGCGATTTGCTCAGCGGCGATCATGCTGGCGATCGGCCAGGCGATCAGCACTGCCACCACGCTCACCCCGCCGGCCGCGAATAAGGCGAACCCGCCGCCCTTCGAGATCACGACAATGCCGCAGATGAAAAGTGCCACTGAGATCAGCAGCGCCAGCGGATAGACCAAGGATACGGAATTCGACTCGGAAGGTTTTTGAGAATCCATGATCGCCTCACATACGCTGAAGGTGCGAACCCGGTTGAAATGCCTGAACCAAGGAATTTTAGGTACATCGGTTAAGTCATGTCAAACAATAGAGTTTTACGCGATGTCCAGTCGGTTTTCATCGATGCTCTTTGTCTTATTTCAGCTTCAGCGAGACGCCTTCCTGTTCCCATTGCTCGAACAGGCGTCGCAGGTCTTTGGCGCTGACACTGAGCTCGTCGGTCGTTTCGAGCAGGTTCTGGTACAGCTTGGGATCGTTCACGAGTTTTCCGAGCGTGCCGTCTCCCTTGTCGATCTTGTTGACGATCGAATCGATCTTGTCCAACGTCGTCGCCACCTGGGCCAAACGATCGTTTACATTCTTGGCTAACTCGTCGATGTGTTTCTGTGTCTTGTCGATGGTGGTACGTGCGTCGGCCAGCGTACCTGTCGCGTCTTCGGCAATTTTAGGCAGCGTTTGGGAGAACTTCTCGGCATTGGCGACGGCGATATTGGCTTTTTCGCTGGCGGCGCGGAAATTGGCGACGCTGGCCTTCAGGTCCTCGCGCAGCTTTTCGTCGCCGATGATGGCCTGCATCGAGTCGATCAGTTTCCCGGCATTGGTGATCTGTGCGCTGAGGTTGTTGGCCAGGTTCGCGTCGCGGAATTGCTTGCTGGTCTTCTGCAATTCAGTCGCCAGATCGACAAACGCCGGCGGAAGAACGTCCAGGCCGATGTAGCGGGTGGGGATGAGTTGATCTTGCTCGATCGTGCCCGTCGGCGGCTCGCCGTTTTTTAGCTCGAGGTTAATCCCCGTGCTGCCTCCCAAAAAATTCGTCAGGCGGATGAGGGCTTCGACGTTATGCGGCAGGGCGGGGGTTTTATCGACTTCAGCGGTGATTTCTACGCTGACGTTGTCGGGCAGGCGTTCGACTTTTACGACTTTGCCGGCATTGACCCCGCGGTAGTAAACCTGCGAGCCTTCCGCCACGCCGTCGGCGCGGCCGGTGATCAGCTTGATCGTGATACTCGGGTTCGCGAACGGCGCGACGACGTCGCCGCCGAACTTCAGGATCATCCAGATCAGCACCGCCAGCCCGCCCAGGACTGTGACACCGACCATTACGTTGCGACGATAAGGGGACATGGGCTGAGATTGTCGATTGGGCGCGACGATTTGCAAGGCTTGTCGCGTTCGGGTTGAATAGAATACGTTATCAGACCTGCCTCGGCGGAAGTGGAAAAAGCGAGAGACAATGCCAAGCGGACGGAACATTTTTATAAAACTGGCGGTTCTCTGTCTGCTCACATGCTGCGCGGCCGGGCCGATGAGGCAGGAAGTGACGCTGCCGCCGAATTTCAAATCCTACGACAGCCGCTACTACATCATCCAGACCGATCTCACCGGCGACGACGTCCGCGAAGCAACGCTGCGCATGACGAAGATGGCCGAGGAATACCACGACCGCACGCGCGATTTTTCGGGAACCATTTCACAGCGGCTGCCGTTTTACCTATTCCAGAACAAGGCCGACTACATGAAAGCCGGCGGCATGCCCGGATCGGCCGGCGTGTTCGACGGGCAACGGCTGATGGCGGTGGCGGGCGCGTCCACTTCGCGAATGACCTGGCACGTTGTTCAGCACGAGGGTTTCCACCAGTTCGCCGATTCGGTCATTCGCGGCGACTTGCCGATCTGGGTGAACGAAGGTCTGGCGGAGTATTTCGGCGAAGGCATTTTCACCGGCGACGGATTTGTGACCGGGGTCATTCCCAACAGCCGCCTGCTGCGGATCCAGAAAATCATGGACGACCCCGACGGCTTCATGCCGATCAGCCACATGATGGCCGTCACCGGGCATGAGTGGAACTCGAAACTCATGATGACGAATTACGACCAGGCGTGGTCGATGGTGCAGTTCCTTGCGCACGGCGAGAACGGAAAGTACCAGGCGGCTTTTTCCGGATACATGCGAGACGTCGGCAAAGGCAAGCCGTCCGCCAAGGCGTGGCAGGACAATTTCGGCGACGCCGAGGGATTCGAGAAGAGCTGGCGCGCGTACTGGGTGGACCTGCCGAAAAACTCGACGCTGAATCTCTACATGCGCGCGTCAGTCGCGACGGCCACCAGTGTCCTTGCCCGTGCGACGGCACAGAAGCAGGGATACGACAGCTTCGACGAGTTCGCCCGAGCCGCCAAGGGTGGTGAAATCAAGATCGCCGATTCCGACTGGCTCCCGCCGGAACTGGTCAAGCACGCTGCCGATCAAGCGGAAAAGTACGGCACGTGGTCGCTCGGTAGGGAACTGAATAAGCAGCGGACGATCGTGGCTGACCTCGAAGACGGCACGCGATTGACCGGCGCCTTCGTCCTTCGCGGCGGGAAGGTCGACAAGGTGACCGTTGACGTCGATGACCTGAAGCCGACGCTCGCCAATGCCCAGGAACTCATCACGGCCGGTAAAAAGGAAGAGGCTCGCAAGCTGGTTCAGGAAGGCATTTCAAAAAATCAGAAATCAGCCGTAATCGATCAAGCCCGCAAATTCCTGGTCGAGAACAAATAGTCTCGCAGTATTTTCGACTGCAATTCGTCAATCGCTCAAATTGATTTTCTGACTACCCGCCGAATTCAGCTCGTCCACGCTGGCATCGCCTTGGACGAATCGGCGGACGATCGGCGTGGTTTCCTGCTGGATTTGCTCGGGCGTGCCGTCGAAAACGATCTTGCCGTTATCGAGCATGACGATTCGGTCGGCGATTTTGAATGCGCTCTGCATATCGTGCGTGACCGTGACGCTGGTGACCCGCAGGCTGCGCTGGAGTTTGAGAATTAACTCGTTAATGACGTCGGCGCGGATCGGATCAAGCCCGGTCGTTGGTTCGTCATAAAGAATCACCCGCGGCCCGAGCGCAATCGCCCGCGCCAGCGCCACGCGTTTCCGCTGCCCGCCGGAAAGTTGAGCGGGCATCTTCTTCCCGACCCCGGGCAAGCCTACCAGGCAAAGTTTCTGCTCGACGAGATCCGCAATCTCGGCCGATGTTTTGTTGGAGTGTTCGCGGATCGGGAATGCGATGTTTTCTTCCACCGTCAGCGAATCGAACAGCGCACTCATTTGAAACAGAAACCCGAACTGCTGGCGGACGGAAACCAATTCGCGCTCAGAGAGCTCGTCGATGCGTTGCCCGTCGAAATAGACTTCGCCGCTATCGGGCTTGAGGAGCCCGACGATGTGTTTGAGCAGCACGCTCTTGCCCGTGCCACTGGCGCCGATGACGACGAGGCTGACGCCTTCTTCGATCTTCAGCGAAAAATCATTCAGCACAACCAGCCGGTCGAAGGCTTTGTTGACGTTGCGTAGTTCAATCAGAGGCATGCTTTTAAAAGTGCTGAGTGCTGAGTGCAGAGTGCTGAGTTTTTTAGACTCAACACTCTGCACTCAGAACTCAGCACTGCCTTTCCTTACGCAAACAAGCTCCGCTGGCCGTAGAGCGCCTGATACATCTCTTGAAGAAACTTCGCGAAAATTAAGTTCTCCGCGATGATGGCCAGGAAGCTGACGACGAAGCTTTCGGTGCATGCCCTGCCCACGCCGCTGGCGCCGCTGCCGCAGGTAAATCCCTTGTAACAGGCGACGAGTCCGATCGTTCCGCCGAAGAAAACGCTCTTGAAGATGCCTTCCATGATCTGCCAGGTCTCCACGCCGCGGGCGGAGAATTGCCAATACGGCTGGCTGGGCACGTGCAGGAACTGGATCGAAACGAACCATCCGCCCATCACGCCGAGCGCGTCAGAATAGATCGTGAGGATCGGCGTGAGCAGGATACACGCCAGCACCCGCGGCACGACGAGGTAGCGAATCGGGTCAGTGCCCATCACGCGCAGTGCATCGAGCTGCTCGGTGACGTTCATCGTCCCCAGTTCAGCCGTAAGCGATCCGCCGACGCGGCCCGCGAGCATGACGGCCGCCAGCACAGGCCCGATCTGCTTAACCACGGAAAGGGCGATCACACTGCCGATGCGTTGTTCCTGGCCGATGGCTTTGAATTGGGTGAACGTCTCGATCGCCATCACCATGCCGATGAACCCGCCGGTGACCGCAACGACTGGCACCGACGCCACGCCGATCAGGTAAAGCTGCGGCCAAAGCTGGCGCAGGCTCTTGCGACGGAACCCGTTGCTGATCAACCAGCCGAAAGTCCTGCCGCAGAAAGTGAAGAAATCGCCGAAAGCCGCGAAGATATTCACGGTTCGCTGGCCCACATCTTCCGCGAAAGCAATCGCCATGACGGCATCTTAGGGAGGGCGGCTCGTCCGAGCAATCATGGTTTTGGCCGGCGCGGGTCCGATATTGCGTCGTGGTGATTGATGAGTGGTGATTGACGCAGATTCCTGTTAATCACCACTCATCAATCACCAACGCATCGCGACGTGCGCGGCGCCATTGCTCCCAGTCTCGCCCCTCAAAACAACCGTTTGCGGGATTTGACTGTTGCAATTTTTGCGCGATTGGGTACATTTTGCGCGTTAGGTCGCTCGTATCGGCTGGAGCCGAATTCGGAACCGCGAGCATAAGACCGCTACATGGAGGTAGCCTTGAAGACGATTCTTTCCACCACCGTCCGTTCGACTGTCCGTTCCCTTTCAACAACACTGCTTGCAGCTGGCTTGGCGATCGCCGTGGCCGGTTGTGCTGATGTCTTGACCTACAGCAAAGACTCCCGCGACGCCGGACTCAAGCTCTACAACCAAGGCCAGTACGAACTCGCCGCCGGCTCGTTTCAGAACGCGGTGAAGCAGAACCCGCGCGACTTTGAATCGTTCTACTGGCTCGGCGTGTCGTACGACGCGTCGAAGAACTACCAGCAGGCCATTCAGGCGTACCGGGCTTCGCTCGACGTTCAGCAACTGACGCTGGACGGCCGAACCCAGATCACCTTCCGCCGCCGCACGCTCGACGGGCTCGCCATCGCGATCTCCAAGAGCCCCAGCCGCAATGACGAGATTCAGATTCTCGATCAGAAGACCGCCGGCCACGGCACAGCCGAGGACGCGTTGCTGATGGCGAAGATCTTCCGCTACAGCTTCGACGCCGACTCCGCCATTGATGCGTACAACCGCGCCGTGCTGCTCGATCCGTCCGACGTAGGCATCAGCCGAGAGGCCGGGCTTTACTTCGAGCAGATCAACAAGGCCCAGACCGCCGAGCCGCTGCTCAAGCGGGCGTACCTGGCAAATCCGCAGGACAACCAGGTGGCCGACGCGCTTCGCCGCCTGGGCATCGTCCCGGGACCGAGCCTGAAAAACGAAGGCGATCTGGCCAAGCCGTTGATCCCCCGCGGCCCGATCCCGGAAATCGGTATGAACCGCAGCAGCCCGTCGGACTCGACCCAGGTTCAAATGCCGCGCGATTGAGTTTTCGGTCGATGATCAATAAGAAGACGCCGCGGAATGATCAACGTTCCGCGGCGTTATTGTTTTAAGCAACAAGAGACAAAAAAAGATTTGGAAGCGCTCGCAGCTGAATTTCGCAGGATTTGCGAAATCTCCGTTTCAATTCTGATTCAATGCCCGCCGTGCCCGTGATCGTCATGGCCGTGGCCGTGATCGCCGTGGTCGTCGTGCGATTGAACTGGCTCGGGAGCGGGGGGCATGAGGATTGCCACCAGCGGTCCGATCGCGGCGGCGGCGATGAAGAGGCCGATGATCACCTGCACCATCACGCCCGCCCAGACGGTGTCTGTCGGCGCGACCGGCATGGCAGTCGGCCCTTCAGCGCCCTCGGCCGCCAGCACTACGCCGGACATCGCCAGGACCAATGCAGTTGATAGCCAGAATTTCATGCGTCACTCCGTTGAAGGTCCCGTCTCGCCACAGAATTTCGTCTTGTGTAGCCGGCGAGCTTGCTCGCCGTTCCAAGCGACGCGGCGAGCAAGCTCGCCGGCTACACGGAGGATCATACCATCATCACGTGCTGCGCATACGCTTAAGCGTGCGCCGCGCTCAGCTTACCGCCCGCCGAGGCCTAATTTCAACTGCGGGAGCTTTTTCTTCACGACTTCCGGTTCGAGGGATTTCACCACCCAGTTGGCGTCGGCGAGTTTTTCGGCCGGGTAACTCGTCGTCACCGCCAGCACCGGGAAGCCAACGGCCCGCACGGATTTTGTCACCGAAGGCGCGTCTTCGATGATCAGGCAATCCGCCGGCTCGATGGTTCGCTTCGCCCGCTCGCCCAGCAGTTTCGTCGTGAGCAGGTAGCCCATCGGATCCGGCTTGCCGACGGTCACGTCCTCGGCCGCCACGATCACCGAGAAGCAGTCGCGCAGGTTAATGCCGATCAGCATCGCCTCGATCTCTTCACGCAGCGCGCCCGAGCAAATCGCCAGCGGATAATTCCGCCACAGACCGCGCACGAATTCTTCCACGCCCGGCAACGCGGCGAACTGCTTGCTCTCGATCGCCTCCATCATCAGCCGACCCTTGCGAGTCATGAGTTCGAGAAATGTTTTCGGACCAAGCGGACGATGATTTTTTTCGAAGATATACTTGAACGCGCCGCGGTCATCGAAGCCGATCAACTCCGCGTAATATTCCAACTCGGTGAGCAGAATATCGTGCTTAGCCAGCGTTCTAACGAACGCCTGAAAATGCAACGGCTCACTGTTGACGATGACGCCATCAAAATCGAAGAGAATCGCGCGCGGCCAGTTGGGCATGGGGGGAACGTTGTAGCAGCGCGGATTGCGATTGGAAAGGCAGGGATGAACGCGGAGAGGCGGAGCTTCTGAGAAGAGAATTTGCCGCGGCTTTGCGAATCGCATTTTTGACTAAATTTCAATCCACTCACACCCGCTCTTCTCCCATTCTCCGCGTCTCCGCGTTCATCTATTTCGGAAGTCCGATACCGTCCGTCCGAAAAGCGGTTTCTGCCGCCCGATAACCGGAAGGTCCGGTAAGAAATCCGATAACCCAATTGCCGGATTTATCGCGTAGGTAATTTGGGTATATTGGGTAGAATAAACAGGATATTTTGACAGAAAAATCCGCGCGGTCGGTGTTTTTCTTTGCGCGGTCGCCGCCGGATATTGACGTAACGCCATGAAGATGCATGATTTATAAAATTATTCAGGACGCCTCAATCCATTGAAGTTTGTCCGAAAAATGCGTCGATGAGAAGAGCGTCAACTGACTTTCGCCGGTCGGTCGGCAGGGCAATGGCGATGGAGTCGCCAGCCAGTTTGAATCGAGTCCCCGCCTGCGAGTCTCATCCACCCGCCGCGGCCGTCACAAGAGGGCAACATGTCCATCAATAACGTCGGCAGCAATTCGCCGATCAACCGAATCGTCTCCAACCCGATCCAGAAGCAAATCCCCGCCGACGCTCCCAAGCAACTCGGCGCGACCGACAAGCTGCAACTCTCGGGCCTCAGCCACTTGCTCAAGCTCGCCAAAGGCGGCGACGTGAACGTGGCCAAGGTCTCGCAGGTCAAGGAAGCCATCGCCAACGGCACGTACGAAGACGACAAAAAGCTCAACGTCGCCGTCGATCGGCTGCTGGATGATTTGCTGAAGTAATCGCTGCCGTCAATCACCACTCATCAATTACCATTTGCGCAGGTGGTGATTGATGAGTGGTGATTGACGGGTTGCGTTACAATCCCCGCCATGAGCGAAAGTGACTCGCCGCCTGCGGATCTCGATCGCTTTTGCGTTTCCTGCGGCTACAACCTTCGCAACCTGCCAAGCGACCGGTGCCCCGAGTGCGGGACGACATTCGACCCCAACCAATCCGCCGCCCCGCAAATCCCCTGGAGCTACCGCCGCTCACTTGGCCGGCGGAAGGCGTTCTGGAGAACAGTGCGCCTCGCGACGTTCAAGACTAAAGACTTCGCCCGCGAGATTGATAGGCCGGTGAGTTTGGCGGATGCAAAGTCATTCCGCCGGGTGGTGGCGCTGCATGCATTCGTGCCGATCGCGATTGCCGCGTCAGTGCTTTACTTTGATATGCTGCAGTTGGTTCGCCATCCCTGGTATCTGCACGATGTGTTCGGCAGCATCGTGCAGTGGCTCGGCTGGCCGGTGATGCTCGTTTCGATCTGGCTCTTCCTCATTCAGGCGATGGGCGTTTGCAGCTATTTCTTCCACCCGAAATGGCTGCCGAAAGTGCAGCAGAACAGGGCCGTCGCGATGAGTTATTACGCGTGCGCGCCGTGGGCGTATTTGCTTCCCGCGGCGGTCATCGCCGCGGCCATGCTCTTTATCGAAGCCGCGAACGGGCATGACGCGCCGATTCAGATCGTCGGCATCGTCAGCGTGGTCGTCGTGTCGATCGTTGCAGTCCAGTCGCTCCTGATCTGGTTCCTGCCGTATAAGCTGCTCCGCCGGAGGTTCCACTGCGGCAGCGCCCGGCTGCTGCTTCTCAACGCGACAATTCCCGTGGCGCTGGCGCTGTTGGCGGTGCTGACAGTGGGGCTGATCAATCTCGCCTACTGGGGCGGGGCGCTGATGCTGATGACGCTGATTTAGAACGTTTCATCTCAACGTGTATCGCAAGACTCTCGTCTTCGTCATCCCGAGGTACTCGAAGGATCTGGCGTCCATGACAAGTCGGCTAGATCCTTCGGAGTACCTCAGGATGACGAGTCTCGTAAGTCGAGCATTTTCGACTTTTTAGACACCCTTTCAGGATGACGACACACCTGAAGTTGATTCGCCTGCCCCGCGACGCCGATGCGGCGGAGACTATTCCGAATCACCGTCCGCCGGCTTCGTCGTCGGCTCGGTCAGCGGCAGGCGGACCAGCGGGAAGACGATGTCCTGCCGGTCCCACGGTTGACCGTGCACGGTTTCATTGGAGTTGTGCCGTCCCGCGCTGGGATCGTAAAGAACCGACGCGTGATCATCCACGCCATTCCGGCCGACGCTGTAAATCACCGGCGTAGCCACGCCGTCGACAGTCATTTCGCGAACGTAACTCATCGGCCGCTTGTCGTTCGAGAACGGATCGACCGGTACGGCTGGCAGGTATTTCGGCACGAGCTCATCGAGCGAGGCCGGGATTGCGCCGGCATGGTCGATCTCGTACAGCCGCATCGCCAGCATGACGCCCGCGGCGCGGCGTTCGGTCTTGTGGCGGAAGTGCGTTTCGATGTATTTATTCGACGCCGAACCGAACAACTGTTCGAATACCCGATTGGCCTGAGTGATCGGAGTCAGATCACTGTTGATGTTCTGCACACCTTTCACGGACGTCGATTTGGAAAAATTTTCCAGGTCGATCGCGGCGATGCGGCGCGACATCTGCTGAGTGGAATGCACGGCACTGAGTCGAACGGCTGGCCCGATGAGTGTAACGCCGAACATCGAGGCAAGCGCCGGCTGCGACTGCACGAGGTCCAACTGCATCGCCTGCTCGCCGCGCAATCCTTCGGCCAACGCAGTATCGAGCGGCGTGTCGAGCAGCTCGCGAATCAGCTCCATCACCTGCTCGCGAGAAGCCGCCGGCGCTGGGCCAATCTTCAAGTCGTTTGCGAAGTCAACAGCCAGCTCCGTGCCGAGCGCGGAAATGCGAGTCGCCACCAAATGCTCGATGATCGTGAACGAAGGTCCATCGATCATGGCGGCAAAATGCAGCTCGTCGCGTATCGATTCCACCGCCGCGGAATCGTTGCCGTCGAGATGGCTCAGGCGCGCGTCGCAGCGGACCAGATTCGCTAACTCGCGATCCGGCGAGAGACTCGGCAGCATCACGTTGATCAGCGGCGAGTTATAAACTCGCCCCCAATCCGCTTGATTTAGCTTCCGGGCGCTGCGCACCTGCAGCAGATTGGCGGCGCAGTCGTGCGGGATGGACCGCAGCACGGCCAACTCGGAGGCGGTCAATCGCACCGACCAGTCGACGTTGTTCGTGAAATCATCCTGCCCCTTGGTCAGCGTGAAATTGCTGGCGGCGAGGTAAACGCTCGCGGCGTTGTCGCCGGGAGCGACGGCGGGATGGTTGTTGAAATCCTCCGGGAGCACCCGCTGCCCGAGCCCTCGCAGCCGGGCGATTTCATCATTGACGCGACGCTGGGCGACACGATCCCACGCAAACCACGCGCCCGTCATCGCAAGAATCAACATGGCGTACGCCACGCTAAGCCGAATCAACCACCGAAACCGCGGCGGGTTGGCGGTGGTGGATTCCTCGATGGGTGAAAGCGGGGCGGCCATAGCGAGTTACATCTTCTCGGCCAATTCGTAATGGTGCAAGAAATATCGCCGCGGGGCGAAAGCGGTTTAAAATCCGGTCACTTTTCGCGGGCGTTGCTGATTCTCAGGTGTGGTATTCCGCGTTGATCGTCACGTATTCCTTCGACAAATCGCACGTCCACACCGTGGCGGCGTGTTTGCCGAGCCCGCAGGTGAGATCGACGATTACTTCGGCGGCGGCGAGCGATTTGCTGGCTTTGGCGGCGTCGAATTTCATGGGCGTGCCGTGGCGGAAAACGGTGATGCCCTGCAGTTTGAGCACGGCACGGTCCGGATCGAACGCCGCCCCGCACAGGCCGGCGGCGGAGACGATTCGGCCCCAGTTGGGGTCGTTGCCGTGCATCGCGCATTTCACCAGCGGGCTGTTGGCGATCGCGCGGGCGATGGCGCGGGCGTCGGACAGTGAGTACGCGCCGGTGACGACAATCTTTACCACCTTCGTCGCGCCTTCGCCGTCGGCCGCGATCTGGTACGCGAGCGATTGGCAGACGTCATCAAGGGCGGCGGCGAAAGTCGCCAGCGCCCGCGGGGAATCGATCGCCGGGCCCATTCCGCTGGCGAGGATGGCGGCGGTGTCGTTGGTGCTCGTGTGATCGTCCACAGTGACTGCATTAAAGCTCGCATCGCTGGCGGCGTTGAGATGCTTCTGAAGAACGCGCGCGGGCAGGCGGGCGTCGGTCGTGAGATACGCCAGCATCGTCGCGTGCGGCGGCCCCATGCGAGGCCCGATCATGCCCGAGCCTTTACACACGCCGGCAAGCGTGACGAACTCGCGCCCGACTTTTATCCGCACGGCAGCGGATTTGCGTTTCAAATCCGTCGTGAGAATCGCGGCGGCAAACTGGTGAGCGTGCGCTTCGCTGTCGCCGAGGTTCGTGAATGCGCCGGAAATTCCGGCCTTCACTTTATCCATCGGTAAAAGATGGCCGATGATGCCGGTCGAACTCGGCAGCACGTCGCCCGCATCGCACCCGATCGCGGCGGCGGCGAGGGTGCACATCGATCGCGCGTCCTTTTCTCCCTGCCGGCCCGTGCACGCATTGGCGTTGCCGGCGTTGACGACCACCGCCCGAAGTTTCCCGCCGGCGATGTTCTCGCGGCCGATCTTCACCGGCGCGGCGAAGACTTTGTTCGTCGTAAACACCGCCGCCGCGGTGGCGAGGCGGTCGCACACGAGCAGGCCGACGTCGGGCGTCTTCTTCGACTTAATCCCGGCGTGAACCGCGCCGGCTTTGAACCCTTTGGGCGACAACAAATGCAATTCGGCCATGCGTTCTCCTTGGGGCGAGGATTGTAGCGGGAGAAATGCAGAAGTCAGAATGCAGCGTGCAGAATTTAACAGTCTTCATTCGGCATTCTGCATGCTGATTTCTGCATTCGCCGGAAGGCGTGGTACAACTGCGAAAACTTTCGGCAATTGTTACAATCAATTGTCCCTACGGACGAGCCATGAATATTAACCTGATCGAAAAACAAGTCCTCTACGATGGCAAGAAGGTGCGGCTGGAGATTCATCACCTGGCCGACGAGAACGGCGCGCGGATCCGCAAGGAAGTGGTGGTGCACCCGGGGGCGGTGGTGATCCTGCCGGTGCTGAGCGAGACGACGATTTTGCTGATCCGCAACCGCCGGTACACCGTAGGTGAGACGCTGATCGAGCTGCCGGCCGGCACGCTGGAGAAGGGCGAATCCCCCATGAACTGCGCCGGTCGCGAGTTGCAGGAAGAAACCGGCTACCTGGCCGGCCGGATGAAGCCGATCGGCAGCTTTTACGCGTCGCCGGGCATTCTGACCGAGAAGATGTACCTTTTCGCAGCGTATGATCTGGAGAAGACGCGGTCGGCCTTGCAGGAGGATGAGGAGATCGAAGTAATGCCGGTGGAATGGGAACGGGCGATGGAAATGATCCAGTTCGGCGAGATCAAAGACAGCAAAACCATCGCGACCTTGTTAATGTATGATCGATTCTTAAGGACGGGCGAAAAGGTGACGTAATGGGCTGGGAAGATAGACCCTACAACCGAGACGATAACGGCGGCATTCCGCCGGTGACTTTCCGCCTGCCGCCGTTCACCCGGCTGACGGGCGGGCTCATTCTTGCGTGCCTTCTTATCTACCTCGCGCAGGCCGTCAGTAAACAGGCAATTTCCGAATTCGGATTGCTGACCTACATGCGCGGCTTGGCATGGAAACAACCGTGGCGGTTCATCACCTATCAATACCTGCATGTGAGTGCGTGGCACTTGGCGATCAACATGCTGATGATCTATTTCTTTCTGCCGACGCTCGAGCGGCGGTGGGGCCCGCTGAAGGCGTTCACGTTCTACACGCTGGGCGGAATCGCGGGCGGATTGGTCTTCGGGCTGTTCTCACTGTTTTTCAATCACGGGTTGCTGCTGGGCGCGAGCGGCTCGGTCATGGCGGCGATGGGCGCGGTCGCGCTGCTCTACCCGGAGATGCAATTCCTCTTCGGCATCCCGATTCGCGTGGGCGTGGCGATCATCGGCGTCATCTTTTTACTGTCGGCCGCCGCCGATCGTGATTTATCCGACGCGGCCCACCTCGGCGGGTTGATCTTCGGCTTCGCCGCGCCGTGGCTGGCGGGGCCGATCTTGGCCAAGCAGCAATACGAATGGCGTCGCCGGCGAAAGCAGCGCAGCGTGCAGGTTGAAATCCGCGAGCAGGAACAGATCGACCGCATTCTCGAAAAAGTTTCGCAACAAGGCATGCAAAGCCTGACCGGAGCTGAGAAAAAAGCCCTCAAGCGGGCGACGGAGCGCCAGCGATTGGCGGAAACCTCGCGAGGCCGCAAGGCGTTTTGACCTTTTTCACATCCGCCTCTAACGTGTACCTCTCATGACCAGCGCCGCCCATCAACAGTGCATCAACCCGCAATGTCGCGCCACGTTCGACATCGGCGATGTGAAAGTCAGCTGCACCAAGTGCGGCTCGCTGCTGGATATTATTTACGACTGGTCTCGGCTCTCCGTGCCGAAAAGCCTGGGGTTTTTTGAACACCGCTGGGCGACCAAGGGCACTGGCATCCAGGGCCGGCTCGATTTCTCCGGCGTCTGGCGCTTCCGCGAGCTGATGCCGTTCTATCGCACGGACGAAGACATCGTCACCATCGGCGAAGGTCGCACGCAGCTGCAGCAGGCCGACCTGCTCGCGCGGCGGATGGGGATGAAACCCGGTTGCCTTCATCTTCAATACGAAGGACTCAACCCTTCCGGCAGCTTCAAAGACAACGGCATGACGGCGGCGTTCACGCACGCTCGCATGGTCGGGGCCCACAAAGTCGCGTGCGCCAGCACCGGCAATACCTCAGCGTCGCTCGCGATGTTCGCGACGCTGGCCGAGATGCAGGGCATCGTCTTCATCGGCACGGGGAAGATCTCCTTCGGCAAACTTTCGCAGGCGCTCGATTACGGCGCGCTCACGCTGCAGATCACCGGCGATTTCGACGACTGCCTCCGCCGCATCCGGCAGATCGCGGTCGACGTTCCGAAGATGGGCATCTACCTGATGAACAGCGTCAACCCCTTCCGGCTAGAAGGGCAGAAGTCGATCATGTACCGCGTGCTCGAAGCCCTCAACTGGGAAAGCCCCGACTGGGTGATCGTCCCCGGCGGAAACATGGGTAACTGCAGCGCGTTCGGCAAAGCGTTCATGGAGCTGAAAGAGCTCGGTCTGATCAAGAAAATCCCGCGGCTGGCGATCATCAACGCACACGGCGCAAACACGCTGCATCAACTCGTGAACAACGAAGGTCTGAAGTGGAACGCCGGCAACTTCGACAAAGAAAAAGTCGGCAAGCTGTACGCCGCGATGGACGAGAGCAATTACCGCCCGCACACGGTGGCCAGCGCGATCGAAATCAGCCGGCCGGTGAACCTGCCGAAGGCGCTGCGGGCGCTGGACTTCATGAACGGCGTAGTCCGCGAAGTAACCGACGACGAAATCCTCGAGCACCGCGCGATGGTCGCGAGATGGGGCTTCGGCTGCGAACCCGCCAGCGCCGCCAGCGTGGCCGGCCTGAAGAAATTGCTCGACGAGCAAATCATCAGCCCCAGCGACACCGTCGCCTGCATCCTCACCGGCCACGAGCTGAAAGACCCGAACGTCACGGTTCAGTACCACACCGGCCTGGATATGAAGAGCGTGCAGGACCTCGCGCCCAAGACCGAGCCGAAGGGCAAGCTCTCCAATCGCCCGGTGCAGGTGGACGACGACTTGCCGTCGATCATCAAAGCGCTCGGCGGCGATCCTTCGATGCTGGCGGGAATCGAATTCAAAAAATCGAGCACGAACGTGCCCATCCGGGAGTATTGAAATGACATCAATCGCCATTACCGGCGCCGGCGGACGAATGGGCATGCGGCTGATCGCGCTCGCGAAGCAGAGCGGCGATTTTCAAATCCTCGGCGCGATCGAGCGGCCTGAATCGGACAACCAGGCGCGCGACGCCGGCGAAATCGCGGGCATCGGAAAGATCGGCGTGCCGATCACGTTCGATCTGAAGCCCACGCCGAACGTGCTGATCGACTTCACTTCGCCGCCGTCGATGCGTCATTGGCTCAAGGCGTGTCACGATCGCGGCATTGCGATGGTCATCGGCACCACGGGGTTGAGCGCGAAAGATCACGACGCGATCGACATCGCTTCGCGCGATATCGCAATTTTGCAAGCGCCGAACATGAGCCTGGGCGTGGCGGTGCTTTGTAAGGTCGCGGGCGAAGTCGCGAAAATGCTCGGCGATGATTACGACATCGAAATCGTTGAAGGCCATCACCGTTTCAAGAAAGACGCCCCCTCCGGCACGGCGGCGGGAATCGCCGAGGCGATTCTTAAGTCCACAGGCAAGACAAAAGACTCTCTCGTCTACGGCCGCCATGGCGATGACGCCACCCGCGTGCGCGGCACGATCGGCATGCACTCGCTCCGCATCGGCGATGAAGTCGGCAAGCACACGGCGTACTTTGCTTCGCTGGGCGAGCGACTGGAACTCGGCCATGTCGCCACTAATCGCGATACCTTCGTACATGGCGCACTGAGAGCTGCAAAATGGATCGACACACAAAAGCCGGGGCGGTACGTGATTGCCGATGTTCTTGGGCTGAAATAGTCACGTCCAATACTGTTTTTTCGCAGAAATCCCGCTTTTCCGTCACATCGTCGTTGAAGCCAATTTCACTTTATTGGCCTTCATCATCCCATCATTCAGTCGGTCGATCTTTCTCCCGATGATCTTCAGCGGGCGCGACCAATCGGTCATGCCGATCGAAAACTGATTGACGGGGTCAAACGGATGATGTTCACCAAAGAGCCAGCCGTAAAAATTGCAGACAAGACGCCTCACACGCCGCCGCCGATCCCATCGGCACCGGACGCGGTGAAAGTTGAAACGCCGGCTGTCGACCGTACGCGGATGAATGAACTCAATCGTCTCCGCCGCGACGTCGTCAAGCAGGTGGGCTGCACTTCCACAGAGCCGACCTTTACCGACCCGACCGATGCCGACCGGCAGCAGGTCATTCAACTGGTCAACACCGCCATCAGTGAAATTGCCCCGACGATCGATGTCGCCATGCGCGACGAACTGTTCCGCAATGTCATCGCCGAATTCTTCGGCTTCGGGCCGATCCAGGCGTTTCTCGACGATCCTTCGGTCACTGAAGTGATGGTCAACCGCGCCGACCGCATCTACGTCGAGCGCGGCGGCAAGCCGGTGCTCACGCCGGTTACGTTCGACGACGACGCCCACGTTCGAAAAATCATCGACCGCATCATCGTTCCACTCGGCCGCCGGCTCGATTCCAAGACGCCGCTGGTCGACGCCCGCCTGCCCGATGGTTCGCGCGTGAACGCGACCATCTCTCCCTGCACGATCGACGGGCCGACGATCACGATCCGCAAATTCGGCAAGAAGGCGATGACCGTTGAAGACCTTATCCGCTTCGGCGCGATGACCGCGCCGATCGCCGAGTTCTTCAAGGCGTGCGTGCGTGCGCGCCTGAACATCATAGTCAGCGGCGGAACCGGTTCGGGCAAGACGACACTACTCAACGTACTTTCGAGCTTCATCCCCGACGACGAGCGAATCGTCACGATCGAAGACGCAGCAGAACTGAAGCTCGGCCAGGATCACGTCATCCGCATGGAAAGCCGCAAGCCCGATCTCGACGGCACCGGCGAAGTGACCATCCGCGAACTCGTCCGCAACTCGCTCCGCATGCGGCCCGAGCGCATCGTCGTCGGCGAATGCCGCGGCGGCGAAACGCTCGACATGCTGCAGGCGATGAACACCGGCCATGACGGCTCGCTCACTACGCTGCACGCCAACACGCCGCGCGACGCGATCAGCCGAATCGAAACGATGTCGCTCATGGGCGGAATCGATTTCCCGATCCGCGTCATCCGCGAGCAGGTCGCGTCGGCCGTGCAGTTGATTGTGCAGCAAAGCCGCCTGCGCGACGGCAGCCGAAAGATCACGCACATCACCGAAATCGTTGGCATGGAAGGGGACAAGCTGATCCAGCAGGACTTGTTCCGCTACGAAGAGCAGCTCGACGCAAACGGCAAATCCTGCGGCACGCTCCGCACGACCGGCCAACGCCCGCACTGCACGCCCAAGCTCGATGCGGCCGGCTTCAAGCTGCCGATGGAACTGTTCATGGGCTCACCGGTCCGCAAGCTCTAGAGATTGAACGAGACAATTGAATAGCAAAGAGGCCGGGAAGATTTCTCTTCTCGGCCTCTTTGTTTTGCGTTTCAGGAAGCGAAAATTACGCGACCATCCCGTGCGGATCGATAACGAACTTCGTCGCCGCGCCCTTGTCGAAATCCTTGTAACCCTTGGGCGATTCGTCGAGCGAAATCGTCTTCACATTGACGGCCTTGGCGATTTTGATCTTGTCGTGCAGGATCGCCATCATCAACTGGCGGTTGTACTTCTTGACCGGGCATTGGCCGGTGTGGAAGCAGTGGCTCTTCGCCCAGCCCAGGCCGATGCGAATGCCGAGCATGCCGATCTTGGCGTTTTCATCGACCGCGCCCGGATCGCCGGTGACGTACAAGCCCGGGATGCCGAGCTGGCCGCCCGCGCGGGTGACTTCCATGATCTGATTGAGCACGGTGGCGGGGCGTTCGACGTCGGAGCTCTTGCCCGTGCCGTGCGCTTCAAAGCCGACGCAGTCGATCGAGCTATCCACTTCCGGCACGCCGATGATCTGCTCGATCTGCTCGGCCAGCGTGGCGTTCTTCGTCAGATCGATCGTCTCACAGCCAAAACTCTTGGCCTGCTTGAGGCGGTCTTTATTCAAATCGCCGACAATGACGACGGCCGCGCCAAGCAAGTGACACGAGGCCGCGCATGCCAGGCCGACCGGACCGGCGCCGGCGACGTAAGCGATCATGCCCGGGCCGACGCCCGCGGTCACGGCGCCGTGGTAACCTGTTGGGAAAATATCGCTGAGCAGCGTGAGGTCTTTGATCTTCGCCATCGCTTCGCCCTTGTCGGGGAATTTCAGCAGGTTGAAATCGGCGTAGGGAACCATCACGTACTCCGCCTGCCCGCCGACCCAGCCGCCCATGTCCACGTAACCGTACGCCGCGCCGGGACGGGCGGGGTTCACGTTCAGGCAGATGCCGGTGCGACCTTCATTGCAATTCCGACAACGCCCGCACGCGATGTTGAACGGCACGGAGACGATGTCTCCCTTCTTGATGAAGATCACATCGCGCCCGGTCTCGATGACTTCGCCGGTGATTTCATGTCCGAGCACAAGGCCCGCCGGAGCGGTCGTTCGGCCGCGCACCATGTGCTGGTCGGAACCGCAGATGTTGGTGGAGATGATCTTGAGGATGACGCCGTGCTCGGCTTTTTTCTTGTTGGTCGGATCGACCAGCTTTGGAAAATCGATCGAATGCACTTCAACAACGCCCGGCTTGATGTAGGCGACGCCACGATTCTCGGCCATGATCGGTCCTCCGCTGAATTGGTTTTGTTGGAAAGGAACTCCGCCGCGAGCAAGGTTACTTATCGCGCCCAAACGAGTCAAATGATTTACCGGTTGGCGGCATGGCGGCGGGGGGTCTAAGATCAGGCGACGGAATCCCGATGGAAACTGCTTCTTTCGACAATGTACTGCGATACAAAGACGGCGAGACGGCCGCCGGCTCGGATGAGCTGGCGCGCGAGGAGCCACTGGAAATCCGCGTACGCGGGCGGGCGATCAGCGTGACGATGCGCACGCCGGGGAACGATGAGGAACTCGCCGCCGGTTTCCTGGTGAGCGAGGGGATCATTCACGCAGCCGGCGATGTTCTTCGCATCGAACCGTGCGGGAGGAATGACGAGGGAAATGTTCTGAATGTGGTGCTGAACGCCGAAGTGCATGTGGATTTTGATTCGCTCACTCGCCACGTGTTCGCGTCATCCAGCTGCGGGCTTTGTGGGAAGGCGACGATCGAATCCGTGCGAGGATCGTTCCCGGCGATTGAGTCGGCGGTCGAGTCGAATTTGCGAATCGATTCGGCCGTGCTGCTGACTCTGCCTCGCGTAATGCGGGAGGCTCAACCCGCCTTCGATCGAAGCGGCGGCTTACACGCGGCGGCGATTTTCGATGCAGCGGGGCGGCTCGTCGTTCTGCGTGAAGACGTCGGCCGGCACAACGCGGTCGACAAGGTCATCGGCCACGCGATTCTGAACGGACAGTTCCCGCTCGATAAGCATTTGCTGCTGGTGAGCGGTCGGTCATCGTTCGAGATCATGCAGAAAGCCCTCGCCGGCCGGCTGGCGATTGTGGCGGCGGTGTCGGCGCCTTCGAGCCTTGCGGTGGAGTTCGCCAGGGAGAACGGGCAGACGCTTGTCGGCTTTTTACGCGACGGGCGGATGAATGTTTACGCCCATGCCGAGCGACTGATATTTTCAAACGCCGCCGTCGCGCCGCGGGCATAATATTGAGTGGTTCGGCCTTGCGAGAAGGATTGGTTCATGGCTCATCATGACGAGAACAGCGCTCCGAATCAGGAGCAGGTGAAGAAGCTCAAGCCGCTGTCGCAGGAACGGCCGATGGTCACGCCGGAAGTCTCCAAACGCACGCCGGACGCTCAGTATCCGATGAATGACGAGGTCGCGCGAGTCGATAAGCGCGACAAAATTGCCAGCGGATACCCGGCCCTCTATGAGACGATGCGTTTCACCGTGAAGGAAGCGCCGATTCGTGTAGGTTACAGCCTTCTCGTCGTCAACAAGAAGGGCGGCTTCGATTGCCCGAGCTGCGCCTGGCCCGACCCGGACGGCAAGCGCCACCCCGCGGAGTTTTGCGAAAACGGCGCCAAGGCGATCGCCTGGGAAGCCACCAGCAAAAAGATCGGCCCGGAGTTTTTCGCGAAGCACTCGATCGCGGAACTCGCGAAGCAAACCGAGCGCTGGCTCGGCGACCAGGGGCGAATCACGCACCCGATGGTTCTTCGACGCGGCAGCCAGCACTACGAAGAAATCAGCTGGCCGGCAGCGTTTGAAATGATCGCGACGGAGCTCAACGCGCTGGCGAGCCCGAATGAGGCGATGTTCTACACCTCCGGCCGGGCGAGCAATGAGGCGGCGTTCTGCTACCAGCTTTTCGTTCGCCAATTCGGCACGAACAACCTGCCCGACTGCTCCAACATGTGCCACGAATCCAGCGGCCTGGGGCTGACCAAGTCCATCGGCATCGGCAAAGGCACGGTGAAACTGGGTGACTTTGATCTGGCCGACAGCATTTTTATCATCGGGCAGAATCCCGGAACGAATCATCCGCGCATGCTTACCGCGCTGGAGCATGCGGTGAAGAACGGTTGCAAAATCGTGAGCATCAACCCGCTGCCGGAGACGGGGATGATCCGCTTCAAGCACCCGCAATCGGTGACCGACATGCTCGGCCGCGGCACGCCGATCGCCAGCGTGTTTCTGCCCGTGCGCATCAACGGCGACGTGGCGGTGCTCAAGGGCATCATGAAAGAAATGCTCGAGATGGACGAGCAATCCGGCGGCAAGGTGCTTGATCACGCGTTCATCGCGCAGCATACGCACGGCTTCAATGAGTTCGTCGCGGATTTGAAAGGGGCAAGCTGGGACGAGATCGTCGAAGCATCCGGCGTCTCGCGCGAGCAGATCCGCGAGGCTGCGGACATCGCGGCCAAGAGCGAGCGGATGATCACCTGCTGGGCGATGGGCATCACGCAGCACAAGAACGGCGTGGCGAACGTGCAGATGATCACGAACTTCAACTTGCTGCGAGGCCAGATCGGCCGGCCCGGCGCGGGCGTCTGCCCGGTGCGAGGGCACAGCAACGTGCAGGGTGATCGCACTGTCGGCATCTGGGAGCAGATGAGCGACAAGTACCTGAAGGCGCTCGGCAAAGAATTCAACTTCGCGCCGCCCGAGAAGCATGGATTCGATACCGTGACCGGATTCCAGGCGATGCACGAAGGCTTGGTGAAAGTATTCGTCGGCCTCGGCGGAAACTTTTTGAGCGCGGGGCCGGATACGGAGTACGGCGCGGAGGCGTTTCGACGGCTGAAGCTTGCCGTGCAGATCAGCACGAAGCTGAACCGCAATCATTTAATCACCGGCGAGCAGGCGCTGATCCTGCCATGCCTCGGCCGGACGGAAAAAGATCTGCAGGCCAGCGGCGAACAGATCGTGAGCTGCGAAAATTCAATGGGCGTCGTGCAGGAAAGCCGCGGCGTGCTCTCGCCGGCCAGCCCGCATTTGATGAGCGAGACCGCCATCATCTGCCATATCGCGGCGGCGACGTTGAAGGGGCGAACGTCTGTTGATTGGCTCGGCCTATGTGCGAACTACGACCGCATCCGCGATCATATCGAACACGTTGTTCCGGGATTTGATCATTACAACCATCGCGTTCGTGAGCACGGCGGATTCTATCTGCCGAACGCGCCGCGCGACGAGCGGAAGTTCCACACGGAAACCAATCTCGCCAACTTCTTCGTCCACCCGATTCCCAAACACAACCTTCGCGACGGCGAACTGCTCATGATGAGCATCCGCAGCCACGACCAGTTCAACACCACCATCTACGGCGAAGACGACCGCTACCGCGGCATCTTCGGCGGCAGGCGGGTGATTTTTATCAATCCGGAAGACGCCCGCGCCATGGGATTTGCCAAGGGCCAATGGGTCGATCTCACAAGTCATTTTGAAGGAGAGCAACGGCGTGCCAATCGGTTCATGATCGTGCCGTACGAGATTCCCCGACGGTGCGCGGCGACGTACTATCCCGAATCCAACCCGCTCGTGCCGCTCCGGCAAGTGGCCGACGGCAGCAATCAGCCGGCGAGCAAATCGATCGTGATCACGCTGTCTCCGAGTGCTTGAAGAGGAACACGAAGTGCGAATTGCGGAATGGGAATCAGCGAGCCTCGCCGACGTAACGCTCGCCGTCATCGCCGGTGGGATGGGCACGCGCATGGGCAAGCCGAAGGCGTGGCTGCAGGTCGGCGGGCAGTCGATTCTCGGCTGGATGCTCGATCGCCTGCAGTGGCCGGGGCCGACGCTGCTCGTCACCGCGCCCAGCGTGCCGACGCCGCCGGACAAGAAGCTTTTCGCGCTCCACGTCAAAGATTCAATCGACGGCCAGGGCCCGATGCGCGGCGTGCTGACGGCGCTTCAATCTTCGCGCACGCCGCTTGTGGCAACGATCGCCGTCGATATGCCGCTGGTTGCCAAGGCTCAATTGGAGTGGCTCGCGAACCAACTCCTCAGCAGCCCGGCGAGCCTCGCCGTGATGAGCGAAATAACAGACGACGGCCAGCAACAGATCGAACCTTTCCCCGCCGCCTATCGGATCGAAGCGGCGACTTTCTTATCAAGCCAACTCGACTCCGGCCAACGATCAATGCAGAAACTCTGCCGCGACCCGCGATTCGCCGCACTTCCGGCGCCCGCCGATTGGCCGACGGAAGTATGGACGAACTTGAACAACCCAGCCGAGTTCGAGAAATTCGAAACCGCGGCGGCCGACCGATTGCGAGTCTCCACAATATGAAACTCCGACTCATCCAAAACAGCGTGCGCGTGCGAGTGAGCCAAACCGAAGCCGCGCAATTGGCCGAGGGAAAATCCGTCGAGCAATCCACTCTTTTTTCCGAGTCGGCCAAGCTGACCTGCACGCTCGAGCCCGCGACAGGGATCACCGACGTTCATCTCCTGTTCGAAGGAACGCGTCTGTCTATCCGCATCCCTCTCGCTCAAGCGAAGCAGTGGGGAACGACCGACCAGGTCGCCATCGAATTCGATCAACCGATCGATGCCGACCGATCGATTCGGATTCTGATCGAGAAAGATTTCGAGTGCCTTCATCCGCGAATTGATGACAGCGACGATGCGTTCCCGAATCCTCAGGCCATTTAAATGACGCCCGCTTGCGCAGGTATATCAAGCGGTTGACGTAATTCGGCTGATTCCGTTAGAGTGGCGACTTCCCCTTCCCCGCGGAGTGTTCAATATGGCCGTTCAATCATCGATCCATCGTCGAGTTCTCACGGGCGTCGTAAGCTCGATTTTGTCAGTCGGCATGCTCGCCGGTGCGGCGCGGGCGGCCGATCCGGCGCCGGCGTCGCCGAAATTGTTCAACGCCGCGCTGTCGAAGTACGGCGCGAAGATCGATCTCGCGCTCTCCGCTGATGGCGGCAAGGACAAGCGTTCTTCGCCCGAAGAAACCTTCGACGGTAATCCGCACAGCCGTTGCGTGGTGTGGGGATTGCCTTACACATACACGATCGACCTGCCCGTTGCGGTGAAGGTCGAGCGAATCGACATCACGTTCAGTGATTACAAGGAACTGGCCGCCAAGGACATCAAGATCGAGCTCGACGACGGCACGGTGATCAAGCAGACGCTGGAACTTAAACGCCCCGAGAAAAATACCGCCGCATGGCAATCGGTTGCGATCGGGAAGTCCGTCAAGAAAGTCAAAGTCACCGTCGAATCGAACTTCGACGAGCCGGACTCGAAAGCCAAGTACGGCGGCCTCGGCGAAATCGCGGTGCTCACGAGTGAAGATCTTGATCAGCAGCTCAAGGTTGATTTCGATCCGAAGCAGCCGGTGTTCATCCACGCCGCCAGCGCCGACGACCGCGCGCCGGCGAAAGTCACCATGCCCGTGCCCGCTAAGGCCGGCGAACATCCGTGCTTGCTGATGACGAAGGCGGAGATCGACGATCTCCGCCAGACGTTGAAGTCGACCGACAAGGGCAAGGAAGCGCTGGCCGCGCTGATCAAGAGCGCCGATGCACTCTGTGCGGGTGCGGTTGAGTTCCCCGACCCGAAAGGCCCTCCCGGCCAGCTCCACAGTCGCAATGACCCGGTCGCCAAAAAGCATGACGACCTCGCCAAGGGCGCAGAAACGCTCGGCATCGCTTACTCGATCACCAATGATGCGAAGTACGCCAAGCGCGCCGCTGAAATCCTCGTCGGCTATGCGAAAACTTACGATTTCTACGCCGAGCACAAAGGCGTGAACGGATCCGACACCGGCAAGATCATGTCGCAGCGGCTTTCCGAAGCGATGTGGATCATCCCGTTGATCGCCGGCTACGACTACGTCTACGACAGCGGCGGGCTCACCGCCGCCGATCACGAGATCATTGATCGCGACCTGATTCGTGCATGCGTGCTGTTCATCCGCCGGAAAGATTTCGCCGCCGAAGTGAAAGCTCGCGACGCCAAGGCCCCCAACTGGCGCACCGAAGGCCCGACCGGCCCGAAGGGCAAAGGCGCCGGCAACTGGGTGAACTTCTACGCCGCCGCCACGGTCATGGGCGGGGCCGTTACCGGCGATAAGGACATGATCGATCTCGGTGCCGGCGATTATCGCCAGCTTTTGCATGACGGCATCGGCGAAGACGGCATGTGGGCCGAGGGCGCGGTCGGGTATCAGCTCTTCGCGCTGGGCGCAATGATCACCGGCATGGAGTCGGCCGCCCACCAGGGCATCGATCTCTACAGCTACGACAACAGCCGCGTGAAGATGATGTTCGACTCGACGCTGCGCTACGCCTACCCCGACGGCACGGCCCCCGGCATTAACGATTCGTCCCGCGCCAAGATCGGCGGCTGGCAGACGATGGTGTACGACTACGGCTACCTCCGCTTCAATGACGAGCGCTACGCGCCGATCGTCAACGATTCGCCGCGGCAATTGCAGGCCAGCACGTCGATTTACTTCCCCACGCGCATCTTCACGCCGCTCCCCGAGCCAAAGGCCATCACCTACCCGAGCATGAATCTCTCGCGAGTCGGCTACGCCATCACGCGCGGGCCGGGACGGTACGATCTGCTCAAGTACGGCCCGCACGGCGGCCCGCACGGGCATTACGACAAGCTCAACCTGATCCTGTTCGCCGGCGATGAACTCGGCGGCGAACCGAAGTTTTATCCGTACGAAAACCCGCTGTGTGCCGAGTGGACGCGACAGACCGTCGCTCACAACACGATGACGGTCGACGAGCGCGCCCAGATCGCCGCCGAAGGTTTGCTCACCGTGTTTGAAGATTCCGGCGATATGCGAGTCATGCGCGGCCAGGTGGCCGGCGCGTACCCGGGCGTGCTGCTCGAACGCACGGTGCTTTCCACGAACGATCTGGTCCTCGATCTCTACACCGGCAGCGGCGGACGCGAACGAACCTGGGACCGAACGCTGCGCTTCAACGGCAAGATCACCGGCCTGCCGACCGTGGCCGACGCACCGGCGCTCGGCACTGGATTCGGCTATCAGCATTTGAAAGTGATGAAGCGCGAGCCCGCCGCCGCTGAGAGTTGGCAGGCCACGTGGCAAACCAAGCCCGCGCCGCTGACCGCGTGGGTCGCCGGGCAGGCAGGGCAGGAAGCGATTTCGCTTCGCGGGCCTGAGGACGATCAGATCGTTCTCATCCGCCAGAAAGGCGCGACCGGAAATTTCGGCATGGCGTACGCACTGTCGGATAAGGCGGCCGTCACCGCGGTGCGAAAATCGTACGATGTCGCCGCCGGCGTTTCGATTCTTGAAGCCGACGCGCAAGGCGGGAAGATTCAGCTCTTCGTCGCGCAAAAGCCCGGCGCATGGACCGCCGGCGGTTGGCAGAGCGACGCACGCGTTCTCTGCATCCGCCAGCACGGCGATGAAACGCAGGTTCTCGTCTGCGGCGGCACCACCGCCAAAGGCCCGGCCGGCGATCTGCAACTTAAAGCGCCCGGGAACTGCCTTGCGACGGGCAATGCGGGTAAACTCGCGATCTCCTCGGAGTGGGCCCGTCCGGATCGGTAAAGATCCAAGCCTTCCGATAGCGGACGTACGACCATGAACGTGCTTGTCACAGGCGCCGCGGGGCGGCTCGGTTCTGAAACGGTGATTCAACTCGTCGCAGCCGGTCACGGCGTTGTCGCAACCGATGTCGATGCGCGCCGTACCATCCCCGTGCCGCTGCAGCCGGCGAATCTGCTCGACGGGCCCGCCGTCGCGGCGCTCATGCAGGGCGTCGATGCGGTCATCCATCTCGGCAATCACACCGGCATTCACCGGCGCTCCGCCGCCGCTACGTTCAATGAAAATGTCGCGATGAATATGAACGTCTTTCAAGCCGCGCTCGAATCCGGCGTGCGGAAGATCGTCTTCTCCAGCAGCGTGCAGGTGATCGCGGGGGAGAGTTGGCAGATCTGCTATCCGCCTCACGCCAATCACGTCGCGTATCTGCCGCTCGATGAAAAGAGCCCGCCCAATCTCTCCAACGCCTACGCGATGAGCAAGTTCGCCGGCGAGACCATTTTGAAAGAGTACCTCGCGCTGCACGGCGGTTCGTACGTGTCGCTGCGATTTCCCCGCATCATCGAAGTGAGCGATTTTCCCAAGTACGCGAATTTCAGCGTCGATCAAACGTACACGCCCAGCCGAATCGCGCAGGGTTTCAGCGTTCTGTCCAGGACCGACTCGGCCGCGGCGAATGTCGCCGCGCTGATGGCGCCGTTGCCGGGCTTTCATTCGTTTTTCCCGGCGATTTCCGCGGTTACTGGGCCGAACGTCGCGGTGGCGATCGAGCGGTATTATCCCGGCGTGCCGCTGACGAAACCGATCGATCAGATCGATTCGCTGATCGATGTAAGCGCCTTTACCCGCGCCACTGGATGGATACCGCGCGACACGATCTAATGGCCCACTGTTCCACCACAAATTTCGATTGACGAGGAAACCATGCCGACCATTCGCGACGTTCGCACGATCCTGACGGCCCCGCAGGGCATCGCACTCGTTGTCGTGAAAGTCGAAACCTCCGACCCGAATCTCTACGGCATCGGCTGCGCCACCTACACGCAGCGGTTCGAAGCCGTCCGCACCGCCGTCAACGAGCACCTTCGGCCGCTGTTGATTGGGCGCGACGTGCAGCAGATCGAAGAGATCTGGCACCTGATGATGAACAACGGCTATTGGCGCAACGGGCCGGTGCTGAACAACGCGGTCTCGGGCATCGATATGGCGCTGTGGGACATCAAGGGCAAGCTCGCGAACATGCCGGTTTACCAACTGCTCGGCGGCAAGGTTCGCGAAGCGGCGGCGGTGTATCGGCATGCCGACGGGAAGTCGATCACGCAGGTGGAAGACAACGTGCGACGGTTGCTGTCTGAAGGCGTCGTTCACGTTCGAGTGCAATGCGGCGGGTACGGCGGCGACGGATCGAAATCCGGCCAGGCGGCGCCTGTCCTGCCGCCGGACGGTGCGGCCGCGGGCGCGTATTACAATCCCCGCGCTTACACGCGCACCGCGCTCGCGGCGATCGAGCACATCCGAACGACCATCGGCCCGGACGTTGAGATTCTTCACGACATTCATGAGCGCCTTTCGCCCGCCTGGGCGGTGGATTTTGCCAAGCAGCTCGAGCCGTATCGGTTGTTCTTTCTGGAAGACGCGCTGGCGCCGGAAGATATTGAGTGGTTCCGCAATATTCGCCAGGTTTGCAGCACGCCGATCGCCATGGGCGAACTGTTCAACCACCCGCGCGAGTGGACGCCGCTCATCACCGGCCGGCTGATCGACTTCATGCGGATGCACATCAGCCAGATGGGCGGCATCACGCCGGCGCGGAAAGTCGCCACGCTCGGCGAACTGCACGGCGTGCGCACTGCCTGGCACGGCCCGGGCGATGTTTCGCCGGTGGGCCATGCGGCGAATCTGCACCTCGATCTTTCGAGCATGAACTTCGGCATCCAGGAATTCTCCGCGTTCGGCCCAAACCTGCTCGAAGTGTTCCCCGGCTGCCCGGAGCTGCGGAAAGGTTATCTCTACCCGAACGATCGCCCGGGTCTCGGAATCGACATCGACGAAAAGCTCGCCGCGAAATTCCCGTGCGACAACAAGATCATCACGTGGACGCAGGCCCGGCTGCCGGACGGAAGTTTGCACCGGGCGTAGCGCATTTCACATTAGGTTTATCGTCATCCTGAGGTACCCCGAAGTATCTGGCCTCCCTGCGCAGTCGGCTAGATCCTTCGGAGTACCTCAGGATGACGATAGCGCGGCAGACACTGCTGCCGTTGAAGTTGCAGTGTGCCGGCGAATGGATCGGCCGGCCGTGTGATACGTATATTGCAATCATTTAAAATCCCGTGAAGGCTGTTCGCAGTTGAGCAGCTCGGTGAGATCGACCATCCGCCAAACGTGCACGTGCACCACGGTTCCCTGCCGTTCGACTCGGCCTTCGGCGCCGGCGAAACTGGCGTGGCGGGCGGCGGGGCGGTCGCGGTCGAACACTTTCGGCGAGATGATCAGGTTCGCCACGCCGGTTTCGTCTTCGATCGTTTCGAAGACGATTCCCGCCGCCGTGCCGGGGCGCTGGCGGATCAGCACCAGGCCGGCCACCTTCACCCAGCGGCCCTGCGGCAGCGTGACGAGCGTGCGGTTCTCGATGTACTGCCGCCGGCGAAGCTCATCTCGTACCAGTCCAACCGGGTGCTGCTTGAGCGACAGGCCAGTGGTCGCGTAATCGGATTTCACCTCCGCCATCTCCGACATCACCGGCAATTGCACGGCCGGCTCGGCGTCGATCGGGTAAGCCGTGCTGGGTGGGCCGTCGAGCGCGCCCACTTCGCCGGTCGCGTTGACCGCACCGAGTGAGCCAACCGCGTCGGCCGTGCGGAGTTTGCCGGCCGCGCCGATTGTGCTCGGCCACGCGCGGTCGTCCACCGCCCGCGCGGATTTCCAAAGTGCCAGCCGGCGTGACGAGCCGACCGACCCGAACGCATCCGCCTCCGCCAGCCGCTGCATGATCGGCTGCGCGAAGCCCGCCGCCTGCTGCACCGCATCGACCGATTCAAATGCGCCTCGCCGCTGCCGCAGATTCACGAGCGTTTGCGCGTCGGCATCGCGCATGCCTTTGATCTGCCGAAAGCCGAGGCGAACGACATCACGACTCTGTAGCGTGCAGTCCCAATCGCTGGCGTTTACGTCTACCGGCAGCACGGTCACGCCGTGCTCCTGCGCGTCGCGAACGATCTGGGCCGGTGCGTAAAATCCCATCGGCTGGCTGTTGAGCAGCGTGACGGCGAACACCGCCGGGTAATGCTTCTTGATCCACGCCGACACGTACACCAAAAGCGCGAACGACGCGGCGTGGCTCTCGGGAAATCCGTACGACGCGAACCCGCGCAGCTGCGCGAAGCACCGCTCGGCGAACGCGCGCTCGTAATCGCGATCGAGCATGCCGTGAATGAATTTCTGCTCGAAAGTTTCAATATCGCCGTACCGCCGGAAGCCGGTGACGGCCCGCCGCAGTTGATCCGCCTCGGCGGGGGAGAAGCCGGCGCACTCGATCGCGATCTTCATCGCCTGCTCCTGAAACAGCGGCACGCCGAGCGTTTGGCCGAGCACTTTTTCCAACTCGGGCTTGGGGTATTCCACCTTCTCCAGGCCTTGCCGGCGCTTGAGGTATGGGTGCACCATGTTCCCCTGGATTGGCCCCGGGCGAACGATCGCGACTTCGATCACCAGATCGTAAAACACGCGCGGCCGCAGCCTCGGCAGCATCGACATCTGCGCCCGGCTTTCGATCTGGAACACGCCGACGGTGTCGGCCTCGCAGATCATGTCGTACACGCTCGGGTCTTCCGCGGGGATTTGCGCCATCGTGATCGCCGGCGTGCCGGGCGGGCGCGTGGCGTTGATGAGGCGGATCGCCTTGGCGATACACGTGAGCATGCCGAGCGCCAGCACGTCGACTTTCAAAATGCCCAGCGCGTCGATGTCGTCCTTGTCCCACTCGATGACGGTGCGGTCGGTCATCACCGCGTTTTCGATCGGCACCAGCTCGCACAGCGGGCCGGCCGTCATGACTAATCCGCCCACGTGCTGGCCGAGGTGCCGCGGGAAGCCGAGCAACTCCGCCGAGAGATCGATCACGCGGCGGATGGTCGCGTCGTGCGGATTGAGCCCGACTTCGCGCAGCTTTTCATCGGTGAGGGTGCCGCGGTCCCACCAGTCCAGGCGCTTGGCCATCTGCTCGATCGTGTCGAGCCCGAGGCCGAGCGCCTTGCCCACGTCGCGGATCGCCGAGCGCCCGCGGTAGCTGATGACCTCCGCCGTCATGCCCGATCGCTCGCGGCCGTACTTTTGGTAGACGTATTGAATCACCTCCTCGCGCCGCTCGTGCTCAAAATCCACGTCAATGTCCGGCGGTTCATTGCGGGCGGATGAAACGAAGCGTTCGAAGAGAACATCGATGCGGGCCGGGTCGACGCTCGTCACGCCGAGGCAGAAGCAGACCGCGGAGTTGGCGGCCGACCCGCGGCCTTGGCAGAGAATGTCTTTCGAGCGCGCGAACCGAACCAGATCATAAACCGTGAGAAAGTATGCCTCGATTTTCAGCTCTTCGATCAGCTTCAGTTCCTTCTCAACCAGCCCGCGGACTTTTTCCGGAATGCCGAGCGGGTATTGCACGGCCGCCCCGGCCCAGGCGAGTTGCGTGAGTTGCTCGATCGCCGTCCCGCCGCCGGCCATTACTTCGTGCGGGTATTCGTACTTGAGCTGGGCGAGGTTGAAGGTGCAGCGATCGGCCAGCTCCAGGCCGCGCGAAATCGCCTCGGGGAAATCGGCGAAGAGCTTGTGCATCTGCTCCGGCGATTTGAGATACCGCTCGGCGTTGGGAAAGAGCTTGTAGCCGGCGGTTTGGATCGTACAGCCGTGGCGGATGCAGGTGAGCACGTCCTGCAGCACGTGACGCTGCGGCACGTGGTAGTGGGGCAGATTGCTCGCCAGCAGCGGCACGCCGATGCGGCGGCTGATTGCGTCGAGCTGCGCCAGCCACGCGACGGCGTCGTGCTCGAATACGCACGCGGCGACGATCGAGAGGCGATCGCCGAAAGTTTCTTTCAGGCCGGCGAGTTGCTCGTCGAACGATCGATCGAGATCGAGCGTCGTCTTCACCGGCGGATGAACCGCCGCGAGCAGTCCTTCGCTGTGTTTGAGAATGTCGGCGACGCTCAGCAGGCACGCCGCCTTTTCCGCCCGGCGCTTGCCGAGCGTGAGCAACCGGCAGAGGCGGGCGTAGGCCGCGCGATCGGTCGCCCACACGGTGAGAGGCCGGCCGTCGATGGGCTCGAGCGTCGTGCCGATCAGCAGCTTGAGCTTTACCTGCTCCGCCGCCTGATGCATGCGCACGATGCCCGCCAGTGTGCTCAAGTCCGCCACGCCGATCGCGGTGTAGCCGAGCAGGGCCGCCTGGTTCACCAGCTCATCGGCATGCGCCGCGCCGCGCAGGAAGGAGAAGTTGGTCGTCGCGACCAACTCCGCAAACGGCGGAACCGGTTCGGGATTCACCGGTCGGTCGATCCGGTCGATCCGACGCGGCGAGTAGAGTTTGGGATCCTGCAGTTCGGGCATGCTCACTCCGACAATTCAGTTTGATTTTTTGTGGCACGGGCGGCTCGCCCGTGTCTTTTCTGTCAGTCGAAAAACCATGGGCGAGCCGCCCATGCCACTTCAAACCACGTCACTCAGTTTTGCAGGGTGTGTTTCAATCCACCGTTTCAGCACAATGGTGGGTTGAAACCCACGCTACACTGAAAATCGCGATTCAAAACGACGGTGAGAGGAAAATGTTCTTCCTCTTTTTTGCACGTTACGTAACCCCACTAACCGCAAGCACGTGGGCCAAATAAGTGTGCAAAAACAGGGTGTCCTAAGGTAACTTTTGCGCCCCCGTTCCGACCCCGAAACGACTTAAATTCACCCCTTTTCGACTGTTTTCCCTCATTTTTCGGACTATTTTCGTCCCCCTTTGAACGCCTCCATTTTATTCACTTTTCAAAGAGCAAAAACGCGATTTGCACTGTCGACTTCGATCCTAACAACGGCCGTACTAAAGTCAAGAGAATTCTGGTGCTGGTGCAGTTTGATCGACACGCCGGTCGCTGTGCGGCCGGCTTCCGGAATCCGGTCGCACAGCGACCGGCGTGAGATAAAAACAGCGCGAGAAGTCAGACTGACCCACGACCGCAAAAAATCTCCTCTCGATCGCAAATTGAAAATCGGCAATCCTCAAAATTCCCCCTGCCAGAACCAGCGCCGGTTTTCCTGCACCTGAAAAATCCACAGCCGGCGCCCGCTGGGGAGTTCTACGTCGTAGTAATCGCGGGTTTTGTCGCGGCCTTCCCACCACACGCCGGTGATTCGCTCCGGGCCGACGGCGTGCACGACGCGATGCACCGTCCCGTCGAGCGTCACCGTCGCCGGCTGGCCGACTTCATCCGTCGACGGCGAGACGATGCACCGCACCTCCACCGGCGAAGCGAACAACCGCAGCGGCCGGGGCTCGGCGGCTCTTTCTTCGAGCATCCGCGGCGCTGCGATCGCCGGTTCATTCGCCAGAGAGACGGCCGCCACGCCTTGCCCGTCGGCGGCGTACCAGAGAAGCGCCTTGCGCACGACACGTCGCGGCGGTTTTGTCTTTTGCGCCGGCTTCTTCGCGGTCAGATCCAGCGGCACGCGCCGGGCGGCGCTCTCGGGCGCGTGCGACTCCACCAGCTCGCCGCCTTGCACCGCCTGCTCGCCCAATCGCAGCCGCAGTCGCTCGACCAGGTGCGTCAGCTCCGATCGGCCGATCTGTTCTTCCTGCTCGAAGAGCGAGAGTTGCGGCTCGAGGACTTTTTCACTGCCGATCACTTCGAGGCGCAGGCCGATGAACCCTTCGTCGCATTCCAGCGTTTCCAGCGTGCAGCGCAGGAGATTCATCAACAGCCAGCGGTGCCGCGAAGGCTGCGAGAGCGCGATCGTCTTCCGCACCGCCGGCGAGCCTTGTCGCAGGAAATCGAGGTGGATTTTCCGCGCCCCGCACGCCCGGCGGCGCAGCTCGGGCAGCACGTCATCGAGCAGCCGCGCGATCGCATACTCCAGCGATTCGAACGACTCGACTTTTCCATCAAACTCCGTCGCCGCCACGATCGGCTCCACGTGCGGCAGCGCCACCAGCGGCTCGGGCAGCACGCCCAGCGCCTGATCGATCCGCTTGAGCAGCAACGCCCCGAACCGCGACGGCAGCGTGCTTCGCGGCAGGCGCAGGAGCTGGCCGATCGTCTGCACGCCAAGGTGGTTGAGCGTTTCGAGCGCGGGCGCGTCGATCCGCAAAGCGGCGAGCGGCAGCGGTTCGATCGCCTGGCGGATGCCATAGGCTTTTGTGGCGGCGCTGGGTGTTGAGGCTTGGGAGGGGATTGAAAAACGATTCCCACCTTCGCTTCGCTCCGGCGCGGGCGTGTGAAATGGTGAAGCGAACTCGATAAGGCGATAGCCGCGATCGAGTGAATACGCCATCGCCCAGGCCGCCCCAAGCGTGGGGGCCGTCGCGAATGCAGCGTGAATATTCAATTGATCGAACGCGTTCTCAACGAGTGCCAGCAATTTTATCTGGCTACCGAAAATGCCTTCGGTGCCGGTGACGTCAATCGCGATCGCGTCCGGGGGGAGCGGAGTGATGATCGGACTGAATCGCACCAGCCATCGCCCGAGGCGCTCCAGCGCGCGGTCGTCTTTATCCGGCTCGGCTTCCCGATGCTCCAGCCCTTCACAGAGCGAAGAGGCTTCGACCAGCGACATGCCCGCGCGAACGCCTGAAGCGCGGGCGAGCGGGCAGGCGTGCATCACGGTTCGGCGATTGCCGACCGTCCGCAACAGCACGAGCGGGGCGAGCGGAACCGCGTGGTGTTTCGGGCGGGGCGATGTGGGCGTAGCGGGCGAAACGATATTCACGGCGCCGGTCGCAAGGCGTGCGATTTGCGGGGAGGAATGCGCGGCGTGCGAATCAGCATTCAAGCCAGGTGTCGCGTGTAGCCGGCTAGCTTGCTCGCCGTTCGACCGTCCACGGCGAGCAAGCTCGCCGGCTACACGAAGAGTGCTCTCCGCAGGTCGCGCGGCGTCTGCGATGCGCGACGCTGCATCGGCGACGTCCGGCGCAGCGTGCGAGCCGGCGTTGCTGAGCGTTCGCGTATCAAGCCGTAATCGCCTTTGTCGCCGGCGCTGACGATCGATCGGCCACTGCTTTAGATGCACGCACAAGATTCGTGTCACGGCCCACCTCCAGTATGACGCTTTCCCCGACGCGTCCTCCGTGACCGTGAATCAACTGCACCGTCCATCGGTGCACTGTCCGCTCGCCCGGCTGCGGGCGAACGATCCACCGCGTGGCGGCGGCGTAGGGCTGGTGGATCGCGCTGGCGGGGCGAAGCAGCAGCCCCACGCCGCCGCCGCACTCCGCCGCGAGTTGCAGGCGGCGGGCGTCGAGCATGGAGAGCTTCTCCACCCGCGCCACGCACGCGGCCACGCCTTTGCAACGCAGGCATTCGCTGATCGCCCACAACGCCTCCTGCGGCGACCGCGGCTGGAGCAGGATCAGGCGATCGAGCGACACGCCCATCGCCGCAACGGCCGGCAGATACAACTCACCGGCCGGGTCGCACCAGACGATCGCGCCGCGCGTCATCGCCTGCCGGACGACGAGCAGAGGGAAAAGAGCTCCGTTGCTCGGCCCCAGCACTTCATGCACGTTCCCTTTCCGCCAATGCTGCCCCGGTAACAATTCATCCACCGCCGCCAGCCCGGTGACCAGCGGATCGGCTTCCACCTTCCGAGAGTGGCAGGCATCGAGAGCGCAAAGCACTCCGGCTGCAGAACTTATCCATCGCATGCACGGCTCCGATGTTTTGTATTAGTTAGGGTATAGAATGGTGAGACTTTTGAGTCAATCAAAATCTGTGCGGTTTAGTTTGAAACGAATTGAACCGGCGTTTTGCGTTTACGAAATAAACGCGGAGGGGAGAGTTACGATCAATGCGACATGAAGGACTTGAACCTTCAACCCGCTGATTAAGAGTCAGCTGCTCTGCCAATTGAGCTAATGTCGCGTGTTACGGCGCGAGGGGGAAATGTATCCACACCCCGGCCGATGTCAAGGTTTTACATCGGTGGGGGCGTTCCAGGGGCGGAGGAATCCTTTTTCTTTTCGACACTTTGATAATCAAGCCGCTTCTTGATGTCCTTCGGATCAAACCAGTGCGAGCGGAATAACTGATCGGCTTGCTGGACCAATTCGTGGGAAAGCGAGAACTCCACGCGGAAGAGATTGTCCGTCGACCACATCGGCGCCACCTCGGCGGGGGAGACCAGCAGCACTTTTCCTTCCAGCGGCAGTTCAACCACCGCCAGCGCTTTGCCGGACTTGAGTTCTTCGCGGCCCTTCAGCATGTCGAAGGCGGCCTTGCGAAGGATCAGCTCTGATGCGGGCTTGAGTGAGAGTTCGGGCATCGGGGACGTGCCGCGGCCGAGGATTTTTCCGGTGAGGAATATTTTTCGGCCGACGTCCGCTGCGGCGGAATCCAGGCCCTTGGCCTTGGCGATGGCGGCAAGCTTGTCGACCTGCTCTTTGGCTTTTCGCTCGGCGGCGGCGAGTCTGTAGTCGGCTTCAACCTGTGCGGCGAACGGAGCCATGCTGGCGGCGGGGTGTGCGGGTTCAGCCGCGATCACTCGGAAGTAATGCACATTCCCGGTCAGATCTTTCAACTCCGGCGAAGGCGACAGGATTGAAAGCGTGGCGGCGGCGTCGCGCGAGTTACGCTGGTGGCCGAACGCGTCGAGGAAATTCATCGTGTACTCTGACAGCGTCAGCGACGGCACGCGGAAATCGTCGCTGATCAGTTCTGCACTGCCGACCACCGGAAGGAGCGAAAGTTCCTTGGCCGACATCATGTCCTTGGCGTACCGGTTCACCTGCGGCAAAAGGCCGAAATCTTTCTGGATCAGAAGCGCCAGCTTCGGCAGATACTCGGGGCTGCCGTAGGGTACGCCGAGCACTGTCATCGGGCCAGCGGCGGGCTGCGTCGTGGGCTGAGTCGTCGGATTCACGCTCGATCGATAAGCGGCCCAGTCGGCGGCCATCGTGGAGTTGATTTTCTTCTCCACTTCATCGAGCAGCTTCGCTTGGGCGTCTTCAACGAGTTGGTTGATGATCTTTTCTTTGTAGTCCGCAAAGCCGAGCGGCCGGGTGGTCGGGCTGGTGGTGGGGCGAGTAGACGGTTCGCTGGGGCGCGAAGTCGGGTAGGCAAAATCGTTTCGAAGATATTCCTTGCGGGCGTCAATCTCCCAGGTCGCATCGTCCTTGGATTTGAGGACGGCCTTGTGCAGATCCGCTCGAATGATCGACAAAAACTCCATCTTCACACGGTTCGGATACTCATAGCCGAACCCGAACGGATTGGTCTCCTGATCGGCCTGATCGGCAAGCGAGTTCTTGTACTTATCGAACTGCTCTTTCAATTGTTCGGCTGTCGGCGCGGGAACGGCGGATTTGAATTCATCGGCGGAATACGAAACGTAACGCAGCGTGATCGACTGCCCGAGCGTCGCCATGTAAAACTGCCGCTCAGGGGCGGTCGTCTTCAGCGCACCGGAAGCGCGAAGGTAGGCGGCCTGCACCTGCATCAGCGCCCCGAAGGCCAGCTCTGTCGATCGAACTTCTTCGGTCGATGAAGATTCGTTCAATGTCACCTGGTTGCGCATGAGTTCGTTCACGCTGTCGGGCGACGCGACGAGGCCCATATTCGCGGCTTCTTTTTGAAGCAGGCAAAAGCTGTCCGGATCCTGATCGATCATCTGTTCGCCAATGCCCAGAAGCGCGCTTGCCCGTACGACCTGATCTTCGCGCGCCGAAGACATGTGTGCGATTTCGGTGTGTTTCAGAATGGTCCACAGCCGGCGCGAGTTGTTCATGTCCTCGAGCCGAATGTTGTCATTTCGAATTGTCGCGACGACCGGATTGCTGTTGTAGGGATTCCAATTGCCCGATGAAATTCCGAAAAAGACCATCGCAACAATACTGATGACTCCCAGGATCTTCTTTTGATGTTTTTTAAAAAATTCCATGATGTAGATCAGTTTCCTGCTTTAAGCCGTGTGATCGATTCCTGGGCCGACTTGGCGGCGGGGGTGTTGGGATAGTTGCTGGCGACCTTCTGGTAGACGTTGATGGCCTTTTCGTTTTCGTTCATCTGCTCGTAGCACGAAGCGGTTCGCGCCAGTGAATCGCCGGCGTTCGGGCTCGTCGGGAAGAGCGCGACCACGCGCATGTACGCGATGGCGATGTCCTGCCACGCGGTCTTTTCGGTGGTTTTGGCGGCGAGCGCTTGCTGGTACTTCGACTCGGCCAGGATGTACAACGCCTGCGCTTGCTGGGCCGGATCGGTCAGGATGGCCTTGGATTCTTCGATCGAGGCGGTCGCCCTGGCGAAATCTTTATTATCCAGGGCGAGTTGGGCGACGGCGACTTTCAAATCGCCGACTTGCTTCTGCATGGCCGGGTCGTTGGCGTCGAGGCCGCCGGTGGCGAGCATCTTCTCGACGACCGCGCCAGCGGCTTTTTTATCGCCGAGCGCATTTTGCAGCTCGAGCTCGAACTGCAGGAGTGTGATTTTCTTGTCGGCCGTCAGCTTGGAATCGCCGAGTGCGTGCTCGACCTGTTCCACGGCGCCGGTGAGGGCGGCCTTGTCGGTCGAGAGCGTCGGCTTCACGGTCGCCGCCAGGGTTGGGTTGCTCGCGACCAGGCCGACGTATCCCGCAGCGGCGACATCGAACCGATTGGTTTTGCCTGCCAAATCCACCAGCCGCAGGCTGATGCGATCTTTGATCCACGGCTTGGTCGCGGTTTTGAGCGCGCGGTTGTAAGCGTCGGTCGCCTCCGGCCAGGTTTCGGCGGCGTAAGCTTTTTCCGCGTCGTTCAGCGCGGTCTCGCCGGTGATCTCGATGCGATAGACGATGGATAACGGCCGCTGAAGTTCGTTGCCGCCTTCAGAGAGGAAAACGAGCTGGTCTTCCTTCACGTCTCTGATCTTGACGTTGTTCAGCGTCTGGACGGATTTGTCGCGATGGAGTTCGATCGTGTCCGCAACGGCAGTCGCGCAGGTGATCCCCGCGATGGCCATGGCGAGCAGGCGCGTTTTAATTCGATTCATAGTCGTTCCTCCAGGCTGACATCATCCGCCGCACGCCGGGACGCCGGCGCGTTTTCTTCCCGCTTGCGAAATCGTCAGCGGTTAGTGCAGGAGAGGGGGGTCGAACCCCTACGCCTTTCGGCACAGGATCCTAAGTCCTGCGCGTCTGCCAATTCCGCCACTCCTGCGATCACCCGCCGGAGCGGGGAAGTTCAGCAGTGTAACGGGAAACGGGCGGTGGTGTAAAATTGTCGATCACCCAATCCTATCGCAATGGCCGGCATCCAATAAATTCCCCCAAAACCGGCTTGGAACCCTGAATTGCAAGCGTCACTTGGATTGACAGATTTCCCCATCGCCGTTCAGATGCCCGCTCGCGATTCTTGCAACGAATTTCAGTCCCGCGAAGGAGCAAACATCATGGCCCGTCCCGTCACGTTATTCAGCGGCCAGTGGGCCGACCTGTCGTTCGAAGAGCTCTGCAAAAAAGCCAAGGGCTTCGGCTACGACGGCTTGGAGCTGGCGTGCTGGGGCGATCACTTCGAAGTCGATAAGGCGATCAAAGACAAAGGGTACGTGAAGAAGAAGTGGGAGGTTCTGAAGGACTTCGGCCTGACCAGCTACGCGATCTCCGCGCACCTCGTCGGGCAGGCGGTGTGTGATCTGATCGACGAGCGTCATAAGTCCATCCTGCCACCGGAAGTGTGGGGCGACGGCGATCCGGAAGGCGTGCGCAAACGCGCCGCTAAGCGAATGATCGAGACCGCCAAGGCCGCCCGATTATTTCGAGACGCCTGCCCGGATAAGATTGCATTCCCGGCCGTCGTCAACGGCTTCACCGGCAGCAGCATCTGGCACAGCATCTACGCCTTCCCGCCGACCGATCAGAAGTATTGGCAGAAGGGTTTCGATGACTTCTCCAAGCGGTTCGGCCCGATCCTGGAAGCGTTCGAAAAGGCCGACGTGAATTTCGCGCTCGAAGTGCATCCGACGGAAATCGCGTTCGATATCGCCAGCGCCCAGCGCGCCCGCGAGGCCGTAAAAAATCACAAAAGGTTCGGTTTCAACTTCGACCCGAGCCACCTGATCTACCAGCACGTGGACTACGTGAAATTCATCCGCACGTTTCACGATCGCATCTACCACGTGCACATGAAGGACGCGTGGTTCGGCCACGGCGACGGCACCGTCGGCGTCTTCGGCGGGCACGTCAGCTTCGCCGACCCGCGCCGGTACTGGGATTTCCGCTCGCTCGGCCACGGCGATGTCGTGTTTGAAGACATCATCGTCGCGCTGAACGACGTCAACTACCAGGGCCCGCTGAGCGTGGAATGGGAAGACAGCCGGATGGACAGAGAACACGGCGCCGCCGAGGCCGCCGCGTTCGTGAAGAAGATCGACTTCAAGCCGAGCGCGATCGCGTTTGATGCGCAGTTTGATCGGTAACGTTCGGACTATTTTATCGCCGCAAGGACTACGTCATCTTAAGAGGGTGTCTATAACATCCCATCGACCGTCATCCCGAGGTACGCCGAGGGATCTCGACGGCCGATTGATTTGCGACGGCCGAGATCCCTCGGCGTACCTCGGGATGACGCTACACCTGAAGTTGACTCGCTCTAGATCCCTCGAGTTAGGCTAGTTCCTTCGTAGTACCTCAGGATGACGATTTGTGCAGACCACATTTACAAACAGAATTACTTCGAGCTCACAATCGAAGCCGTGATCGGCTTGCTGGAGAAGATCGACGCCGATACGCGACGGGTGGTCAGGTCCGCGTCGGTCGAGCGGTAGGCCGTGCCGGTGGCGGTCAGGGCGTACGGCGTCGGGGCGTCGACGGCCGTCACCGTGATGTAGTACGTGCCGGCTTCGAGTCGGCCGGAGATGGTCTTGGCGCTCATCGCCCTGCCGGTGGTGGTCGCAAGGGCGTTGCCGTTTGCTTCGGTGATGGTCATGTCAGCATTTTTCACCAGGCCGCTCAGGCGGAAATCGTATTTCGTAGTTTCGGTGACAACCATTTTGAAAACGTCGGCCGAGTCGTTGGCGCCGACGTATTCGTTGACGGTGCGATTCGTTCCTTTTTGGATCGAGAAATCGCGGGCGTGGGCGACGTCGTTACCGGTCTGGTCAACCTGGTCGGGCGTGGTAAACGCCGCGGTGCTGAAGCGGAGCGTGTAGTTGATCAGCGTGTTGCTGTTGACCTGGGTGACGAGAATTTGGTAGATGCCGGCGGTGGCGATTTTGCGGATCGTTTCATTGGCGGCAAGAATGTGATCCGATTTCGCAATGACTTCGCCGTTGTCAAGGCGATTGTTGTGGTTCTTATCGCTGATGAGCGAGAGCGACGCATCGCCGGTCAGGCCTTCCAACCGCAGGTCGATTTCGCCGGGGCGATCGACGCGGATGAGATAAAGCTGGGACTTATGGCCGTTATTCAGCTGGCTGCTGACGACCGATTCGGTCGGCAGGATGGTGAGATAAGCCGGATTGCTCAGGCTCGTCGTGCTGAAGTACTCACGCGACTCAAGTTGTTCGATGAATTTTGACATTTCCTCTTCCTTCTCCTGTCGCTGGCGGCGACAAAAGTGATTTCCAATTCAAAAAGAAGAAATGCAAATCAGAGAAGAGAAGTTTTTCCCACGCCGGTCGCTGTGCGACCGGATTCTTTTCCGTTGAGATCAGCGGCGATTTATCGGACCTTTAAAAGCACCTTCCCCATCGGCCCTTCGGCAAGTCGATCAAACGCCGCGGGCAGGTCCGCAAAGTCGAAGACTTTATCGACGGGCGGGCGGTGGCCGTCGCGGGTGAGCAGGCCGACGATCCGCTTCCAGACGTCGCTCACTTCGCCCGCGGTGTACGCGCCCACCTGCACGCCGCCGAGGCGTAGCCGGCGGAAGAGGAGCGTGGCGGTATTGAAGTTCGGAACTGCCCCGGCGAGTCGGCCGACGATGCTGATCCGCCCGCGGTCGCCCAGCGTTTCGATCAACTGCGGAAAGAGCGTGCCGCCGATGTTATCGATCGCCAGATCGACCCGCCGGCCGTCGAGTTTGGCTTTGAGTTCTTTAGTCCATTCGGGATTGTTCGGATCGAGCTGAACATCAGCGCCCAGGCTGGCGAGTTGCTTCCGCTTCTCTTCGCCGCGCGAGAGAGCAACGACGCGAAGGCCCATCGCCTTGGCCAGCAGCACGCTGGCCGTTCCCACACCGCCGGAAGCGCCGGTGACGAGGACAACCGACGACGTTTGCAGCGGCTCCCACATCGTCAGCGCCTGGTAGGCGGTGCAGTAGACGAGAGCAGCGCCGGCCGCTTCAGTATCCGACCAGCCGGTGGGCTTGGCGGAAAGGTATTCGACGGGCACAGAAATTCTCTGAGCAAACGTGCCCGGCCGATTCACGCCCGCTTCGCCGCGAAGCAATACGCGCACATCGCCCACGCGCGGCGAGATGACGGCCTTGCCGACGGCGATCACCGTGCCGATCCCATCGCGCCCGAGAATGTGCGGCATCGCGGGCTTCGCAGGGTATTGTCCCTCAGCAAGATAACGATCGGCCGGGTTGAGGGCGGCGTACTGCAACTCCAGCACCGCCTCGCCCGGCGCGGGAAGGGGATCGGGCACGTCCATCAACTTGAGATTCTGCAGTCCGCCGAGTTCGGTGAGCATCCATGCTTTCATGGTTGCATTGTAGCCGGAAAATGGGATGAACACAGAGACACAGAGGCACAGAGAAGATAAGAAAAATTGCTCTTTCTATTTCTTCTCCGTGCCTCTGTGTCTCTGTGTTCATTTCCTCCGCGTTCGGACTAGAATTGACTCCAATGCCCAAGAAGACCTTCTTCATCATCGACGGCCACGCTCAAATCTACCGTGCGTACTACGCCCCGTTTCGCGACCTTACGTCGCCCACCGGCGAGCCGACCAAGGCCACCTACGTCTTCACGCAGATGCTGATCAACCTGATCGAAAAGCGCAAGCCCGATTACCTGGCGATGGTGATCGACTGCCCCGGCGACGTGTTTCGCTCGGAGATTTTTCCCGACTACAAAGCCAACCGAAAACCCGCGCCCGATGATTTCAGGCCGCAGGAGCAGCGGATCATGCGGATCGTCGCCGACGCCGGCGTGCAGATTTTCGGCAAGCCCGGCTTCGAGGCCGACGACGTCATCGCCACCATGGCCACGCGGCTTGAGAGCGAGTACGACGTTTTCCTCGTCAGCAAAGACAAAGACCTGCGGCAGATCCTCGACGAGCAGATCCGCATGTACGACCCGCAGACCGACGAATCCTTCGGTCCCGCGGAGCTGATGGCCAAGCTCGGCTATCGGCCCGACCAGGCGATCGAAATCCAAACGCTCATGGGCGATGCGATCGACAACGTCCCCGGCATCCCCAGCGTCGGCGAGAAGACGGCCGTCAAGCTTGTGCAAAAATACGGGTCGGCCGATGCGGTGCTGCAGCACCTGGACGAACTCACGTCCAAGCTCCGCGAGAGCTTTGAGCAAAACGCGGCGCGTCTACCGATCGCCCGGCAGTTGGTGACGCTAAAACGCGACGTGGAAATGGAATTCGACCCGGCCGTCTGCGAATTCACGGGATTGAATGTGCCGCAGCTCAGCAAGCATTTGAACGAGCTCGGATTCACGACGCTGGCTAAGCGAATCGGCGCAGCAGACGCATCGCCCGCTCCCGCCGTTCGTCCCGCCGCGAAAAAGTCCGGACCGGTCGAGGTCGGCCTCTTCGGCGCGATGACCGCTTCCGGCGACGAAGCACCGGCGGAAGAAATCCACACGCACGAGACCAGCGAAGGCGCGGACTACACGCTCGTGAACACGCTAGAGAAGTTCGAGGCTTTTCTCGCCGAGTTGTCGAAGCAAAACCGATTCGCCTTCGACACCGAGACCGACGCCCTCGGCGCCATCAGCAGCGGCTGCATCGGCCTGAGCTTCTCGTGGCAGAAAGGCACCGGTTATTACATCGCCCTGTGCGGCCCGAGCGGCTCGACGGTGCTCGATTCGCACCCAACGCTCGCGCGGCTCAAGCCGATTCTCGAAGACGAGAAAGTCGAAAAAGTCGGCCACAACATCAAGTACGACGTGCAGGTCCTCAAGCAGCGCCGCATCAATCTGCGCGGGTTGGTGATGGACACGATGGTCGCGGCGTTTCTGCTCGACCCGACGCGCAACGTGTACGGAATCGATTCGCTCGCGCTGCACTTGCTCAACTTCAAAAAGATTCCCACGATCGACCTGATCGGCAAGGGCAAGGTGCAGATCAGCATGGAGAAGGTCGACCTCGACCGCGTGAGCCGTTACGCCGCCGAGGACGCCGACATCACTTGGCGGCTGGCGGAGATTCTGGAAAAGCGGCTGGACGAAATCCCGTCCGTCAAAAAGCTCGCAGCCGAGATGGAAACGCCGCTGGTGGAAGTGCTCGTCGAGATGGAATCCAACGGCGTCGCGATCGACCCGGCCATGCTCAAACAGCAAAGCCAAAAGCTCGGCCGTCGCATCGACGACCTGCGCCACCAAATCATGACCGCCGCCGGCGGAGAGTTTAATCCTGATTCGCCCAAGCAATTGGCCGACGTGCTGTTCAACAAGCTCGGCCTGCGAGTCGTGAAAAAAACCAAGACCGGCCCGAGCACCGACGTGGAGGTGCTCGAAAAACTTTCTCTCGAGCACGCCGTGCCGAAGTTGATGCTGGAGTACCGCAGCCTCACGAAGTTGAAGAACACGTATCTCGATAATTTAACGAGCTACATCAACGAAAAAACCGGCCGGATTCACGCGAGTTTCAGCCAGATTGGTGCGGAAACGGGCCGGCTGAGTTGCAGCGATCCGAATCTGCAGAACATTCCGATCCGGACGGAAGAGGGCCGGGCGATACGCCTGGCGTTCGTGCCCGGCGATCGCGAAAAGTCCGTTCTGCTGACGGCCGACTATTCGCAAATCGAGCTGCGCGTGCTCGCCCATTACACGCAGGAGCCGGCGCTGGTAAAGGCGTTCGAGAATGACGAAGACATTCACCGCGCCGTGGCGGCTGAGGTATTTCACGTGCCGCTTGATCAGGTGAGCAAGGACCAGCGCAACCAGGCCAAGACAATCAACTTCGGCATCATCTATGGCGTCACGGCGTTCGGCCTGGCCCGGCGAATCGACGGGCTCTCCGTCGGCGCGGCGCAGGAACTTATCAACGCCTACAACCGCCGCTTCCCGGCCATTCAGCGGTTCATGCTCGAATGCGTCGACCACGCGCAGCAGCATGGATACGTAGAAACGCTCATGGGCCGGCGCCGGCCGCTGCCCGACATCAACTCCGGCGTGATCGCGATACGCAACGCCAACGAGCGCATGGCGATCAACAGTGTCGTACAAGGCTCCGCGGCCGACATGATCAAGATCGCCATGCTCAACGTCTACCGCCGGCTGAAAAGGGAAAACCGCCCGAGCAAACTGCTCATGCAGGTTCACGACGAACTCGTCTTCGAAACGCCGCTGGCCACGGTCGAGCAGGAGGCGGAGGTGGTGCGACAGGAGATGCAAAACGCGATGACACTGCGCGTGCCGATCAAGGTGGAAGTCGGGTGGGGGAAGAATTGGGAAGAGGGTAAGTAGCAGATCCGCTCGCCCGGTTGATCGCTCGTCACTACAGCGATTCGCTGATTACTCGAACCACCTGCTGGGTCTCCGCGGAAGAGCGGATGGCTTCGTAGAGCACCATCGTTTTATAACTCTCGTAGATGTTCGAACGCGTGGTCGCTCGCTTTTCCTTGATCGCATTGACGAAGTCTTCCAATTCCGCGAGGTGGCCGGTATCACGGCCGCTGTCGCCGGAACTGGCGAATGTCGGGGGTTCGCGCCATTCGGTGGGAATGCCGTTTTCGGTAATTTTCCAATGCGAAGAATTATGGATCGTCATGAAGTTTCCACCCCGCACGGTGATTTCCATTTCCTCGGTCGGCACTTGAAATGACCGTCCGCAATTGAGGTTCATCGATCCGACTGCTCCACATTCGAACTTCAGGGAGACCGCGTATGCGTCCATCCCCTTCGTGAACGCGAAGACTTCATTCACGGTTCCGAAGTAATATTGAACCAAGTCGATAACGTGTACGCCAAAATCGAACAGGAACGTGCGATGATGCTTGTCGTTGGGATACTGACCCGAGCAATAATCAATTGAAATGGAGTAAAACTCTTCCGGACTGTATTTCCCCAGCCACTGCTTCACGCGGTCGGCGACGGTGGTATACCGCTTTTTAAATGCGGTGGTGCAGAGAAGGTTTTTCTCTTTCGCGAGCCGCGCCACGGCTAGGGTATCGGCGGCAGAAGGTGCCGGGGGTTTTTCGGTGTAGACAGGATAGCCGAGCTGCAGAACCCGCTTTGCGACCTGCGCATGCTGATCCGGGCCGATGCAGATAATCACGCCGTCCGGCTTTTCTTCGGCCAGCATCGCATCGACGTCGCCGTACGACTTTCCACCAAAGAGTGACGCGTTGCGGCCGGCTTTAGCTGTGTCGAGATCACAAATTCCCACTAATCGCGCACCGGCAGCCCCGATATTCGGATAAATGCGACGGGTCGATAGCGATCCGGCTCCAACGATGCAAAGCCTCGGGTCTGACATTGCTTGCTCCGATCAGGAAGGTTGGTCGTGTAGGTCACACAAAAGATGGATCGCGCTGCGCAGGCCGTCCATGGTGCTGGCAGGATCAGTTTCGCGCGAGGCGAGTTCCAATTCGACTACGATATTACCGGCGAACCCTGTTCGCTTGACCTGCGCCATCAATCCTGAAAAATCGACATCGCCGGTGCCGAACAGAACGGACTGACCGTCGCGAATGTCGTTAACGTGAATCAGCGCGATCCGGTCGCCCAAGGCCGACCATGCTTCGCGCCAGTGTGTGCCCACTCGTTGGAAATGACCGACTTCAAGAACGGCCTTCATGCGCGGATCGTTGATCTCGTCGAGAATGGCGATGAAATCGTCGAGCGTTGAGATGCAGGTTCCCATGTGATTTTGGAGTACGGGGACGACATTGATATTCGCAAGATCGAGCCCATCAAGAAATTGCGGAGCCGCCGCCACAAGCTGTTCGCGGGTATGGGCCTTAAAGAGCACTGCAGGCTGATCACTCAGCTTGGACGCGAACCTTGCCGCGTCAATAGCATTGCGAACGCCGGCCTTGATATCCGCCTGAATCATCGGTAGATGGAACGAGATAATGCTGAGTCCATACGTTGCCGCTTCGGCGCGTGCAACGGCTGGATCATAGGTCCAATCGTGCCACGCATTCGCCCAGTGACTGAAGCCTTCATATTTCGAAAAATGGAGATCGCGGTACGCTTGGAACAGGGCCAGACGGTCCAGCCGCGGAGCGCAACACGGACTACCTACAAGGCGATTTTGTAACGGCGGCGGATGGTTCAAGTCAGTACCCAAAGTCCTGATCGCTTCAATTGTATTGGATGTTTGAAACAAACTAAAGTGGATTCAGATAACGCATTGTGTTCCACCAGCGGGTGGGATGAAACCGGTTATCGCCAGATGGTATTGCGCGCACTAGACTATTCCCGTGGAACTCGACCAACCCGATTTCGAATTCACCCCGCCCGCCGACCGCAGGCCGACGATCCCCGAGCCGCCGCCCGTGCGGCTGGTGGCGGTCGAGGACGTCACGCTCTCAGCAACGTCGGCGGAGTCGGCGAAACTCGACGCATTCTACGTCGGGCTGCTCAGGTTCGATCGCGATGTGAAGGAGTCAGGTATCGTCTATCGCGCAGAGAACGCCCGCCTACGGATTGAGATCGTCGCCGACGACGTGCCGCGCGATGACATGCGTGCGCTGGGAGTTGATGTGCCTTCGCTGCGCGACCTGGAACTGCTGATCGTCGACCGCCAAATCCCGTTCATCAAAGAGCGCGGCATCAACGTCGGCCAACTCAATTTCCTGCTCCAAGACCCGGCCCGCAACTGGATTCGGCTGGGGCAGGTGCTGCGGATTTTGTAGCGTTACCGCCGACATATAACTGCGATCTCATTTTGGGCGTTGAGTATCTTCGTGTCGCTTGCGAAGATTTGCCATGGCGATTCCGGTTATCGCGCTAAAAGTACAAGTGCCTGCGCCGAGGCCGCTGATGATGAGCGAAGTTCCCCACTCGTCGAAGAATGTGGCCACCTGAGCGATTCCGGAACCTTCAGGTAGATAGAGAATTTCAACGTGCTCGCCGACGTTGAATTTGTAATCAGTAGAGAAATATCTTGTCGCGGCGTTTCGGAGATTGCCGCTGGCATCCAGGAATTCAAAGGTCGGTTTGTATACGCGATGAGAGTGGCGGCCATTCGACGAAGAAGAAAATTCCTGTTCAATTCGTATTACCCGCGCATCGGTTTTCAATGCCGTCTTTAGATAAAGCGCAGTCCGGCCGAGCAAAAAAAATCCCGCGATCAAGAATGGAATACCAATGATCAGGGATCCTCTTTTGAAGAGGCCAAGCATTCCGAGATCTCTTTCGGTGGGGCTCATACGTTCCCGCAAACAGTGATGGAATGATAAACCACTCTAGAGCGTGTTGTGGACTTTTCTCTCCGGCGGCGCTGAACTATTGGGATGGCAAGGAAGCCCTACCCCAGTGATGTGACGGATGAGGAGTGGTCCTTCGTGGCCCCGTATCTGACGCTGATGCGCCAGGACGCCCCTCAACGCGAACATTCGCTCCGCGAAGTGTTCAACGGTCTGCGATACATCGTTCGGCTGGGCCGCGAGGTTCCGGCGGCTGACGAGAGACTACGAACGCCTCCCGGAAACGCTGGCCGGCTTCCACTTCGTCGCGCTGGCGTGCCTGATGGTCCACGCTCTTATGGCGGGAATCAACTGAAGTTCGCAGCACGCTCTAGATCGAAATCGCAATTTGAATATCTGGCGTCGTCACAATTTACTTCGCCGTCTTCATGGCATTCCGCCAAGCATTTTCCGGGCCGTCGAATGTGACTTTGGAGGTCGTCCGCCGGGAGTCCTTGGCGTCGGCACCGACGTTGACTGTGTACCGTCACAGGCAATCGCACATGCCGAGGAAATAGCCAACGACAAACTGCGCATTACGCAAAACTGAGTCACCTTCCAGCTGGGGCGGCTGTCTCCTGATTGACGAGTTGGCCAAATCGCTTGTGTATGGCCAGCGCGGGATCGAGTGGCACTTCAATGGCTTTCACGTTCGGCGGAATGTTGATCGTCGGCGTCGGGCGGATTGATTTGCCCTGGAACTCGGGCAGCCATTGCCGTTGCGCGCCGAGCATTTCCGTGGCCATGTCGCGAATCTCCTTGAGCGTGCATACAGCGGCCGTCAGCGGATCCATCGCCAGCGCGTGAACAATGTGCTCGGGATCGCCGCTGAGGGCAGCCTCGGTGATGAGCGTTTGCACGTTGATGTTGGTCATGCATGCAGCCGCGCATTGCGGGGGGATCGCACCGACGACGGTGGGGCGGAGACCGGTATCGTCGGCGAAGGTCGGCACTTCCACGCAGCAGTCGGCGGGCAGGTTTGTGATCAGGCCGTCGTTGCGCACGTTGCCCATGAAGCGAAACGGCTTACCGGTGGTGACGGCCTCCATGATCCACGAGCAATATTCGGCGCTGCGGGAATCGATCTCGGTCGTTTCGAACTGGAGCGGATCGACTTTAGCGTACTTCTCCGCCATCGCCGAGCCCCACTTGTAATAGGCGCCGCTCTCGCCGCCGAATGCAGGCTCGTCGCAGTAGAGTTCGAGCGCCGCCTTGCTCTTGCGGAACCAGGGGACGTATTCGCTCAGGTGACCCGTGCTTTCGGTCATGAAATAGCCGAACTGGCGAAAGACTTCGCCACGGACTTTTTCGTTTTTGTAATACTCGGGCTTTTCAAACTTCTCGCGCAGCTCGGGATAAAGATCGCGGCCGCGGTGTTCCAGGCGCAGGAACCAATCCATGTGATTGATCCCGCCGCAAGTATAGGTGATTTCAGACTTATCTTTGATGTTGCAGTAACCGGCGATGAGATCGAGCGTGGTCTGAACGCCGTGACAGAGACCGACGAACGAAACGCCACCGGCGCGGCCGAGCGCCTGGCAGTTGGCCGCCATCGGGTTTGCGTATTGCAACATGATAGCACCGGGCTTGGCGACTTCGCGCATGTCCTTGGCGATCTGCATCAGCACGGGAATGTGCCGCAGCCCACGGAAGATTCCCCCCGGGCCGAGCGTATCACCGATGCATTGGTCGACGCCGTATTTCAGCGGAACGCGGTAATCAATACCAAACGCATCGTGTCCGCCGACCTGAATCATGACGACGACAAAATCCGCATCCTTGATCGCGGCGCGGCGATCGGTGGTGGCCCAGACTTTCGCGGGCAGTTTGTTGTCGTCGATCATACGGCGGACGAACGTCTCCATTCGCCGGAGCTTGGTCTCTGTCGGACTCATCAGCGCAAACTCGCTGCCCGTCAGCGCGGGTGTGGAGAGAATGTCGCTGACGAGCGTTTTGCAGAACACCACGCTGCCGGCGCCGATCATTGCGATTTTCTTAGACATGAAGTTGCTCCTCGTTCGCGGAAAATATGACGTCGCATGGGCTGGTAGTCCATGCGACGGTCGATCAAACACCTTCGTTGAAAAATACCTGCAGCCCGTCCTTGCCGGGCGCGATGACATCGAGCCGGCCGGTCTTGCGAAGGTCCGCCAGCGCGAAATGAATGCCGCAACCAGAGCCGACGCCCGGCGGGCCGTAGCTGATGACTTGCTTCGCAAAGCTCGAACCCGTCCATTTGAAATAGTAGATGCCGAGCGGATCGTACTCGCCGGGATCACGCCCGCAGTGGGCGAGGTAGCGCTTGCCAGTGATGAGTTCCGGCTTACCGTCGCCGTCGATGTCGGCCCAGTGCAGGTCGTGGTATTGGCTGTTGAACGGGTCGATGTCGTGCCTGGTCCAGGTGCGTTTGCCTTCGACGTTTTTGCTCTGCTGCCACCACGCCAGGCCGTACGAATGGCTGCCACCGCAGATGAGTTCCATCTGGCCGTCGTTGTTGAGATCAACGACGAGGACGGGGATGGAGGCGTCCTTGCCGATCTGCAATTCTTCGAGAAGCGTCCAGTCCCCTTTGAGCGCGCCGCCGGCCGGCGGTTTGAGGATTCCCTTGGGCGTGATGAACTCGCCGCGACCGTCGCCGTCGATATCGCCGAATCCGAGGCCGTGCCCCAGGCCCGTGGGGTAAAGCACGTGCTTCGTGAATTTGCCCGTCGGTTTGCCGGCTGAATCCTTGATCAGTTTGTACGCGCACAGTGCGCTGCCGGGTGTGTTGGGGACGATCTCCATCTCGCCGTCGCCGTCGATGTCCCAGGCGCGGGTGGTTTCAATGTTGCCGATTTTTTCGGCGATCACATGCTCGGCCCACGGCTTGCCGAAAGCGCCGGGGTTTTGCATCCAGCGAAGATTTTCTCCCCACCAGCCGCCGGTGACAAAATCGAGCCGCCCGTCGCCGTCGATGTCCATGGCGATGGTGGAAAAATCGTCGTAGTAATCGTCGTACCGGCGCATGTTCGGGTTAATGAGCGATTTTTTGCGGAAGTCCGGCCCCTTATACCAGTACGCGCCGCTGACGATGTCGAGCACGCCGTCGCCGTCCACGTCGAACGCCGCCGCCGACTCAAACGCCTCGGCCGATACCTGCAGCTTCGTCCACTTTACTTGCATGTTTTCTCCGAGAGCTCGAGGGCAGCGATGAATTGCTGCGCCACCTCCAGATCCTTCAACCCGTCGGCGGCGGTGCATAGAGGGGTTTTTTCGCCCTTGATTGCGTTGACGAAATTCACCGCCTGCTGCCGCATCGCATGAAACCACGGCAGCGTCGGCACGGTCGTAGTTGGCGTTTGATCCTTCCCCGCGTCGCGGAAGACGGTGACTCGACCAGGCCGATCGATCGCCAGCGGGGCGGGCAGTTCCAGCTTGATCCACCCGCGCTCGAACGCGATGAACGCCTCTTCCTGCCAGTCCAAGGTCGTGTGATGTGTCGCCATCTCCAGCGTCACCGTGACGCCGGTGGTGCTGCGGCCGACGAACAGCACGCTGTTCGGGTCGGCGAACAGCACGCGGTAATCTTCTCCAAGAAGGAACCGCAGTAGGTTCACCTGGTGAATGTAGTAGTTGACGAAATCGCCGTAGCGATTCCCCATGCCTTGCTTGGCCTCGTACTTTTCAACGGTGTGAACGTTCTGGCTGAAGCCCTGCACCGACCAATCTCCCGGCGGCATGGCGGCGCGGATGTATTTGAGCTTGCCGACTTCGCCGCTGCTCTGCCAAAGTTCCATCTGGCGTTTGGCGTACGTGGTGGCCGGGTCGCTACGCTTGTGATACGCGAGAAAGTGCTGCACCTTCGTTTTCGAAAGTGCGGCGATGATTTTCTGTCCCGACTCGATCGATTCCGCCAGCGGCTTTTCTGTCAAGATCGGCACGCCCTTTGCGATCAGTTCCGGGATGAGATCCACATGCATGCCGAACGGCTGAATCGCGACGAGCCCGTCGACCTGCTCGGCCACCATCAATTCGCGGTGATCCGGGTAGACCTTCGGCACGCCGTAGCGGGCGGCAACTTTCTTCCCGAGTTCGGGCCTTAATTCGGCGATCGCCACCACCTCGCATCCAGGAACTGAAACGTAATTCCGCAGGTGGGCGGCTTGCCCCATTCCCCCGACGCCGATGAATCCAAGACGAATTTTGCTCATTGCGTTTTCCAGTAAAGTTCAATTTTGCGAATGAATACGAATAACTTATCACTTTTCGATGCCGTTACTTTGGCAATTCTTGTCGAATTTATAGCAATTCATGCTGTAGAATGGGCGCATGAACCCTGGAAGTGGAAATCCGCATTTTCTTCAAGCCGGACGCGTCGCGCCCCAGCGCGGATGGTCGCTCGGAGCTCATCACCATGATTCATTTTGCGAGTTGATTATCGTCTTAAGCGGAAAGCTGGAGGTCGTGATTCGCGGCAGCCGTTATATAGCTCAATCCGGGGAGGTTCTTTTTTATCCGGCGAAGGAAGTGCATTCCGAACGCGCCGTGGGCAATCAACTTTTTGAGTCGATCTTCATTGGATGGGATTCGGCGTCATTGGATGTGGCTGCATGGAACATCCGCGCGCCGGATCCTCACGGGCGAATTCAGTCTCTTGCTCGCTGGATGTTGGAACTGCGGCATGAACGAAAGAAATACGCCGTCCTGCTGGACGCATTATTGTTCGCCGCCATTCACGCCTACAACTACGAAAACGCCGTCGCCAGCGATGAAGCGATTGAGCGGGCGAAGCAATTCATTTGGAAACATCTTCCCGCGCCGATCACGTTGGCAGATCTGGCTGATTCTGCGGGCCTTAGTTCATTTCATTTCGCGCACCGATTCCAAAAAGTGCTCGGCATTTCGCCGATGCGATTTGTTCGGAATGCCAGGATTGAAATCGCGCGGTCACTCATTCTATCGAGCGATCTGCCGCTCCGGGTCATTGCGGAACGGGCGGGATTCGCGGATCAAGCGCAGCTCTCTCGAGTTTTCCGACGCCAAATCGGGCGAGCTCCGTCCTCGTTGCGTGTTCTTCGCTGATCAACATTCCATAAAGAAAGAACGACCGTCAAGGAGCGGATCTGTCGGCTTCGACAAGGAAATCAGCGTCGGCTGGGCGCCCTTCGCGCGTACGGGCCACGGAGAATCGGAAGTCACCGCGATCCGCGATTTTGTCTTGATTGGTATTGCGAATCTTCGCCCGTTCAAACGTCCCGGCGATATGATTGGCATTGCCGGGACTTACAGTCATTCGAGCGATCGCTTGCTTCGCGAAGAGTGGCTGTTTGAATCGTACTATCGCATTAAAATTACGGACAGCGCGATATTTTCCCCGGATATCCAGTAGGTTTGCCACTCCGCCTTCCAGCCCGATGCGGATAGCGTGTTTGTCCTGGGAGCCCGACAGAAGTTCTCATTTCAGGCAAACCGCGTATCGGCCAACGATCGCGAGGCCCGCACGCGCATGGAAGCCGGCATTGATTTTGCCACAAGCAATTACGCTTCGGACCGTCTTCCACCATCAATACGACGGCGGCGCCCAAGTCACGGTGTTCGGCAGTCCCGCGGCGATGGAGGCGGAGACTGTCGGCAAATCGCGGACGCCGTCGCCGTTGAAATCGCCGGCGACGTATTGGGCGCCGTTGATCTGCGATCCGATCGGCCCGCCGGTGGAGGACATCGTCAGCGCGACGCTGCCGCTGCCGGGCTTGAGACGCAGGTCGAGATTGAAGTTGGAGTTGGTCTTCCAGTCATCGACGATCAGTTCCTGGCTCATTGGCAAAGCGGACAGGGCAATGTCGAAGGTGATGACTTTCGTGGTGGCGTTGACTGCCGTGATCTTCCTGGCCACGCCGTCTCTGTTGATCTCGATGTAGTCGCCCACCACAAACCCCGCGGTGTTCCAAAGCTGGACCGAGTTGAGCGTGGAGAGCGAGATGTCCTTGATCATCGATTCCACGATCGGCGAGTTGCTGAAGATCGGATCGCCTTGCTGCGAATGCTGATCCTGCCCCTGAGCGGCGAAGAACGCGGCGACAGTGGAGTAGTTTGTCCACGGCGGGCCCGAGGCGGAGATGATGTACGGCGAGTACTGCGACGACGGGTTGATGTAGTAGAAGTTCCGGTCGCCGGTGTACTTCATGGCGGCGGCAGAGCCGGTGATGATCTGCTTGCCGAGCAGGATGTTTTCCGTGAGGTTATACCCGCTGGCGGTGAAACTGAACGGCGAGAAACCCGCGCCGCCGATGGTGTTGTTGGAGATGTTCCAGTTGTACGAGTTGCCGTGTCCGAGGATGACGCTGTTGGCGCCGATATCGACGATCGTATTGCCGGAGATCGTGCTCCAATCGCTGGTGGCGGCGTTAGTGCTGAGGTCATAGTCCACTTCCTGGGTCATGATTCCCTGGCCGCAGTCGCGAATGAAATTGTTGAGGATGTTGATGTTGTACACGTAGTTGTACATCTGGATTCCGTCGCAGTGGCCGTAGCCGAGCTGGTCGTGGATGTAGTTGTAGCTGATGGTGACGTTTCGCGTCGGCGCGAATCCCGCGACGCCGAAGGCGAAGTGCACATCGCCGGCGATGTCGATTCCGTCGGTCACGTTGTAAGCCACTTCATTGCCGGTGATGAGGATGTTCAGCCCGTCCGCAAGGCCGATGCCGTTTGCATTGCTTAGCACCACGTTGTTCTTGATCGTGCTGTCCTGAATCCAGCGGTACCAGATCCCGTTATTGAAGTTGTTGGCCACGATGTTGTTTTCAACGGTGATGTTTTTGGCGTAGGTGACAGTCGTGCCCGAGAGCGTGCCTTCCACATCAATGCCGAAGCCCGTGCGATTGCCGACGACCGTGAGGTTGCGGATGACGATATCGTGCGACGCCCCGGTTGCCTGGATCTGCCGACCGGTCATGAAACGCGATTGAGTAGCCGCGAGATCCGCGACGTTTACCGGGTTGAAGTACATCGTGTACCCGCCCGCGCCGTTGGAGACCGACGCCCACTCGCCCGGCCGGCTGACTAAGCTCAGCAGGTTCTTCACAACGTACTGATCCGTGCTGGCGAACGAAGCACCCGAAGGCGTGTTGAACGTGATCGTGCCGGCCGCGGTGTTTTGCGATGTCACCTGGGCCGAGAAGTATGTGTTCGACGCGGCGCTGTGCCACTGGACGAACGACCCGACGAGGTTCCCGAGCGGGTTGAGATGCGTCGGGTCAGTGATCGTCGTGGTCGCCGGGCTCGCGACCTGCACGGCCGACTGCGGAACGAACCAGCCCTGATCCGGCGCGCGGGACATGTCCTGCGGCGTATCGTTCACGTAAAGCGTGTCGGGGTTCCAGTTGAGCGTCGTGCTGTAAATGTTGCCGGAGTACTGCGTCCAACCGGTGATGGATTGGAAGCCGGAGATGACGGCCGTCTCATTCGGCTCGGCCATGATCGTGAATGGCGCCGCCGCCGACCCGCTGAGCAGGACGGCCGTCTCGTGGTACGTCCCGCCGCGAAGGACCAGGCCCGTGCCCGCGGGCGTTGCTTTCACCGACGGCAACGCCATCGCCTTGGCGATCGTTTTGAGCGGCGCCGCGAACGTGCCGGCGTTGGTGTCGAGGCCGTTGACGGTGTCGACCCAGATCGTCTGCGTCGCGAACGTCGGCAGGGTGGTATCGGAGAGCACGGGTGTGAAGGCGGAACTGGCCGCGCCGTTGGCGGTGTAAACTCGGTAGAAGTATTTCGTGTCCGCCGCCAGGCCGGTGTTGTCGAGGTATGACGTCGCCGTCGGCGAGAGAGTGGCGATCGTGGTGAAGTTCGTGCCGTCGATCGAACGCTGCACGGCGACGCCGGTGGAGGTGGCGGCGTTGTTTGTCCACGTTAGATTGATCGCGGCACCCGGGTTGGTGACGAGGCCCAGATTCGTGGGCGCGGCTGGCGTGACGGGGACGACGACGGGAACGTCATAAGTGATTGTCAGGACCGGCTTCTGTCCGGCCGCTGCGTTGGCGGTGTACCACGCCCAGAAGCGCGATTTGAGCTGGTTCGACTGAGCATTCAGCCGCAGGAAGATGTAATTCCCCGCTCCGCCGGCGTTGTATTGAGCGGTGAGATAGCTCGCCAGCGCCGTGTTGGCAGCGGCGCTGGTGCTCACGGCGCCGGTGACGCTGGTCTTGGTCGCGAATCCTGCCTGAAGCAACGTGTCGCTGCTGGCGCCGGCGGCGCCTTCGAAGTAGTCGGCGGTGATGACCGTCGGCGTGGAGCGGAACGCCCGGCCGTACAGGTCGTCGGTGCCCACGATCGACTTGGCGTTCGCAACCGACTGCAGTGTCATCGTTAATGAAGCCGACGTGATGACCGCCCCGACCGGCAGTGTCGGCAGCAGGAACGGGAAGATCGCCGCCTGCTCGGTGGCGTTCGTGCCATTATCGCCGGAGCGGATCGTCTTATCGCTCACGCCGAGCAGAGTGGCGTTGGACTTCACCCCGCGGTCGGCCACGTTGGCGGTGAGGGTGACCGTCGAAAGCAGCATTCGGCTTTCAAGATTTTCGATTGAGCAGGATTTAAATACGGATTTCTTTCGACCGACAGACTTGGACGCCTTCGCCATGTGAGACTCCCGGGGTGTTGAACAATAGACGGTGCTTTCCGCCAGGCTGGACTGCCCTGAAAACCCTGCGACCCGGCTCCACCGTCGTCGGCAGGATCGACCCGATTCAGTTGCGACTACTTTATAGCATGTCCAGTTTGGAGCGGATCATTCGTTTGACGCTTCTCTTGTTCGCCGCCGTGATGGCGGCCACGTTCAGCAACCCAGCAGGCCGAGGGATTATTAGCGAATCGACACGATCGTCTAATCACATCTAAATCCAATATCCGCAATGCGTTAACGGTCGTGAAGTAAGGTTTGCCGGTCACCCCTACAAGGAAGGAAGGTTGGACATGACCGGCATCCTTGAACAGCCCTTTGCGTTGGACTTCGGCGGAACGACCGGATTGAAGGCGTCTATCTGCACGTGGCTGAAAAGCCCGATCGAGCACGCACTGGATTTTCCGCGGCTCAACCGCCTCTATTCCACCGCGTCGGCGGCAGATGACGTCGACGGGTTTTTGCAGAAAGTCGTCGACACCTTACAGATCGATGAGAAGATTGATGCCGCCGACCTGGCGCGCATTCCAAAGACCGGGCCGCTGGTGGTGGTGGCGAATCATCCTCTGGGCGCGATCGACGGAATTCTGCTCGCCAAGCTCCTCCGGACCGTCCGCCCGGACGTAAAGATCATGGGCAACTACCACCTGGGCAAACTGACTGCGATCCAGGAGTTGTTCCTGCTCGTCGATCCGTTCGGCCGGGAAGGATCGAGCCGGTTCAATCGCCGCGGTTTGAAGCAGACGCTCGACCACCTCCACGCCGGCGGCTGCCTGGGCGTTTTTCCCGCCGGCGAAGTGGCGCACCTGGATTGGCGCGAGAAGGCGATCGTCGAATCGCCGTGGATGGAGTCGGTCACCCGCCTGATTCGCAAAACCGGCGCGACAGTTTTGCCGGTGCATTTTTCCGGTCGCAACAGCGCGGCCTTTCAGTTGCTGGGGTTGATCCACCCGCGCGTGCGAACCATCATGCTCCCGCGCCAGGTTTACAAGCAGTTCGGCGCGACGATCGAAACCCGCATCGGCCGGCCGATCAACCCCCGCACGATCGCCGCGCTCGGCGACGACCAGGCCGTGACGGCGTACCTCCGCCTGCGCACCAGCATGCTCGAGCACCGCGGCGAAAGCCGTCACGCGACGCACGCCTCCACGCGGAGCGATCAATCGCTCGCGGAAATCGTCGCCGCTGTCGAGCCGGCGTTGCTGCAGCGCGACATCGCAGCGCTGCCGCCGGAACAGCTTCTCGTCGAAGCCAATGAGCTGGCCGTCTACTTCGCCAGCAGCGCGCAGCTCCCGCACCTGCTGCAGGAGATCGGCCGGCTGCGCGAACTGACGTTCCGCGCCGTCGGCGAAGGCTCCGGCCGCGCGATCGACCTCGACGAGTTCGACGCGTACTACACTCACCTGTTCATCTGGAACAAAACAAACGACGAGCTCGTCGGTGCTTACCGTATCGGTAAGGCCGACGAAATCGTCCGCAAGTATGGCCTGAAAGGCCTCTACACCAGCACGCTGTTCGATTTCGATCCGAACCTGTTCGACCGCATCGGCCCGAGCCTTGAACTGGGCCGCAGCTTCGTTCGGCTGGAATACCAGCGCAGCTACTCGCCGCTGCTGATGTTGTGGAAGGGCGTCAGCCGCTTCGTGATGATTCACCCGATTTACCGCAACGTGATTGGGCCGGTGAGCATTACCAACGCGTACCAGAGTTTGAGCAAGCAGTTGATGGTGAAATTCCTGAAGCAGCACGGGTTTGATTTGAAACTCGCCCGTTTCGTTTCGCCGCGCACGCCGTTCGTGGAATCGCCGGTGCGCGACTGGACGATCGTCGCCGGCGCCGCGGTGCGTGAGATCGAGGACGTCAGCGCGCTGGTTGGCGATCTCGAGCCCGACGGCAAGGGCGTGCCGATTCTGCTCAAGCAATACCTCAAACTGGGCGGGAAGATCATCGGCTTTAACATCGATCCGAACTTCAGCGACGTGCTCGACGGCCTGATCATGGTCGACCTCGTGGCCGTGGACGCCAGAGCGCTCAGCCGGTACTTCGGCGACGACGGATTGGCGCAGTACCGCGCCTATCACAACGGCCGGGCCCTCGCGATGGCGTGAAAACGGCAGATCTTGTGCGGGGAATCGCCGGTTCAAGCACTTGATTGCCCACCGCCGGGCCGATCGGCCGTCGGCGTCTGCTCGCTTTTATCCACAAAACCTGTCGCCCGCATGGAACTCTTTGCGTTGCGGATCGTCCAACCCACATTAAGTATTGGAGACTGCACCATGCGAAGTTTCACTTCGGCCTGCGCGGCGTTGTTTTTTCTTCTGCTGTTAAGCCCGATCGTGCGGGCCGACGGGTTGATCATTATTCATGACCCGCCGGTGACCGTGCCGGGGCATTTCAGCTTCGCGCCGCTGGAGGTGGTTTACCACCATGTGACGGTGGCGATCGATCAGTCAGTGGCTGTCACGTCGGTCGATCAGGAGTTCTACAACCCCAACGGCCAGCGGCTGGAAGGGACTTATCTCTTCCCGATCCCTGAAGGGGCGACGATCGACAAATTCGCGATGGACATCGACGGCAAGTCCGTCGAGGCGGAACTGCTCCCGGCCGACAAGGCGCGGGCGATTTATGAAGACATCGTCCGCCGGCAGAAGGACCCGGCCTTGCTCGAATACAACGGCCGCGGGGCGTTCAAGGTTCGCATCTTTCCGATCGAGCCGAACGCCCGTAAGCACATCAAGCTGCAGTACACGCAGCTGCTCAAGGCCGACAGCGGGCTGAGCGAATACGTCTACCCGCTCAATACCGAAAAGTTCTCGTCCAAGCCGCTGCATGACGTTTCGGTCAAGATTGAGCTGAAGACCAGCACGCCGATCAAGAACGTTTACTGCCCAAGCCACAATGTCGAGATCAAGCGCGACGGCAATCAGCGCGCGGTCGTCGGCTTTGAAGACCGCAACGTTCGGCCGGACACGGATTTCAAGCTCATCTGGTCGCAGGACAAAGACCCCGTCAGCCTGAATCTGCTCACCTGGCAGACCGGCACCGACGACGGCTATTTCCTGCTCATGGCCTCGCCGGGAATGGACGTGGATGCCAAGGCCGTCCAGCCGAAGGATATCTGCTTCGTCATCGACACCAGCGGCAGCATGGCCGGGCCGAAGCTGGAGCAGGCGAAGAAGGCGCTGAAGTTCTGCCTGGCGAATTTGAACGACGACGATCGGTTTGAGATCGTACGATTCGCGACCGAGGCCGAGCAACTGTTCAATGGCATGCAACCGGCGAGCAAAGAGAATGTTGAGAAGGCCCGCGGCTTCGTCGATGCGCTCAAACCTATCGGTGGAACGGCGATCCAGGACGCACTGAGAATGGCGTCGTCGCTGTTCAGCAACAAGATGCATGCCGACGTCAAGCCCGGCACGCTGACGGAGGATCAACAGGCGGAAGGCGAACGAAACCGCCTGCGGCCCAGCGTCATCATCTTTCTCACCGACGGACAACCGACCATCGGCGAGACCAACGAGGACAAGCTGGTCGACCTCAGCACGCAAACACCCGTGCCCGTGAGGATCTTCCCGTTCGGCATCGGCAGTGACATCAACACGCACCTGCTTGACCGCATCGCTGATAAAACCCACGCCGCCAGCCAGTACGTGCTGCCGACGGAAGACATCGAAGTGAAAGTCAGCAACTTCTATACGAAAATCAAAGAGCCGGTCCTCTCCGGCTTGGCCGTGAACTTCACGGGCGATGTGAAAGTCAGCCAGCAGTATCCGCACGATCTGCCGGACCTGTTCAAGGGCGACACGCTCACGATTTTCGGCCGCTACCACGGGTCGGGACCGACGGCGGTGAAAATCAGCGGGATGCTGAACGGCAAGAAGCAGGAATTCACCAGCGACGCCACGTTCGGTAAGGAAGACGTGAAATTCGGCTTCATCCCGCGCATGTGGGCGACGCGTCGCGTCGGCTGGCTGCTGGATGAAATCCGCATGCACGGCGAATCGGCGGAGCTGAAGGACGAAATCGTCCGCCTGGCCCGTCAGCACGGCATTGTCACGCCCTACACGTCGTACCTGATTCTCGAGGACGAGCAACGCCGCAACGTGCCGATCGCCTCGCAGACGATGCGCGAGTTCCGCGACGACAACCGCGCGAGTTCCGAAGCCAAGGCGATGTACGACTCGGCCCGCAACGGGTCCGATCGGCTGGAAAAATCCGGCGATCGCGCGGTCCAAAATTCGTTAGCGACCAACTCACTCAAGGACGGCATGAACGAGCAGGCCGCGCAGCAGTCGCTAGGCATGAGCAAAGACTCCGGCGGCGCCGGCTTCGGCATCGGCGGGGCGTTTCGCCCATCAGCCGCACCGGCGACTCAGCCGGTGGCGGGGTACAAAGTCGCTCAAAACTACGCCCAGCAGGCGCGAATAGTGAAGGGCCGGGCGTTTTATCAGAATGGAACTATCTGGACCGACGCCAACGCCCAATCCTCGCCGAAGTTGAAGCAGCAGACGATCAAGTTCAACAGCGACGACTATTTCGCGCTGCTGACTCGTCATCCCGAAGCGTCGGCGTGGCTGTCGCTCGGCGATCAGGTGGATGTTGTGATCGACGACACGTTGATTTCAGTTCGGTAAAATTTTTCGTGGCACGGGCGGCCCGCCCGTGTCTTGGCCTTGCATCGAAGGCCATGGGCGAGCCGCCCATGCCACTTCAGGCAAAGTCACATTTAAAGGAGACTCGAAATGTTCCGTAAACTCCTCATCAGTTCCGCGATCATCCTCGGCCTTTGCCAGCCACTGCTCGCGGCCGAAGCGCCGGTTGGGCAGAGCGTGGAAGTCTGCTTCGTGCTCGATTCGACCGGCTCGATGGGCGGGCTGATCGAAGGGGCCAAGACCAAAATCTGGGTGATCGCCAATGAGATCATCGCCTCCAAGCCCAAACCCAAGAGCATCAAGCTCGGCCTGATCGCCTACCGCGACAAGGGCGACAAATACGTCACCAGCGTGTTCGATCTGACCGACGACATCGACATGGTCTCGAAAAACCTCCACGGCTTTAGCGCTGACGGCGGGGGCGATGAGCCGGAGTCGGTAAATCAGGCGCTGGACGAGGCCGTCGAAAAAATCGCCTGGAGCAAGGACAAGAACACGCTCAAGGTGATTTTCCTCGTCGGCGACGCGCCGCCGCATATGGATTACAAGGACGACGTGAAATACCCGGAGATCTGCAAGAAGGCCGTCGCGAAAGACATCATCATCAACACGGTGCAGTGCGGATCGATCGTCTCCACCACGCCGGTGTGGCAGGAGATCGCGAAGCTTTCGGAAGGTTCGTTCGTGCAGCTCGGCCAGACGGGCGACATGGTCGCCATCGCCACGCCGATGGACGCGGAGTTGGCGGAGCTGAATAAGAAGGTCGGGCATACGCTGGTTAGCTATGGCGTGGGAGGTGAGCGATGGACGGCCGGGCACTCCGGCGCGCTTTTTTCGAAGCAGGCCGCCTCTGAAGCAGCTCCGGCATCGGTGGCAGCGGACCGATTGAAATTCAACGCTTCCAGCGGCAAGGCCGTTCAAGGCGAGGGCGAATTAATCGACGCGCTGAATGCCAAGACCGTCAAGCTCGAAGATTTGAAAGACGAGCAGCTGCCGGAAGATCTCCGCAAGCTCACGCCCGAGCAGCGCAAGGCGAGGATCGAAGAACTGACCGCCGAGCGAAAGGAACTTCAGACCAAGATCGACGAGCTGACGAATAAGCGCGACGCGTACATCATCGACGAGAAAAAGAAGCTCGCCGCCGCAGGGAAGAAGGAAGCGTTCGACGAAGAGGTGAGCAAGGTGATCACCGAACAGGCGGCGCGGCGGCGATAGGCTCGCCGCGGTGCATTTTGAAGTGGCACCGGCGGCCCGCCCATTTCTTCTTCGGAAAGTAAAGACACGGGCGAGCCGCCCGTGCCACTCAAGCGTTGCAACTTCTACCGTAGCGATCGCCGAGGCTACTCTCGTCATCCTGAGGTACTCCGAAGGATCTGGCTGACCCCCGATGGAAGCAAGTCCTTCGGAGTACCCCTGGATGACGAGACGAGTCGATCGGACCGTTGAAACACCTCATTGGCATGGCTTTCAGGAATTGATTCGCGAGAGAATCCTACTCACTCCGCGGCACTGCACGTTGCGACAGGTGCGAGATCACTTCTTCGATCAGCGATTCATTCGCCGGCGGGAATTTGTAATTCCGTAGCTCCGCCGGCTCGACCCACGCGACGGCCTGGCATTCGATCAGCTGCGGCTCGCCGGTTTCAAAATGACACAGGAACGGGTGCAGTGTGACGATGGCGGTTTTGTAATCGTGCACCACCGGCGTGAACGCGTGTAGCGGCAGGGCGGTGATGGCGAGTTCTTCACTCAGTTCCCGGGCGAGCGCCTGCTCGAGTGACTCCCCTTTTTCGCGCTTGCCGCCCGGGAATTCCCAGTACCCGCCGTAGGTGTCGTTCTCTTTGCGCTGGCAGATGAGAATTTTGCCCGCCCGGGTGAGAATGGCGATGGCGGCATCGATGTGTTTCATCGTCGATCTTAATGTGAAAACGCGGGTCGGTTTACCGAGCTCAACAGCCGGGAGAATCCATGAAGCTTGGCCCGCCATCCTAACGCAAATGCCGCGCCAAAAAATGGTTCGGCGTATAAATTATAAGTGTATTGATATCAGTGCGTTATGCGATATTTATTTATTCGATTCCGGAGCCATTCGTTGATTGACACTGGATTTTGGCAAAGGTATAGTCCGAAAAGCTTTTGCGGAACCCGTTTCGCTGAGCAAAAAAGAAGCGGCTTTACTGCCGTGGCGCACTTCCGGAGGTGGATTGGAGCCACCCCTCCGGAAGTTTTTTTTTGTTCACATCCCACGACCATTCTTGAGCTTATGTAAGGTGGGTGTGTTGAGTTTTCGTTCCACCGCGAAGGCGCAAGCGAGATCCGATCGGTTCTTGTAGTCGCTAATCCGCTTGCGGTTTCGCCGCTGTATCTTAACTGTATCAATGTTGTGCGTCGTAGTTGCCTCGTTGCCTATCCACGTGCCGCGTCGATGCTACAATCCGCCGCGACATGACCGAACTCGTTTCTTCTGCCGATCCTTCTCTTCACCGCGACCAGTTTTCCGCCCGCGTGATCGCCAACACGCCGTTGTGCCGCGAGCATTACCGGCTGGTGTTGGCCGTCGAGCATTTCCCCGCGACTGAGCCGGGGCAATTCGTGCAGGTTTCGTGTCGCCAGCCGATGCTGGATGAAGCGATCGAGCACGATTGGCAGCCGGGCGAGCGACTCACGCTTTCGGATCCCGATCTGCTCGCGGCGCAAGCCACGCTACGCCGCCCGTTCTCTTTGGCGGGCCGACGCGATACGCCGGCAGGCACAGAGCTCGACCTCATCCACCGCGTCGTCGGCCTGGGCACCGACTGGCTCAGCAAACTCTCCCCCGGCGATACCGTCGACGTGCTAGGGCCGCTAGGCAACCGCTTCACGCTGCCGAAGCCCGACCAAACCGCGCTGCTCGTAGGCGGCGGAGTCGGCATTCCGCCGATGCTCTACCTCGCGAGCAAGCTGGAAAAGCAAAGCGCCATCGCTTTCTGCGGCGCCCTCTCTAAAGACTTGCTCCCACTGACGATCACGCAAGACGAAAAATTCCCGATCGCCGAGTTCGCCCGCCACGGCCTTCCCACTTTCCTAACCACCGACGACGGCTCCATCGGCACGAAGGGATACGTCACCCAGGCTCTCGTTCGCTACCTCGATTCGCTTAGCACTCAACCGTCAGCACTCAGCCCTGTGATATACACCTGCGGCCCCGAGCCGATGATGAAAGCCGTCGCCGACATCGCATTGGCCCGCAACATTCCTTGCCAGATCGCCGTCGAGCGTGCCATGGCCTGCGGCATGGGCACGTGCCAGTCCTGCTGCATCAAAGTGAAGAAGCCCGACCCCGAGCAGCCGCCGCTGCCAGGGAGCGACTGGTGCTATCGCCTGGCCTGCACCGACGGCCCGGTCTTTTACGCGACGCAGCTGTTGTGGTAAGAATAGGACTAAGGACTAAGGACTTAGGACTGAGTTTCATTCCTGCCTAAGTCCTAAGTCCTTCGTCCTAAGTCCTACTCATGACAACCATCGGCATGCACTACGACGTAATCCCCGGCAAAGAAGAAGAATTCGAAAAAGGATTCCTCGGCGTGCTGGAACTCCTCAAAACCCTCCCCGGCCACGTCGAAAGCCACATGTACGAAGACGTCGCCAGTACCGGCAGCTACGTGATTTTGAGCGAATGGACTCGCCACGAAGATTTCCAGGCGTTTCTCGCGTCGGACGCCTTCAAGAAAGCAGTAGCGTGGGGCAAGGCGGAGATTCTACGCGGCCGGCCTAAGCATAAGGTTTATACGAATCAGTAATCGGCGCAGTTGTTAGCTGGTCGCCGGCGGGTCATCAGTGGCCACCGTTGATGCCTGTGCGATCGGCCGGCTCTTCGCGCCCAGCAATTTTTCCACCCCCACGCGCGTCAGCCACCGAAAAACGATCATCGAATACTTCGCCCCGCACAGCGCCATGCCGGCCAGGTAGCAGAGGTGCGAGAGGAAGTAGATCGTCGGAGCGCCGATGCCGAAAATCCACGGCCTTTTGTAGTAGATCGACCACGCGCCCAGCACGCTGATCACCGGCCAGCACATCGCGAAGCTGAACGCAATCAGGAACATGCCGAGGAAGATCCGCCAATCCGGGCGGGCCTTGAAGGCGGACAGGTCGGCACGGTCGTCGATCGCGCTGCGGACGTAGTGGAACCGCGATAATCGGCGGCCGATCTTGTTTGCCAGCGCGTTCACAGGTAATTTCCGTCTTGGCCTTAGGAGATTCGTGAACATACCACCCGATGCCGAGGCGAGCCAGTGGATCGAGCCGGCGAATCCCGCATCCGCGTTCGGCGACGCGTGGGGATTTTTCGATCGATTCTACTGCATCTCGCTCGAGAGCCGTCCGGACCGTCGGCAGGTGGTTGAAGCCGAGTTCGCACGCGTCGGCCTTGGGTCGCGCGTGACTTTTCTACTTGCCGATAAGCACCCGATCAGCAGCGAGCAGGGGATTTACGAATCGCACCTCGCTTGCCTGCGGGCCGGGTTGGCCGTGGGGGCGCGGCGGATCGTGGTGTTTGAAGACGACGTGATTTTTCGACATTTCAAGCCGAAAACGCTCGCCGGCTCGGTCGAATTTCTTCGCAGCCATCATGATTGGAAGGCGTTCTTCTTCGGCTGCTTCGTGATTTCGTCCAAGTCCACCGCATCGCCATCCGTTCGGGCGATCCGCTATCGCTGCACCGCGCATGCATACGCCGTCACGCGCGAGTTTGCGGAAAGAATCGTCGCCCAGCCGTGGGCGGGCGTGGCGTACGATGATTTGCTTCGCACGCTCGACGCCGGGAACTATTTCATCGCCTATCCCGCGTTCGCGTTCCAGAGCGATTCGCCGACCGACAACGACCAACGTAAATTCACCGACCGCGCCCGCCGCCTCTTCGGCGGGATGAAGTTCGGCCAACGCTGGGACGAATTCAGCCACCGCAACTGGCGGATGATGATCGTGATGCATCTCGTGACGATCGCTTTGATCGCGGTGGTGGTGTGGGCGGTTCGGCAGTGGCGGTGAATGCGCCACAGTGGCACAGAGAAAGACGCAGAGCCAAACTCTCTTCTTTGTTGCTTTCTCTGTGACTCTGTGCCTCTGTGGCGCATTCAACGCATCACACCCCACGCTGAGCGATAAACCAGTGTAGTTCCCCATTCGCACTCGAGTGCTTCGATTCCACCAGCACAAACCCCGCCGCCGCGAGTTGGGCTTCGATCTTTTCTTTCGGCCGATGATGCACTACGCCGCCGGTGATTTTTCTGGAGACCACCTGCAGGTTCCACAGGAACGATCCCACACCGATCGGGGGAAGCAGTGAGCGGAGCAGGAAATATCCGCCGGGCTCGAGGCGGGCGAAGAGGCGATTGAACGTGGTCTGCAGATCGGCCTCGGAGAGGAAATGGATCATGTCGAGGCAGACGATCGTGTCGAATGTGTCGGGAAGGCCGGCCACTTCGAAATCCGGCGCGCCGGCGCAGACCGCCTTGCCGCGCGAGTCGAACGCCACGGTAGCGACGGGCGCGCGGGCGGGATCGGGGTCGATGCCGTAGATCGTCAGCCCCGGGCACCATTCGAGCAGCGTGCTGGCGGCGAAGCCGTATCCACAGCCGAGGTCGAGTGCGACTTTGGGCGTGGGGACAGTCTTCAAAATCCCCGGCAGGTCGCGGAACATCGGGTCGGTCCGCAATTTCCACCACGCGAACATCCACACGTCGGTGCTGGCGGATCGATAGCGCAGTTGCACGCGGTCGCGCCAGTGAGTGATCGTGCCGCGCGATCGCTTGATCGCGAGGCGCGCTCGAATGACGAACGGTTGCGCTATGAATGCTGCGATCGGAAGGAACGTCAGAATCAATCCGATTTTCGCGGGGAATGGAATCGTGGAAAGCACCATAGAACGTGGCGAGGATTATTGGAGGAGATCGCCATAGTTGCAACGTGGACGGGCGGGTCTTCGCCGGTCCGTCCCGCTTCAGCGGGACGTGTCACTTCAAAATTGCATGTCCGCTTCAGCGGGACGGACCAGGAAGACGGATCGCGATCCGTCTTCGCGGCGTTGACGTTTTGCGTTATACTCACAGCGCGGCGCGGGCAAGCGCATCGCGGGAGGTCGGCCGGTTGGAGAAAGACTCGAATCCCATCGCACTCGTCGTCGGCGGCAGCCGAGGCATCGGCCGCGCGACGGCCGTTCGCCTCGCTAAATCCGGCTGCGACATCTGGCTCACCTATCGCAGTAATCACGAACAAGCAGGCGAGACGAAAAAGCTGATCGAAGCGGAAGGGCGGTCGTGCGAGCTGATGGCATTCGACGTCGCCGACCGCGAGGCGACCGAAGCCGCGTTGCGCCTCCGAGCCGAAGCCAGGTCGCCGGACATAGTCGTCTTTAACGCCGGCGTGACGCGCGACAATCTGCTGGTTTTCATGAAGCCGGAGGAATGGTCCGAGGTGATCCGCACCGATCTCGACGGATTTTACAACGTGACGACGGCCGTACTGTTCTCCATGATCCGCGCCCGCAAGGGAAGAATCGTCGCGGTCGCCAGCGTCTCCGGCGTGACTGGCCAGGCCGGCCAGGTGAATTACAGCGCAGCGAAGGCGGGCCTGATCGGCGCGTGCAAGGCGCTGGCCCGCGAAGTCGGCAAGCGGAACATCCTCGTCAACTGCGTCGCTCCTGGATTGATCGAAACCGATATGACCGCCGCCCTGCCGAAGGACAAAATCCTGCCGATGATTCCGCTCAACCGCTTCGGCAACGTGGAAGATGTCGCAGCCGTGATTGAATTTCTCTGCCGCGAGGCCAACATGTACATTCATGGGCAGGTCATCGGTATCAACGGCGGGCTGGCGACGTGAGGACTGGTGATTGATGAGTGGTGATTGACGCAGAATCCTTGTCAATCACCACTCGTCAATCACCATTTACTATGAAATCGTACGATTCCATTGTCGTTGGCAGCGGCATCACCGGCCTGACGGCTGCGCGCATTCTCGCCCAGCACGGCAAGAGCGTTTTGCTGCTGGAGAAAGCCTCGATCCTCGGCGGGTCGCTCGCCCGCTTCCGGCTGGAAGGCATTCCGTTCGATGTCGGCTTCCACTTCACCGGCGGGTTCAACGACGACCGCAACGGCGTGCTCGATACGATGCTGTCCTTGCTCGGCGTTCGCGATCAGATCCGCCCGATCTATTTCCCGCGCGACGCCTCGCACCGCATGATTTTTCCCGCGACGGGTGTCGACTATACGCTTCCTTGCGGGACCGAGATCGTCCGCGAGAAATTGAAACGCGATTTCCCCGCCCAGCGCGCCGGTCTCGACAAATACTTCGACCGATTCAACGCGGTGATTCGCGCCACGCCCACACTGGAAGTGTCCGGCTTCGACGAATTCCCGCCGCCGCTCGCGGATGATTCGATCACGCTGCAGGCGGTCATGGACGAATGCGTCTCCGACACGCTGCTGCAGACGATCCTCGGCGGCCTGTGCATGTGCTACGGCACGCGCCCGAACGAAGTCTCGTTCGCCACGCACGCCCGCGTGTGCTATGGCCTTCAGGAATCCCTCGCCCGCACCGAAAACGGCGGCGATGCCTTCGTCGACGCGCTTGTCGACGTGCTGAAGCAGGACAAGGTCGAAATTCGCACGCGAACCACCATTGCTGCTTGTACTGATATTGAAAAACGAAAAGTCCTGCGATTCGTGCTGAGCGACGGCACGGAAGTTTCTGCCGCCACGTGCATTTTTACGATTCATCCGAAAAGCATCGTGACGATCCTGCCGAAGGAGAACATCTCCAAGGCATTCCAATCGCGCGTGGCCGACTTCGAATCGACCAACGGCTTCTTCACGCTCTACGGCGACATCGATTCGCCGATCGGGCCGGACGCGGTCACGCTCTCTTCGATCCTGCCGAGTGAGGATTTGAACGAGATGCTCACCTGCCGCTCGCCCGAGCCGGTCGACGGGCCGATGATGGTGCTCCGCAGCCTCGAGAAAAAATCCAACGGGCAACCTGTCCACACGTTCCAGGCGCTGGAGGTCTCCTTCACCGAATCGACCGATCAGTGGTTCGATACGAAGCTGAAGCGCCGCCCGCCGGAGTACGCGGAGTACAAGCGCCGGCGATCGGATTCGGTCGTCCACCGAATGAAAACGCACTTGGCCGAGTGCGAGCGGATGCGCGTGATCGATTCCGCCAGCAGTCTCACGTACCGCGATTACCTCTTCAGTCCCGACGGCAGCGCGTACGGCATTCGCCAGAAGATCGGGCAGTTCAACGTGTCCGGCCGACTGCCGCTGTCGAATCTTTACGCGGCCGGGCAGAGCGCGCTGCTGCCGGGCGTGATCGGCGCGATGACGAGTGCCTTCTTCGTCTGCCGGAGCATCCTGGGGCGCGATACGTTCAAGGAATACCTTTCAGGCAAACCATGCGTCGTGTAGTCATCACCGGTTACGGCGTGGTCACACCGATCGGCTACTCCGTGCCTGAGATGATGGCCGGGCTCGCATCGGGCGCGTGCGGGACCGTCACCATGCCGCCGGAGTGGAATCGCTACGGCAGGCTGCGCTGCCAGGTCGGTGCGCCGATTGAATTGCGCGACCCGAAAGCCATCCCGCGCCCGCAGCGCCGCACGATGAGCACGATGAGCATCCTCGCCGTGCAAGCGACGATCCAGGCGATGGCGCACGCTGGGCTCGATCCCGCGGCCGTGCCCAGCAACCCGCGGTTCGGCTGCATCATGGGCTCCACCACCGGCAGCCCGGAGGCGATCACCAAAACCTACGAGCTTCTGCTCGGCAAGAACGAGTACATGATGCTCGGCGCGTCGGAATTCTTCCGCTGCGTCTCGCACACGGTGGCCCTCAACGTCGCGCAGTACCTGAGCGTGAAAGGCGTGGTGAGCGCGACGAGCGCCGCATGCGCCTCGGGCCTGCAGGCCGTCGGCGCGGCGGCCGACCAGATCCGCCTCGGCCGGCAGGATGTGATGGTCTGCGGCGGGGCGGAAGAGCTGCACGAAACCACCGTCGGCTCGTTCGATATCCTGTACGCTGCCAGCAGCAAGTACAACGACTCGCCGAGCAAAACCCCGCGGCCATTTGACCTCAATCGCGACGGCCTGGTCTGCGGCGCAGGCGCCGGCGTGATCGTGCTGGAAAGTTACGACCACGCCATTCAGCGGGGAGCGAAAATCCTCGCGGAAGTCCTCGGCTATCACACCTGCAGCAACGGCACGCACGTCAGCCAGTCGGACGAGTCCTCGATGATCACCTGCATGAAAACCGCGCTGGAAGAAGCGAAACTTTCGCCCAAAGAGATCGACTACGTCGGCGCCCACGCCACCGGCACCGAGCAGGGCGACGCCGCTGAGGCCCGCGCGCTCGCCGGCGTGTTCGGATCGAGCACGCCCGTGAGCAGTTTGAAGGGAAGCATGGGCCACACGCTAGGTGCGTCCGGCCCGATCGAACTCGCAGCGACGATCGAGATGATGCTCAACGGCGAGATTTTCCCCACGCACAACCTCGACGAGATCGACCCGGCCTGCGCGGGCATCGCCCACGTGCGGCAGAAAACATCGCACAAGTTCGACAAATTTCTCAAGAACAGTTTCGCGTTCGGCGGGATCAATTCCGCTATTGCCTGTGGCGTGGTGCGTTGATACATTTTCTCACGTAACCACTTCACTTTTGAGGAGACCTCATGCGAACTAAATGGGCTGGATTGTTCGGCGTGGCGTTGGCGTTATGCGTGGTCGTGGGCTGCAAATCGGGCGGATCTTCCACGGCATCGAAGGAGGAAGTTCAGGAGGCCGAGAAGCCCAAGCTGCCCGTGCCGCCTGACAGCAAGTTCGCGCAGGTGAAGATCGGCATGTACCAGGATGAAGTCTTCGCCAAGATCGGCCATCCCGATTCGATGAGCGCTTACGTCACCGGCAAGGCGTGGATTCCGTTCCATTTCAGCGGGTCGGATACGCACCGATCGGTCGCGCATTACAAGGGTCTCGGCACGCTCACGTTCGCCAACGACAGCGCGTACACCAGCCGCATGAGCGTGATCGACATCGACTACGACCCGACAGAGCCCGGCTATGAACGGGCAACCACACAACCGTAAAGTCAACCGTATCATTGCCGTCATCGGCGCCGGCCCCGCGGGAATCACCGCGGCGGCAGCGGCGTCGGCGGGTGGGGCGAAGGTGGTGCTGGTCGAATCGACGCGCCGCCTCGGCGGGTCCGTCACCGCGGCGATGCACCGGTCGATCTGCGGGCTTTATGCTGACACGCCGAAGGACGCGCTCGATACGCTGAATGATTCGTGGCAGCGGACGGTCGTTGAGCGGATGGTTCAACATTCGCCGGATGCCGTCCGTCCCCGGCAGTTCGGCAAGGCGTGGGTGCTGGAATTCCCGCCGGCGGCGTGGGAATTTTCTCTCGACTCTATTCTTAGTGACGGCAAGATCGAGCGACGGATGGCGACGCGCGTGGCGGCCGTCCGGCGCGAGGGCGATCACATTTCTTCAATTGAGCTTGAAGGCGATCACCCCGGCCAGCTCGAGCCCGAAATCCTCATCGATTGCACCGGCGGCGGCAGTGTGCTGCAACTGATCGGCGAGGACGTGATGCTGCCGGCCGACGACCCGGCGGCGAGAATGCTCCGCGGGTACGGCGTGCGAATGGCGGGCATCACGGGGCATCTGGAATTATTGCGGCTGCAGATTCCCTACGCGCTGGCCAAGGCGGTGCAGGCCGGTGAACTGCCGGCCGTCGCGCGGTTCACGGTGTTTTATCCGGGGCCGGGCGAGGGCGAGGGCGTTTGCAAGCTGGCGCTGCCGGCGGATGAGCCTTCGAGCGCAATCGTCGACAACGAGCACGCGCGTGAACCGGCGTTGGCCGAGCCCCGAGATGCGTCGTCGGCCGCTTGCGGCTTCGCCGCGTCACCCGCCAATCCACCCCGCGAAACCGCAAGCGGCAAGCAACAGACAGCGCGAACACGGACAGGCTCGCCCGCAACATTCGTCGACGCCGTGATCGCGATCCTGCAGCGCGACGTCTCCGGTTTCGCCACCGCGAAAGTCATCGAGCGTTCGCCGCGCATTCTCCCGCGCGACGGCCGGCGCTTGCGCGGGCGATTCGTGCTTTCAGAAGACGACGTCCTGGCCGCGCGCAAGCACGGCGACGATGCGGTCCGCGCCTGGTGGCCGATCGAGCGGTGGGACCCGGCCGAGGGTCCGCAGTACGCCTACCCGCCCGTCGGCGATCACTACGACATTTCGCCGGACACGCTTCGCAGCGAGAAAATCGACAACCTCCTCGCCGCCGGCAACGCGATCTCCGCCACCGCCGGCGCGGCGGCGTCGAGCCGGGCCAGCGGCATCTGTCTTGCGACGGGGACGATGGCCGGAAAACTGGCGGCGGAGTTGACCCGCAGATTGCACAGATGACACAGATGAAGAACGGACTTGGGAGCGACGGATCGCCGATGCGGGAGTTCATCGACTTGGTGGCTCTCGTCATCCTGAGGTACTCCGAAGGATCTGGCCGACCTCCCATGGAAACCAGATCCTTCGGAGTACCTCAGGATGACGAGCAGCGCAGGACGTTACGCCAAAGCTGACCAGGCAGCTCTCCGCCGAAGGGAAATGCAGTTCCGCGTTCTGCATTTCGCATTTCACAATCAGCAATCCGAATTCTGAAATCCGTGTGCATTCGTGCCCCATCTGTGGCAAATTTCCACGCTGGCGTGCGTGTGTCGATCCAACTATTATCCGGTTCCGTTCCCTACATGACTTTTACAGGAGTGCCCCTTGGCCGACAGCAGGCCCGTTTTAACCATCGGTTCGTCGCCGGTTCGCATTGCCGATGTGCTGGCGGTGGCGAGCGGGTGGTCGCGGATTGTGCTCGATCCATCGCCCGCGTTTCAGAAAATGCTGAACGCGAGCGTGGAACTGCTCGACAGGCTGATCGCCAGCGGGGCGGCGGTGTACGGCGTGACGACGGGTTTCGGCGCTTCCTGCGAAACGGCCGTGCCGCCGGGGCTGTCAGCGCAGATGGCGGCGAATCTCGTGCGATTTCACGGCGTCGGAACGGGGCGATTTTTCGACGCCGAAGAAACCGCGGCCGTCATGGTCGTGCGATTGGTGAGCCTGGCGCAGGGCCGATCGGGCGTGCGGCCGATGCTGCTCGACCGTATGTGCGAGCTGCTCAATCGCGGGATTTTGCCGCAGATTCCTGCTGAAGGATCCGTCGGCGCGAGCGGGGATCTCACGCCGCTTTCTTACATCGCTGCGGCCCTGATCGGCGAGCGCGAAGTGAGCGTGGAAGACCGCGCGGGTGACACTGCAGATCCTGGCGCGAACTCACGCTCGCGCGGAACGATCAACAGTCAAGTCATGCCCACAAGCCCAGCCTTAGCGAAGGCTGGGCTTAAGCCCATCGAACTCCGCCCGAAGGAAAGCCTCGCGCTGATGAACGGCACGAGCGTGATGACCGGCCTAGCGTGTCTCGCGTTCGATCGCGCGAAAAAACTCGCCCGCTGGGCCAGTGCCCTCACCGCGATGAGCAGCGACGTGCTCCGCGGCAACCGGGCGCACTTCGACGAGCGGCTCTTCCTCGCCAAGCCGCACGCGGGGCAACTCGCGTGCGCACGATGGATCGCCCAGGACATTGAGTACGAACGCGGTACGCAACATTCCGGCCGGCTGCAGGATCGCTACTCGATCCGCTGCGCGCCGCACGTCATCGGCGTGCTGCTCGATTCGCTCACGTTCATCACCACGCTGCTCGAAACCGAAATCAACAGCTCCAACGACAACCCGCTGCTCGACCCCGCCACCGGCGACGTGCTCCACGGCGGGAATTTCTACGGCGGCCACCCGTGCATGGCGATGGACTTGCTGAAAATCGGCGTGGCCAACGTGGCCGACTTGATCGATCGGCAAATGGCGCTGATCTGCAATCCGCACTACAACAACGGACTGCCGGCCGACCTCGTCGCGAAAGAGGGCGACGACAACGTCAGCCATCACGGCTTTAAGGCGATGCAGATCACCGCTTCAGCCCTCACGGCCGAGGCGCTCAAGCTCACGATGCCCGCCAGCGTTTTCAGCCGCAGCACCGAGTCACACAACCAGGACAAGGTGAGCATGGGCACGATCGCCGCCCGCGACGCGCTGCGCGTGATCGAACTGACGGAAACCACGCTGGCTGTGGTGCAGTTGGCGCTCTGCCAGGCGGTCGATCTGAGAAACAGCCACGGCGTGCACAGCCGATCGCGCGCGATCCACCAGGCAGTGCGGAAAACCATCCCCATGATCGACGACGACCGCCGCCAGGACGGCGATATTCAGCGCGTGCTGCAAATGCACCGCACGGGCGAACTGCCAATCGGCGAGGCGGATTTTCCGGCGCCTTGAATGACATTGTTCTCAGTAGGACAGACATTCCTGTCTGTCACGAACGGCAGAAAAGAAAATGAACGCGGAGCCGCGGCGACGCAGAGAAGAACAAAGAAGAGTATTTGTGTTCTCTGCGTCTCCGCGTCTCCGCGTTCAGTTTTCGGATTCAAGATCGAAGAGAACGAATCGAGGCGTACCTCGCTTCGTGGCAGACAGGAATGTCTGTCCTACCGCAGTGCGGATTAGCGATCAGTCGATCATCCGATCCACCCGTTCAAATCGAAATCCGCGCGAGCGGAGTTCCTTCACGAGTGCTTCCACGATGCCGACGATCCGCTCGCCTGATGTGCCGCCGTCATGAAGCAGGATGATGCTGCCGTCGCGGGTTTCCTTGAGAATATGCTCGATGACGACATCTGCCGGCCGGATAGTATCGCGCGGGCGGACGGACCAGCCGATGATTTTCAGCGCGTTGACCCGCAGCGCGTACTTGAAGTGCGGGCTCGTCAGCCCGATCGGCGGGCGGAAAAGTTCCGGCGTTTGGCCGGTCGCTTCACGGATCGCGTCTTGCCCGAGTTTCATCTCCCGCGCCCAACCCCGGCCGCGGTTGAACATCATGAAGTGGCCGTGGTGATAGCTGTGATTGCCGATCAAATGCCCTTCGGCCACGATGCGCCGCGCAATCTCGGGATGGGCCGCCACGTGCTTGCCGATGCAGAAAAACGCCGCGGGGATTTTCTCGCGGGCGAGAAAATCCAGGAGTGCGGGCGTGCTGGCCGGGTCGGGCCCATCGTCGAAGGTGAGGGCGATTTGCATTTTCCCCACCCGGCCGCTGAGGACCGTGGGGACGAAAAACTGCAGGCTGATTCTCGCAATGCCGACGCTGAACAACACGACGAACGACGCGACGATCACGGCGATCGTCACAACGCGATCGATTCCGTGCAGCCCGACCGCCGCGGCGATCAACGCTAGAATCGTGACAATCAGGCTGACGTGAAATTTGCTCATCGGTTTGTTCGAAGGGGCGGTGGAAAATTAGCAGATGCGTTGGGTGTTGCATAGCGTCAGTGGCGCCGGAACATATTCTCCCCAGTTAGACCGGACCGATTACAGTAGCATCGTCATCCTGAGGTACTCCGAAGAATCTAGCTTGATCGCGCAGGATGCTAGATCCTTCGGTGTACCTCACGATAACGTCGACAGGACTTCCACGATTGGGGCAGGATCGAAGCGCATCCAACGCGCCCCGCACGCGGGGCGACTAGAGCGTGTTGTGGACTTTTCTCTCCGGCGGCGCTGAACTATTGGGATGGCAGGGAAGCCCTACCCCAGTGATGTGACGGATGAAGAGTGGTCCTTCGTGGCCCCGTATCTGACGCTGATGCGCCAGGACGCCCCTCAACGCGAACATTCGCTCCGCGAAGTGTTCAACGCCGCTCAATTCTGACAGCCTGCATTTCCACATAAACCTGAGACTTTTCCGTATAGCCCGGCAGCCAATGGATAGCTGGCCCCGCGACGCTCGCGGGCACCTTCCCCTGCCGGATTTCGTACAGCTTCATCTCCTGCAGCACGTGCTGGGCCCATTTCCATTCTGTGTCGCCGGTGACGGGAATTACTGCGCTCTGCCGCTGCCATTGCTCGCCAGCCAGGTTATTGAATTCGCATTTGTATAAATCGAGGTAGACGAGGAAGCGAACGGTCAATTTGTCGTGCTTCTTTAACGGCGTGCCCATGCCGCCAGGACGGATGGGGCGGTGAGTGACCGATTCTTTTGTGCCTTCCAGCGGATCGGTGAACCAGCCGTCCCATGCTGTTCGGATCAGTTTCATCTGCTTTTCAGAAAATGAGGTTTGGCCTCGTCGCGGGTCGATCACGACTGGTCCAGAATCGATGGGGACTGAAACCCTGTAAATGTGATAACCCTTTCCCGCGCTTTCGACTTCGTACTGATAGTCGAATTCACAAAATCCGTCGTGCTGACCAAGGACAGTGACTGAGAGCGTTCCAAATTCCCACGAGAGCCCGGCGCGGCCTTCGGTGCAAGTCTTCGGTTCAAAGGTGAGCCGCTTATTTTCCACCACAATGGGCGAGGATTTTACTGCGGGCTTCGACGGCCCGGCGGGAGTACACGCTGAAAGCGCCATCAGTACCGCAGTGACTGTGAATAAGAATGTGAATCGCATATCGCTTTCGTTCCTCTAGCCCTTCGAAGACGGCATCGAACAATAGTTCCGGCCGTATAATGTGAAGGCGGCTGGATCGTTCTCAGTCGCTGTGCGATGATGCATCGCGATGTTCCACAACAAACCCATCATCGGAATCGCCGGCGGGATCGGCAGTGGGAAATCGTTCGTCGCCAAACTCTTCGGCGAGCAGGGGTGCGGCGTGATCGACTCGGATGCGTCGGTTCGCGAGATCTACGAGCGGCCGGCGGTGCAGCAGGTTCTCCGGACGTGGTGGGGGGCCGAGGTGCTCACGCCGGCGGGGGGGATTGATCGCAAGGCGGTGGCGAAACGCGTCTTCGCCGAGCCGGCCGAGCGGGAGCGGTTGGAGCGGCTGGTGCATCCGATGGTCAATCAGCTGCGGATTGAGCAGATGAACCAGATGGCGGAGAAGTCGCCGGTGTTGCGGGCGTTTGTGTGGGACACGCCGCTGCTGTTTGAGACGGGGCTGAACCGCGAGTGCGACGCCGTGGCCTTTGTCGATTGCCCGATCGAGATTCGTCTGAAGCGCGTGGCGGCGCGCGGCTGGTCGGCGGAGGAACTATCGCGGCGGGAGTGCCAGCAGTGGCCGATCGAAAAAAAGCGGGAGGCGTGCGATGCTTCCGTGGTCAACTCCGGTGAATCGAGCGAGTCGAAGCAACAGCTGATCAAACAGATCGCGGCGGTGCTGGATGCGATCGTCGCGAAGTCCGGCAAATAAATCGGCTGTCAAATCTCAAGCGGCGGGCGCGCATGGATTGTTCTCGACGCACACTTTTCCGGATCTCGTAAAAACGAGCACTCCATCACGCGATGTAGCATGCAATGCCCCGACGCCCATGTCGCCGGCTCGCCGGTTGCCGTGAAAGCGGCGGGAAAGTTGCGAATACAGGTTGAGGAAACCTCCTGCCTGCCATGTCGTCGCCGGCCGCGCGTAGGGCCCGCTCAGACTGAGGACGGCTAAATCGTGCCTGTACTGTAATCCTGGTTCGCAAAGGCCGAATCACCGCTCAATCGCATAGACCAGGAAGCATTTTGCCGGACGTACGCCGAATAACCGTACAAAATCGGGAAATCCGCCTGGAACGGTCAAGGGGCTCCTCCCGAATGGGCCAACCCAGTATTTTTGAGATTATTTTGAAAGGCACTGGACAAAAACCGTCGGCTATGCAAGGATATGGACGTCGACTCCATAAGAACGAGTCAACGCCCGCGGCCAAGTCGGTCAAGTGCTTTCCCGAATTCACGCGAGAATGTCGATTCGAATCCATTCAGCATTGTGCTTTATTTCCATGCTGTAGCGTTCGATTCTCTTCAAGCATTTTGATTTCGCGAAGCTCCACCCGTCATCGATTTGATATATGGATTGGCAGCGCGTTGAGGGAAAAGGTTGGCGAGTTTTGCCCGGTCCGCCGGGCGTAAAGGCAGCGAAGGTCTTTCCCAGACATCTTTGACAAGGAACGGCCCGTCTGGAAGACGGGCATCGCAGGCACCTGCCAGGTCAGGCCCTAGTCGATCGGTCGTCCCGCCCGGATGGTAAGGCGACCTCAATCCCCCAAAGTTCCACGACAATTGTTTCCCTAACGCATGGGCGTAATTCACACAGAATGAACAGCACGACAAGACCGAACATACGGTCCGCGCATTAACCACAAGATCTGTAAACCCTTTTTTGAAAGTCCGCATCATGGCCAAAGCCCCCACCCGCACGCGTCGCTCGAACTCCTCGCAGAGTGAGCAGGACGCCCCCGAAGTCGAAACCCCGCAAGCTCCCGTCGCCGTTGCTGTTGCGACTCCGCCGGCACCCGCCGCCCCGCAAGCGCCGGCCACCTCAAACACCAACGCCACCGGCGAAGACGTCGGCTCCTTCGACGCCGAAACCAACGCTAAATATGAACAGGTGAAGGGCGGCAAGCTTTACATCAAAGACCTGCAGCAGATGGACATCATCGGCCTGCATGAAATCGCCAAGCAGGAAAACATCCAGGACTACATCGGCCTGAAGAAACAGGACCTGATTTTCCAGATCCTGCGAGCCCGCATCCGCCAGAACGGCCTGATGTACGGCGAAGGCGTCCTGGAAATCCTCCCCGACGGCTTCGGCTTCCTCCGCAGCCCGGAATACAACTACCTCCCTTGCCCAGACGACATCTACATCAGCCCCAGCCAGATCCGCCGCTTCGGTCTGCGCAACGGCCACGTGGTGCAGGGACAGATTCGTCCGCCGAAGGAATCGGAACGGTACTTTGCGCTCCTCCGCGTTGAAGCCATCAACGGCGAAGACCCGGAACGCATCAACGACACCGGCAACTTCGAAGACCTCACGCCGCTGCACCCGACGCGCCGGCTGGTGCTCGAGAGCGATCCGAAAGACATGAACATGCGGATCGTCGACCTCGTGACCCCGATCGGGAAAGGCCAGCGCATGCTGATCGTCGCTCCGCCGCGTACGGGTAAAACCGTTCTGCTGCAGAAGATCGCCAACGCCATCAGCAAGAATCACCCGGAAGTGATTTTGATGATCCTGCTGATCGACGAGCGGCCGGAAGAAGTGACGGACATGGAACGCAACACCAAGGGCGAGGTCATCTCGTCCACGTTCGATGAGCCGACCAGCCGTCACGTGCAGGTTGCGGAAATGGTCATCGAAAAAGCCAAGCGATATGTTGAGTTCGGCAAGGACGTCGTCGTCCTGCTCGACTCGATTACGCGACTGGCCCGTGCGTACAACACCGAAGTCCCGCACTCCGGCAAGATCCTCACCGGCGGCGTGGACGCGAACGCGTTGCAGAAGCCCAAGCGCTTCTTCGGCGCCGCCCGAAACATCGAAGAAGGCGGCAGCCTGACGATTCTTGCGACCGCGCTCATCGACACCGGCAGTAAGATGGACGAAGTCATCTTCGAAGAATTCAAGGGCACCGGCAACGCCGAGTTGCACCTGGATCGCCGCCTGGTCGACCGCCGCACCTACCCGGCCATCGACATCAATTCCTCCGGCACCCGCCGCGAAGAATTGCTGCTTGATAAGAAGGAAATGGAACTCATCTTCCGTCTCCGCCGCGTGTTGAGCGACATGAACCCGGTCGAAGCCGTCGAGCTGCTCAAGGGCCGCTTGGAGAAGGTGCCGAGCAATGCTCAATTCCTGATGAGCATGAACCTCGACTAGTCGGTAGTCGTGATGTTTAGCCGTCGCGGCCACGCGACGGGTGGATTCCGTCGCGTGGCCGCGACGGCTAAACGTGAAGCGATGTCGATCGATTGAAACTTAACTCGATAGGCCCGTCACCTGGTGGCGGGCCTATTTGTTTATGAAAAACGAAAAGTCAGAAAAAGCTCTCAAGATCGAGAAACTCATGAAGGCCGCGAATGTCGCGACGCCCGCAAAGGTCGAGGCTCCGCCGACGCCGTCCGTCGCGCCCGAGAAGATCGAGTCGCCGCCGGCTGTTGCGAAGCCGACGCATCGCTATCTCTCCACGCCCGACGGCCGCTACTTCATCGCTCGTGGCAAGCTTCTGCGCTGCAGCAATCCCAATCTATCACCTGCCGACCGGGAGAGGTATTCGGCGCTGCTTGTGATCGCCCGCAAAGAAGAAAAATCCGCCAAAATGTGGGGTCCACCCGAGGCCGTGCAGAAAGCGCACCGCAAGGTCGACGACGCCAAGAAAGGCCTCGGCGAGCGCGGCAAGCCGTGGTGGACCGACGGCGCGCCCGACTACAGCCGACAGCGGATTGAAGAAACGCCGTACGCCGAGTGGTGGAACCAGCACCGCGGAAGTGCAAAGAAGTAATCCGGACCGAACGGCCGTCGCCGGCGCGAATTTCATTAACGCCTTCGCTCGTTCCGAGTCATAATGATCGCCATGGCGGCGGCTGGGGATTTGGAAATCAACTTGTCGATTCCGCCGGCGCGCATTGTCGGGCCGATGACGCGTTACCGCTGGGTCATCTGCGGCCTGCTGTTCGCCGCCACCACCATCAACTATCTCGATCGCAGTGTGCTGAATGTCGTCGCGCCCGAACTCCAAAAGAAAATCGGCTGGACCGACACGCAGTACGGCGACATCAACGCGATGTTCACCTTCGCGTACGCGATCGGCTTCCTGCTGATCGGCTGGTTCATCGATCGCGTCGGCGTGCGGGTCGGTTACGCCGTCTCGCTGATCGTCTGGAGCCTGGCGGCTGCGGGGCATTCGCTGGCGGGATCAGCACGCGGATTCGCAGCGGCGCGATTCATGCTCGGACTCGGCGAGGCAGGGAATTTTCCTTCGGCCATCAAAACAGTGGCCGAGTGGTTCCCGAAGCGCGAGCGGGCGTTTGCAACGGGGATTTTCAACTCCGGCTGCAATGTCGGCGCGTTTCTCGCGCCGCTGATCGCGCCGATCTTGTTTGTCCGATACGGCTGGCAATCCGTCTTCATCGTCACAGGTTTAATCGGATTAATCTGGGTTTTCTTCTGGTTGCCGATGTACCGCCGGCCGCAGGATCATCCTCGGGTTTCGCCGGCGGAGCTCGCGTACATTCAAAGCGAGCCGGCCGAGCCGACGCGGAAAGTGCGGTGGCTCAAGCTCCTGCCGCACCGGCAGACGTGGGCGTTTGCGATCGGGAAGTTTCTCACCGATCCGATCTGGTGGTTTTACCTCTTCTGGTCGGGCAAATTTATGGCTGACCAATTTCACGTCGACATCAAATCGATCGGCCTGCCGCTGATCGTCATCTATGTTCTGGCGGATTTCGGCAGCATCGCCGGCGGGTGGCTTTCGTCCACGCTGATGCAAAGAGGCTGGACCGCCAACGCGGCACGCAAATCGGCGATGCTGTTGTGCGGCGTATGCATCCTGCCGGTCATCTACGCGCCGATCACTCTCAACCTGTGGGTAGCCGTTGGATTGATCGGCCTGGCGGCGGCGGCGCACCAAGGATTTTCCGCGAACCTCTTCACTCTCACCAGCGACATGTTCCCGCAGTGGGCGGTCGGCTCGATCGTCGGCTTCGGCGGTATGGCGGGGGCGGTCGGCGGAATGATCCTGCAAGCCTCGGCTGGGCGAATCAAAGACGCGAGCGGAAGTTACATCATCATGTTCACCATCGCCGGCACGATTTACCTGCTGGCGCTGCTGATCATTCAATTGCTCTCGCCAAGATTGAGCCCGGCGGATTTGAGCGACGTTGAAACGCAGAACAGCGCCTTTGTGTAGCCGGCGAGCTTGCTCGCCGTTGAATCGCCCACGGCGAGCAAGCTCGCCGGCTAAACGAAGACTCGATAGTCGCTCTCACGTCCCGAGATGCTTTTCCAATCGCGCACAACTGTCATCCAACCCGCCGGGCCGATTGCGCGCCAGCCACAGTCGCCGGTGTAAACGCCGGTTGAAAAGTGGAGCGGTCGGCGGAACCGACGGTCGGTTGAAAAACGTAGCACCCAAGACTTTACCTCATGGACCCCGATCAGGTTGGCGGCCGCAGGCCGCTAATCTGATGGGAGGTTTTCATGAGGAG